>NZ_JAQYWB010000036.1 GCF_030145185.1 Desulfoluna sp. | reverse complement strand
TGCGATGGCGGTAATACAAAGTTTCCTGAACATCTCTTCCTCCTAACGTCGTTGTTGCAACAAGTTCCATCATCCTTGTTGAGCGCCAGAACAAAAGTTATACGTGTTAAATGTCAACATTTAGCACCTTCAAATAACCCACATCCTGAACCGCCCCGAAGGAAACGGGCCCCCTGTTTATAGAGGACATATTTGAATACGGGCCACCCCCGCAAACAAAACTGACATACCTATTCTGAAAATGATCATCCTTCCTTTCACGAGACCTCCAAACAAGCCAATCCATGATGCGGTGACACATGAACTGCCCTGCAAATCTCTGAACGAAAGTCAAAATATACTCAGACCACCTCAGAGGCTCATCCTTTTAAGGATTAAACCTGGTAACTTTTCATGCAACCTCTGGCCCCAATTTAAAGCCAGGCAACCGTCAAGAATGCAGTCGCATGACGGAAGCAATCTTCAATAGATTTACGCCGTATCCATTGTCATCAATCAGAAGTTCTCTTCCCGTAGAACCCTCTGACGCCATGATTCAGATCGTACCCTAATTCATTCGCGAGGAGCTGAAAGTGCGGCATGAAACTTCCGAACACCTTCAGTATTTTCTCAAAAAACAGGACCTCGCCTCACCCTATAAAAAAAATCAATCGGGATTCCCTAAAACCCCGCCCCCCCAAAAAAACTCAAATTATTCGGTACAAACAAAAAAAGGCCGGGACAGGAGAGGCGAAGGGGGGAGAGCCCCTCTCTGTCCCTTTTTGCTGATCTAAGAAAGAACGTCTTTGGCAACCTGGCCAACAATTTCTGTAATCAGCCGACAGTCATCCAAATCAAAGGTCAGGGGAACGCGCATATCACACATCACTGCGAGAATGCGGTTGGTCTCTTTGAGTTCCGGAAGATTGTCGAAGTATTGCCAGCTGCCGTAGGCGCTGGTAAATCCAACAGGTTCGGAATTCCCAAACCATTTCAACTCCACACCACGTTCAAGGGCCGCTGCAAGAAATTTGCGGATGGTGGTTTCATCCTGTCCCACAAGGGAGAACTGAATGGAACTGCCCACAAAAACTTCTTTTTCAGGACGCTTGGGACAGGTGATGCCGGGGATCGTGTTGAACCCGGCTTCCAGGACACGGTAACGCTCGTTCCAGCGTTTGCACTGGTTGTCCAAATTGCGAAGCTGAAATCGAAGCAATGAAGCGCGGAGGTTGTCCATGCGGCTGGAGTAGTTGGGGGTAAGCTTTTTGATATTTTCAAACACCTCCATACCGGGCCTTGACGTATGCCCTTCGTAGAGCATGTAGGAACCGGAATGGATAATGGCACGAGCAATGACCTCGGGGTCGTCGGTAGTAAGCAATCCACCTTCACCTGAGTTCATATGTTTATAAGTCTGTGTGCTGAAGCAGCCCACGTTGCCATAGGAACCGGACTTCTTTCCGTCCCAGGTAGCACCCATGGTGTGAGCGCAATCTTCAATCAAAACCAGCCCATGCTTTTCACAGATAGCCATCAAACGATCCATATCGGTCAAATGGCCACGCATGTGAGAAATAAGGAACCATTTCACATCAGGGTCTGCAGCTTTTTTATCGAGGTCTTCCAAGTCAATGGTGTAATCATCGGTGATCTCAACCAGAACAATTTCAGCACCTGCGTTATGGATGGCACCGGGAACCGGGGCCAGCGTATACGCATTGCAGAGAATTTTATCACCGGGCTCAACCCCGACACTTTTCAACGCAAGGTACATGGCCATGCCGCATGACGCGCAGGAGAGACAATACTTTGCGCCCATGTAGGCGGCAAACTCCTCTTCAAGAAGAGCGGCTTCGCCCTTCTCACCGGCACTGACATTGTAACGGTGAAGTTTTCCGGTGCGCATAATTTCAACCGCGCGCTCAATGGACTCTTCACTGATGGCTTCCTGCTGAGTAAATTCCTTGGTAAACCGTTTAACAGATGCGTTTCCCATGCGACCTCCTGAATATCACAAAATCAGGAGTGAGGAGCAACACATCGCTCCCCACCCCATACAATCAACCTTCGGCAATAAACGCCGAGCAGACCCTAGTACTTGGTCTGATTGTACACTTCGAAATCCCACTCTTCGCCAGGATAGAACTTACGCAGACGCCAATCACAGGCGCGGGCGTGACCTTCCATGCCTTCCACGCGGGAAAGACGGGATGCGGCGCCACTGATCACACGGTTGGCTTCGGGTGTGATCTCCTGGTAAGTCATGATCTTGAGGAACTTATGAACGTTCAGGCCACCAGAGGTGTAACCGGCTTTCTTGGTAGGGAGGATATGGTTGGTACCGGAGCACTTGTCACCCTGGGGTACGGTGCTGCCCTCGCCAAGGAAAAGTGAACCGTAATTGGAAAGATTATTCACCCACCAATCCAGATCTTCAGCCATCACCTGGACATGCTCAGATGAGTACTCATCACTCACCTTCACCAGTTCTTCACGGTTTTCACAGAGAACGATCTCTCCGAAATCCCTCCAGGAAGTGGCGGGAGTTTCGGGGTCGGGCATGTCAGCAATCACCTTGGGCATCAGCTCGTTGACTTTCTCGGCCAGCTCGCGGCAATCGGTGTGGAGCCATACAGGAGAATCAAGACCATGTTCTGCCTGAGAAACGAGGTCGACAGCAACGGTCATGGCATCAGCTGTCTTGTCGGCAATCACAGAAGACTCTGTGGGGCCGGCAAACACGTCAATGGCACAGCGGCCGGTACCGGCGAGGATCGCCTTGGCTTCGGCAACATAGGCGTTACCAGGGCCAACAAGGATGTTGGCGGGCTTGCCGGTAAAGAGACCGTAAGCCATGGTAGCAATCGCCTGGACGCCGCCCATTTCGATGATAATATCAGCGCCGGCAATATGCATGGCGTAAACCACGGCAGGTGCGATGCTGTCGCCACGGGGAGGGGAGCAGGCAATGACGGTTTTAACACCGGCTGCCTTGGCAGTGGCCACACTCATGATGGCTGAACAGGCGTGGGCAAAACGACCGCCGGGAACGTAGCAGCCAGCCACTTCCATGGGGAGGACTTTCTGACCGAGACGCACGCCTTTAATGGTCTCTTTTTCAAATTCAACGATGCTCTCACGCTGAGCCTTGGCGAAACCAGACACCTGGTCGAAGGCAAACTGGAGGTCATCCTTGACACTCTGAGGAACCTGATCGATCAGGGCCTGTTTTTTTTCTTCAGAAAGGACGAAATCCCCTTCCCAGTTGTCAAATTTTTTGGCCAGGTCACGAACGGCCTCTTCCCCACGAGTTTCAATGTCCTTGAGGATGCCTTCGACGATCACACGCTTCTGATCGCTCACGTCTTCGAAGCTGAGCTCTGCTTTTTTAATGAATTCCATTGTAAAAAAATCTCCGTAGCTAAATCGCTCTCTATATTTGAAGTCAGAAATTTCCCATTGGTATGGAAGTAAATTTGCCAATCCCAGAGCACATTGTCAATGATTTTATAAAATCTTTTTAAAGATTTTTTTAAACTTTCGTTAAAACATTTTGATCGAAGCCTGGGGCATCGGACCAAATGCCTTGTAAATCAAGAGATATACAGAATAAGACCCAAACATCTATTTTACGATACTGCGGAAATCAGGAAGCGAAACAGTGGTTACCCGCTTCGCGGCCCATTTATTTTCAGCGGTCCTTTTCAATCAACCCCCGTCGTAACCAAAGCGGGAACATCATAACACAAGACCTATCCGCCACACATATTTAAATGGTATAAGTTAAGATTGATCCCATATTATAAAATTTGCTGTAGTTTTTCCCACATAGCTCATGTATTGATGCTTAATCGCAGGCGAAGGGGCCATCTCGGTATGCTTTTTGTATATAAACTCTTTTGAAACGCAATAAGCCTGCGGAAAACGACCTTGCGGTCCGAGCACGTCAGGGGCGTCCCCGAGCGTCACAAACCGTCCACTCCCGTACCTTGCAAAGAAGACAGGCACAAACCAGAACGTAGAGATGATTTTTTCATGAAACATCGAAATGGTAATTATGCGAACAATTCGCAATCGTCCAACAAGCCGGCCACCCGCCCCTTGCCCCCCCGCAGCCACCACCGGGAGGATCGTCGGAACGCCTACCCACTTACCTCAACAAGAACACCTCTCAAAACGGCTGGTTTTTCGAGGATTTCTACAAGTCATTTAGTCATTTTTGCCCCTCTGCCCCACAGCGAGAATGGCACCCAACCCCTCTCAAGATTTGCGTAAAATATTTTATAAAATATGTTTTAACATTTCATTGAATTTTTTTTATAAAAGCGCTTGACGGCATAATAAAAAAGACTCATAAAGTAATTAAAAGCCCCGAAGGAACATTTTCATCAGCCCTGTTTTCATCGGGGCTCAACATGACAATTATAAGCCATGACGCTTAGATTTCAGGAGGTCTATAATGAACGGTAAGTCTCTCATCTTAAAAGCACTCAACCATGAAGAAGTTCCCCGCACACCTTGGGTCCCCTATACTGGAGCCCAGATCGCAAACCTCAAGGGGTATGCTGCGGATGAAATTTTTAAAGATGTCGATAAACTCGTGGAGTGCCTGTTGGAAGCCGATGCACAATACGATCCCGACGGACTGCCCGTCATGTTCGACCTGCAGGTTGAGGCTGAAATCTTAGGGTGTGACCTCAAATGGTATCCCAATACCCCACCCACCGTTTACACACACCCCCTTGCCAGCGACTTCACCATCCCCACGCAGCACCTGACCCGGGAAGATGGACGCATTCCCATTATCCTGGAAGCCACAAGGCGGCTGAAAGAAGCCAAGCCCAACATTGCCCTGTACGGATTGGTTTGCGGCCCCTTCACCCTGGCCTCGCACCTTCGTGGTACCAATATTTTCATGGACATGTACGACCAGCCTGAAAAAGTAAAAGAGCTGATTAATTACTGTGAAGAGGTGGTCAGTGAATATGCAGGCTTTCTGGTTGAAGCAGGGTGCGACGTCATCGGCGCCGTTGACCCCCTCGTCTCCCAGATCTCCCCTGTCTCCTTTGACCAGTTTCTCTCTGAGCCCTTCTCTGCCTTCTTTGATAAAGTGCGCGCACAAAACGTGCCCTCCACCTTCTTTGTCTGCGGCGATGCCACCAAAAACATCCCCGGCATGTGCAAGACCCTTCCGGACGCCATCGCCATTGATGAAAACGTGGACATCGTGGCCGCCAAAAAAGTCACCGATGAACACAATATCCTCATTTCCGGCAACCTTCAGCTCACCATCACCATGCTTTTCGGCACCCAGCAGGACAACCAGCAGGCAGCCATCGAGTTAATGGATGCCCTGGGTCAGAAAAACTTCATCCTCGCCCCCGGCTGCGACATGCCCTTTGGCGTTCCCCCGGAAAACATTGTGGGTGTCAGCATGGCCGTCCACAACAAAGAGGCCGTCCGAAAAGCCCTCGAGACCTATGTAAAAAAAGATGAGCTCCCTGAAATCGAACTGCCCGATTATGACAGCCTGGACCATGTCCTCATCGAGGTTGTGACCATCGACTCTCAGACCTGCGCCGCCTGCGGCTACATGGTGGCCTCCGCCAATGACGCGGCCGCCCCCTTCGGTGACAAGGTGAAGGTGGTGGAACGCTCCATCATGTACCCCGAAAACGTCAGCTTCATGAATAAAATTGGCCTCGCCAATGCGCCAGCCATGCTCGTCCATGGTGAACTCAAACACGTCTCCCTGATCCCCACCAGCGAGACCCTGACGGCTGAAATCAACGCCGCCATGAAAAAGTAAGAGAACCCGGCAGTGGGAATCGCCTGCAGCGTTTCCCACTGCCTTCTCTGATGGCTTCACCACAGACCAACCGGGTGGATTGATAGAAGGACACAACCGATCGTAAACCTCCCTCTTTGACCTATCCCCCCTTAAAATAACGGGCATTCTCCACCGCCTTGTCCTCACCTCGATAGAGGCCACTCCAGACCGAGAATCCCACAATTTTCATTCGTCCACCGCAGGAACATACCCATGACTGTTACCATCACCGTCACCCACGACCAAAAAAAGAGTTCCCTTGTCGTCCCCAAAGACAAACCCATTGTCGGTTCGCTTCGCGAAGCCCGGCTCATCGTGGCGCCCTGCGGCATCGGTAAATGCGGAAAATGCCGAATTTTATGCGAGACGACCCCCTCCGACGAGGAAAAAAGCCACCTGACCCCCATGGAACTTGAGGCCGGAGTACGCCTCGCTTGTTATACATGGCCCTCAGAAGGCATGAACATCACCATCGCAGACAGGCAGGACCTCAAGGTCCTGACCCGGTTCCGCACCTCGGAATATACCCTGGAACCCGCCCTGACCAAAAAATTTTTCCAGGCACCTGCCCCTGCGATCCTCGACCAGGAACCGGACATTGACCGCCTGATGAAGAGCGTCGGCGCAACCGAGAACGCCCTCTCCCTCGACCAACTTCGGAAACTCCCTGATTTCCTTCGTCGCCAGTCCTTTTCAGGGTACGCTCTCCTCTCCAATGAGACCCTTGTGGGCTACAGCGATAAAGCAGACCACCTGGGGTTGATCGTGGACATCGGAACCACCACCGTCGCCGGCATGATCGTGGACCTGACCACAGGTAAAACCCTGGCCGTCAGCGGTTCCCACAATGCCCAGGCGCCTTTCGGTGCCGATGTCATGACCCGCATCCAATACTGCATGGAACACAGCACCGACGCGCTGAATTCTGCCATTATCGATCAGCTGAACTCCATGCTGGCAGGCCTTCTCACCCGCTGCGACGTCAATGACGTCAGCCTGATCGCCCTGGCCGGCAACACCACCATGATGCACCTCCTGTGCGGCATAGACCCTGAGTTCATCAGCAAGGCCCCCTTTATTCCGGCCACCTTGAGCGCCATGCAGATGCCTGCCCGCGACCTGGGTATTCTCTCCGATAGCCGAGCCTTGCTGCTCCCCGGAGTTTCCGCATATATCGGGGCGGACATCGTCGCCTCCCTTCTGGCCACGGGTGCCGTTGGCAAAGACAAAAACTTTCTCATGGCCGACATCGGCACCAACGCTGAGACCGTTCTCTACGCAAACGGGACCTGCTATGCCTGCTCAGCGGCCGCCGGTCCCTGCTTTGAAGGGGCCAACCTCAGCTGTGGTATGCCGGGCCAGCCCGGTGCCATCGACTCCGTCTTCCAGACTGATGAAGGATTTGGGCTCACGGTGATTGACGATCGTCCAAGCACCGGGCTCTGCGGTTCTGGCGTCATCGATGCCATTGCCCTGCTCCTGGATGAAGAGGCCATGGATGCCACCGGGCGTCTTCAGTCACGCGGAACCCTCGCAGACTCCATCGAAGGAGAAAAAAATCAAATCCGGTTCAACCTCACCCCGCGGGTCTTCCTTACCCAAAAGGATATCCGGGAAGTCCAGCTGGCCAAGGCCGCTCTCCGTGCCGGCATCGAAATTCTCATGCAGGAAGCAGGGGTCACCTGCGATGACATCGACACCCTGTACCTTGCCGGAGGCTTTGGTTCTGCCATACACCCGGAAAGCGCTACGCGCATCGGCATGATTCCCCACGGGCTCCTGAACAAAATTTCTGTCCTGGGCAATGCCGCCTCCTTCGGTGCCCTTCGTTATGCCACAGAAAAAAAGGGGATCGAAACGGCAGACACCATTCGCCACCACACGCGGCACATTGAACTGTCCGCCCACAAATCCTTCAGCTCCGAATACATGAACCGCATGATCTTCGCAGAGGATTAGCCTCCTCACGGATAAAACGGGGTCCCGTCTTTTTCTTCAGAAGACCGATCTCCGTCAGTCAAAAATCTGGCATGAATGTTGCTCATTATAAAGTTAAGACATTGAGGGATCTCCGAAGCGCTCACAAGCACAAAGCAACGCGTCGGACAGCCCGGAGGCATAAAAGCCTGCCATTCAAGGTAATCAGGGGAAATCAAACCATTTTCAACCCCTGTTAAGCCACCCCGAGGAGGAGAGATCCTCCCCGCTGAGGGCAGGCCCCAGAAAGAGGGAATTCGATTTTATAGTAGAACTTCGAAACTTTCTAAAACCCCCGCTTACATGCCGCCGGGAACACCCCCAGGGAGACATCGGGAAGACAAAAAAAATAAGCGATTGCCTATGAGGCCGGCCTTTTTGTCACCCGGCTCCGAAATCGAACTTTTATGAAAAAAAGACATTCATCAGTACGTGGTCCCGGTCAACATTCGATGGCCCACACATAACTTGAGGAGGTTGTTTTTAGATGCTGAAATCCAACAGATTCAGACTTGCGGACGATAAGATGCTCGACGAAATCCATGAAGCCACCGTGGAGGTTCTTGAAACCTGCGGCGTGGATTTTGAAGATGAAACCGCCCGTCAGATCATGAAAGATGGTGGGTGCGAGGTAGACGGATGGCGCATCAAAATTCCCCGTGCCATCCTTGAAAAGACCATTGAGTTAGCGCCCAGCTCCTTCATGTTCCACGGCCGCAATGAAGAACAATCTTTTCTGGTGGGTGAAGGTCAGAGCCGCCCCCACACCGACCCCAGCTTTGGCGCCGTTCGAATCAACGACATAGAAACCGGCGACCGCGACTGCACCATGGAAGACATGAAAAACTTCTTCACCCTGATCCAGTCCAGTGACATCTGTGACATTGGTGGCGGATGGCCCGTCGAGCCCACAGACATCCCTGAAAAAAAGGCCCATCTTCATGTCTTCCGCGAGATGGTCCGCCACACCGACAAGCCCCTTCGAAGCTTTGTCGGGACCACCGAAGAGGTCCAGGAATACTTCGAACTCTTTGAAATTGCCAAGGGTGAAAAAGGGTACCTCGATAACCATACCTGTATGTTTGCGAGCATCAACCCGGTCAGCCCCCTGACCTATGCCGCCTTTCCTTTGCAGACCATGATTGAACACGCCAAGAAAAAACAGGCGATTTGTACGCTGACCTGCGCCATGAGCGGTATCTCCTCCCCCATGAGCATGATGGGTGCGGCGGTCATGCAAAATGCCGAAATGCTGGCAGGCAACGTCTTGCTCCAGCTCGTCAACCCCGGCACCCCCTACATCCTGGGTCCTGCATCCTGCCGTCCGGACATGAAGTCCGGACTTTACGCCAACGGATCGCCTGAAGCCAACATGATCAACGGCCTCAGCATCCAGATGGCCGTGGAACGATACAAAATCCCCGTCCGTATCATGGCCGGTATCACCGACGCCAAGGTGGTGGACGCCCAGGCCGGCATGGAGACCATGCAGACCCTCATCCACGCCGTCATGGCCGGTGCCCACTGGATCCATGGCTGCTTCGGATCCCTGGACTCCCTGAACTCCACCTCCTTTGAAAAAATCATGCTCGGCGAGGAGGCCTTCTCCCGCGTGTTGCGCCTGCTTGATGGCATGAGGGACTGGGACAAAGACACCACCGTCTCAGAAATCACCCATGCCGGCCCCCGTGGCACCTACTTCATGGAGCCCACCACGGTCATGAACTTCAGAAACCCCTGGCGCCCCACCGTCTCCACCCAGGAAGCGTATCAAAACTGGGCTGACGCAGGGTCCAAGGATTTCAGAATACTGGCCCGTGAGCGATGGCAAAAAATACTTGCCGACGCGCCGGAGAGCCTACTTTCTGCCGAAAGGGAAAAGGCAGTCACCGCCTTTTTGGAAAGCAAACTAAGCGAAGAATAAACCCGACGCAGTCTCTCAAGGGGCAATGCGGCTCGCACCTGGCCACATTGCCCTCAAAAGGAGACGCGTCGAGGAAGAATCAACGAGGGAAAATAACTTGCGACCAGGTCAAATTTAAGCCAGAGCCACAGTTTTATTTATCCTCATTAGGCATATAAAAAATGTTAAAATATCGAGTACTAAAAAATAATGCTCTTTTGCAGGTAGATAAAAAATAATTCTAATTTACTTTAGCAAAATCCTTGACAAACCAGGCTGTATTATTTTATAAAATAGTTCATAAAATAATACATAATATCTTTCGGTAAAAAAACTGAGTTGAAATCCAGGCACAAACCTGGCGCACTCACCGTTGCGGACACAAGGTATTCGCGGCACCTTTTACCGGACAATTTGGCTGAAAACAATCAACGGCGACCAGGCGACAGTGAAAGTGGTTCACTGCCGTCACAAAACAGGCGGTCCGTCCGTTGCCTGCAAATACACAACACTCTCTTTGGTAGGAGACCGGCGCATGAAAATCATCGACATCTACAGAAGATGCCTTAACGGCGAAGAAATGAACGAGACCGACTTCGATATTAATGTTGTTTTCCCCGGGATCATGCAAGTGGTTCAGAAACACAACATTAAATACAATCCGGCTGATCCCGTCTCGTCCGATGACGATCTGGCTGATCGTGTCTTTGAAGCTGCCCTTGAGTTCTTCATTAATACCGGCATGTATTGCCAGGACACCGGGCGCGTGGTTAAGTTCACCAAAGAAGAGATTCTTTACGCTATCGGTGATTCGGCCCGTCCCCGTTGCATCGGCGGTGAGAAAGAGAGCCGCAGAGAATGGCGCTGCCGCAAGCCCGACGAGAACTCTCGTCCCTGGTGCCATATCGGTTCCGGTATCTACACCAGCACCGATGAGCTCTTCCTCAAGCTGGTGGAAGGCTACGCCCGCATCGACCGCGCCGATTCCATGGCCGTCCCGACCCTGATGAACGATCCCGAGAGCAACTCCGACGTGCCCTTTCACCCCTCGGAAGTCATGGCCTGTATCCACAACATGAAAATGGCCAGAAAGGCCACTGAGAACGCTGGACGTCCCGGCTTCCCTGTCTTCAACGTGGTTCCCGCCTCCGGCGGCCCCGTCAGCACCATTGCGGCCAGCCACCCCAACTGCGGCACCCGCACCTCCGACGGATGGCTCTGCGCCTTCTACCCCGAGTACAAGCTCAAAATGGACACCCTGAACAAAATGTGTTTCCTCCAGGAAATCGGCGGCAACATCGCCGGGGAAGCCAGTACCCTATTAGGCGGCTACTGCGGCGGCCCCGAAGGCATCGCCGTCGGCGTCACAGCCTACGCCATGATGTCCTGCATGCTGGGTGCCACCTACTTCCTGAACTTCCCTGTCACCCTTAAAGGGGCCATCTCCACCACACGCCAGCTCCTCTGGGGCCTCGGGCTCGGTTCACAGGCCATCTCCCGTAACATCTACCTGGCCACCTACAACTCCGGATACTCCGCCGCCGGTGCCGGGACCAAAGAATACTTCTATCAGTCTGCGGCCTACATCCTCACCGGCGTCACCTCAGGGGTCACCACAGGCACCCCCTTCCCCGCTGCTGGCGTAAAAATGGATGGCATGACGCCCCTGGAGCCCAAATTCCACACCGAGATGGCCGACGCGGCCTGCCAGCTCACAAGGGCTCAGGCAAGCCCCATCGTCGTCAAGCTCCTCGAGAAATACGAGCACACCCTGGATACACCCGACCTGGGCATGACCTACCCCGAGCTCTTCGATCTCGACACCAACACACCCAAGGATTTCTACCAGAAAATGTATGAAGAGGTGAAAGCAGAACTCGTTGAAATGGGTGTCCCCATTAAATAGTTCGTTTTTAAAATAAAGCGACAGGGGACAACACGCCAATCAAGCTCACCCCCTGCGCACAGGCTTTACCGGAATGATCCAACCCATTCCGACCCAATATAAAAAAAACAATTGCACCCGATCAGGGGAAATAACAAGGAGTACACCATGTCTCAGATTCATTTTGACAACCTTCGCGATGCCATCACCTCCCTCAACGCCGCCGGCGCAACAGAGATTGCCACCACCGCTATTGCTGACGGTGTTGAACCTGTTGACCTCATCACCTACGGCATCCGCACGGGACTCGATATCATGGGTGAGCGTTTCAGCAACGGCGACTGCTTTCTTCCCGAGCTGATGCTTGCCGGTCGTGCCGCCGACTCTGCGGTTGCCATCATCGAGCCTGCCATGCTTGCCGCCGGCAACGCCGACCAGAAGCTGGGCAAAGTGGTCATCGCCACAGTAAAAGACGACCTCCACGACATCGGCAAAAACATCGTGGCCCTGATGCTCCGTTCTGCTGGATTCGACGTCATTGACCTGGGCAGCGACAAGTCCAAAGAAGAAATCTTCGCAGCAGCCGAAGAAAACAATGCCGACATCGTGGGCCTCTCCACCCTCATGACCACCTGCATGTCCATTGTCCCCGAGTTCGTGGAACTCCTGAAAGCCAAAGGCGTGCGGGACAAATACAAGGTCCTCGTAGGCGGCGCCCCCTTGAACCCCCAGTTCGCCGCAGATGCAGGATGTGACGGCTACGCCGCCGATGCATCCAAGTGTGTGGAAATGGCTAAGGAACTCATGGGCATCGCCGCTTAGTTTTTTTTATCACCCCACGAGACGCACCCTACGCCCCGTGAGGTGATAAACACTCAGTTCGTCCTGATCCATAAAGAGAACCCGCTCCCCACCCGGATACCATCCGAAAAAAGGGGGCGGGTTTCCCTGTTTCCAAACCCGACGGAAAAAGGTATATTTTTCAACCGACAAGCAAACAAGGAGTCTCGCCATGAAAACCCCCATCGTTGTCCTTACCGGCTTCCTCGGAAGCGGAAAAACCACCCTGATGCAGTACCTTCTCCATCAATTTTCGGACAAAAAAGTCGCCGTTCTCGTAAACGACTTTGGCGAGGTCCCTGTGGATGCAGCCGTTCTCTCCGGACACGGCATCCCTGATGACATGCTCTACGAAGTCAACGGCGGGTCCATCTTCTGCGCCTGCCTCAAGGACAGCTTCGCCCTTGGCCTCAAAGCCCTGGTCGAATGCAGCCCTGACCTGATCCTGGTGGAAGCCTCCGGGATGGCCGACCCCTCAGGTATCAGCCCCATGATTCGAAACGCAGGACTCGCCGATGTGTGCGAGCTCATGTGCACCCTCTGCGTCTTTGACGCCATCAAAAGCCTCAAACTGGCCCAAAACCTGACCACCATCGAACGCCAGGTGTCAAACGCCCACTATATCCTTCTCAACAAAATCGATATTGCCCCCCAGAAAGACGTGGACGCCGCCACAGCCTATATTCGAGAGAAAAACAACCGGGCGATCATCTTTCCCACCACCCATTGCCGGTTTGATGTGGACCGCCTGAAAAAAGAGATGGAAAATCCGTTTGCCATGATGCCCAGCCTCAACACCTCGGACAACCGACCCGATGCCTTTACCGTCGAGAGTGTCAACGGACCCATCGACGCCTTTCTCAATGCCCTTGAAAAGGAAGAGGATCTCCTGCGCGTGAAAGGATGCCTGACAGAAAACGGCCGCCATTACTACATTTCAGATACCGGAGCCGCCATCGAAAAAAGAGAAGAGAAAGAGAATCTTACCCCCGTGGTGGTCATCACCATGCAGGACAAAGGGGAAGGGGTCCAAAATCGCCTCAAAGAGGCCGGATTCTTAGCGTAGAGAAGCGCCGGGTGAACGTCACCCGAGGAGGGAGGATGATGAATAGAGCGGTGATCGCCTGCGAAGTGATGCGATATGAAATGGAAAAGCTTTGTGCGGACAGCCAGAAAGAGAAGGCCCCGAGCCTTCACTTTCTTCGCCAGGGACTCCATGACACCCCAAAGCTCCTGAAAGAGGAGCTTCAGGCCAAAATAAATGAAGTGGAGAGCGCAAACCCAACACTCACCCACCTGATTCTGGGCTATGGGCTCTGCGGACAGGGCCTCACCGGCATACGGGCAGAGCGCTGTGAGTTGGTACTCCCACGGGTCCATGACTGCATCCCCCTGCTTATAGGCTCCGTGGCGGCCCATCAGAAAGAACACAGCCGCGAATGCGGCACCTACTGGTTTTCACCGGGATGGCTTACCTGGTCGGTTCTGCCCTACCTGGACAACCAAACGATGCGCCTTGCCCACTACGAGAAGCAATACGGATCAGACAAAGCAAAGCTCCTCATGGAGATGGAAGAGGGGGTTCTTGCCAACTACACCCGGGCCTGCCTCATCGAATGGCCGGGGCTGGGAGAGACCTTCCGTGATAAAGCCGCCGAAGCCGCCAAGCGTTCCCGCCTGCCCCTGTCCACCATGAAGGGTGCCTCCACCTACATCAAGGCGCTTCTCTTCGGCCCATGGGACACCTCCCAATTTGTCCGTATCCCTCCCGGCCAAATCCTCTGCCAGAGCATGGACACCGAGGAGGTGTTCCATGCTGAAAAGCCCGCCCTCCCCCCGAAGGATAACGAATAAAGCCCCTTACAAACCGCCGGGTGATCCCTGGGATTCTTCCGGGGCTCTGTTACCCGGCATTTTTTTTCATGGAGAGATACAATTTTTCTACTTTTTTCCGTGCCCAGGGGGTCTTTCGGAGAAATTTCAGGCTGGATTTTATGGAAGGGTCAAGGATAAAGCATCGGATATCAATGCATTTCCCCAAGGCATCCCATCCGTAATGGGCCACCAGAAGGGTCACCATCTGCTCCAGGGTCACACCATGCAAGGGGTCGTTGGCTTGTTGCTCACTCATAAATAAAAGATCTTCCTTACGTCTTAAAAAATATAAACAGATGCAAAGGCAGCCCTTACCGACCACCGTTTCGCTGGACGGCCCGAACAAATGCCGGGATGTACCGCCAAGACTCACTCTCTTCTTTTACACCAGTCAGCCTCCAAATCACAGCACCTTCCAGGTGTGCCTCACCCATCAAGACCTGAAGCAAACCTCTGTTCACAAAAAAAGGCCGCGACTCTTAAGAATCGCGGCCTTTTCTTCGTTGTGTTTGCTGCACACAGCTTCGCCTTCAAAGGGGGGCTTGCAGAAGGCTTTTCCCAGAAGGCACCTGGAAAGATACCGCCTGTGAAGAAAATTTAAACTGAAAAAGGCCGGAGGCATTAGGGTGCCGCCGGCCTTTTTCAGAATGTAAGGAGAGAAGTCGGCAGCCCGGCAGGAACCGTCCTGTACAACAGGTTCAGCATGCCATATTTTCCGACGTATTCACACGAAGTCAGACTGCCTGGGCATCAAGAAATACCCATATATAAACCCCGGCCAGAAAAAGTGACGCACAGCCTCTGCCAGGGGGAAGAAAATATATGTAAACCCGATGAATCGCACCACAGGAAGAACCGCATCATCCCTGTTACGAAGAACTCCCTGTGTGCGTCGGGATTAAATCACAAGAGCCCCCGAGCCACCCATTAAGGTGACCCGGGGTCGGCCTGAGCCGACAGACCCTTTAGTACTTGGTCTGGTTGTAGACTTCGAAATCCCATACTTCGCTGGGAAAGAACTTACGCAGACGCCAGTCACAGGCGCGAGCGTGGCCTTCCATGCCTTCAACACGGGAGAGGCGGGAAGCCGCACCGCTGACAACCTTGTTGGCTTCAGGCGTAATCTCCTGATAGGTCATGATCTTAAGGAACTTGTGAACGTTCAGACCACCGGAGGTGTAACCGGCTTTCTTGGTGGGGAGGATGTGGTTTGTACCGGAGCACTTGTCACCCTGGGGCACGGTGCTGCCTTCACCCAAGAAAAGAGATCCGTAATTCGTCAGGTTCTTGACCCACCAATCCAGATCTTCGGCCATGACCTGAACGTGCTCGGAAGAGTACTCGTCACTGACCTTCACCAGCTCTTCTCGGCTCTCGCAGAGAACGATTTCACCGAAATCCCTCCAGGAAGTCGCAGGCGTTTCGGGGTCGGGCATGTCGGCAATCACTTTGGGCATCAGTTCGTTGACCTTTTCGGCCAACTCACGGCAGTCGGTATGAAGCCATACAGGAGAATCGAGTCCGTGCTCTGCCTGGGAAACCAGGTCAACAGCCACGGTCATCGCATCGGCGGTCTTGTCAGCGATCACAGAAGACTCTGTGGGGCCGGCAAATACGTCAATGGCGCAGCGGCCGGTGCCAGCAAGGATCGCCTTGGCTTCGGCAACAAAGGCGTTACCGGGACCGACAAGGATGTTGGCGGGCTTGCCAGTGAAGAGACCATAAGCCATGGTAGCGATGGCCTGAACGCCGCCCATCTCGATGATAATATCAGCACCGGCAATATGCATGGCGTAAACCACGGCAGGTGCGATGCTGTCGCCTCGGGGAGGGGAGCAGGCGATGACGGTTTTCACACCGGCAGCCTTGGCAGTCGCAACGCTCATAATGGCAGAACAGGCGTGGGCAAAACGGCCACCGGGAACGTAGCAACCCGCCACTTCCATGGGAATGACCTTCTGACCGAGGCGGACACCTTTGATCGTCTCTTTTTCAAACTCAACGATGCTTTCGCGCTGAGCCTTGGCGAAGCCAAAAACCTGATCGTAGGCAAACTGAAGATCATCCTTAACGGACTGGGGAACCTGATCGATCAGGGCCTGCTTTTTTTCTTCGGAAAGAACAAAATCGCCTTCCCAGTTGTCAAATTTTTTGGCCAGATCACGAACGGCTTCTTCGCCTCGGGTTTCAATGTCCTTGAGAATCCCTTCGACGATGACGCGCTTCTGGTCACTTACTTCTTCAAAGCTAAGCTCTGCCTTCTTGATAAATTCCATTGACACACTCCACATGTATATAAAATCAATCCAAAAAACTGCATTCTCCCCCCACAGTGTGAGGATGAAATATTTATATCCGGGGAACCTTTCCGTGTCAACATCTTTTATAACCTTTTTTCGAACTTATTTTATAAAATAAGTTATACAATCACAAAGAGGTGGGGCGCGCCGTATCTATTCCTCATAAATTAAGGCCATTATACCATCACCTTTTCCCATCGACTGGAAGATGAACCCCTTCGGCTGCTCACCGCAGCCGGCGCGATGCCGGTCCGCCCCCCACACCCCAAAAAAAAGAGGCGCTGATCACTCAGCGCCTCTCCATGGGTCAAGGTATATCGAATCGGCCTGCGCCTTATATAAAGAAGCCGCCCAGCCACTCACACAATCGGTTATCCGGCAACATCGATCCCGAGATCACATCCCGTGGGGTCTTCGCACAGATGGTTGAGGGTTCTCACGTCAATATGACCCTCTTCTCTTTCTTCGTCGGATTCAATGTAATCATGATAGGTTTCAGTAAATTTCATGGTTTATCTCCTCCCCAAAAGGGATGTTTGTTTTATCTGTGGGGGAGAGCCCCCCTTCTTCTTACTTTAAAGATAAGACGCCCATCGCACGTGTCAACAAACTATTTTCGGAAGCCCTAACTTTTTTTTTTCAATCACACCCCTCGACACAGACCCCGTCCCTGTTCGCCTTCGCACACAACGCCTTTTTCAAGGGACACTCTGGGTTTTCTTCGCCATTTCGATACCGCTGGAGAAGCGCCACCGACTCGGCCGCCAGTTTACGCCGGACCTTCCGGCGCTCTCCTTTGATGCGGGCCACCTTCAGGGTATCGTAACCGGTTGTCTGATGACGCAACCAGGCGATGACCGCCGCTTCCGCCCGTTCATTCAGAGGAATACGCTGGGTCCGCGCCACGGTGCCGCTCCCCACGGGAGCGGCCAGTTCGGTAACAGCCTTTGCCAATGCGTCGGCAAGGGACCTGTGACGGGGATGAAAATGAAGGAACGCCAGGACGGCACCCCTGAAATCCTCCACATAGTCCCCCTGCTGTTTTTCCCGACGCTCGCGACCCGAGGCCAGTTTTTTCTTGTAGGCGGGAGTCTCCCGTTCCTTTTCCAGCACCATGCGAATCGATCGGATGGTTTCGACGGGGGCCCAGACCCCTCGCGAAAAGAGTTTCCGGCCTTTTTTCTCTTGCATCTGCCAATACGGCCCGGCTTTCTTGACACGTCTTGTCAACGCCGCATCACCAGGGGACAACAGCTCCCAGTCCACAGGCACCGAGAGCACCGCCCCCGTATCACAGATCACTTCGTTCTTTTGGGTGCCGGGCTTCACAACCCGTACATCTTCCGGCATACCTGTCCTTCATTTCCCTTGATTTTTAAGCCCGATCTTTCCGGGGTCGGTTCAACCAGCGCACGATCAACCCCGCCTGGGCGGGTGGTTCATCCAGAATCGCTTCGTAATACCCGCGCATGATAACGCAATAGCGCGCCCGATTTTCAGAGTCCCGCACATAGATCTCAGGCTCAAAAAAAATACGGATTTCTTCGCCAAACCGTGCATACATCGTCTCATTTACCGAGGTCATCGCCTGGTCATACATCACCTCGGAGGGAAGTTTGTCCCCGCCCACCGAGTGGTCCATCACCTGAATAAACACCTCACGAAAAAGCACCCGGGTCTCTTCCGAG
The DNA here is from genome assembly GCF_030145185.1 of Desulfoluna sp. GTDB lineage: Bacteria > Desulfobacterota > Desulfobacteria > Desulfobacterales > Desulfolunaceae > Desulfoluna. The sequence continues at coordinate 40,444 of NZ_JAQYWB010000036.1, read as the reverse complement.
AGTTCACCGCCCTGGGTCACGTCCTCCCCCTCGTCCCAGAGGGATCCATAACAAAAGCCGTCATGGTATTCGGCAAGGTCGGCCATCTCCTGAAGTTTGTAGTCAAGATACCCCACCAGCGCCGAGTCGGAGGCACGATAGAGTGCGGCCTCGAATGTCTGGGTCAAAATTTTATTCACACTGCGCATGACCGCCTGCTCATCCGCATTTTCATACCGAAGGGAATAAAGCAACCTCAGGACCTTATCAAAAGCCTGTTGATTTCTTTTTTTCAAGACCCCGTAAATCAAATCCTGTGAGACCTCCTCCTCCAGTTCTTCCTGGTAGGTGAGCATCCTCGGGATTTTCAACGATGGAATATCCACGATATACCGATCGATAACCGTCACGCTTCCAAAAAAAATAAAAAGAACCAGAACAGCGCGTAAAACACGTCCCAACCCAAATTCCTGATCCAACTCATGGGCCACCACCACACTGACAACCGCGGACCCACACACCCAAAGCCATGGAAACATGATCTATTCCTTACCTCCGAGGGCATGAGCCATGCCTTCGGTCTCTTTATTTATCGATTTGAACACAACCACCGGACAATCGCCCCCACGTCATCGGAGGACTGAAAGGATATCGTCTCGTAATACGCCATAATCAAGCGGCAATAGGTGCTCTTGTCAGCATCGTCTTTGACATACCGTTCCGGGTCGCCAAGGAGTCGAAGTTCATCGCCATAGTTGCCATGAAGCTCCTCCAAAACAGCGGTCATCGACTGGTCATACGCGGCGCGGCTGGCACAGGGATGGCCCCCTTCGGCCGCCGACTCCAGCACCTCAATAAACACATCGATGTACAAAGATCGGATGTCGTCCGTCTCAAAATAAGCCCTGTCAGCTCCGGCGTCCCCTCGAATGCGGGCGGAAAGACAAAAATCTGACTGATCCCACGCCTTCTCCTGCATTTCACGAATCACCGCTTGAAGATAATGAGACAGCGCATCATCAGACGCCCTGGGCAGATGGGTGTGAAAGGATCTGGAAAGAATTCGATTGATTTCACACGAGGCATAGGCCTCCTGCATAAACCCATATTCGGACGAGACCATGCAATCAGCCACCTCCTGGTAGCCTTGCGGATCGCAGACCTTCAGCGCCCTGCAAACCGGGTCCTGCATCAACCGGCTCTTGACCTCTTCTGCCATCGCCACCGGCTTGCGAAAGCTGACCAGAGGAATATCCATCAAATAGATATCAATCAACATGCAGCTTCCAACAAAAAGAAACAGATAGAAAATCCCCGCGCACAGGGTGCCTACCCTCAGGATAGCCCTGAGCTCCAGAGCCAACGGAAAACACAGAACCGCTGAGGCGCCTACCAGCAACCACGGTGTTCCAGACATAACACCACCCTCATCCCCACGTCATCCGGGCACATACATAAACGCCACCGCGTGATGTATAAACCACAAATCATGACTCTATTGTTTATGCTGCATTATCAATGTTTACAAATAACACACAAAAAATACGTTCTCTTTGTATTTGTTCCGTTCATGACAACAGACGCACCACAGCGACCCAGCCAAGGGCCAAGAGTTGAGTCGCATGGCATAAAATCAGGGTATGTCTTCCTCAGAGGGCTCCGATTCGGATCGCCCCGAGACCTTTTCCATGATCTCTTTGTAAAGATCCAGTACGGCCGCGTCCACACCGGTGCCGTCCTCAGCCATCGACATCATGGCCCGCTCGATCAAAAGACGTGCCTCCGGAAGCTCGCCCATGTTCTCATGGGCTTTGGCTTTCATCAAAAACGCTTCATACTGCTTTTCATACATGTCCTGGGCTTCACCCGCCAACACACCCACCCGCTCATCAAGGCCAATGGCCTCGGAAGCCTCGGCAGCGCCAGAGAATGCCTCCGGCTCGCTGGTCTCCTCGTCAAGCTTCAGGTAGAGCTCCAGGGCCTTCTTGTATTCCTGGTTATTTTTTAATGCTTCTGTGACGGAAAAGGCGTCCTCGGGGGTGATCGAAGAAAAAGGGTCGGCCTGATCCATCACACGCTGAATTCTTTCATTGTAGGCATCCATCAACGCATCGGTGGAGCCACTCGGTTGGGTAATCTCCGCATTGGAGGGGGGCTCCTCTTTCTGGTTTCCCGGTCCATTTGCCGCAGGCTCCAGCGCTGTTTCAACGGTCCCTTGCGCGGGGGTGGCCTCCGCCGTTGCCCGACCAGGAAGAGCAAGGGTCAAAGCAACCACCGCCACAACCATGACCACCGCATATCCGATCCCGCCCGCGAAAAATCCGCAAAGCCCGTGTATCATCTGACGCTCCGTCATCGACAAACCCCTGTCGCGAAGCATGGCTTTTCTTCCAGTCCCCATGTTGTCACCTCATTTTTTTGTGGGATAGGCTCGCCCTCTGCCTGTTTTTCCATGGGACCCCAAAACTCCCAACCAGCCCCAAAAACAGTGAACATATCAATCGTTATGATTGCATAAATTCAGACGAAATTTCAACAAAGAGTTCCCCCGGGTGCCATGCATCCAGCAAAATTATCTGGATATCTTAGAGAAAGTCATGTAATTTATCTGACTTTTTGCCATCCTTTTAATAAGAGCAGATAAGGGACATTCATTGATGCATCCATTTGTTGTGGGCCAGCGCTGGGTCAGCGAAACCGAACCGGAGCTGGGGTTGGGGACCGTCTGGTCCGTGGAAACAAGGCGGGTTACCGTGCGTTTTGAAGAGAGCGACTGCACCAGGCAATACGCCGCAGCATCCGCCCCATTGCGACGCGTCACCTTTAAACCCGGAGACTCGGTCACAAGTCGGAAAAAGACCTCCTTTGCGGTGAATACGGTGGAAGAGATCGAAGGGCTCCTCATCTATTGCGGGGAGGGCCGAGAGTTACCCGAATCTGAACTCGCCGACACCTTGAGTTTTTCCACCCCACTGGACCGCCTGACCAGCGGTTTTTCCGATGCATCCGACCTCTTTGATCTCCGCATGGAAGCTCTCTCCCATCACCTCGCGGCCAAGGCATCGCCGGTTCGTGGCTTTCTCGGAGGACGCGTGGACCTCATCGGCCACCAGTTTCATATCGCCCACGAAGTCTCCGGTCGCCATCTTCCCCGCGTCCTCCTGGCCGACGAAGTGGGCCTGGGTAAAACCATTGAGGCCTGCCTCATCCTCCACCGCCTCCTCCTCACCGAGCAGGTGGCCCGGGTCCTGATTCTCGTGCCCGACGCCCTCATACACCAATGGTTTGTCGAGCTATTGCGGCGTTTCAACCTTCATTTTCGTATCGCAAACGAGAACCATTTCAAGGAGATGGAACAAACCGAGCCGGGATGCAACCCCTTTGCCGCGGACCAGCTCTTCCTGGCCCCCATGCCCCTGCTGAAATCCGAGACGCGTCTGCTTCAGGCCCTGGAATCCGGTTTCGACATGGTGGTGGTGGATGAAGCCCACCACATGGAACCGGGAAGTCACCCCTTCCAATGCGTCGAATCCTTGAGCCGCCTCAGCCGCGGGTTGCTTCTTCTCACGGCCACCCCGGAACAAATGGGCCGCAAAAGCCATTTTGCCCAGCTGCGCCTGCTGGATCCCGCCCGTTATCCCAGCTTTAAGCAATACGAAAACGAAACCCTCCGCCACCAGAGCACCGCTGCCCTTGCCGTCAAAATCCTGGATAAAACGGAACTGACGGAACAGGAGCGGGCCGAACTTTCAACCCGACTCGGCACCCCTGTCCCCAGAGAAGCCCTTGAAACCGACCCCTCCTCCATTGTGGATGATCTTCTCGATCGCCACGGACCGGGCCGCGTTATTTTTCGCAACACCCGCAAGGTCATCCAGGGCTTTCCAGACCGGATACCCAACCTCCACAGGCTGGACGCATCCAAGGCGACAATCGCCCGGCATCATGATGAGCTGCACCACGATGCCTCCCCGAAAGCGCCCATGCCCGAGCTGACTGACGACCCCAGAATAAGCTGGTTGGCCGCGCACCTGAAAACCCATCGAGACGAAAAAATGCTGCTTATCTGCAGCAGCCGGGAGAAGGTACAGGCCATTGAAACGGCTCTGCTCCGTGAGCTCTCCATCAAAATCGCGCTCTTCCACGAAGAGATGACCCTTATCCAGCGAGACAGAAACGCCGCCTGGTTTGCCCAAGAAGAGGGCGCGCGTCTTCTCATCTGCTCTGAAATCGGCAGTGAAGGACGAAACTTCCAGTTCGCGCGGCACCTGATCCTCTTTGACCTGCCCCCCAACCCGGAAAAAGTTGAACAGCGCATCGGACGCCTCGACCGCATCGGCCAGAAACACGATATTCAAATCCATGTGCCCTATCTCGCCCGAAGCGCCTCCGAAATTCACGCGCGATGGTACGACACATCAGGCATCTTTTCACGCTGTGTTCCCGGGCTTCACACCCTCGGAGCCACCTTTAAAGAGCCCCTTGAAAACCTCATCAAAGCGACCCTTAATCCAAGCCCATTTCCTGAGGCCGAATTAAACCTCATCCTTTCCGAAACAAAGGATGTCTCAACCCGCCTCTCCCACGAGTTGCAGGCCGGACGGGACCGGCTGCTGGAGCTCACCGCCAACCGCCCCGAGCGCATCGCCGAACTGCTGGGCAAGATCAGGGAAAACGATGAGTCCTCCTCGCTTTCAGGCTTTATCCTGCGGCTCTTTGAGCAGCACGGCATCGAGATCGACAAAATCGGCAAAAAAACCGTTCTTCTGGAATTTAAAGAAGGCGATGAGCCTGCCCTGCCCCTGCCTCCCTTTCGCCGAAATCCGCTGGCCGTCACCTTTGATCGCCCCACCGCCCTCCAGCGCGAAGAGATCGAATTTCTCACCGCCGATCATCCCATGGTCGTTGGCGCCCTGGAATCTTTCCTCGGTTCGGATTCAGGCAACGCCTCGCTGGCAGCCCTCCCTGACACCGGGGACCACGGCCTCCTTGTGGAACTCATCGGCGTGCCCGAGTGCATTGCCCCGGCATCTCTCCGCGTGGATCGGTTTCTCCCCACGGCACCCTTTCGTCTCGTCCTCAACCACAGGGGAGACGAATGCTCAAAAGCCTGGCCATCGGATACCCTGTCCGGCACGCTTCAGGACCTTCCCCCCTCCTGGCTCTCTGAACACCCGACCCTTTGCCGGGAGCTCCTTCCCGGCCTTATCAAAAAGAGCAGCGCTCACATGGAAGACCAGAGCAACGCCGTCACGAAAAAAGCCCTGCACGCCATGAACGCATTTATGGACCATGAGATCAACCGGATGACGGCCCTGAAAGAAACAAATCCCCATGTCACAAACAAAGAAATCGTTGCGCTAAACGCAGAGAAAAAAAACATGGGAAAGGCCCTGACCCAGTGCCGCGTCCGACTCGATGCCATGCGCCTGGTGTGGCTCATGCCCTGATATATCCGCTTCGCTCAAGGCCAAAACAAAGCCCAGAGCGAAGCATTACACTCCTTCTCTTGCCTTTCCCCTTTTACTGTTTGGCTCTTGCTCATTTGTTCAATATAACGTATATCATAGAAATAAATACTCATTCCTACGACGACGCTCACGTCAGCACAAAAGATCCAGTACATTTGCCATACACCCTTACCAATCCCTGATTGGAGACTTGTATGCCTCAATTCCTTTTTGCTCTGCTTCTGACCCTCAGTACGGACACCGCCAATCTCGACACCCGGCAAAATGAACTCACATGGATCCATGGGCGATGGCTTCAAGTCGCCGTCGCTGCCGACACGACCCCGGGCGTGGTGCCCAAGCTACAAAAAAAGCCTGGTAAAAAACATCTTCTGCTTTTTCGCCCCGATGGAGAAGTGCGGAGGTACTCCCCCCGAAAAGGATGGGACCGCCTTCGCCTTGATTTTTTGGTGAGTAAAGACAGCGTAACGCTCAGTCATCAGAACCGGGACCATTTTTCACTTGCTGGAGAAAAAACCGCTGAGGGACTCTTGAAAGTATGCATCCCAAGATACGGGGACTTTTACTACAAAAAGATCCACCCTCAAATTCAAATTGAAGAAATCGACTTTATTCTCCCCCCGACCCACAGCCCCGAACAACCCATAACACAGAGACCTGAACCATGACCGGCCCCAGAGGGTTCCATCGCACCCGGATCCTGGTCCTCGCCTTTTTCTTCCTGGCCCTTTTTCCTTGGGCTCTTATGGCTTCGGCCGAGCCTCCGGCCCTCCAGAAGGCCCAACGCTACACCGGCGAAGAGAACATCACTGGATGGTTCATGAGCGAAAAGCTCGATGGGATCAGAGGCTACTGGACCGGCTCACAGCTTGTCACCCGCAAGGGAAAAATCATCCACGCCCCGGCCTGGTTCACTCAGGCATTCCCTCCTTTTGAACTCGACGGCGAACTCTGGAGCAAAAGGGACGATTTTACCTTCATCCAAAGCACCGTCATGGATAAAAAGCCTTCCGAAGACTGGGCACAGATCACCTACCAGATCTTCGAAGTTCCCAACGCCCCCGGCACCTTCCCCACCCGCCTGGCCAAGGCTACCCGGTGGTTCGACCACCACCCCGGCACTCCAGCCCGGATCATCCCCCAGATCCCCTGCCAGGATCGACGCCATCTTGACCGATACATGACGGACATCACAAAAAATAGCGGAGAAGGCCTCATCATCAAAGACCCGGCGCTTCCCTTCCACACGGGGCGATCTCCCCACGTGTTAAAGGTCAAACAGACGTCGGATATGGAAGGGGTGATCGTCAAGATCAACGAGGGGAAAGGAAAATACAAAGGCATGATGGGAAGCTTGAAACTCAAACTGAAAAGCGGGGTGGAGTTCAACCTCGGAACAGGGTTCTCTGACGCCCTGCGAAAGGCCCCGCCCCAACCCGGCACCGTCGTCACCTTCAGGCACCACGGGTTTACCCCGGCCAAGAAACCCCGGTTTGCGTCTTATCTGAGAGTACGCCAAGACTGAACGCTTAGCCAAACACCCCATGTTCCCAGAGGATATGAAGACCAATGATCAGAAGCACCAGGCCACCCAGAATTTCAGCCCAGCGACCGAGACGGGAAGATGAGGCGAACCGGGTGCCCAGCTGCATGCCCACAAGGGTGAAAAGAGAGGCGGTGACCCCGATAATCACGGCAGGAAAGGCGATGGGCACGGCCAGAACAGACATGGTAAACCCCACGGCCAGGGCATCGATGCTGGTGGCCACGGAAAGAATCACAAGACTCATAGACCGCGTAGGGTCCCGGGGCTCAGCCGTCTCCCCGTCCTCTTCAAAGGCCTCCCAGAGCATCTTTCCGCCCACAAAAGCAAGAAGTCCAAAGGCGATCCAATGATCGAAGCTCTCCACATAGGCGAGGACCTTCACCCCCAGCAGCCATCCGATCACAGGCATCAGGGCCTGAAAAAGGCCAAAATGCCAGGAGAGGCGAAACATCTGTCGTGCATTGACTTTTTTAAGGCTGATGCCAACGGCCACAGCCACAGCAAACGCATCCATGGCCAGGGCCACAGCAAGGAAAATCAAAGGGATTAGTTTCACAGCATCACACAGGTGATGAACTCAAAAAAACGTCAACAGAGACAAGCAACGTCCAGCGTTTCCCGAGATATCAGCAATCAAAGGGTTAAAAAAAGTAATGATTCAGCTCATGCCTCCGATGACAAAGTTCGCGAAGCCTTTTTCCTTCAGAAACTCATGGGGCAGGCTATCATAAAAAGCCCCAAACCTCACGCTTCGTCGCCCTCGGTGTCCCAAAGCGAACAATTGCGCCCGGCCGATTTCGCGCGATAAAGAACCCGGTCTGCCCTGGAAATCAATGCATCAAGCCCTTCCCCAGGAGTAGACTCTGCCCCCCCACAGGTCACCGTCACCGGCAGGCGCTTTTCGACTGGAACCGAAGAGTCCGCGTAAAAATCGGTCTCCTCTATATTTTTGCGAAGCCTCTCACTGAAAATCTGCCCTTCGGCCTCGCCACCCCGGAATAAAATCACAAACTCATCCCCACCCCACCGTGCGAGGACATCGAGACGCCGGATGCTCGCCTCCGAGACCCCTGCCACGGCGCGAATCACCTCATCCCCGAACAAATGCCCGCTCGAGTCATTCACTGCCTTAAAGTGGTCAATATCAAACATCACCAACGAAAAGAGCGTACCGTCACGGGACATGGTATAGGCGAAACGGTGAAAATCATGCTCAAAGGCTCGACGATTCTTAACCTGGGTCAACTTGTCTGTGGTGGCCATCCGCTCCAGCCGGTCCTGAAAATAATTCACCGTCACAATATTGACCCCGATCACCAAAAGGGTCACAAGAAGACCCACCCCAAAATTGATCAGACTGTTCCTGCGGAGATGGTTCAACATCATGGTTTCATCCATCTCCACAATAAGAAACCAATCGAATTCCGGAATGTACCGGGAGGTGATCAGCAGAGTGCTCCGGTCACATGCCACCTCATAGGACGCGCTCGGCTTCCCGCGAACCAACAAATGGGGGGCGACCTCCTTCAACCGGGAGCCCTTGATAATGTTGTCCCTTTCGATGCGCTCCGTCTCCGTGTGCAGTTGTACCGTGCCGTCTGGTGAGACAAAATAAATATTCCGGTTGTATTTCTTCTGATACATATGAACCATCTTATTGATATGGTCCACATTGAGCCCAGCCCCAGTCACCCCGATCAGATGCCCCTCGTAATCCTCAAGCCGGTGATTGATAAAGATGGTGAGGCTGTTATCCGATGCCTGGTCGGTGTCGACATCCAGCGCATACTCCTGATGCTGTTCAAGAAAGCGGTAGTACCAGACATCATGATCATCCTCACGGGAAAGAGTCTTAAGCACCCCGTCGAAATGATAATAGCGCCCGGTCTGCGAAGAGACCACAAAGGTGGAAAAAAAACCGTACTTTGACTTGATCTCGGTAAGGTATTTGGTGATTTTTTCCACTCCCCCTTCCCCATCCAGGAGCCAGTCCTTCAAAAAAGTGTCGTTGGCCATCAGAGAGGAGACAAAGATCGGGCTCATGAGATCCTTCTGGATCTCTGAATAAATGTTGTCACTGGTAAGCGGCAGGGTGTTCTCAATCAGGTTATCCCGAAGCAACTTTCGGGAGCTGTTGTAATGGGTCATGGTGATAATCAGAAAGGCTGCAATGAGAATAAGGCTCAAGCACAAAATCAGACGGGTTCTGATAGAAAAGTAACGCTGCATGTCAACAATCCGATATTGGAGGGTCTTTGTTTCATGGCCCCGATTCCGGGACACCTGATGAGTCTCTGTTTATCGACAAAAAGCAGGAAAACCTGACAACAAAAAATGTTCTTTTAAAAACCTCATATCACGATTCCTGCGCCATCAAAAGGGCCATGAATTACAGCCACCCGCTCACCCACTGGAAAAACCAGAGGGCGGTGAGGCCTGAGACCAGAGTCAGAAAGACACTTCGTTTCCAGAGGGCGATGGCAAGGGCCACGACTCCGGCCAGGAGACGCAGATTGGAAGGGGAAAGGTCCAAGGCCCCATCGGGCATGAAAAGAGCCGGGGTCACCAGGGCGGGGAGCACCGCCGCCGGGACGAGGCGAAGGCCTTTGGCCAGCCGGGGGTGGGGTTCTTTGTCGCTTGGAAAAAGAAGAAAAGCCCCCCGCTCAGAGAAGGTCACGGCCCCGCAAAGCAAGACGACAAAAAAAAACAATCCGTGACTCATGCGGGCCTCCTTTCGGCCTTTGCGTCAAAGAGAAGCCCGCCGCCAACGCCCAACAGGGCGGCAAAGATAATGTTCAACCCATACGGAAGGCCGGAAGCCCCCACAGCCGTGATACCAGAGACCAAAGCCGCCACCAGGGTCGGCCGATCCTGGACCGCCGGGACCAATAGGGCCATAAAGGTCAGAGGGACCCCGAAATCGAGCCCCCAACTCTCCGGCACACCGGCCCCCAGGAGAACCCCCAGGCCGTTAAAGAGATGCCAGACAAAAAAAACAGGCACCCCGGTGCCCAAGGTATAGGCCAAAGGATAACGGCACCCTTCCCGCTGATTGAACTTTGTCAGGGAAAGTGCAAAGGCCTGATCGGAGAGAAGATAGGAGAGCAGGGGACGCCACCGACCCGGCACCTGCCTGAAATGCGGAGCGATAGAGGCGCTGTACATCACAAATCGCAGGTTGATCACCAGCGCAGTCACCACCATCACCATGGCCGGAGCCCCGATCACAAAAAGGTGGGTCACCGCAAGCTGAGCCGCCCCGGCAAAAATCACCAGGGGAATCACCAGCGCCTGCCAGACCGGAAGCCCGGCGTCCATGGATGCAATCCCGCAAATCAGGGCAAAGGGGATCACCCCCAACATCAACGGAAGGGACGCCCTCACCCCTTCCAGGAACGTATCCCGCTCCTCGTCACACCACCTCATCACATCCTCCGATCAAACATTAAATCAATGCGAACTTACTTACAGTAATGGTGGGGGAAAGGGAAAGGGGAAAAAGCAAGCCTCCGGCGGCAAGGTGACGCCACCTTGAAAGCGGGTTTGCGAAGGCGAAACGGCTATCGGTACTTGCAGCACCCCGCGTCCGCATTCGCGTGAAGGGTGATGGGGTGCCTCGTGTGTCGCAAGCGCATAAGTTACCGGTGCTTCCGGATCAACTCATGGGTTGACATTAACCGGAATAACTCCGGCGGCGAGGTGAGCCACCTCGAACGCAGATTTGCGAATGCGAAACGGCTGCCGGTACGCTCAGCACCTCGCGTCCGCATTCGCACGAGGGGTCAGGGAGAGATTCGTACCACGATAGGACATCTGCGATGAGTCGGTGCCTGCCACAAAAAAAGTCCCGCGGGAATTTGACCTCTTCCCCAGGGACTTTTTCATATTCACACAACGGGACGCATCCGGCCATCGGCCCCATGCGTGGATTCTCTAAAAGGTGATATTGGCTCCGATGGCAATGGTGGTGGTGGCGTTTTCGGTTTTGACTTCGATACCCGTATTTTGATCCGTCATGGTTTCATCATCCCAGAGAGTACGGGCCAGAGCCGCGTTGACTTCCACACTCTCGGTAATCTGCCAGGAGATACCCCCGCACACCTGCCAGTTGTCTGAGTAAAGGACCTCGTAAGAGCCCAGGTTAGCGGAATAATAGCCGTCCATGTCGTTCCAGAGAAAATCGGTGTAGACCGTGCCAACACTGGTGGCAATGACGTCCGTCCACTTCCAGGTTCCGGTCACACCGTAGGACTGGGTGTCACCTGCCATCTTGGAGATATCTTTGCCTGCGTCGTTTTTTCCCCAATCCGCGTCCTCCTGAAACCAGTAGCTGTAGTTGGCCTCCACGTAGAGCCTTTGGGAGACATCGTATCCGACGCCCAACCCCAGCATGGAGGGTAAATCACGGGCATTTTTTTCACCCTGTGTAAACAACCCGAGATTGTCCTGGTTTACATCGGCTTTAAAGTCAAGGTCCACCTTAGATTGATATTGAATCCCAACGTTTACTTTTTCCATGGGATTAATATTTACGCCAATAATGAAGCCCACGCCATCGGCACTTTCATCTACATCGACCGTATTATCATTAAATCCACCACCGACAATGACGGCATCATACATCAAGTCACTGGAACCGATCGCTACTTTCCCCTTAATATTATTCTCCGCATCAATGTAACGAAGGCCCAAGGCCACGGAAACCAACTCGTTAATTTTATAGGCCCCCCCCAGAGTAAACGTAAGATACAGGGACTCTGCTTCAAGGCACTCGCCTGAAGTTGAAAGCGTCGCAAACACATCAGGACCTGCAAGCCCCCCACCGATAACCTCAGCAACACCTTCAGAGATGGCCGCAGGGATCAAAATATTGGTTGTAAAAGAACCACCCGGGTAATCCACAACAGCCCCACCCCCCGGGATGTAAAATCCTCCCCAAACGGCCCAGTTATCTTGATTATACGTTGCATAGAGGTTGGGAAGAAAGGGATCGTCACCATCCTGTTCGAAACTTTTCGCCACACCTGCGTTGTAAGAGTGCGTCGGCTCGCGGCGCATGCTCTGGTTGCCGATGTTGATCGCCACGCCATCCGGCAGTTCCGTGATGCCACCGGGGTTGTAAACCACGATATCCGCCCGGTCCGTCGCGGCATTTCGGTTCGCCGTCCGCATCCACTCCACGCTCATGTTGGAGAGATTATCGATGTTGGCCAAAAGATCTGTGGAGACAAAACACACTGAGAGAAGCACTGCAATGAAGAGAACCGATCGTTTCATACCATCCTCCCTGGTCATGAAGATGGTCCTGCCGCCCATGGTGGCCGTGCCCGGCCAAGCGAAGGTCCTGGCCCATGCCTACGGCCCCTTGTGCGTCATTCGCCTGTGATATGGAAGACAAAGCCATCGATGATGAACTGCGCTTCGTGCCGATACAACCCACTGGGTGATGCGTGACTTACAGGATACACGTTGAGGAACTGCGCACATGCAGAAACACATGGCACAGGATGCTTCGATGGGAAACGTGGCTTTTTATGATGATCAACGTTCAGAACTGACGTTAGCGTTATTTTTCGGTTGCTGTCAACCCTTTATGACCGGCCAGCAGCCCTTTAAGCCGCTCTGCCTCTGTCTACTGAAGGGTCCGTTTTTCCCCTCGCCGAAAAAAGCATTCTTTTGCTCTGGAAAAGTTTTTCCAGGGTCAACGCAGGTCACCTTGAACCCAAGCTATCTTTTCAGCAGCCCCGAGGACAAGATATCATGGAGGGTCTCCACGGCCTTCTCTTCGTTGGCCCCTTCAGGGTACTGAAGGAGATGGCTGCAAACACTGTCGATGATTCCGGCCAGAGCCACGGCAGAGAGTTTCAGGTCGATATTTTTGATATACCCCTTCTGCTGCCCCCAGGCGAGCATCTCCGCGATAAACTCAATAAACCGGCCACGAACCCGCTCAATCTCCATAAGGACCGCATCGTCAATCCCGCTTGAGATCTCGTTAAAGATAATATGGGCAAGGTCGCTGTGCTGAAGATAAAGCCGAACAATGGAGGTCACCAGCAGCTGAAAATGTTCAGGAAAAGGAAGGTCCGACACCATTTCCGCCCGAACCTGACGAACAATCGTCTCCATCCCTTCGGTGACCGTGGCGGCAAAGAGCAGGCTTTTGCTTGAGAAATTATAATAAAGCGTCCCCTTGGCCACATGGGCCGCGACGGCGATCTCATCCATGCGTGCCTGATGAAACCCCTTTTGTGAAAAAATGGTGGCGGCGGCATCCAGTATCTTTTTGCGTTTGTTGCTGATTTTTTCCAAACCTCTCATCCTCCCGTCTCTTTCCGCTCTGCGCATGCGTCCCTAATTCAACGCCATGGAAAAACCTTATCCGAGTCGTATCAAAGGTGTCAACATGATAACTGACCGGTCAGTGCAATTTTGTCGCAGTTCCAGAATATTACAGCCCGCCCCCCGACAAAGGCCTTCCCATTTTCCACCGACAGAGCCACGCCCGGCACCGCCACAAGCCCCGGTTAGAAGAGACGTCTGCCACCTGGCTATTCTTTCAATAGACGGCTCAAGATTTCCTTCAGTCTGGACGCAGTATAGGGCTTAACTGCGCACCCCTTAAACCCGTAACTGGTATAATTTGCCATAATTGCACCCTCCCCGTAACCGCTCGACACAATGGCTGTTGCCTGAGGGTCTATCTGAAGTAATCGTTTGATCGTCTCCTCCCCCCCGACCCCACCGGGAATGGTCAAATCCATAATCACGACATCAAAAGAATCTCCTGTTTTCATAGACATCAGATATTGATTGAGCGCATCTTCCCCATCCGCGGCGGTCTCGACCCTGAGCCCCTCTTTCTCCAGCATTTTTCTCACAAGCTTGCGAATCGATGCATCATCATCCATGACAAGGATTTTTCCTCCGCGTTTCATCCCCACGCCTTCAGTCCCGTTCTGCATATTCCCTGAGGTAAGGGGTTCGTCTGTGGCCGGCAAATAAAGGATAAAAGAAGTGCCCTCGCCGACCGTTGACTCCACACGAATATGTCCCCCATGCTTGAGAACAATTGAGTAGGTCGTGGCCAAGCCCAAGCCACTTCCAGTCGCTTTGGTGCTGAAATAAGGATCAAAGATTCGGTCCATGTACTCGGGATCGATGCCAACGCCCTCATCATGAACCACCACTCTGACATACTGACCGGTAGCGAGATTAAATGGATTCCCCTCGAATATCTCGACGTTTTCAAAACCGAGGTAGACATGCCCACCCTCAGGCATGGCCTGCATGGCATTGATCGCAAGATTGGAAAACACCTGCTGCATTTGCCCCTGATTAACCTTTGCCCTCCATAAGTTCGGGGCCTGATCCAACACCACATCCACATTGCTTCCTGAAAGATCAAAACAGGTCACATCCTTTGCAAGTTCGCTGATACAAATATTTTCAGTAACGGGGACCTCTCCCTTGACAAAGGTCATCAGCTGCTTCGTTAACCGAATCGCCCTGTCCATGGAAGACTCTGCCTCTTCAAGCTCACAATACCCCGGGTGCGTTTCGGAAAGTTTACTTTTCGCCATTGAAATATTACCATACAACCCCATCAGAATATTATTAAAATCATGTGCTATCCCCCCCGCTAGGAGCCCCAGGCTTTTCAGTTTCTGCATCTTTTGAAGTTCCTGCTCGGCCCGTTTCACTTCAGTGATATCCCGAATAGCCCCCACGATATTCCGCTTTCCGGTCACAGGGTTTGTAAAAGACGACTTGGTGGTAAATATAATTCTGGTTTCAGAATCAATGGTGAGTTCTTCTTCCTTAAGTTCTGGGGTGTCTTTGGCCATAGCCAGGTTGTCATGCACCCAGAAAACATCCGCTTGTTTTTTGGGAAACAGGTCATAGTCTGTTTTACCGAGGAGTTCTTCCTGACTGTACCCCAACATCCTGCAGAAGGCGGTATTCATGGCGATCCAGCAATGTGCCTCATCCTTCACGAAAATAGGATCCGCGATGCCATTGATGACGCTGTCGAGAAAATTTTTGGTCCGCAGGAGTTGCTTCTCAGCTTCCCGACGGGCTGAGATCTCCTCTTTTAAGAAATTGGCCTGGCTTTCGAGGCTTTTTGTTCGTTGCTGCACCTTTTTCTGCAAACTTCGATTCCACAACAAAATCATAACGATAATGGCAACAATCAGAGCAGATGTCCCCCCTGTAATGACCCAGAACTTCCAGGTCATATAAAAGGGCTGATGCCCCAGGGAGATCCACCGTTTATAAATAGCGTGCCGTTCAGCCGGTGTGATCAGATCCAACCCTTTGTCCAGGATGCTGTTCAAAATCGGCAGATCCTTTCTCGTCGCAAAGGACAGCATATTGGTATAATCGGCATACCCGGCAACCCTGAGATTTGCGATCCCCTTCGTTTCAATGAGAAACGAGGTCACCGCGAGGTTGACGACCGCAGCATCAGCGGTTTTGGTAGAAACAGCCAGGAGGCAATCGAGATCATTGACCTGTGGGATAAGCCGGGCCTCTGCATATTTTTTTTTCATGTGCTCATGGATGGCGTACCCCTGGGTCACAGCAATACGCATTTTATCCATGGTTTCGAGGGACAAAACCCGAGCCTCTTCTTTCCTGACGATAATCGCATTGGGAATGGAAATATAAGGTTTGGTAAAAAGCGCATACTCGCTGCGTACGGAATTCATTTGCAGGTTATTGTTCACATCCACCTCGCCCCTGCGAAACCGCTCCATAAACTGCGCCCAGTTTCCCTTTCTGTCGACTTTAAAAGTAAAATCCAATTTCTTCTCAAGCAATCGCTGATAATCCATGACGATACCGTACAGGTGTCCCTCACTGTCCCGGTCAATGATCGGAGGCCACCCTCCCTCATTATTAATCACCGTTATTTTTCCGTCATGCTCCTGCAGCCACACCCTCTCCTCAGAGGTTAAAGGATCTCTGGTCTCACAACCCGTCAGTACACATCCCCCCAAAAACAAGACGATCATGCCCCGGGAAAAAAAGCGCCCCAGGCCACGGCGGCCAAACCTGCCGGAGACTTGAATAGCCTGTTTCCACATGGCTTTCATCCTGCGGTGCATCGAGAACATGCGATCCTCCTGGAGGTCACTGTGCACATCATCTTCGGCTCCATTTGTCATGCCATCATCAAGGCAACAAAATACACCAGAAGCGACAGGTTCAAAAAAACAAAGGCGAGCCGCGGCTTCTTGAGGACATAGAGGGTGTGGGCAAAAAGTGGGGTCAAAAATCCTGCGTTGGAAAAAAGGAGGAGCATGGCCCAGTCGGAAAATGAAGCCATGAAAATGAGGTGATAAAGGGAGAGGTTATAAAGCATCACCCACATCAGGGTGACAAAGGCAAGGTCGGTGTCTTCAAAGAGTTTGGTGATGGAGGGTTGATCACTCTTTCGCATTTCATCAGCATGTTTAATGTTCTGGATCATGGAGTGAGGGATCTGCCAGATCCCCACCACGAGGGCCGCCGAGAGCGCCTCTTTTTCCATGGGCGAGCCACCGGCAACCATCCAGCCGGCGAGAAGAGCCGACATCCCGCACAAGGAGCCGGGGAGAAGGGCCAGGTGGCTCTTCTTTTTTAACGGGGTATACACCCCGTTGTAAATCAACAGCCCGGTGAGCACCATGGCCGCAGGCCAGAGGCCATCGGAGGCATCCACCACCAGCATCAGCCCCAACACCCCCATCAGGCCCGCCCCCTTCAGCAAAGGCAAAATCCCTTCAGCCTCCAGCGCTTCCCAGCGCCACTGGGTTCGGCTGATCTCCCGGTCCTGAATACGATCCTGGATATTGTTCACCAGGGAACCGGCCATGGCCGCAAGGGTCACTCCCGCCCAGGCCATGCACGCATTTTGGGCTCGGCCCCCCGGATGAAAGAGACAGCCTGCGGCGGCGGCCAGGCCAATATGTACGGACAGGAAAATCTTGGAGAGACGCAAAAAAGAGATCACGCGTCCTTTCGAGGCACTCCGGGAGGAGGGGTCTGTCTGTGCCAGGGCCAGGGTCATCCCAGGCTGAAAGCAACGCCCTCGTTTTTTTTCCACGGGCTTCGAGACAGGTCGATCACTCATCGACCTCCTCCTCAAGAAAGGTTTCGTAAGCGTCCACGGAGACAATGTGTAAGGCCCCATCCATGCTGGAATGACCGGTCCCACAAAACTCCGTGCAGTGAAAGACAAAGTCGCCCACTTTATCGGGGTAAAACCAGGCATAGGTCGTCATGCCTTTCACCGCATCGATTTTCACACGAAACGAGGGCAAATAAAAACTGTGGAGCACATCTTCCGAGGTCAAGGTAATTTTAATGGGTGTTCCCACGGGAACCACCAGCTCATTCTCCGTCTCTTTGTCGTTGGGGTAAACAAAAATCCAGGAGAACATCTGGGCATAGACCTTAATCTCCATGGCTCCGTCCGGCACCGTGCGAAGCCCCGTATACGCCTGCCACCCCGACACAAACATTGCCAGGGCGATGAGGGTGGGGATCACCGTCCAGGCAATCTCCAGCCACACGTTGCCCCGGACGTCGGAAGGCACCGGATTCCGACTCCTTCGATAGCGAATCACAAACCAGATCATCACCGCGGTGATGGCAAAAAGAAAGAGAAAGGAAAACCCGAGGATAAAATAGAAGGCTCGGTCCACCAACTCAACCGGATTGTTCTCCATGGGCATGAGACACTCCTTGGACAATAGAAGATAAAATAGGGCTTGGCTCTTGGTTTATGGATTCACCACACGCTACCCCCGAAACGCCACATCCCAAAAGGTGAAACCGATCATGATGGAAAGAAAAAAAATCGTCCCGAGAAAGGAGAGCACCACCAGACGGCCCTCCACCCCGATGTGCATAAAAAAAATCAGCACCAGGGAAGCCTTGGTGGAGGCGATCGCCAGGGCAACCCAGACATTAAAGGCCCCAAGGTCCACGTATGAAGCGGCCACCGTCACCCCCGTTAACGCGACAAGTGCCACCAGAATCCCCAGCAATCGACCGTAGGATGCAATGTGCATGATTTTTCCTTATTCGCCCCCCACTCCCCCAGAAGGCCCAGCAAGATTCCCGATCGTCACCCCTGAGAGGCGACCGTTACAACACCAGATAAAACAGCGGAAAAATAAAAATCCAGATCAGGTCCACGAGATGCCAGTAGAGCCCGACATTCTCCAGCAGCACGTGATTCTCGGCTGTTACGCGCTCTCGGGCCGTGAGCACCAGTGCCACCGACAAAAGGGTCATGCCGATGACAATATGAAGGCCGTGAAGCCCCGTCATCACATAATAGAGGCCAAAAAAAATATTACGCCCCGGAGCCCCGTATGCCAGGGTCTCGGAACCGGGATAGATGTCGGCATGAATTTTGTGTCCCCACTCAAAATATTTGTTCATTAAAAAAAGCAACCCGCAGCAAATGGCGACGGCAAGACAGAGCAGGCTTCTCTTTTTCTGGGTTTTCTGGACCGCGGTGATAGAGGCCGCCACGGCAAAACTGCTGATCAGAAGAATCAGGGTATTGGCCGCCCCGAAAAGACGACTCAGAGATTTCCCGCCCTCGATAAAATCAGAGGAATACGTCGAGAGATAGACGGCATAGAGCACAAAAAGCCCGCCAAAGAGGACAATCTCCGTATAGAGGAAGAGCCACATGCCGAGACGGGTTCCTTGATGATCTGCTGCCCGCCTCATGACACCTCCACATCGTCACGCCTTGTTTTCAGAACCTGGGTAAAATCGTAGGGATAATCGAGAACCTCCGGTTCCTTGATAAAATTATGCAAGGGCGGCGGTGAGGGAATCGTCCACTCCAGGGTCGTGCCTCCCCAAGGATCTGAGGCGGCGACAGCGCCCTGCCGCAAAGAGACCATCAGGTTCCCCAGCATCAGCACCAGGCCGACGAGCATAAAAGCGGCCCCGAAGCCCGCCACAAAATTGCCTGTTTCAAACTCCGCCACATAGTCGTAATAACGACGCGGCATCCCCTGGAGCCCGATGACAAACATGGGGACATAGTGCAGAAGAAAACCGAAGGTAATGAAGACCGCAGCCCAATAGGCCCTTTTAAAATGATACATCCGCCCGAACATCTTGGGCCACCAGTGATGAAGGGCCGCAAAAAAAGCAAACCCGGTACCCCCGAACATGGTGAAGTGAAAATGGGCCACCACAAAATGGGTATCGTGGACATGGATGTCCGTGCCGGCAGCGCCCAGCACCAGCCCGGTCAGACCTCCCACGGAGAAGAGATAGATAAAGCATAAGGCAAAGAAAAGGGGGGGCGTCATGAGCACCGACCCCTTGTAGAGGGTGGCGACCCAGCTGAACACCTTAATGGCCGACGGAATGGCCACAATAAAGGTCAGAAGGGAGAAGACAAACACCGCCGTATCGCTCATGCCGCTGGTGTACATGTGATGGGCCCAGACAAGGGACCCGGCGATGGCAATGGCGAGACTGGAGAAGACAATGGCCTTGTAGCCAAAGATCGGCTTTCGAGCAAAGACCGGCAAGATCTCAGAGATCACGCCCATTCCGGGCAAAATCATGATGTAAACGGCCGGATGGGAGTACATCCAGAACAGATGCTGATAGAGAATGGGGTCCCCCCCCTTGGCCGGATCAAAGAGCCCCACACCAAGAAACCGCTCCGCGATAATCAGAAGCAGGGTGATGGAGACCACCGGGGTGGCCAGAATCTGAACCCAGCTTGTGGCGTAGAGGCTCCAGGTAAAAAGCGGCATCTGAAACCACCCCATCTTTTCATGTCGCATCCGATGGATGGTGGTGACAAAATTAATCCCGGTCATCATGCTCGCCATCCCCAGAACGAAGGCGGCAAAGACCGCGGTGGAGACGTTGCTGTGGGTCCCCACGCTGAAGGGGACATAAAACGTCCACCCGGTATCCGGAGGACCGCCGATAAAGAGCGTGGCCAGCGCCAGCCCCCCTCCGGCGACGTAGAGATACCAGGAGAAAAGGTTCAACCGGGGAAAAAAGACATCATCCGTCCCAATCTGAATGGGAAGGAAAAAATTCCCGAAGATCGCCGGAATGCCGGGGATGATGAAAAGAAAAATCATGATCACCCCGTGAAGGGTGAAAAGGGCATTGTAGGACGAAGGCCCCATGAGGGTCTCCCCGCGAAACATCAGCTCAAGGCGCATGACCCCACCCAGAAACATGGCCACCACAAACCAGAAGAGGATCACCCACAGATACATCAATCCGATGCGTTTGTGATCCGTGGTAATGAGCCAGGAGAGCACACCGGAATAACGGGGGGGGGACGGGGTGTCAAAAAAGGAAGGAACCTTCTCCATCTCGGATCTCCATCAGTTTTTTCGAACCTTCGGGGCCACCACCAGGTAGAGGAACATCAGCCCCACCAGGGTCAAGGTAACGCTGCCCATGGTTCGATACACATTCAAGACATAGCTCCGGTTCTTGGGATCATAGTCAAAGCAGAACGTAACCACCTTGCGAATGGAGACAGAGGCCACCCCATCGGCGGCCTCCTTCAGCCCTTGTTTCAAATCCGCCGTCAGAAAATTAGGACCGTAAAGGTACCGGATAATTTTGCCACGGGGTGCGACGGCAAGCGCCACATTCGGATGGATATAAGAATGGGGGCCTTTCCTCGTAAAACGATACCCCATGGAGTCACAGAGCCGCTTTACGCTGCGTTCATTTCCGATGAGAAACGGCCAGGCATCTGCCGGATAGCCACGGCCCAAGAGCTTCATGTATTGCGCTTTGGCCCGGGCTGCGTCGTCAGGGGTCTCCTCGTTGGAGATACTCAAGGCCACAACCCGGTACTCCATGGACGGAAAAAGATCCAGATCCCGTACCGCCGTCGCCATAGAGGCCAGGAGAAGGCTGCAGGACCGCGGGCAATTGTAAAAGGCCGGGATCAAAAGGGTTGGCAGGTCCAGGACCTCTTCCAAGGACACCCTCTCCCCCGTCTCGTTCCACCACTGGCCTTCGGTGTCCAGGGTCTCTCCAGCCTTCTCATCCACTCCCACGTCCACGGCCACCTCCCCGGGCATCACGTGGGCCAAAGGCTCGCCCTGAACGGCCTCCACCGGGATCTCGTCCCCGTGCGAATAACAGGGGGCCGCGGCCCCTAAAGTCAGCCCCAGGATAAGAAATCCCCAAGCGATCGCCCGGCTCATTTCACCTTCTCCGAGACACCGGAGGAGAGATTAACCCGATGCACCGATCGGAATTTATGGACCGACCGAAAACTGTCCCGTCCGCTTCCCAGGGCGAGAAGCACCGTGGTCATCGCTTCTGGATCCAACTCTTTATCATTGGGATCCCCACTTTTAAGGGGAAGGGTAAAAAAGATTTCCGTCACCCCTTCTTTTTCGGAACCGGAGGTTCGGGTGAGGTCGTTCCGCCCCCCGACCCGCGTATCGGCCTTGTGGTTTCGCTCACCATTTCCGAAATGGTCCGTCACCTTCACTTTTCCGTCTTTTACATACCCCATGATGAAGTCGGCTCCCTTCATCATCTTGTCCGGATTGAAACCCACGGCCACCCACCCGGTGGTCTTCCCCGTGAGTTTCACCCGAAGCGCCCCGTCACCCACCGTCCAGCTGAAAACCAGGGGACCGTCAACAAGGGTATGATCAAGCGCCTCCTCCCCGGCCAGAGAGACACCGGCTGCGCTGATCCACAAACACATCGCTGCGACCATCAGATATTTCATATCGTCCTCCTTCACCCGTAAATGAGTTCTCCCCCGGAAAAACCCAAGCCAATGGCGTTGAGTAACCCAAGAAAATAAAGCAGACTTCGCAGATCCGGCTTCGGTGTCTCCGGGTCGTCCAAGGCAACGATCAGAATAAGAATCACCAGCAGGGTCAGGGCCAGGACCATTTTCAGTCCGATGAGAAACTCCCACTCGCCCCCATACCGGTGCTGCCAGTCCATCCACCCCAGAATCGCCGTGGGAGGCAGCCCGAGCAACCCCACCACGGCACAACGGTACCCGGTTCGTGCCAGGTCTTTCATGGAAGTAAACACAGCCGCCATACGAAAAATAAGCGCACCCATCACCAACCCCATGGGAATATGGGTGGCCGCCGGATGCAGGGGATGGAGAAAACCGACGTTCTCCAGAAGTCCGTAGATAAACTCAACCATCTCGTGTACCTCGCAGGTTAGGATCTATTGACGTGAGGGCACCCACCGGTTGCGATGGACAGCCAAAGACACTGGCGGGTCAAAATATGAGTGCGGCAGGGATCATTTTGATAGAAAACCAAAAAAACAGGAACGGCGAGTCAAGACGAAGGCCCTGGAAGGAAAGTGAAAGCGGTCGCAGAGGCAATGGCCTGACCTTTGAAAGCGAACTACTTTTGTGAGGAAAAACGTGCAGATAGTTTATCAGAGAGTGCTCAGGGGATCAACACCCTTGCACCCGGAGAAGGATATTCCCCGGGCAATAAAAAGGACTCAACCATGGCAACCCCCCGGTAAACGGAACGAAAACCGGGGGAAACGGACCCATTAATAATCCTTTTCCGGAAGCTCGGGAGGAAGGGTACCGCAAGGATAGCGCCGGAGGACACCCAACGACCCAGTGCGCTCCAGGACCTCGAACTGCCCGGAGGCCACGGCCATCTTGTAGATATGATGGGGAGCCTGGCCCCCCTCGTCGATGGAGTCATAAATATCGTGAATCAAGAGATAACCCCCGGGCATCACATGCCGACCCCAGCAGGCGTAATCGTTGTAGGCCGCCTCATAGGTGTGCCCGCCATCAATAAAGACAAGGCTCAGGGGAGTGGCCCAGAAACGCCCCGCCACCGACGATTTTGACACCAGGGGCACCACGGTGTCATTGAGATCGGCCCGATCCAGAGTCCTGCGAAACACCGTGAAGGTATCCACTTTCTCTTCGGTGTCGTCCCAGAGGTCTGCATCAAAAAACATCTCCCCTTTCTGCTGCTCTTCCGAGCCCCGGTGATGATCAACGGCAAAGAGAACACTTCCCGCCTCCCGACACGCCTCTCCGATCCAGAGCGTCGATTTTCCGCAATAGCTGCCGATTTCAAGGCAGGGTCCCCGTTGCGAGGCCTCCGCTGTTAGGGTATAAAGGCGCGTGCCCTCATCATGGCTTAAAAAGCCTTTTACACTGTCGATCAATGATCTGTTTAAAGCCATACAACACCATCTTTCCTGAAATGTCAGATAAAAAAACGGGGCGCCCTGCCGGGACGTCCCGATCACATCAAAAGAAATAAAAAGGGAACTATTACTCGTCGTACGAGGCCACCAGGACCTCCCGGGATTTCGCCCCATCTGCGGGTCCGATCACCCCATCGCGTTCCATGGCCTCAATGATGCGGGCGGCCCGGTTGTAGCCGATACGAAGATGGCGCTGAACGCTGGAAATGGAGGCCTGACGGGTTCGGGTCACGAGAGCCACGGCCTCGTCATACTTCTCATCATAGTCGGCGTCCCCTCCTTCAGCAGCCGCCACCTCGGGTGGGGTGTCGAGAATAGAGGTGTCGTACCCTGGGCCCTGTTGCTCCTTCCAGAAACTGATGAGCTCACTGAGCTCCTCATCGGAGATAAAAGCCCCGTGGATTCGCATCAACTTGGCGGTACCTGGCGGCAGGTAGAGCATGTCCCCCATACCCAGCAGGTTTTCGGCACCGTTGGAGTCAATAATGGTGCGCGAATCGGTCTTAGATGAGACCTGAAAAGAGATACGCGTGGGAAAGTTGGCCTTGATAATACCGGTCAACACGTCCACGCTGGGCCGCTGGGTGGCCAAAACGATATGGATACCTGAAGCACGGGCCATCTGAGCGAGACGGGTCAGAGCCACCTCCACATCCCGGGAGGCCACCATCATCAGGTCGGCCAGCTCGTCGATAATAATCACAATAAAGGGGAGTTTCTCCAGCGGCTCTGAGCTCTCCTCGTTTTCAGGCGTCTCCGTTGTCCCCGCTGCAGGCTGAGGCACCTTTTTCTTCGCCCCGCCTTTCTTCGACTCCTGATCGTATTTTTCCACCATCTTATTAAACTGATCGATATTTCGGGCTTTGTGTTCCGCCAGAAGCTCGTAGCGCCGTTCCATCTCCCGGACAGCCCAGAAAAGGGCATTGGTGGCCTTCTTCATATCCGTCACCACCGGGGTAATCAAATGGGGAATCCCGTTGTAAACGGAGAGCTCGATGCGCTTGGGATCAATCATAATCATCCGCACATCTTCCGGGGTAGATTTAAAAAGGAGGCTGGAAATCATCACGTTAAGGCCCACACTCTTACCCGCTCCGGTGGCACCGGCGATGAGAAGGTGGGGCATCTTGTTGAGCTCTGCGACCATGGGATTGCCCACGATATCATGGCCCAGACAGATACACAGGGGAGATTTGGACTTGATGAAGCTGCTGGAGGTGACGATCTCTTTGAACCACACCTTGCTCCGGACATCGTTGGGCACCTCGATGCCGATGGCGTCTTTACCGGGAATGGGGGCCACAATGCGGATACTGATGGCCCGAAGGGCCAAAGCCAGATCGTCGGCCAGGTTCACGATCTTGTTAATCTTTACGCCAGGGGCCGGTTTGTATTCGAAGGTGGTGATCACAGGTCCGGGAGAGACCTCCGACACCTTGCCCATCACCCCGAAGTCCTCGAGTTTTTTTTCAAGCAGCACCGAGAGCATCCGCAAACTGTCGTTGTCGACGACGGCGCCCTCCTCTTCCTCGGGATCATTCAGAAAAGAGATGGTCGGCAGCCGGTAGCCTTGGGCGGCCCCGGCCGGGGTCATGAAGCTGAACTCCTCCTGCTGAGCCACGGTGGCGGTGTGCGCTTTTTTGGGCTTAACGCTCTTGATTTTCACCTCGGTCACTTCGGCCGGGGTGCGCTTGGCCAGCTTGCGATTGGCCTTACGTTCTTTGCCCTGCGCTGTTTTGAGGCTCTTTTCGAGTTCTTTTTTCACTCGGCGCTCGGCGCGTTTACCCCGATGCTCGGCGCGTTTCTCCCGACTCTTTTTCAACCCGCTGCGCATGAACTGATAAAGGGCGATAAAGGAGAACCCGGTGGAAAGAATCAGGCCGATACAAATGGCCACGCCGATGATAATCAAACCACCGGTGAGGTTGGTATATTTTAAAAGCGCCCCTTTAAGAAGGGTTCCCACCAGCCCCCCTGCGGGAAATCGATTTTCAAAAAGAATGTAATAATCGAGGCCAGACACCATGGCCAACAGCGCGCCGGTGGAAAAGACCAGAATGACCCCACCCCCGGTGATATAATAGAGACTGTTCCCTTTTCGATTGCTCAGAAAATGAACGCTGGCGATGAGCAGCAGGACGGGAATCCAGAAGGCCCCCATCCCGGCAAGGCCAATAAGAAATCCGGCAATATGAGCGCCCAGTAATCCGAAGAGATTTTTCACATGGGCAGAGGCGCCGACATGGTTGATGGAGGGATCGGTCCAGTTGTACGAAACAAGGCTGATCAGAGTCAACACGACAAGAAAAAACAGAAGCGTACCGGTGATCTCTTTTCTCATCCGAATCTATAGCTCCATGATAACGGGAACGATGATGGGTCGGCGCTTGATGGTGAAATTGAAATACTGCCGCAATGCCTTTTGAATTTTGGTGCGTATCACGTCAGTGCGGTTGGGCGCATCCATGCCGATCTCTTCGACCACTTCCAGAATCACGCACTGGGCGTCGTCCAGAAGATGTCCGGTGGCCGTCCAGAAGACAAACCCCCGCGAAACGATCTCCGGGCCGTAAACAATGACCCCGGTCTCCTCATCAAAGACGATGGTCACCACCACCAGGCCGTCTTTCGCCAGCATCTGACGCTCTTTCAAGACGCTGCGTCCGACATCTCCCACCCCTTTGCCATCCACCAGAACGCGGCCGGTGGGCACCTTGCCGCCCAGATGGGCCCCGTTGTCGTCAAAGGTGATGATGTCCCCGTTTTCGGCCAGCATCACATTCTCCTCGGGGATCCCGGCAGATTGGGCCAGGCGTGAGTGATTTACCAGGTGCCGATACTCGCCGTGGATAGGGATAAAATACCGGGGCCGGGTCAGGTGCATCATCGTCTTGAGTTCTTCCTGATAGGCATGGCCGGAGACATGCACCGGCGCCGTCTTTTCATACACCACCGTGGCCCCCAGCCGATAGATGGTATTGATAATACCGGCGATGGCTTTTTCATTGCCTGGAATAATCTTGGATGAGAAGACGATGGTGTCGTCTTTGCGGATCTTGATATGCTTATGGTTCCCGGCGGCCATACGGGCCAGAGCGCTCATGGGCTCTCCCTGACTCCCCGTGGTAACCAGGATCAGGCGATTGGCGGCAAAATCATTGATGCGCCGGATATCGAGCTCCATCCCTGCAGGAATCTGAAGGTAACCCAGCTCGCGGGCGATCTTAACCGTCATCTCCACGGAACGCCCGCAGAAGACCAGCTTGCACTTTTTCATCTCTGCGATATCGACAATCTGCTGGATGCGGGCCACATTCGAGGCAAACAGCGCCACAACGATCCGCCCCTCGGCATCGAAGGCGATGCGCTTTAAGGAGTCAGCGACCTCGCTGTCGGAGATGGTATACCCACGTTTCTCGACGTTTGTGGAGTCCGACAAGAGGGCCAAAACCCCCTTTTCGCCATACAGAGCAAAGCTGTTGACGTCGGTCATGGTGGACTCTTTGCCCGAGAGGTTGATCTTGAAGTCGCCGGTATGAACCACGACCCCCCGAGGCGTACGGATAGCCAGCCCGACACCGTCCACCGTGGAATGGCTCACCCGAATGGGATCCACTTCAAAAGGCCCGATACGCAGCAGGTCTCGGGCATGAAAAACGTTCAACGAGGCGGAACTCAGCCCTGCCTGCTCTTCAAGTTTCCTGCGGACCACCCCCAGGGTAAACGGGGTGCCATACACCGGGACATCCACCTCACGCAGGAGGTATGGAAGGGCACCGATATGATCTTCGTGGGCATGGGTAAGAATCACGGCCAGAATGTTCGAGGCATTTTGTTTGATGTAATCCATGGAGGGAATCACGATGTCGATCCCGAGCATGTAATCTTCCGGGAACATCAGCCCTGCATCGATAATAATGGCTTCCTTGCCGTACTCAATCACCATCATATTGAGCCCGATCTCCCCAAGGCCTCCCAACGGGATGATTCTCAGAGCTTTTTCGCTTTCCGGTGGCACTGTGTGTTCCATCTATTCACCCAATTCTCATCCGTTCAATTGACGCCTGGATTCTCAAAATTCACCGGCACTGCGCCTCGCTCCCAAACAGTCTTTCAGGAGAGAACTCCCGCAGCTTCAAACAGGCTATCCATTCGGCGGACCAGCCAGAGGAACTGGCGATCTGTGGCATAGCCGATGCACTGACAGGTCACCCGTTTCCTTGTCCGAACAAGCAATTCACACGAAAGGCGCCCGGGGCTCAAGTCCAATGCAAAAACATGGGGGCCACACGCTGCATGGGCCTTCTGCTCTTCACTCAGGATCTCGCTGTCCAGGGGAAGCCAGTAGAGATCTCCCAGCGGAGAGGGTTCAAGATGAGCATCAAGCCAGGCTTTAATCTTTTCTTGATCCTCGAGTCTCAGTTCATCGATGACATACTGTTTCATAAATCTGACAATTCCACTTTTATATAGAGATATATTAAGCAACGACGTATCACAAATTGCTGCCTCAGGCAAGGTAGTTGTTCCACCGGAACATGGACTTGAAAGCACGAAAGTATGTGTATTCAAAAGAGGATTTGAAAGGTGAGTCTGAATGAGGCGGGCAAAAAAATCCCCGATCGCATCGATGTACGTCGGGGATTCATGAAGAAAGCGTCAGCTAGTTTTCTTCAACTGTAATCGCATCAGATTCGCAAACTTCAACGCAGCTTTCGCAGCCAAGGCACTCTTCAGCATTTGCAGGGTTGGACTTGCCGTCCTTCATCTCAAATACCTCGGTGGGGCATACGTCTACACATTCTTCGCAACCGGTACACTTGGCAACATCTACTTTAGGTTCGAAACCCATCTTAAAGCCTCCTTAAAAAATATTCAGTTATATTCTCACCCAAACTAAATCAGGCGTGAAAACGCCTAAAAATAATCTGTCCTGTCGAAGTCAGGTATATTCATTATATATTTTTCAGGGGCTGTCAACATGGTTTTTAAAAAAAGCTTCGCGATGAAAAACCCCTCCGCACATCACTGCCTCGGTGTAATTCCCTCCAACAATAAAAATAAAACATTACCATTAATCTCAGAGGGTTGAGCGGTATAATTCGCAGAGAAAACATTTGTCCCGGAAATAAACTTGTTAAAGACATTATACGGGTGTTCACGACGAGTGATAAATATCCTGACCGTAACGGTTCCATCAGGCGCAACGGTGCCCCTTTGAGCCACCCCATCACCTCCTAGAATATTCTCCAGAAAGCCGCTCCCCAGCTGCTCGCCCCGGAAGCGTCCAAGCTCCTCAAGGGGAGCCCCATACTCTTCCACCAGCTCAAGGGCCTCCCGGCTCTCCGTCACAAAAACACAGTCCGGGCAGGCCGCCGCCTCCCCCACAAACAGAGTGGCCCAGGCGGAAAGGCGTTTGAGCATCCTCACATCCCCGCCCTCGTCCCCCAGCACGGCCTGTTCGGGGAAATCGGGCACCTCGCCTTTCAAGTCACCCAACAAATCCTGCTGCTTCTTGTCAATCCGCGCCAGGTCGAGGTTAAGTTCCCGGTGACGCAGATCGTATTCAGCGGCAAGGCTCAACAGGGCCCGGGCAACCGTGAGGGGATCTGCCTCTGGATCCACCTTCGCCCCCCCTTTGACCTGACGTTGCAGCTCGCTTTTAATTTGAGAGGTGAGCAGGTCATCGAGAGGCTCAACCCGGCGTCCCCGCCCCAGGGCGTAGGTGACCAGCGCCTCCTGATGCAGCCCGCCGAACTGCCTCCAGACGGCGAGCAGCCCTTTGAACTTTTCCGTTTCGTCCGGGGTCGGCACCAGGGCCGTCAGCCCCTCGGGGACCGGATCCTCGTTAGAGGGTACGATGACGGCCACCTCATCAAACAGGCGCCTTAACACATCGGAGGTGGCATCGGAAACATGGGTATGGGGAAAAAATCTTACGCGCATTGAGAGCTCCCTGTCATATAGTAAGGTGTGTTTTCCGAAGGGTTGTCGTCTGCCCTGGGGCTGCAAAAAAAGGAGGGGGTCCCTCCTGATTCCTCATGGGTTCCGTACCGCGCGGGCATCGTGAACACTGACGCCCAGCGCCTCAAGGCGAACCCGGAGGGCGTCGGCCCTCTCCCACTCGCCCCTTTTTCTGGCCGCAGCTCTCTCGGCAAGGAGAGCCTCCACCCCGCCAGAAGGATGAATGTCCTTTTCTGAGAAATGGAAAATCCCCAGCACCTGATCCACGTCTCTAAAAATTTTAAGCAGTTCCCGTGCCCCGTCGGGATCAATCCAGCCCTCACCCATCAGGGCATTAATACGCCGAATCGCCCGGAAAATGACGGCCAGGGTACGGGAAAGGTTGAGATCGTCATCCATGGCGTCGATGAGGCCCTTCCGAATATCGTAGACCACCTGATCTATATCGGCATAAGGGAGCCCCTCCTCTCGCATCACCAGGGCTTTCATGCATGCGTCGATTTTCGACAGGGCCTTGGCGGCCTCCTCCAGACGTTTGGGAGAATAATTAAGCGGTTTTCGATAATGGCCTGAAAGAAGCCAGTACCGCAGAACCCGGCCATCAAACCCCAGGGCCTCGATCTCCTCTAAGGTGATACGCGATCCGGTGCTGTCCAATTTCCGTCCATGGGCCAGGACCCGATCGCAATGGAGCCAGAAACGCGCCAGAGGGCCACCGCTCAGGGCACGGGCAATGGCCTCTTCGTTTTCATGGTGGGGAAACAAGAGCTCCCGGCTGCTGGTATGAATATCAAAACCGGCCCCCAGAAAGGCCATGGAGATGGCCGCACACTGCACATGAAGTGAGGGACGGACTCGCCCCCAGCGCGTGGCGATGCTCACCCCCATCTCCCGTTCCTGACTGCGGGTTCGCTTAAACAATGTGAAATCCCGAGGATTTTCTTTTTCGTATTCGTCCAGGTCCACGGTGGCGCCAAGACGGATCTTTTCGAGATCCACCCCGGACATGGCCCCATACTGAGCCACACGGGAGATATCGAAATAAACAGAGCGTAATTTCTCGTAAGCGACCCCTTTTTTCAACAGCTCCTCGGTCACGGCAACCATCTTATCCACATGCTCGCTGACCTTAGGGCAGGCTTCGGGGGACTTGATGGCAAGCGCGGCAAGATCTCTGTGAAAAAGATCGATCCAGTGCGCGGTAAACTCAGCCAGAGGAACCCCTTTCTCTGCGGCTCCGGCAATGGTCTTATCATCAAGATCGGTAATATTAATGATGTGCCGGACGGAAAACCCGCGAAAGCTCAAGTAACGGCTCAGCAGATCTGAAAAGAGAAACCGGCGCATCAGGGAAAGGTCCATGCGCTGATGGACGGTGGGGCCGCAGGTGTACAGGGTGACCACCCCCGGCTCCTTCGGGGCAAACATCTCACGACGCCCCGTGCGGGTGTTGTAAAGCATCGGACCGGGCTTGTCCTTGACCGAGAAGAGATGGGTAGAGAGATAGCGTTCCCCGCCATCAGGCAGAATCACCACCACGGTTCCCGTGTCCATGGTTTCAGCCTCCTTCACCGCAGCGACCATGGCCGCCCCGCTGCTCATCCCCACAAAAAGCCCCTCGTCCGAGGCCAGCCTGCGGGTCATCTCAAAGGCTTCGTCATCTTCTACGTTGACCTTGGCATCCAGGCGGCGACGCTCATAGATCGCAGGTTCATGGGCTTCTTTCATGTTCTTAAGGCCTTGAATACCGTGTCCTAGATACGGTTCGACCCCAACAATGCGGATCTCATCACGATACTCCTTCATTCGGCGGGAGAGCCCCATCAACGTCCCCGTGGTCCCCATGGAGGCCACCACACAATCCACCTGGCCGTCGCATTGATCCCAAATTTCTGTTGCCGTCCCGTTGTAATGGGCCATCCAGTTGGCCGGAGAGCTGTACTGGTTGCTGCGGTAATACATGTCGGGATGCTCCGCCACCAACCGGGTCACCTCTTCAATGGCCCCATCGGTGCCGAGGTGACCGGGGGTGAGGACAATTTCAGCCCCCCGGGCCCGCAAAATTTTCTGACGCTCTTCGCTCACCGCGTCGCTCATGGCAAGCTTAAGGCGATAGCCCTTCACCGAGCATACCAGGGCCAGACCGATCCCGGTGTTTCCGCTGGTGGCCTCAATGACCGTCTTGTCCTGGGTCAACTCTCCATTTTTTTCCCCATACTCGATCATGGAAAGAGCAGCCCGGTCTTTAATCGAGCCACCTGGGTTCACATACTCCAACTTGGCAAAAATACGCACCTGGGGGTTCGGGTTCAATCGCGTCACCTCCACAAGGGGGGTGTTGCCGATGGCGTCCAATATCGTATGGGTCTTCATTCTATGACTCTTTTCATCCATTGATCCGGGCCAATCGGTCGTCGATAGCCCGTAAAATTTCTTCCGTCACCTCATCGGCAGAGAGGGTGGCGTCAATCACCTCAAACCGTTCCGGCTCCCGGTCGGCAAGGGTCAGATAGCCCTTTCTCACCTTCTCGTGGAAGGCCAGGGCCTCCTGCTCAAAACGGGATTCATCCACGGTGCGATCTCCGGCCTCAAGGGCAGAGATGGCCCGTTTTAAGCCCACCTCGGGAGGCAGATCCAGAAGCAGGGTCAAATCAGGCCGAAGCCCCTTGAGCACCAGGGTATGGATCGTTTCAATCACCTCAAGATCCAACCCCCGGGCATACCCCTGATACGCGGTGGTCGCATCAAAGAACCGATCGCTCACCACCACATCTCCGGCCGCCAGACAGGGAAGCACCCGCTCCCCCAGGTGCTGGGCACGGTCGGCGGCATAAAGAAAGAGTTCCGCCAGGGAGGTGAGCCCGCAGCTCTCCGGATCCAGAAGTATCGCCCTGATCTTTTTCCCGATCGGCGTGTCTCCGGGCTCCCGGGTGATGACACACCGCTTCCCTTTTTTTTCCAAATGGGCCGTTATCCGTTTCATCTGAGTGCTCTTTCCAGAGCCCTCGATCCCCTCAAGGGTAATCAGCATAATCTTTCCTTAACTCGTTTTCGATGGCTGCGTATTCACGCACGACGGTTCCTGACCACCCACGCGACCCATGTTCAACTTGACTTTTCAAGGCATTCAGGGTTTAAAACTTGGTGGCATCGCTCAACACCGGCCCTGCAAACACACATGCGCACATGGCCGCAGGGGCCGGACCCGGTCAGAACGGGTACCGATGAGGTTTCCTCAATAAGAGGCCCAACGGTTCCCGGCCTTTCGACCTGTGGTCGGCATCATACGTGATGGTCGGGCAAAAATCAAAATCAAAGCCGCACCCGTTCTCCGATGCCTCGTCTCCTCCGGCCACCCCAGGTGGCAGGCAAGACAGCAGAGGCCCAGCGGCCGGAGAGCTCAACCTCCCCCCACTCGTGGGGTGACAGACGACACAGGCACGTCCCATCATGGTCTTTTCGTACAGATTCACAGGGCTCCTTCTGCTCTGCCTTCTTTCGCTCTTTCCCGCTGTCGCCATCGCCGCCCTCCCGACGCCGGGCAGCGCCCCAGTCAACATCACTGCAGACAGCCTGGCCCATGATTCGGCCAAAGGGGTCTACATCGCAGAGGGCAACGTGGTGATCACGGACGGCGCCGTCACCCTGCACGCCGATCATGTTACCTACCACCTGGAGCAGGGGACCGCCGAAGCAACCGGCCATGTAAATCTTCTCTCTGAGGATGAAGAGATCTCCGCAGACTCCGTCTCCTACACCATGGACAGCCAGGAAGGCACCATCACCAACGGAACCGTCTTTATCAAAAGCCGCAACCTCTGGATCCGGGGTGAAACACTCGAAAAACGAGGCGAAAACCGCTACACCGCCGATCGGGTCCGCATCACGACCTGCGACGGCGAGGACCCCGCCTGGGCCATCACCGGACGCAAGTTCGATCTCACCATCGAAGGCTACGGCACGGCACGGCACGTGATGCTGGAGACCGGCGGGGTTCCGGTGGTCTACACCCCCTTTCTCCTGTTTCCCGTAAAAATCAAACGCCAGACAGGCCTGCTCGCCCCCATCCTCAGCTACTCCTCACGCAAAGGGTTCGAAGCCATCCAGCCCCTGTTCATCACCTTGGGAGACAGCATGGACGCCACCGTCTATACCCACTATATGGACAAGCGGGGCACCAAAGCGGGGGCCGAGTTCCGTTACATGGCCAGCCCCCTCTCCAAGGGGCTCTTTTTTGCCGAAGGATTCAATGACCGGCAAATTGACGACGGCACCAGCGAAAACTCCGATTTCGGATACAGCGGCACCCCGAACCGCACCAACACCGACCGATATTGGTTTCGCGCCAAGGCCGATCAAAAGCTGCCCGGTGGCTTCTCCGCCAAACTCGATATAGACTGGGTGAGCGACCAGGATTACCTGAGAGAGTTCAAAGAGGGCCCCGGTGGATTCACCGACACCCAGAGCGGCATGGAAGAGTTCATGGGACGAACCATCGAAGACCGGACCGACACGGTGCGAACCAACAAGGTTTCTGTGGTCAAAAGCACCCACGCCTTCACCGCCAGCATGTCTGGCATCTGGAATGATAACGTCGTGGCCCGTTCCCAGGATACCAACGACACCACGCTCCAGCAGCTCCCCACCCTGACGGTCAGCCAATCCCGAAGCACCCTCGGAAAAACACCCCTGCAGTTTGCCATGGAAGGAGGAGCCGCCAGCTTTTATCGCCAGGACCTCACAAGCACTCTCTATGACGGCGAACGCACCTACATCCTGCCCAAAGTTTACATGCCCTTCACCGTCGGTGCCTTCTCCGTCGACCCGAACGTCGGGCTCCGTGGCCTCTGGTGGGACATCAACACCTTAAATGACGCCACCCCCCTTTCCGGTACGAACTCAACGGCCGTCCCCGAATTCACCACGGACATCTCCACAGAGTTTTATCGTATTTTCGAAACGGAGTCCGGTTGGGCCGACAAGGTGCGCCACCGAATCAAGCCCACCCTTACCTATGCCTGGCAGGAACACTTGAACGACACCCTCTACCCGACCTTTGACACCGTGGACGACCTGGACGGCAAAAACCAGCTGACCCTGAAGTTGAACTCCTTTCTGACCTCAAAAAAAGAGACGGAAAACCTCCCTGTCTACCGGGACGTCCTGACAGGGACCCTCTCCCAGACCTGGGACATCCAGGAGGATCGGGAGACCCAGCAGGCCGACTGGCGCAACGGACTCACGAAACAGCCCTTCCGGCCCTTCTATGCAGAGCTGGCCTTTCACCCGGCCAGCCAGCTGGCGTTTACACTCGACGGGACTTGGAGCTGGTATGAATCCGAGATTCTGACGCAGAACACCTCCCTTGTTATCGGCAGCATCCCGGGAAACCGATTCACGGTCAGCCATCGAAAGAAACGGGACCCCTTGGAGAGCATCCATCAGCATCTCGGCATGGCAGCGGCCGCCAGCTACGAATCGTCCGAGAGCGTGGTGACGAAGCTGGACCTGGGGCTGGGGCAAAGCGTTGACCTCAATCTCGAATATGAACGTGACCTTCTGGAAAACGAAGACATCATCAAAGCCGTCGGTCTCACCTACAAAGCCTCCTGCTGGTCCCTTTTCACCCGATTTGAAGAGTCCACCGACGATACAAAAATCACCGTTGGTGTCGAACTCACAGGACTTGGCGGCTTTGACAGCAGCTACAAGCCAGACTAAAATGAAGGGTTGAGGCCCTAATCTAAGTGACCCCTTTTAAGGATCTTCGCATGACCATTATCACCCCGACTGAAAGCTCATGGTATGCACTTCACACGCGAAGTCGATTTGAAAATGTGGTTTTCGACAACCTGACAAAAAAATCTTTTGAGACCTTTCTTCCCAAAATGAAAAAACAAAGCCGGAGAAAAGACCGTCGGGTGGTCCTCGATGTTCCCTTCTTCCCCGGATATGTTTTTGTCAAAGCCGGCCTGACACCGGAAAATCACATCTCCATCTTAAAAACCCTGGGCGTGGTCCGGGTCCTGGGAAGCGCCCAAGGCCCTGTGCCTATCCCCGAAGAGGCCCTCGACTCCCTTCGGATCATGGTCACGACGGGTGAGGAGATTATGACCTCTGTCGCCTTTACCAAAGGCGAACGGGTCCTCGTCATCCGAGGGCCATTTGAGGGAATTACCGGCATTTTCACCCAAGCCCTCGGCCAGGGAAGGGTCATCGTTAACATCGATATCCTGGGCCAATCGGCTGCGGTCCACGTCTCCGAATCGGACATCGAAAGTATCCCATAAATCGAAATTCACAGGGCTAAGGTCTGAAACATTTCGGCACGCGGATCGGTTTACGATGGGCTGAGATTTCACTTTTTTACGCAATCCCACCAAAACTTCATCATAACCCCTTGACTTGCTATGGATTTACATCTATTTAAGAGCGATGAAACGCCTTGCAGGCGTCAAGTTTGAAAGATAAGTCTTAGTATTCTAAGGAGGATGTATGAATAAGCTGGAGCTGATCTCCACACTGAAAAACGAAGCCAATATCTCCAAAGCGGAAGCTGCGGAGGTTGTTCAAATCTTTTTCGACTCAATGACCGATGCCCTCACACGAGGTGACCGCGTGGAAATTCGCGGCCTCTGTTCATTTTACGTTAAAGAGTACAAGAGTTACACCGGCAGAAACCCAAAAACCGGTGACAAGGTTCTTATCAGCCCCAAGAAGTTGCCTTTCTTCAAGTGCGGCAAAGAACTCAAGGAACGCGTCGACTACTAACGCCTTCCAACGGGTAAGACACCGTTCACCTCCAAAGGGTCAGCGGTGTCCCTGACAACCAGTCGGGACAATCAAGGCACTGCCGGGGCGGCAGACCAAGGGTCAGTACCCTTATAAACCGTCCCGAGTCACGTGCCATTTTTTTTAAAAAAAGGCGTTCCCCACTCTGGACACCTCGCGTCATCATCCACACAGGTGGCAACATCTATGCTTGAGCATTTTCGAGAACAGGACGAAAGCCTCTCCATCCTCCTGTCCATGGCACAGCACAAAACCCTCCCCCACGCCCTGTGCTTTACCGGTCCCGCCGGGACAGGAAAAGCCGAAGCGGCACTGATTCTTGCACAGATCCTTAACTGCCAGATCCCCCCGGCGCCGCCGGAGCCCTGCCCTACCCCCTTTTTCTTCCATCGCTGCGGCTCCTGCCGGAGCTGCCGAAAAATCGACGCCGGAACCCACCCGGACATCCGTGTTATCGAGCCGGAAGGCAGTCATATCAAGATTGCGCAGATCCGTGATCTATGCAATACTCTGCTTGCAAAACCACTGGAGGCGACCCATCGAGTCATCCTGATCAAAGACGCAGGCCGCATGAACCGCGAGGCAGCAAACGCCCTTTTAAAGGTTCTTGAAGAACCCCCGGCCGGAACGTTTTTTATCCTGACCTCACATCAGCCCTCAGAGCTTCTGCCCACGGTGCTTTCACGCTGTCAGGTCATCCGATTCCGGCCCCTCGCCCAAGAGACGGTCATACGCGGCCTGATGACAGAAGCCAACCTGCAGAAGCCACAAGCCGAGGCCGTAGCCGCCCTCTGTCAGGGCAGCTTCGCCACCGCGCGCGAGATGGTCTCCGGCAAGGGCGGCGTGGACGCCTGGTTTGCACAGCGTAACTGGATCTTTACGGCCCTTCCCCTGCCGGGAAGGGGCGATCTTTCACACGCCCTGGCCTTCGCTGAAGTGCTGGGGCGGGATAAGGAGAAGGCCCTCCGGTCCCTCTCCCTTATCGGGCACTACCTTCACGACCTGATGGTCTGTCGGATAGATCCGAAATGTGTGGTAAACCACGATCTCATGCCGCAGCTGGAAGCCGATGCGGCCCGGTTTACCTTGCCACGCCTCGCAGCTATGGCCGAAACGGTTCGTGACACCCTTGTACGCCTTGAGGGAAACACCGTCCTCCGGCATACCTTGGAGGTTATGGCGTTAAAGCTGATGCAGAGCTGATCCTGCGGCTTCCCTTTGTCGTGCTCCTTATCTTACGGCAGACCCCTTAAAGGGTCTATCCAAGACAAAGGGGCATTGGTGCTTTCGCGTATAGACACCCGTGACAAGCAACCCCTTTACACCCAAGCAGTGTGGCACAACGCTATGGAAAAAGTAGTCGGCATTCGGTTTAAACCCGCCGGAAAAATATACGATTTCAACAGTGGTCCCTATGTCCTCAATGTGGGAGACAAGGTGATCGTCACCACCGAGCAGGGGCTCGGATTCGGGGTGGTTGCCACCCCACCGGAACCCCTGGACAAAAAAGAGTCCAGCAGCCCCTTGAAAAAGGTGTTTCGCCTGGCCACAGACGACGATGTGGTGCAAAGAAAGAAGAACATTCTTCTCGAAACCGAAGCCCACGATTTCTGCCAGGTTGAGGTTGAAAAATTAAAACTCGAGATGAATCTCTTTGCCGTGGAAAGCACCTTTGACGCCAGCAAGCTCACCTTTTTCTTCACCGCCGACGGCCGTGTGGACTTCCGTGAGCTTGTGAAGATTCTCGTCCGCCAGTTCCGCCTCCGCATTGAAATGCGTCAGGTGGGCATCCGCAACCAGGCGAAGATGTGCGGGGGACTGGGACGGTGCGGCCGCGAAATCTGCTGTTCCTCTTTCATTGAAAAATTCGAGCCCGTCTCCATTAAAATGGCCAAGGAGCAGGGACTCTCCCTGAACCCCACCAAAATATCCGGACTGTGCGGGCGACTCATGTGCTGCCTGACCTTTGAAGACGGCACGTACAAGAAACTCAAAGAGCGCTATCCCAAGGTGGGCAAATTCGTGATGACGGAAAAAGGCCGCGGAAAAGTAATCCGTCATAACGTCATCTGCAGTCGCCTCACCGTGAGACTCGATGAGGGAGGCGAACACGAAGCCGACGTGGCCGACGTTCAGCAGGAGAAACCCAAAGGGTAACGATCGCCGTTACGTCGATACGAGAAGACACCCCTGACCGGTCAGAAATGACACCACCAGAGAAGCAAAGAGATGAGATCCATGAATCAGACTGATCCTTTTTATATTACGACGCCCATTTACTATGTAAACGCCAAGCCCCATCTGGGTCATGCCTACACGACCATCGCAGCCGATGTTGTGAGCCGATTCTATAAAATGCTCGGCGCACCGACCTACTTCCTTACCGGCACGGATGAGCATGGAGACAAAATTGCTGAAGCCGCTGAGGCCAACGCATGCAGCCCCAAAGAGTACGCCGATGAAATCAGCGCTCTCTTTAAAAACCTCTGGCCCAAACTTTCCATCGCCAACGACCATTTTATCCGCACCACCGACGAAAGTCACAAAAAGGTCGTGGCCGACATCCTCCAGAAAATCTACGACAACGGCGACATCTACTACTCAGAGTATGAAGGGCTTTACTGTGTGGGATGCGAGCGGTTTTATCTGGAACGTGAGCTGGTGGACGGCAAATGCCCGGACCATAAAAAAGAGCCCAAGCGGATCAAGGAGTCCAACTACTTCTTTCGCATGAGCAAATACCAGCAGTGGCTCATCGACCACATTGAGGCCAACCCCGATTTTATTCGGCCCAAGCAGTACCGGAACGAGATGCTCTCCTTTTTAAAGGAGCCCCTGGAAGATCTCTGCATCTCACGCCCCAAGACCCGTCTCACCTGGGGCATCACCCTGCCCTTTGATGACAACTACGTCACCTATGTCTGGTTTGACGCGCTGCTGAACTACGTCTCGGCCCTCGGTTACCCCGACGATGAAAAATTCACCACCTTCTGGCCCAAGGTCCAGCACATTGTCGCCAAAGACATCCTCAAGACCCACGGTATTTACTGGCCCACCATGCTGAAAGCCGCAGGTATCCCGATCTACAACACCCTTAATGTCCACGGTTTCTGGAACATGGGGGACGCAAAAATGTCCAAGAGCCTGGGCAACGTCGCCAGCCCCGAAGCCCTTCTGGACAAGTACGGGGTAGACGCCTACCGTTTCTTCCTGATGCGCGACATGTCTTTCGGCCACGACTCCAATTTTTCCGAAGAGTCCATCGTCAAACGCATCAACTACGATCTGGCCAACGACCTGGGAAACCTCTTTTCTCGCGTGATCGCCATGAGTTTTAAGTATTTCAACGGGGTGGTCCCCGAGCCCGACGCCACCCTCATGGAGGAGCTCTCCCTGGCCGGCGACGCGACGACAGCCTTAGACATCTTCAGCACCGAGATGCCCCTCTTCGCCTTTGATCGAGCCCTGAAAGGGGTCTGGGGATTTATCAGCCGCATGAACAAATATGTGGACGAAACCGCCCCTTGGGATCTCGCCAAAGACGAGGCCCTGACGCCTCGACTCAAAACGGTGATGTACAACCTCCTGGAAGGCCTCCGTGTGGTGGCAGGCCTGATCTCTCCCGTCATGCCGGGCACTGCGAAAATCATGCTTGAGCATCTGGGGATGGCTGAAACCCCCATGGTTCTTTCCTCTTTTAATCAATGGGGCGCCCTTCCGGCAGGCGGAAGCATTACCAAGGTCAAGGCCCTCTTCCCCCGCATCGATCTGAAAGCCCTCGAAGCCACAAAGGAGAAGGCCGCGCCCGTCAAAAAAGAGCTGTCGACCCCCTTAAAGCCTGAAATCAGCTTTGACGACTTCCAGAACCTGGACCTGCGTGTGGGCACGGTTCTGGATGCGGAACCCATTGCCAAGGCCAACAAACTTCTCAAGGTCACCGTCGATCTGGGTGAAGGGACCCCTCGAACCATCGTCGCCGGCATTGCGAAAAGCTACACCCCGGAAGAGCTCAAGGGTGCCCAGGTGGTGGTGGTGGCCAACCTCGCCCCGGCCTCCCTCATGGGCGTGGAATCCCAGGGCATGCTCCTTGCCGCCACCAAGCGTAAAAATGCCACCCTGGCCACCTTTGCCGTGGACGGATTGAAGCCGGGAACACCCGTCAAATAACCTTTCCGCCCCTTTTGTGGAAGAAAGGATGACCCACTTGCGCCACCTCACCCGAGGGAGACCCCTCGGGCGAGTGGCAACCCGGCAGGCAGACCCCATATCATCCCCCTGACCGGGTCTCATCATGGACGTCGCGTTCGCCCCCCGGGGCCGAATGCTGTGAACATCACGACACCTCCGACGAGATCTATGCGACAGCAAAAACAGGACTGGCGAGCTTATCAGCACAGCTTAAAGCAGCGCCAAAAAAAAAGTGACCGAACCCATACCCTTAAAAAGGGTG
>NZ_JAQYWB010000035.1 GCF_030145185.1 Desulfoluna sp. | reverse complement strand
GTGAAAGCTGCTACAATAAAGATAGTCCTTGCACAGAATTATGTGTGGTTAATAATAGGAGGGAAGGCCGAAAAGGCCATAAATGGGGGTGTACAGGAGGTGAGGCTACATCCACTTCACATAATTTGGGACATCACATAACACTTCCACATTCTCGTAGAAGTGAGCCCAGGGGCGATGCTTTCGGATGAGGAGGTGCGGCGGCGTTTTATGCTTCTTCATACAAAGGGGACGGAGTTTCCTGAAGGGCAGCTCGAGGCCTTCCGGGAAAGGTTTTCCAGCCTGTCGTGGTATGTCAAGGACATCAAGCAGACCTTCTCCCGGTACTATAATCGCAAAAAAAAGCGCAGGGGTACGCTCTGGGGGGAGCGGTTTAAAAGTGTGATTGTGGAGAAGGGCGAGACCGTTATCAATTGCCTGGCCTATATAGATTTAAACGCCGTGAGGGCAGGCATTG
The DNA here is from genome assembly GCF_030145185.1 of Desulfoluna sp. GTDB lineage: Bacteria > Desulfobacterota > Desulfobacteria > Desulfobacterales > Desulfolunaceae > Desulfoluna. The sequence continues at coordinate 59,457 of NZ_JAQYWB010000035.1, read as the reverse complement.
TAAAGCGGCCGGAGGATTATCGCTGGTGCTCCATCGGACATCATGTTCAGACGGGAAACCGGGACGGTTTTCTCTCCCTGGACTTCGGGTTGGTGGAGTTTGGCGTGGAGAGCGCTGAGCGATTGAAGAAATACCGTAAATTTCTCTATCATGCGGGCTCGGTGAAAAAACGGGGAAAGACCGCAATTTCGGCGCGGGTGTTTCAGTCTGAAAAGGAGAAAAATTTTGAGGTGGATCGCAGCCGGAGGTTCAGGTCCCGGACCCGGTATTTTACCGACTCGGGAATCATAGGCTCCAAGGCATTTGTCCTCGGAACCTATGAAATCTTCAAGGATCGTCTTTATGGGAGTCGGGAAAGGGTGCCCAAGAAGGTGAAAGGACTTGGTGGCATGTATTCCATGAAACGATTGAGAGAGACCTGACGGTTTTTTGTCGCTGTGTCAGATGAAATCCGATATAAATGCAATAATTTGAAATGGTAAGAACCCATTCAGCACTCATTCCTTTCGTGTTGTCGTGAGGGCATACGAGTGACGTTTTGGCTTCCGTCATCAATCAGATTTACTTTGTCTGTTCCCCTGTTCCCCTGTTCCCTTAAAGGCTTGCGTACATTTGATGTTCTCGACAACGCCATCCGATGCCATTTTGAAAATTCACTCCCGTGCACATCTTGGATCTAAATTCCTACTCAATCCCGTGAACGCTTACAAAATGACTATCCAGAATGTCTGTTTCGGGTAGTAGTAACTCCTCGTGTTTACAAGCAGTTAACTCTATTTTCACTGTAATTAACGGGATTTTGTTTTGCTTTTTTCATTGGGAAATTATAGATATTTATGTTCCGGAAAGAAACACAAGATTTTGAATTACACAGAAAATATGGATAACCATGAAAAAAAGAATAGTACTGGAAAATAATTTATTCTGTTTCAAAAGATTTGTCCTGTGCTGGTTCATGGGTAAAAAAATTTTAACACGTCTTTTGTCCCGAAATAGTGCTGTCTCAGCCATTGTGTTTGCAGCATTGATCTGTGCCCCGGTCCTGGCGGCAGATATTCCGGTCACCAACCTTCAGGACAGCGGAGCCGGATCATTTCGGGCCGCAATATCTACTGCTCATGACAACGACACCATCACCTTTGACCCTGGTCTTGTCGGCACCATATCTCTGGTATCCCCATTGCCGGCCCTTAATTCTGTCGAGCTTGTGAATGCGAGCCCCATCACTGTTTTGCTGGCCAATGCCTCCACGAAGGTTGCCATGGAGATCGGTTCCGGAAAAACCATCAAAGGCACTCTGCCTGGTAATTTGCGAATTGACGGCACAGGAGAGATCTTTTGCCTCCAATCCACAGGTTTGATGACTTTTGATGAAGATTTGTCCGGCGTTATTGATTCGACCTCAAGGGATATAGCCATCGGGCTGTTCTCCTGGGATGATATGGTACTTGAGAAAGGCTTGTCCGGCTCTGTTACTGCCTCGGTGATCAAAGGCACCGGGGAGGGGCTGCACTCAAGCAAAGATATGGTTTTCAATGGAGACCTGTCAGGCTCGGTTGCGGCCCGTTCAGAGAACGGTACTGCTTTTGGATTGTGGGCTGAAGAAGATATAAGCCTTCAGGATATGACAGGTTCCATTACAGCTTCGGCAGGAGGTACCTGGACCGCTGGCATATGGAGCGACGGGTCGATTACCGTTCAAAACCTGACAGGTTCCATTACAGCCTTGGCAGGAGGTAACAAGGCCTATGGCTTGAGTGCAGCAAAAACTATGTTTTTCGGAAGTGATCTGTCCGGTTCGGTTGCGGCCTCGGCAGGTGGAGATGAGTCCTATGGGTTGTTTTCATCTGAGAACATGACCCTTGACGGTGATCTGTCCGGTTCGGTTGAGGCCTCGGCAGGTGGAGATCGGTCCTATGGGTTGCTTTCATTTAAGAACATGACCCTTGGCGGCGGTCTGTCAGGCTCGGTCACGGCTGCTGCAGGGAGGGGGTTGGCCTATGGGCTCGCCTCAGGCACTGATTTGATCATCAAGGGGGATCTGTCAGGCTCGGTTAGGGCCTTGGCAAAAGAGAATTATGCCGTTGGATTGGATGCAAGAGATGTACTCAATCTCAAGGGGAAACTTTCCGGCTCAATTGTCGCCCTAGCGGGCGGGGATGGTGCCTATGGAATGAGGGGAGGTGACGGTATCTTCGTTGCCAAAGACCTGTCAGGCTCGGTTGAAGCGTCTGCAGGCGGAGAAGATGCCTTTGGGCTGAGGGCTTTTTCAAGGGGGCTATCACTTGAAAACCTTTCCGGCAGTATTAATGCCACGGCCGGTACCAACAATGCTTATGGCATAGGGTCCTTTGAAGACAATCTTGTGATCTCTGGTGATCTGTCCGGAACTGTCGCAGCCAGTGCAGGCGGGCATACGGCCATGGGCTTGCACAGCGAGAAAAAGGAAATAAGCATTCAAAGCCTGACAGGTTCCATTACAGCCTCGGCAGGAGGCAACATCGCCCATGGCTTGAGTGCAGCAAAAACTATGTTTTTCGGAAGTGATCTGTCCGGTTCGGTTGCGGCCTCGGCAGGTGGAGATGAGTCCTATGGGTTGTTTTCATCTGAGAACATGACCCTTAACGGCGGTCTGTCAGGCTCGGTCTCGGCTGCTGCAGGAGGGAGGAATGCCTATGGGCTCGCCTCAGACTCTGATTTGGTTATCAATGGGGATCTGTCAGGCTCGGTTGAAGCGTCTGCAGGCGGAGAAGATGCCTTTGGGCTGAGAGCTTTTTCAAAGGGGCTATCTCTTGAAAACCTTTCCGGCAGCATTAATGCCACGGCCGGTACCAACAAGGCTTATGGCATAGGGTCCTTGGAAGATAATCTTGTGATCTCTGGTGATCTGTCAGGAACTGTCGCAGCCAGTGCAGGCGGGCATACGGCCATGGGCCTGTATTCAGGAACCGGCGGCATGAACAATGGGGCAGGAGGGGCCATGAATATATCAGGCTCTGTGTCGGCAATTGCCAATGGCCTGGCCATGGCAGCTGCAGGAGGCGGGGGAATCAATCTCAATGTGACTGGAAATCTTTTGGCCGCAGATTTATCAGGACAGGGTGACGCCTATGCTGTCAGGGCGGGACACTTAGACTTGAAAAGCAAAGAATGGCGTGGGGACGACCTTTCCGACGACACTATTACGCTGGGAAACGGAGCGAACGTCTCAGGACGCATCGAGCTTGGCAAAGGGGTGAACTTGCTGACCCTGGACGGCGCAGGCACCTTGAACGGAGATGTGGGTAATATCACCACCATGGCCAAGACTGGCAAGGGGATCTGGGCCGCCAGAGGTAAGATCCATACCCATGACCTGAATGTTGAGGCAGGAACCCTGTCCCTGGATTCTTCTGCCTCCCATGTCTTTACCAACAACCTGGTGGTCGCGCCCGGCGCCATTCTGACGGCGGTTGTCCGTAATCGTGCAGCTGATGTGATCAGCCTGGGCAACACACTTACAAATTCAGGGCAGATTGATTTCTTAATGGAGCCATTCTTTGTGCCTTCAGGCACCACCTTTACCCTGGTTACCAGCAACGGGCTGCTTGGAACGGGAGACTACACGACCTCTTCCCAGTTTTTGAGCGTTAATACGAAGGGGAACAATGTCGAGGCCACCAAGAAATCTTATTCAGACATGCACTTTGACACTATTAATTCACAAAGACTGGCCGCTTTGTTTGATGACTCTATACGTGCAACTCCTTCCGGCGATCTTGCCACCATCCTGATCAGTCTGGAAAGTTCATCTTCTCCGGGCGAGTTTAATGAGAGTATGAAGCAATTGGGCGTCATACCCATGTCCGGTATCTCAGCTCTGGGCATGGACATGTCCAGGATTTTTTCATCTGCTGTTCAGACGCGCATGGCTGAAATGCGGTCAAGCCATATCATGACGGCTGATAAGAAAATCATGGACCCGGAAGATTCGGATACCTGGCCTATGCTGGCTTTTAACGGGGACCTGGCAGGTATCCTGGGTCGTCGGCCTCTGGAAAAGCCCGATGGCCTGCATCTTCGTATGCTGGGGCAGACCGGAGGCCAGGACTCCCATGACGGGTACGATGGATATGATTATAATACCATTGCCCTATCCGGGGGGCTGGACCACATGGTGTCAGAGGTTTTTGGCAGGGAGAGCTTGCTTGCAGGCATCAGCTTGGGCTATGCATCAACCAGTGCAGATTATCTGGACACTGGCAAAAGCCGTGCCGATATGGAAAGCTATAGCTTAGGGCTATACGGCACCTGGTTTGACAAGGGATGGTATGTGGACACAGCTCTCGGGGGTGCCTGGAATGAATATGAGGTCAGGCGGGCCATTGCGTTTATGAACAGAATTGCAGACTCTGATTTTTCAGGCTATACCCTGTCGGCCAAGACCGAATGCGGGTATAGAATTGATACATGGGATTTTGGCCTGACCCCCATGGTTTCCCTGGAATATACCCGCTTTCACCAGAAAGGTTATACTGAGACCGGGGCCGGCGGAGCAAATCTGTCAGTTGATTCCACAGACAATAATTCCTTGAGAACCGGGCTGGGGGGCAGGGTCGACAATGTCTGGTCGACGGGTTTTGGCCGCATCATCCCCCGGGTTTCAGCCATGTGGATGCATGAACTTGTCTCTTCTGACACCAGTGTCAACACCACCATGGCTGGAATGCCCGGCGTGATCTATCCCTCTGCCATGGCCCGTCCTGACCAAGACACCCTGATCCTGGGGCTGGGCACCTCATTGGTGAATGATGCAGGCATTGCCCTCTCCCTGCACTACCAGGGGCAGATCCAGGAAAATGCCGACAGCCACAGCCTGAACTTTGATTTCACACTGGTGTTCTAATTTTTTTAAACTGAAAGCAAACTGCCGGAACATAATATCGACAATGTTTTTCATCCTTACGGATAATCCCATCTTTAAAAAACCTTGGTAACGAAGAAGATGGAATCTTCATGGCTTTCCCGAAGGGTAATGACAGACTGCAATCTTTGGGTCTGTCCCACCCGATCGGTCTTGATATGGGGTTCATTTCCAGAATCAAGGCACTGGGCTCCAATCATTCCAACAGACCCCACATGATATATAGATTCATTTTGCCTGGCCCCTGACCCTTTTGCCTGGCCCCTGTTATGTTCCCTCCCTGTTCCCTCTGTTCCCCTGTTCCTTTGAGATGAATGTTGTCTGGTTGTGGCCATAGGGGTATATAATATAAAAATTAAAATCCAAAGGAGGGAAGCGTATGAAGGTACTCTTGATTGTTTCTCACGGAAGTAGGCGCAAGGATTCCAATGACGAAGTACGTTTACTGGCAGAACATGTGGCGCAAAACACCGGGCCTGCTTTTGAAAAGGTTTGCTGTGCTTTTCTCGAATTGACAAGCCCGATGATTGACACGGCGATTGTTCAACTGGCGGATGAAGGTGCCACTGAAATCGTCGTTTTTCCCTATTTCCTTGCTGCAGGAACCCACGTGGTGAATGATATCCCTCGGATTATCGAAGAGGGACGCAACAAATTTCCGAACATCAGTATGACGGTCATTCCGCATCTCGGGGCGATCCCAGGTATCAGTAACCTGATTGTAAGCCATAGCGAACGCTCTACCTCTGAATGATCTCCTCGTTTAAGGTCAACGTTTCTTTTGGTTTTATGAACAGGGTTTAATACACAGGTCTTGTTGATTGAACCCGATCAATTCATGTTTAAGACCAGAAGACCAGGGAGACCAGGGGACAGGCACCATGCACGTGATCTCCACGCCAATCTGTGAAACACTTATTTCCAACAAGTAACTTACCTTTTTAATTGAAATTCATTCAAAAATCTTATCAATACACGCGTATTTTGAGATGACAAACTAAGGATGAAGCGTAATCCTCGTATTCCCCGGATTGTCAGAACAGATCTCGGCCAGTAGACCGTTTACCATGTGATCAGTCGCACGGCGCTTGATGGCCTTCTTTTTAAAGATGCGGTGAAAGACGAACTGCTTCGTGTGATCGTGAGGGCATACGATTCATTTTATGCCCTTGGGCATGGCAGTTAGAAGGGCGGTTCCTGCCTCGGTCCATTCGGGTATCGATTGATGATCACATCTTACTTAAGTTCACCGATGAATCACCGGGGTTACAGCGCTTTTTTTAGAGAGAAATCAGGTGGGAAGAAAACCCTATGACATGAGATTCAATATCATAGGTATGTCGCCTGTCCCCAGTGCCCTTTTTGCCTGGCCCTTGCTCCCTCTCTTGCTCCCCTTGCTCCCCTTGCTCCCCTTGCTCCCCTTGCTCCCCGCCGGAGGTTTCTTTGTAAGCGTTCACGGCCCAAATTGAACCTGTAATCCACCTTAAGCATCATTAATACTTATGAATACATTCGTATTGTTCAATAATTATTCAAACTAGACATGCAACAAATAGTGTGATAGCCTGCACTCATGAAAACAATAAAGTCGCCATCAGCTAAAGATCGGAAGCGGTTCCCAGATACCGTTCAAACGTACATGACCCAGCTTGAAGATATCCTAATCTCACAGCAGGCGCGTTTAGATCAGCTCGAGGTGGCCATTGACAAATTGTCTTCCAAGAAGCGTAAAGATTCTAACAATTCAAGTAAACCACCTTCTTCAGATCCCCCTTATTCAGGCAAACGACAGGTCAAAAAGCCAGAAAAATCAAAGGGGAATGAGACCGACATAAAGCGTCGGAAAGGTGCCCAGCCAGGCCACAAGGGTCACCAGCAAGTATTGCTCGAGCCAACCGAGACTCACGCTATCCTTCCATCATATTGTTCTTGCGGGTGCACCTGTTTTGATGAGGCTATAAGTGAGCCTTTTTACACCCACAAGAATATTGAACTTCCGCCACCCCGTGTGGATGTTCGTCACTACGTTTTGTATAAATGCCAATGCCCGTCTTGTGGGCAACAAGCAAAGGCTGAAATGCCACAAAATGTTCAAACCGGTTTCGGCCCCAGGTTCAGTGCATTTGTTGCCGAAATGAGTGGGCCAAAAGGACTAAGTCGTCTATCGGTTCAAAATCTGATTCATTCGATGTTCGAGATCCATATAAGCACCGGAGCCATTCAAAACATTATCGACCGGGTAACAAATGCTCTGGCTCCCATTTATCAAAGAATTGCAGAGGTCGCTCGAAGTTCCTACTGCAACTATGTTGATGAAACCAGCTGGAAACTATCTCATGATCTGTGCTGGTTGTGGGTCATGGCCAACAAACAGGTTGGCTTCTATCGCATTGCCCCCCACCGTTCAAAGCAAGCCTTCGAAGAATTAGTCGAAGACTGGAATGGCATCCTGATCAGTGATGGGTATGGGCTCTACCGAAAATGGATAAATCATAGGCAAACATGCATCCCTCACCTCATCCGAAGAGCCAGAGGATTGTCTGAGAGAAGGACCCCTCACATCAAAAAATTTGGTGAGATGATGCTTGAGCTTCTTCAAAGCCTCATCCCTTTTGCCAAAGAGTCTCCTGACGAACAAGAATGGACCGACTTCTATCAAGAGCTGATGGTTTTACTCAGCCTACATGGTGACGCAGATGATGATGCCGGCGTAATGGCGCGTCATGTCTTTGATATGCTGGAAAGCCTTTGGGTCTTTCTTGATTTTGACGGTATTGAACCGTCGAATAATAGAGCTGAAAGAGCGCTACGTATGGGCGTTCTATGGCGAAAACGAAGCCTTGGAACCCAGAGCGAAAAGGGCAATCGATGGGTTGAGTCTATTCTATCCCTCGTTGAAACCTGCCGAATTAAAGGCTTGCGTACATTTGACATTCTCGACAACGCCATCCGATGCCATTTTGAAAATTCACTCCCGTGCACATCTTGGATCTAAATTCCTACTCAACCTCGTGAACGCTTACGTTTCTTTTGGTCACTTTAACCACAGAAGGCTGCATTTCATGAGCAGAATCGTTGCGCTCATTTTTTCTTGCCGTCTTACCTGGGGATGATGACCCCGTTTTCTTCAGCCAATTTGAAAAAATGCTCTTTGTACCAGTGTACCGCCTGATAGAACTGGTACCAGTCGCTTTCTGCGAAGTCGGGGCCAGCAAGGGCCCTTTCCACCTTGCGACCCTCGTAGGTTTTTTTCTTGAAATTAGAGAAGGCGTCCTTGAGCCATGCAAATTGATCGTATCGGAGCTCTTTGTCCGAGGCATCCAGAAGTTTCAGGTCGACCATGGCTTTTTGCCAGTTTTTGATTCGTTTTTTGTCGGTGCTTACCTCGGCAATAAGTGTGTCGAACAGGGGGGTGACGTCTTCAAGTCCTGCCTCGGGGTCTTTGAATTCAGGGTGCCTTTCAAGGTAATTCGCCAGGTGTCCGTGGATTGCTTTAAAGGCCCCATTGAATCGATCCGGGTTGATCGCCTTGGAGGTTGTGAATTGGGATGAAAAATTATCGCTGAAATCGTAGCGGTAGGTCCAGGTGAGGTGGGGTGTGTCTGGAAAGCTCAAGGCCCGTCCGTGACCATAGGCAGGGGCCATGGTATGGAGAGCTCTGTCAAGGGCGCCACCAAGCTTGCTTTTTTGCAGCTGCATGACCCATTTTTTGATGATGTGTGCAGGGGTAAGGGGGGCTTTAACCGTTGCGGAGAGGTTTTCGATGCTGTTGACCTTGCTCAAGAGTCCTGAAAATCCTTGATGAGAGAAGGTATCGGCGTAGGCGTGAAGGACGATGCCTAACTTTACCAGATCGTTTTCCTGCATGGCTTTTTCGAGGATCGCTTCGATGATGGGCGATTGTTCCTTGCACCGGAGCTTTCGGGTAAAGCTGTTTCCCTGGCACCCCGGCACGAAGTGAAAGGCGCAGGTGTTGCCGATCATGGCGTCGTAGTTGTAGGTATCAAGCTGAAAATAGGCGTGGCAGGTGGCCATGTTGAAAAAGGCGAGTTTGCCATCAATGGTTTCCGGTTCTACGTTCTTGGGCTTTTTGGCCAACACCATGTGGTTGATCTTGGCATCGTCGACATACTGGGAGGCATAGGCGATGGTGCCCGCTGCCTTTTTGGTAAATCCGCAGGCTCTGCAGAAAGCCAGGATGCCGTAGTAATGGGCGTCAATCTTCATGGGTCCTCCGGTTTGGTGTGGGTTAAAATGGATTCGTATTGTTGCTATTGTTTATCGTGTATTTGAACTGTTCTATCCATGGCGATGGGTCGATCTTTCAGCGGTAAAATCATAACCTTGGCAGGGCCACTACGGGTCATTCCTTGTGGTAGATACAATGAGAAATACATGTTTTAGCATGTAAGTCAAGATTGTTATATCGCTTCCATGGGGCCGTGCGGAAGGACTCGCCGGGCGTTTAAATTTCTTTGGGGCTGTCACCTCTTACTGGCGGGACGGGTGTGAAGGGTTTTGCTTTTTTTTTCGGAAAAGTGCAGGGGCAGGGGGACAAAAGAGGGGGAAAGATACAAAATGTCATTTTTGGGTTTTCTGTTCGATTTTCTCACCCTTCGGGTGGGCCGAGTGCACCCATTCTTTGCGTTACCAGGGTTTTGAGGTAAACCACTGCATCAATCTACAGCTCTGGTGCCTTGAATAGGAATGCACGCGACTCGTGAAATATTGGGGCTACGGCTCATGCACTTGCGACGCAGTGGGCGTTTCCTTGGACTTCAGGCGAATGCGGACGCATTTTAACCTGGAGTGCGACTGCCGAAGCGCATTCGCAAATCTGCTTTCGAGGTGGTACACCTCGCCGCCGGTATTTTTTCTGCAGCCTAAAAGGTTCGCTTGACGCCCAAGGTCATGGGCATGAAGTCGCTGTCGTTAATATCACCGCATGTGAGGTAGTAAGAGATCTCTGCGAAGAAGACGACGTTTTCGGATACAATGGCATCCACCCCAGCGCCTGCACGGAACACCGTACCCCATTCCGATTTCGAGTCATGAATGTCCTGATAGTCCACGCTGGCGGTAAGGTCGGCAATTCCGATTCCCGCCAGACAATAGGGTTGAACCTTCCCTTCACCGGGGTACCATTTTGCGTTGGCGGTGACCGCATAGCCGTCCATCTCGAAGGCATTGATACCGACGACGCTTCCCTCAAACCCATCGATGTAGAGGTAATCGATTTCGGCTTCAAGGGACTCGCTTATCCGGTAGCCCAGCTTGACATTAAATCCCACGCTCTCGTCAAAATCGATGCCGTTTGATCCGGAATCGATGTTTTCATGAAGGTTGGACCCTCCGACTCCTATAAAGATGGTTGAATCGGCCCCGGCCATGGCGCAACAAGGGGACAGGGCAAAGATGATACAAAATGACAGCATAAGGCTTTTAAAACTTTTTTTCATGGGTGACCTTCTTTTCCGTGGGGGTGACATGTTATTTCTTGAAAATATTTATCAGTAAACTTCAACCTCATAAAAAAAGTGTTGATAGCAAATCTAAAAGGGCATGGCAATGGTTCTTTTTAGCTGACATAGCAATGTTCCTCTCTAAATGCTCTATTTGTAAATAGTCTCATAATTTCGAATTCTTATAGTGTAAGTAATTGATAATTTAGTTTTTTTATCAAGCATAAACGATTCTCTTAAATTTTCGGTAGTATTTTATTGACATGGAAAGCTCTTTTTGAAATACAACGTCAGTTTTTAACTTGATTTAATCTATTAGAGTAAACTCATTACGAAGAGGGGGGTTGTTTGTCGAATCGGTTTACATTGGGTCTCATGGCTGTTTTGTGTGTCTGTCTTTTTTACACCCCGGGGAGAGCCTCGGAGCAATATGCAGGCAGTGATCCGAGGATTCCCGAGATGTGGTCCGTTTTTGTGCCTTCGGATGACGATTTGGGGGCATTGCATGAATCGTATGCCGGTCGCGTGTTTATCCATGATGAGGATATTTCCGTTGATAAACAGGGGGTTCCTCTTATTGAGGCAAGGGCCAGTGAGGGGGTTGTGTATGCCTCGGGAATTTGCGTGGGAGGTGATGCGCTTTTCGTTGAAAACAACGCAGCAGTCGTCTTGGGGGCCGCGTACCCTGGCATGGCGTCGGTGGGCCGTGTGGATTCGGTGGCCAAGGCCTTTGGCATGAGCCTCTTAAACGGCGGCGTTGTTATGAACAATGGGTCCATTGAGGCCGGGGCTACCGGTGAGACGGTCCTTTTATCGACGGACGGCCGGTATGCCGAGGTGGGTGCTGATTTGGTGTCGTTGGCCTGTGGGATGTGGGCAACCCGATCCGGGCAGTTAGCTTTTTCAAGCGCGCCTGCACCGTCAAATTCTGTTGAGACGGACTGTCTGGCGCTGAACCGCGGTGTGATATCGGTTTCGTCCGGCCTTGGGGGGCATGCGGCCGGCTCGGATGCCACCTATCAGACCCGATCCCTGGCCTACGGGATATACAGCGATGCGAATGGCGAGGGTGTGAACACCGGGCAAATTTCCGCTACGGCAACCGGTGGCATGCGCCTTAAGGGCAACACTTCATCCATGGAGACGGATGTCAGCGCATGCGGGGTGTACGGCAAGGCCGGTTCGGTGGTGATCAATACCGGGGGGATTATCGCCAAGGCTTACGGGGATCGTCTTGAAGATCCCGGGGCCGCAGGGAGCCCCTCTGCGGCGGGCACGGTTCGGGTTCAGGCCATGGGCCTTTTTGGCGGCACAGGGGCATCGGTGGTCAACGTCGGTGAGGTGGTGGTGACAGCCGACGGGGGCGATGCCGGTGACAGCCCCCTGGCGGGAGCTTACGGTCTGGTGGGCAGCACTGGGAGCCAGCTTGTTAATATCGGTACGATCTCCGTTTCGGCTCGTTCCTGCGGCACGGCCAACGCCTATGGCATTGTCTCCAATGGGGATTCAGAGCTCTATTCCACGGGGGCCATTGAGGCTCTGGCATCCTCTGACGTGGGACATGCCAATGCCTATGCGGTGTATGCCGCAGACGGTCGGCTTGCCGTCAAGGTGTATGGGGTTCATTTGGCTGACGATCCCCAAATTCTTCAAGGGGTTTGGGCCCATTCCGCCTCCGGATTCTTTGACCTTACGGATGCCACCCTCTACGTAAGCATTGATGAGGAGACCCCTTTTGAGACGCCCTACCGTATTGATAGGGCTGTTTCCGGTGAGACGCATACGTTCTCTCGACTGGATGGGGCGTTCCCTGAAGATATCTCGCTGGTCAGCGTTAACAACAACGAATCCATCCTGCTTCGGTACGCCCCCACGTTCAACCCTGCCACTAAAGCCCTTCGGCAGACAACACGCGTGATGGACCAATGCGTCGACCTGGCGGATGAGGCCCTGATGAACGCGGCGCTTAAGCAGGCTTCGGCAGACACTGTGGAAGGCGAGTCCAGCGAGGTCCCTGGGGCCGAAGGGCGAACACTTTTTTTGACGCCATTTGCCATTCGGTCTGATGGGGACGCGTATGAGTCCGAGGATCGCGGGATCTGCGCGGGGGGGACACGCTCCTGGGGTCGGGACACCCTGGCCGGTGTGCATTTTGTCCTCGGGCGCGGGCAACAGAATTTTGATCCTGCAAGGCTCCAGGACAGGGAAACCCGCATGACCCATGCCGCCATCGGGGTCCAGGGTCTCCACCGTTTTACCTCCAGGGCTTCCCTTCGCCTCTCATCCACCTTTTTTTACTCCACCCACGATTTTGAAGACAAGGATCCCCGGAACCTGGAAGAGGCCGATTACAAAGGCCAGGGGCTCATCACTCGGCTGGCGGGTCGCTACGATTTTTCCCCAACCGCCAATTTTGTTTTATCCCCTGAAATCGGCTTGCGGCATGAGTGGGTGCGCCAGGACGCCTTTACCACCGATCACATGAGCTGGATGGGCACGCATTACAGCAAACTGGACGAGAATGAACTCTACGGGGAGGCGGCCCTGAACTGGAGGGGCCACGTGAAAAAAGGAGCCACCGACATTCACCCCCAGCTCCGTCTTTTCGCTGAGCAGGTCTTAACCGGCGGTACCATGAGCGGAAGCATGGCCCTTGCTGACCACCGGGCAACCGTTGCGGACCGGCAGAATAATCCCAGTTTTGGAGCGCAACTGAGCGCTGAGATGACAAAGGGCATCGCCTCTTTTGTCTTGGGATACACCGGCCGAATCGAAGAGGAGACAACCCAGCAGAGTGGGTGGGTCACCGTTCAGGTGGCTTTCTGAGTCGCATCACAAGCACAAAAGGCAAGGCCTGTCGGCAGCAGGGTTTTTGGATGCAACGCAGCAGCGAAAACCCGGTCGGCATCATGGGCAGCAAGCAGTATTCTACGAGATATGAAGGGGTCACGATGAAGGAAATGAAGGTGAGTAGTAAAGCGAGGCATCGGTGGTATTGGCTGCCGGTGTTCCTGGGTTTGGGTTTGGGCATGATTGGGTGTAGCGATGGTGGGGGACGTTCATCAAATGATATGGGTTCGGACAACGAACCGCCCTCGCTTTCTCAACCGCAGGCAGTGATTATGGCTCAGGAGGAATCTTCAGTTAACCTCTCCTGGGAAGCCGTCCCCGGTGCGACTCATTACACGGTTTACTGGTCAGAGGAATCGGATACCTGGGCCCCGGTAAAGGATATCAATAGATCCGTTTGGACCCCAATAAAAGGCATAAAGGGAACCACATGGGTCCATGCCAATACCTGCCTGTGTCGACAGTTATACTATGTCGTGGTGGCGGAAGATGGCACACACTCCAGCCATCCTTCTGAGACCCTTTCTATGACGCCGAAGGTGGGAGAACTTCAGTTCCCGAAACATTTCAAGGCGGTTTCAGGAGATGCCGGGATTACGGTCAACTGGGATGCGGTGCCCTGTGCCAGAAGCTATACTGTTTACTGGTCCGATGACCCCTTATTGTATGAGAGGGAGTGGCAAACGGAGTCGAATATCAAGGGGACAGAGTGGGTTCATACGGGGCTGGAGTACGACAAGACGTATTATTATGACATTTCTGTGACGGGCAAAGATAAAGTTGTCTATTCAAACAGCGGTGACAGGGTAGATGCCACGGCCAAAGCGGGTACCCTTCAATCTCCGCAAAAAGTCTTTGCCAAGCCGGTGGATGGTGGGGTGGAACTTACATGGGGTGAGGTGGCTGGAGCGGAATTATACACGCTCTACTGGTCCAAAAATCAGGATGCGGGAATCGACAGCGAAAATGTTGTTGAGACAACGAAGCGTTCCTTTACCGTTGTGGGTGGCCTTGAAAAAAATAGTACCTATTATTTTGTTGTGGTCGCGTCGGAAGGCATCTTCGAGAGTGCTCCCAGCGCTTCGGTGTCCGCTTTTTTTCTGGGAGATCCGATAAAAACGAAAACAATTACCATCACTTTATCCTCCCTTACGGGTCCCATTGACGTGGATTTTAAATTTGCCGAACTTCCCAAAGGATCTTTTTGGATGGGATCACCTGAAAGCGAGCCGAATCGCAAGAATAATGAAGACCTTCATGAGGTTGCATTGACCAACGCGTTTTATTTGATGACCACCGAGGTGACGCAGGGGCAATGGGAAGCGGTCGTGGGAGAAAATCCCTCCTTGTGTCAGACGTCAAATAATATTCCTCCTAAGGATTTAGGCTGGATGACGCTGCCAGGTACTACCTATCCCGCAGATTCTTCAGGATACCCTGTAGAAAATGTCTATCTGGTTGGACAGAACGTTGTGGATGAAGAGTCAGGCGAAGAAAAATTTGTGCCGGGGATTAAAGAGTTTATTGATAAGTTGAATGAAAAAAGCATTGAGTACACATTCCGACTTCCTACCGACGCCGAATGGGAATATGCCGCACGTGCCGGTACAGGGACTCCTTATGCCATTGGTGATGGCCATGAAGTTAATGAGGGGGATCTACGATTTAGGGGTAGTATCAAGGATTGGCCGGGAACCTGTAAGGCGGAATCATTCAGCCCTAATCCGTGGGGATTTTATAATATGCATGGCAATGTAAATGAGTGGGTGGCGGATGCCTGGCGTAATAACCTCGGAGATGTCTCGCAGGTGGACCCTTTCCATGCGATGTATCTCGATGGTGAAGAAAAGTACCACTGCACTCGTGGGGGCGGCTACTCCAATTCGGCAAAAGAAATTCGGTCGGCCTATCGGCATGAAATGAAGAAAACAGGGAAAAACGTGTGGGCAGGATTCCGTCTTGCTGCTGATGAAAAGGATGAGTAAAAAGGAAAGGGAGTCAGGTTATATCGAGCCTGTGGAAGGTTGATGATCAGGCCACCAGCCAATTGATGCAGCATTTCTATGCAAATCTGGCTAAAACGTCAGATAAACGTCTGGCGCTGAAAAAAGCGCAACTCACTGTCAAAGCAGACGGTCACAGCCATCCCTATTATTGGGCTGCATTTCAGCTGACCGGGCGCTAAAAGAACGAAAGCTTCCCTCTTTATGCGGGGATCTCCCGCACAGGAAACGTCAGGGGCCGGGCGCTTCAAAAGACCCTCGTGACTCTCTATGACCACCACTTCGCCCTCTGTGGCATTCGGATGCTTATGAAAGTGAGGTTAAATCTTGATTTTTGCCTTACTTTTTAACTTTTATTTTCTGTGGAAGCACGACCTGATTTCTTCCCGTCTCTTTTCCTTTGTAAAGAGCCTTGTCTGCGGCTGCGATGCAGTCATCAATGGACTGTTTCGGGTCATGGATGGCCACGCCGAGGGTCAGGGTTGCTCCGATCTCTGCCTTTTTTGTCTGGACGTGGAGTTCGGCCACGTTTTTTCTGATGCGCTCGCCGATGATTGCAGCGAGCGATGCGTCGGTTGAAGAGAGCAGAATGATAAATTCTTCGCCGCCCCATCTTGCCACGGTGTCTTGTTCGCGGACGGAACCCTGAAGGGTTTCTGAGATCGCGATAAGGAGACGGTCCCCTGCATCGTGGCCGTGGGTGTCGTTGATCTGTTTGAAAAAATCGATATCCCCTAAAAGGATGGCAAAGGGCTCATGGCTCCGTTTGGCTCGCGTCCTTTCCCCTTCGACCCTTTCAAGAAATCCGCGTCGGTTGTAGAGACGGGTGAGTGGGTCATGCCGTGCAAGGGTATTGAGCTGGTCCGCCTGAGTGTTCAAAAGTGTGTTCTTCTGACGCAGGACCTCGTTCTTTTTGATGATCTTATCTTTTTGCTGGCGGATCTCTTCAGTTCTCAGCTCGATCTGGTGTTCGAGGTCTTGTTGCCGTTTTTTAAGACTTTGAATTCTTATCGAATATAGGGCGGTCATGAGGGCTAACCCTGCCAGGAGGGCCAGTGCCCGGAACCATCCCGTGGCCCACCATGGCGCAAGGATGGTGATATCCAAGGATGTCCCGGTGTCATTCCACAGACCATCATCGTTGGAGGCCTTGACGCGGAATGTGTAGTGGCCGGGGGCCAGCCGGGTGAAGTGTGCGGTCCTTTGATGAGAGTCTGCTTTAATCCAGTGATCGTCCAGGCCTTCCATCGTAAAGGCGAATTGATTTTTTTCCGACTGGCGATAGTTCAGGGCAGAAAATTTCAGGGAGAACGTGGCCTGATGATGGGGCAGAGTCATCGAATGGGTGGTGTGGATGGCTCTTGTCAAGATGCCGGACTCTGAAACCGGGACCTCTTTATGGAGGACGGACAGAGCGGTGAGGTGAACGGGGGGAAGAAATGGGTTATTGACGATCTCTTCCGGTGTAAAGACGCTTAAACCCATGATGCCACCGAAGTAGAGATGGCCGTCTTCGCTTTGAAAGCTGGCACCCTGATTGAATTCGTCGCCCTGGAGACCGTCTCTGGAGTCGTAGTGTGCAAAGGATTTTGCCGCTGGGTCGAATTGATTAATTCCCTGATTGGTGCTGAGCCAGAGGCTGCCTGAGGAATCCGGCAGAATGCTGTATACGGCGTTGTTGGAAAGGCCGTCTTCTTCCGTGAGCGCAGTAAATGTTCCGGCTTTGGCGTCGTAGCGATTTAAGCCCCCGCCGTAGGTTCCCACCCACATGGCCTCAGAGGGGTCCTCATAAAAACAGAGAACATCATTGTGGCTTAAGCTCTTGGGGTCGTTCCACTGATTTTGATGGCGTTTGAAGGGGGCTGTTTTTGTAGCGATGTCAGGGGCAGTGAGGACGTTGATGCCTCCCCCCCAGGTTCCAATCCAGAGGTTGCTGAGGTGGTCCTGACCGATGGCTTTAATGAAGTTGTCGCTGAGGGAGGCCGGATCTTCGGGGCGGTTTTGCCAGGTGGTGAAGTGCAGTTTTGTCAGGTCTTGATCTGCTTTGTCCACGCGGACAAGGCCGCCGCCCCAGGTCCCCATCCAGACGGTTCCTTCGGAGGTTTGATACAGGGCAAGGATGGAATCGCTGCTCAGGCTCTCCGGCTTTTCCGGATCGTGCGTGTAATTGATGAACCGGGGATGATCGTTTTGCCGCTGGTCCGTGGGCAGTATGGAGAGGCCACCACCCCAGGTCCCGAACCAAAGGTTGCCGTTCTTGTCTTCAAGCATCGACCAGACGGTATTGGAGCCCATCGTGGTCGAGTTACCTGGGGTGTTGACAAAGACGGCGTCTCTGTTTTTTCCATCGGTCAATCGGTTGACGCCACCGCCCCAGGTTCCGACCCAGAGGGTTTGGTGGCTGTCTTTGAAAATGGAGAGGATGATATGACTGCTCAGGCTTGTTTCATCCTTGGGGATATGGGGGAAAAAGGAGAAACAAGGCGTGGTCAGGTCCCGTTTGTTCAACCCGTTGCCATAGGTTCCAATCCACAGGATGCCTTGAGTGTCAATGAGAAGGGATCGGACATCGTTGTCGCTCAGACTTGAGGGCTGGTCTGAGGCGTGTTTAAAGCGGGTGAATGATCCTTTGGCGTCCATGTGGTTGAGCCCGCCACCCTTTGTTCCGATCCAGACATGGCCGGTATTGTCTTGAATGATGGTGGCAATTGTGTTGTGGCTGAGGCTCTGGGGGTTTTGGGGATCATGGTAGAAGCGTTCAAATGATTTTTTGGCGCGGTTGAAGCGGTTGAGGCCATCTTCCGTGCCCACATACAGGGTGCCGTCCTGTGTCTCATAGATGGTGAGGACGCTGTCGTTGCTTAAGGAGTCCCTGACCCCGGGGGTGTGGCGATAATGGGTGAAACCGCGGGATGGTACATTCAGGTTTAAGCAGCTCAGCCCTTTGTCTGTGGCGACCCAGAGTAAACCCGTGCTGTCTTCACAGATTGCCCGGATGGATGAACCGCAGGTGCCAGAGGTGTTTTCTATTCCTGCTGGGTATCGCCGGAAGGCCAGGGCGTTATCCTCCTCAGGGACACAGCTGTTGAGCCCCCCATTTCGCGTTCCGACCCACAGTCTTTTTTTAGAGTCGATAAAGAGACATCGGACATGGAGATCGCTCAGGCTGGTGTCGTTGTCCGGTTCAAACCGAGACGTGGTAAAGCTTTCCGTTATTGTGTCGAGCCTGCTGAGTCCGCCATTGGTTCCGATCCAGAGATTTCCATTTGTGCCACGGGCCAGTGCCCATGTGGAGTTGTCGGCGATGGAACGCTTGTCTTTGGCGCTGTGCTTGAAGGTTTTGAACTCATAGCCGTCAAAACGGGCCAGTCCTTCCTGGGTGGCAACCCAGATAAATCCTTCTGGATCCTGAAGGATGGCGTTTACCGAGACCTGTGGTAGGCCCTCATTTCGGCTGATGCGTTCGAAAAAGGTTTTGGAGGCGCCGGCGAAGGATAGGCTGTGGAATACCATCAGGAGAACGACGGGCAGGGTATATGTGATTGTTTTGAACATGTTGATTCTTATATCGCCATTTTTAGTGAAGTTAAAAAAGGCTATATATCATCAATGAAGCTAAAATACAGTTCTATTACTCGAAGGCATTGTGTTTCGAAAAAAGATGGTGGGCTTCGTGTATAGCCTGTGTTATTGGCGTTCCTCAGGTTTTTACCAGGGCGGTGGCAGGAATGATCAGCTAGGATTCCGCCTTGTGGCGGACTTGCGTTAGTTGAGCAGAAAAGAGACATGTCGGTACTCTTTGGAAAATATAGCTTTTGTGAAATCGCCTTAGAAACCTTTGTTGTGCCAAGCGTGCAGGATCACCTGCCCACCCCCACGAAAATAGAGTCTCACTGCGTGACCTCAGGGAATGGCTGCATAGACAGACAGCACCTGTGGCCCGGCCGGGGACGCCGCCTGTAGAGATGGTGTCCCCGGAGGTGCTTCACGCTATCAGAACTTGACCTGCTCCACCATGTGCCGGAGTTGATCTGCCAGGGTTTTCAATGTCTCGACATTGGTACTGACCTGGGTGCTGTTGATTGTCATGGCACCTGCCGCCTGATCGACCTGGCTGATGTCGTGCGTAATTTCAGTGGCGACGACCGCGCCCTGGGCGATGCTTTCGGTGATATCCCGGGTTCCCATGGATGCCTGGGCGACATTGTCTGCAATCTCTTTGCTTGTGACGGACTGTTCCTCGATGGCCGAGGCAATGGTCGTTACCAGCTCGTTTAATTGGGTGATGACCTCGGAGATACCCTTGATTCCGGTGACGGCCTCGGTGGTTGCCTCCTGCATCCCATCGATTTGGGTTTTGATCTCCAGGGTCGCCTCTGAGGTCTGCACCGCTAAGACTTTAATCTCACTGGCGACCACGGCAAATCCCTTCCCCGCATCTCCGGCGCGGGCGGCTTCAATGGTGGCATTCAAGGCGAGGAGATTGGTCTGTTCGGAGATGTCTTTGATGGCCTCTGTCACCTTGCCGATCTCAATGGCCGATGTCCCAAGGGTATCCATATGGGTGGAGGCTTGGCCGGATAGCTTGACCGCGTCATCGTTTATTTCTCGGGCTGTTGCGGTGTTAATCCCGATTTCGTTGATGGTGGCGGTCATCTCTTCGAGCGCGGCGGCGACCATGTCGATATTGGTGGACGCCTGCTCTGTTGCCGCCGAGACGGAGTTTATATTGGCACTCATCTCTTCAGCAGCTGTGGCAACCATGTTTGATTTGTTTGAGGTCTCTGCCGATCCAGACACCATTTCGCCTGAAACAACTCCTAACTCAGCGGTCGAGGAGGTGAGGGTCTCAACACCTGAGTTGATGTTGGTAAAGGTCTCCTTGAGCTTGAACGTCATCGTCTCCATGTCTTTATAAACGCCACGGATTTTATCGTGTTTGTCGTGCTTGAACCTCAGCAGAAAATCCCCAGCCGCAATGCTGCGGGCTATTTCTGCAATTTGTGCGGGATCACAGCCCAATTGGTTCAAGACACTGCGGGTGAGGATAAAGATGATCAGGATTCCCATCAGCAGGGCAGCAAGGCTTATTCCGATGATCAGGGAAATCCCCTTGCGGTTAGACCTTTGAAGGCGGGGTCCGATTTCGTCCTGAACACCTTTGATATCAATTTTGATTTCGTGGATCAGTTGGGCCACCTCGGGACCGATGCGGTCAAGGGTGCTGGTAATGATTGCATTCCGGTCTTCCAGGACGTTAACCGATTGGATGAAGCTCTCCAGGTAGGTGTCCTTACTTTCTTGGATTTTGGAGAGGGTGTTGCGGGTTGAGGTGCTTACGTTTTTATGGCTCAGGACCTCCAACGCTTTTTGCATCATTATGAACTCTGACATGACCAGATCTGCGTCGCGCTGTGTGTTGCTGATGAAAAATGTGGTCCGGGAGACCCTGGCCAGCAACAGGTGTTTCAGGGCCATCCCCGCATGATACGTGGTGCCTGCGTCATTGTTTTGTTGGGCTGATTCCAGGACTTCCGTAAGGAGGGACTCCATCAGGGACCCCTGGGGGGTGATGACGGTCTCTACCTGGTGATTGTATTGGCCTGTCAGGTTCACCACCTCATCGAACGCCTGGTGGTATAGACCCACAGAGGTTATTATTTGCTGGACTTTTGCCGCTCGTTTCGGATTGTTGATCTCCTGGGTCGCGGTCCCCATAAACGAGTTCATTTCGTTGAAGTTTTTCTTGAACTCTTTTATATCGGCATCGCTTCCAGAGATAAGATATTCTTTGACATTCATACGCGCTGACAGCATTTTTGACTGAACACGGCCCGAGAGGTTGGCGTCACGGGCCATTTCACGGTAGCTAATGAACCCCTTTGAGGAGGTGTTGAGTTTCACGACTCCCAGCAGAGAGGTTGTGGCCAAAAGACCCAATATCATTGAAAATCCGAGGGTGAGTTTGGATAGAAGGGTCATTTTTTTAAGGGGGTTCATCCGGTCTGGTTCTCCTTGTGGACGGTTTTCTTAGATTCGATGTTTTGATAAAGAGGCTGTCTCAATGACGGCATCCCTGGCGCAGGACACACTAATACAATGCCGGGCAGAACGGTCCCAGGTGTCGTGGCGTGAATGGACTCGGAGATTAATAGGTCATAAAATTAGACAAAGGGGAGGTGCGGGTGTTGTGCCATTAACGGGTAGGCAGCTGTCTTTCTGTTGCATAATATTTGTCATTGTGTGCTTAACTTGGAGGACGGGCATAGAAAAAACTGATTTCTTCAGGGATGCAAAGGTTGGGTGGTGAGGGAGCCATGAAACATCTGCTCGGTCTATGCCTTGGTGCTTAAATGGTAACAAAGGACTGTTTTTTTGTTGATTGAATGATTTTGTAACGATTTTGATCCAAAAAAAACCGCGGTGGCAGGGTATACCTTCGGATCTGCTTTTTATTTCACAAGAGCTGATAGTTATATCCTTGGTTTACATCGGTTCTCTGTTCTTGGTTTTATATAGAATTTTATAAAATTTACGAACAACTATCCCAGTTCATATTTCAAGTCAACTGGAAATATGTAGTGGCCTAACTTTTTTGATTCCTATGTTATTTCAAGGGTAACATTGCCAGCTATTTTCTACAAAGGGGCGAACTCTGGTGCAGCACTCGTCTCTGGCTGTCCCAAGGTTTGTTTTTTCCCTGACAGTGCTTTTTTACTTTGACATCCCATTTGGCTTAATATACTCATTTATCTTTATTGAAGAGATAGCCCGGATATTTCACGAGTTGGGTGTGCTCATATGCAAGGCATCAGAGCTGAAGATGTAGCGGTTTACCTCAAAGCTCTGATAACGCGGTAGATGAGTGCACCCGGCTCGCCCGAAGGGTGAGAAAATCAAACAGAATACCGTGGATTACATTTTGCATTTTTGAAACGATTGAAAATATTACTGCAAAGTACTGTAATTGCGGATGATTTCTTAGTTCTGATTGTTTTTTTTATGAAATATCCCGGATAGCCTTGTTTGCTGGCTCTTCAGTACATGAAACATTCAGGTGCTGCTTAACTGGCAGCATAACGAGGAATCCTGTGTGAATCAGGAACGGGCCCGCCGCTGTATCCGGGGACGAAAGCCGCTATATGTCACTGTTGCTTTGTAACGGGAAGGCGCGGCAAGTAGGTTGATCCGGGAGTCAGAAGACTTACCTGAATGAGCGTTTGATTTTTCACTCGTGGCGAAAGGGTGAGAAATAATTTTTGTGGAATAAAAACGGTATCCCACACAGGCTTTGATCTGTGTGGGTTTTTTATTTCCTGCTTTTGCAGTCAGGATAAAAAACCCCCACGCAATAGACACCCAAGGGTGCGCTGATTTCTCAGGGTCAGGATCGAAGCTGCCAAGGTTGGGAATCGGTTCATAAGGACTGGTTTTCCTGGATTTGTATGGGGGCCGTCTTGATGCGTTATCAATGCTTTCCCCATATAATTTTCTGTAAATCAAGAAGGGATATGAGGAAAGACGTATGTTGAAACGTTATGTGAAAGGTTTGTCCTGCTTCGGCTTTGTTGCCGCTGTTTTATGTTTTGCAGGGCCTGTGTCTGCGGGGCCAGCACTGGACACCTCTTTGGATGAGGTGATTGTTACCGCGGAACGATTCCCCACGGGAGAAAAAGAGAGCTCACGGTTTGTCACCCTGTACTCTTCAGAGGAACTGATAGAGACAGGGGCGGATAACCTGGCCCAGGCCTTGAGACGAAAAGGGGGGTTCTCGTACAAATCCTTCGGGCCTATGGGGGTCTCCTTCGGTGGCATGAACAGTGAGATTACGGCCCGGGGGATTTCCAAGGGCACCCTGATTCTGGTCAACGGCTGTCCGGTTCAGGGTGCCGCCGGCCAGGGGTACGACCTGGACATGATTCCCCTGGAGCAGATCGAGCGGGTGGAGGTGCTGAAAGGGGCTGCCTCTACCGTGTATGGGGCCGATGCCATGGCCTGCGTGGTGAACATCATCACGAGGAAGAACGTCAAGACCACACAGGCATCCGTGTCTGTGGAAGCTGGATCCCACGGACATCGCACGGCGAGCGCCGCGGTGAGCAGCTCCCGGGTGAACGTTGGGGTTTCCTACGCCCATTTGGACGCCGTGGATAAAATCTCACAGGCGATCTATCCCAACTCAACAAAAAATAAAGGTTACTCCTACGCACGGGATGCGGTGGACAGCGGTGGCCTGAACCTGAACGCGACTCTGACCGACGGCTTCTACTTCGATTATATGGGGAGCATCAGCACCACCGGGTATACCAAAAACAAGGATGCGGGGGGGGTGGACAAGGAGACGGACCAGGAGCACGTTAAGCATTTTGCCGACCTCCGGTTTGAAAAGGAGCACCTCAAGCTCAAGGCCTTCGGCTACCTGGACCAGCTGGATCGGGAGGAGCGTAAAAGCGATAGCCTTTCCGAGGAGTGCAACAAGAATTACAACTACGGGGTGCAGGGCGATTACCGGGTCAGTATGGGGTCTGTGGAGCTGACCTCGGGGGCGGACTATGTCTACCGGGGTGCCGACTACGACGAAAAGTACGGCAGGCACCACAGGGACGATGTGTCTGTTTTTGTGCAAGCCAAAAAGGATTTCTTCGATTCCCTCACCGTGGTATTGGGGGTCCGGGAGCAGTTGATTTACGGGGATTGCGACAACAAGGACTACGATATCTTTCTTCCCTCTGCAGGCCTCACCTACCGCGTTTCCTCCGGTTTGAACGTGTTTGCCAACGCCGGAAAAGCCTTTAAGGCCCCCACCTTCAATGATCAGTATTACAAAGGCGATGCCCTCACGGGCAACCCGGACCTCGATCCCGAGAGTGGCTGGACCTATGAAGGCGGCGTGAAGTACGACAACGACTATATGAAGGTGCGCCTGGTCGGGTTTTACATGACCTACGAGGATAAGATAGAGACCATGACCGTCGGTAAGGACACCACAAAGTTTAACGCTGGCGACTACGAGTCCACGGGGGTGGAGTGGGAGACCTCGTTTTATCCCTTTGTGAACCATTCTTCGTTTCTGGATGCCGTCTCATTGGACGTGGCTGGTTACCTGGCCGATACAACGGCTGAAGACACCGACGGCGAAGAGTACCAGGCCGCGCCCGAGTTCCAGACCTCTGTGGGAGCGTCCTATATCACCGAGCCTTTGGTGCTGAACCTGAATGTCGATATCTTACGGGAGCGGGAGAGAAACCTGCCCAGCTACAACCCGGTGCATTTTGCAGGAAAGCTGGCATGCTGGAAGGGGTACCTTACCTTCGGTGTGGACAACCTGTTCGACGAAACCGTGGTGACCTGGGGTGACAACACCGTCGGCAAGACAAAGCAATACGAATATTACGACCTGGGTCGTACCTACAAAGTAGGGTATGAAATGAGGTTCTAAACCTTTTGTAAACCCTTGCTTTAACGGGGTTTGTGTCTTTACTTTTGCGTGAGATCTAAGCTCCGGGCTGGGGAAGCCCGGAGCTTTTTTAATAGGTGACCCGTCGGAGGTGCTGGGTTGGTGAGGTTATTTTGTGCTCGTTGCTTGGGCAGTAACAGGTTCACTGTTTTACATCACAAATCCCGCCCCCCAGTAGAGGAGCATGCCCACCACCAGGGTCCCGCCCAGTGATTTTGTATACCAGGCAAAGGCAAAGGTCGGAAGGGCCACCAGCATCTCGATGGAGCAGGGGGTGAAGACCCTGGGGCTCCCAGAGGTGACAAGGCCTGGGATCAGAAGGGCGCTTAAAATGGCCACCGGGATCAGCTCCAGCCACTCGATAAGCAAAGGGGGGAGTTGCTTCTTGGAGAGAAAGAACAAGGGCACCCAGCGGGGGATAAAAGAGACGAGTCCCATGCCGAGGATGAGGAGAATAAAATTATTGGTTTCCACGGGGTTGCCTCCATTTCTTGATGATCACCCCTGCCGTGGCGGCGAAAAGGGTCGCGATGATGATGTAGGCATTGCCGGGCATGACCAGGGAGAGGCCCACGGCGACGGCACCGGCGATGACTGCGGTGATGGTGAAGATGGGGCCGTTGAGCTGGTAGATGAGCAGGGTGATGAACATGGCCGTGAGGGCGTAGTTCAGGCCAAAGGCATTCTCAGGGATGAAACGTCCGAAAAAGCACCCCACCGTGGTGCTGCCCACCCAGGAGAAGAAGGCGGCGTAACTGGCCACGATGGCCTTGTCGATTTCCCAGGGACCGTTTTTCAGTTGGTTTAAATTCACGGCAAAGGTTTCATCGACGATGCCGTAACTGAGCATCGTGATCTTCTTTCTGCAGGCGCCCTGATAGTGAACGGCCAGGGAGGAGCTCATCAGCAGGTGCCGTAAGTTGACGATAAAAGTGGTCAGGACAATGGCGGGAATTGAGGCGCCAGCCGTGATCATGGAGACCGCGATGAACTGTCCGCTGCCCGCAAAAACGCAGAGGGACATGAAGCCGACTTGAATCGGTGAGAGCCCTGCTTTTTCTCCCAGCACTCCCATGGCAAGACCTAAAGGGATATACCCGACACAGATGGGCCAGATGGCCAGGAGCCCCTGGATGAGGGCGGATTTTATTGATGGGGAGCTGTTAAGCTCTTCTTCCTGCATTGCATAACTCATAAACATACCTGCTTGAAAAAAACGTTGTAACCTGGCCGGTGTGCGGCTCATAGAATATTAAAAATGTTATTAATCGAATGCGGTGCGTTAGTCAATGTTTGCAGGGTTGGCCGTACGAAAATGCGTGATGGGTGATAACAATCCATTGATTGTATACGTTTTTTTATTTTCGGCGTTGAAAGCAAAAATCTTGCCAGGGGTTGGCTTTGATGGATTCCATGGGAAGGGACAAGATCAGGATGTTTCGTCGAGAACATCTCCGTAGAGACTTTCCATGCACTCAGGGCAGAGGCCATGGCTGAATTGGGCCTCGGAGTGGGCGCTGAGATAGGTCTCAACCTGATGCCAGTAACCGTCATCGTCTCGTATTTTTTTGCAGGAGGCACAGATGGGAATAATTCCCTTGAGTTGTTTGATCTCCTGCATGGCCGCTTTGAGTTTAAGATGCTCTTGTTCGAGGCGTTTTTTTTCGTGACGCAGGGCGATCCATTTTCTGTGAAGAAGGATGGCCTGAATGAAAACCAGAACAATACAGACGGTGACAAGTTCATCCACTTCATAGGCTTCATAGGTTTGCGAAAATGAGACAATTTTTTCCAAAAAATCAAATCGACTCGATACCAGGTAGGTGGCCAGTGCGATCAGGGCGAGTAAAAGGTGCTCTCGGGGTTCAGAGGGATGGAAAGATTTCATATCAACTCTCCAGTTTCCAATAGTTTGATTCCATGGCGAAAATCATTGTTTTTGGCATGGATAGCTGGACTCTGTTTAGGGGGGGGAATGGCGAGTGACAACGGGAAATTGTTCGGGTTGCGCTTATGTTGAATATGAAGGATGTAAACATCTCTTTTTCCTTTATTTAGCATACGACATAATTTATAGCAGAGACAGGGCGCTTCTGCCATAGGAATTAATTTTAGAAAATTGGTCAGAGCACCAACCCGAAGGATGAGAAAAGCGAACAGAAAACGGCAACGTGTATTTTTTCATTTTCGTAATAGTTGCATTTTTTTTGATAAATTCATGAAATAAACAGGTTAAGGACATAGGAGGGCTGTTACCTGAGCTCTTTTGATGTTTCGGGGGCCAATTGAAAAGCCCTCCTGTGGGTATCTGCAGGCGCGGGATGGTCTGCGAATCATCAGATTCGTTCAGTCGGCCGTATCAACAGCATACGCCACATGCGCCCGACGCAGGTTTATTCTGATCATTTATGCGCGCATGCTTATCCCCCAAAGCCTTTCTCGTCGATGGTGACAGCCGCATCTCCCAAGGCCATCAGCGCGTCCATTTTACCGAAGGTCACGGGCAGGAGATTTGTGAAGAAGAACTCGGCCCCTTTGAGCTGGCCTTCCAGAAAAGGGAGCTCTTTGGCTTTGGCACCTGCCTCGATTTTTTCCGCAGCGGTAGTGGCCCGCCAGAGGAGCATCCAGGCAATGATTGCATCGCCTGTGATCTCCAGGAAGGGGACGGAGTGGGCAAAGGAGGTTCTGAGCTGGCCGGAGAGCAGGGCCGTGCCAAGGGTCATGGCGCATTCCCCGAGGCGGTTGACCATCAGTGACAGGGTGTCTGTAAAGGGGCGGGTGGCGGGATAAAGGGACGCCTTTTCGATGGTCTGATTGATGCGATTAAGGAGTTCCATGAAGACCCGGCCTTTTTTCATGCCGAGTTTTCTGGCCAGCAGGTCCATGGCCTGGATGCCGTCGGTGCCTTCGTAGATGGAGGCAATTTTGCAGTCCCTTGCGATCTGTTCCACCGGGTAGTCCCGAATGTATCCGGCTCCGCCATAGACCTGGATGGCCTTGATGCAGACCTCATAGCCCCTGATGCTGTTGTAGGTTTTCAGGATGGGCGTGAGCAGACCCACCAGGTCGTCGGTCAGCTCTCGGTCTTCAGCAGAGTCACCGATTCGGTGGAGATCCATGAGAAGGGCGATATAGTAGGCAAAGCTGCGCATGCCGTCCACACAGCATTTCATCTCAAGAAGCATGCGCCGGATATCCGGATGGTCGATGATGGCAACGGATGGGGCGGTGGGGTCCAGTGCATTTTCAATGGCTCTGCCCTGCTTGCGTGAGCGGGCGTAGTCCAAGGCATAGAGGTAGGCTGCGGACGCATGGGAGAAGGCCTGGATTCCCACGCCGAGCCTGGCTTCATTCATCATGGTGAACATGATGCGCATGCCTTTGTTCTCTTCGCCCAGGAGAAGCCCCCGGCAGGAGCCCTTACTTCCTATGGACATGCTGCAGGTGGCGCTGCCGTGGAGCCCCATTTTCTCCTCAATGCCGGTGCAGACGATATCGTTGGCCTCGCCGAGGGATCCGTCCTCGTTGACCCATATTTTGGGGACCAGGAAGATGGAGATGCCCTTGGAGCCGGGGGGAGCCCCTTCGATACGGGCCAGGACCGGGTGGATGATGTTTTTTGTGAAGTCGTGGTCTCCGGAGGTGATAAAGATTTTGCTGCCGGAGAGGAGCCAGGTGCCGTCGTGGCTTCGGCGGGCCGAGGTGGTGAGAGCGCCCACGTCAGAGCCCGCCTCAGACTCGGTAAGGAGCATGGTTCCGGCCCAGGCACCGGAGTAGAGCTTTGTCAGGAAGAGCTGTTTCTGACGCTCGGTGCCATAGAGTTCGATCATTTTACCGGTGCCGTGGCCCAGCATGGCGTAACTTGAAAACGCGAAATTGGTCCCGATGAGATATTCGCCTGCCGCATGGCTGATGATGCAAGGCAGGCCTTGGCCTCCGACCTCCGGGGCTTCGGAGAGCGCCAGCCACTCTCCTTCGTGGAATAGCGTGAACGGTCGCCTGAAACAGGCGGGGGGCGTGACCCGGCCCTGATCAAATCGAACTCCCTCTCGATCTCCAAGGGCGTACGTGGGCAGAATCTCCTTGAGGGCGAATTTTCTCGCTTCGTTGATCACCATCTCAAAGGTTTTTCGATTGAAGTCGGTGTACATCGCATGCTGAGTCAACGACTCCGCATCGAATTGGTCGAACAACACAAAATCGATATCCCGTCTGTCTGCCACTTGTTGAGTTGCCATGCTTACCTCCAAAAAAGTGAACGATAAAGGGTGTCTTGGATGGTCGAGATGGGCGGAATCATGTGTGCACGGATAAAAGACGCTGATTTTCAGGTCATCATGCTGGGAAGAGGAGGGGATGCTGGCTTCAGGAGCTGAATGCTTTAAACTAGAGGTTTTTATTTTTTGATGTCAAGTAAGAAATCTCTATGGCAGGCATGTAAGGCGTTGGATGCGGCGGGCCGTTCATTCTTCGGGTCTCAATGTTAGGGTATTTATGAAGACGGACGACATCAGGCACCCACAGATGGCTTTTTCATCGTAACCATAATATATTTTTGAGACCTGTGTGTTAAACTTTTCAAAAGTTAAGCCCCCGGCAGGGCCGCCGGGGGCTTAAGCTGAATAGTTACTTTATTTTTTGCCAGCCCTTAGTTGATCTGGGGTGCGACACTCGCCAGATCAAAGAAATAGGAGCCGAAAAGGGCCATAACCCCCATCATAATTAGGAACAGGGCCAGGACCTTGGGGATGGGATTGACGCCGCCTGTGTTCTCCATGGCCTGGGTGGGGTCGATGTGGTCACTGGCTGAGATGATGGTGGCTACTTTCTTTTTGACGTGGAGAAAGTAGATGAAATTGGCAAAGGCTCCGAAGAAGAAGGAGACGGCCAGGCTGCCCCCGGGAATCACGATGCCGGCGGCAGAGATACCGAAGAAGAGGAAAGCCAGTCCGTACATTTTGCGGTAGATGAGCCAGACGATTCCGAAAAGAAAGGCCCCCCAATTCCAGGACGGGATGAAGGCTGTTCGCCCGTTTCGGGCAAAAAGTTTGAATTTGGACGCGTACCACTCCCCACGGGGGCCCACATAGGCTTGCCAGATGGGCAGCAGGGGGGATTCGTTGTCTTGTGATGCCGGTTTGTCGGCTTCCCATGGGGTGTCTTCCGCCTGATTTTCGGCGGTGGCATCCGACCTCTCACGGGAGGCGCTCTGGGTGTCAGGCTCTTCCTCGTAATGGACTTCAATTCGGCAGAGGGCACCGGTGTCGGCGAATCGTTTTGCAAAATCATCGGTCTTTGATCGGTCTTCGCTGCGGAAGATGATGGTGCGATGCCCGGAGAAGAGACGGTCTATGCCCGCTTTGTCCATGTTGAAATGGACCTTGAGCCGGTCTTTGACCTCTCGTTTGCTCTCACGTTCCCTGACTTTCCCTTCAAACAGGACCACATAGAGCTCTTTCAACGTCTGTCCTCCCATCGTGTTGTCACCTTTATATCTTGACGGCTTGAACTTTATTTATCGGGTATCCGGGAGCGCTGTTATTATACACACACAGGGGTGTGGATGCCTCTCCCACGAGTCGAACCACTCTATTTTACGAATTGATTTGTTGTATGCCAACGTCTCTTTTGCGTCAACCCCGCATTTTGCGTCGGCGTATGCCCGTGGACTGATCCTTAGCAAAGGGTGTGCCGGTTCTCTTTTGGGGCTCTCTTTCTCTGCGGTGCGGGTTGACACACGGTGCGGATAAAAAAAGGCCCGAAAGGAAACGTCTCCTTACGGGCCTTTTTTTAATCGATTCTCCTGCCACAGGTGGCAGAGAAGCCGGAAACTACTTGAGCAGTTCTACGGCTTCCTGTGCGATCTGGAGCTCTTCGTTGGTGGGGATAACCCAAACCTGAACCTTGGAATCGTCGGTGTGAATCTTGGTGGGCTCGCCCTTGCGACCCTTGTTCTTCTCGACGTCCATGCTGATGCCGAGGCCGGAGAGGTTTTCGCAAATGAGAGCACGTGTGATGTCGTCATTCTCCCCGATGCCAGCGGTGAAGACGATGGCGTCGATGGTGCCGAGGACGGCAGCGTAAGCGCCGATGTACTTCTTGACGCGATAAGCGAACATGTCGAGAGCCAGCTTGGCCATCTCGTCACCGTTTTCAACGGCTGAGTGAATATCACGCATGTCGTTTAAGCCGCAAACGCCTTTCAGTCCACTCTGCTTGTTCAGCAGGGAGTCGACCTCGGAAGCGCTCATGCCTTTGTTTTCTGCGATGTAAGCGACGATGGCGGGGTCGATGTCACCGCTGCGGGTACCCATCATGACACCGGCAAGGGGGGTCATGCCCATGGAGGTATCCTGGCACTTGCCTTTTTCAACCGCGGCCATGGAGCAGCCGTTACCGAGATGCACGGTAATGACGTTGATCTCTTCGGGCTTTTTGCCCATGAGGCTTGCCACTTTGCGGGAGACATACTTGTGGGAGGTGCCGTGGAAACCGTAACGACGGATGCGCAGCTCTTTGTAGTAGTCGTAGGGGAGGGCGTAGAGGAAGGCTTCCTTGGGCATGGATGCGTGGAATTCAGTGTCGAATACGGCCACGTTGGGGGTGCCGGGGAAGAGCTCTTCGGCCACTTCGATCCCCATGAGGTTGGCGGGGTTGTGCAGGGGCGCCAGGGGATTGTTGTCGGCAATGGCGACCTTGACGGAACCGTCAACCACGCAGGCGCTGGTGAAGGCTTCGCCGCCCTGTACCACGCGGTGGCCGATGGCGTCGATCTCTTTGGGGTCGGAGATGACACCGGCTTCAGTCCCGGTGATGAGATCCAGTACCATGTGCATGGCGACCTTGTGGTCCTTGATCTCTTCTTCTTTAACGACTTTTTTCTGTGCGTCGGTGTCGGGGAATGCTTTGTGAGTGAGGTTACCCACGGTTTCGCCGATACGTTCTACAATGCCGTTGGCCATAACGGCTTCATTATCCATGTCAAGCAGCTGATATTTGAGGGATGAGCTACCAGCGTTAATTACCAATACTTTCATGATAGAATTACCTTGTTACGTAAAAACGTTGATCGGAATGACCACCTGAAACATCAAAGGTGTCTGGTTTCAGAGCTCATTCCTCATACAAACGGTCGCGTACGATGCCTAGGGCATCCCAGGGGGGGATGATCCCCTGGGATGCTCACTTGGCAACTCGTGCACCGACCCTGGAATTTAAACCAGACCTTTGGCCGCCTGCGCCTGAACGGCGGTGATGGCCACGGTGTTGACGATGTCGGGAACAGTGCAGCCTCGGGAGAGGTCGTTGACCGGTTTGTTGAGGCCCTGGAGGACGGGGCCGATGGCAACCACCTGGTCGGAGGAGCGCTGTACTGCTTTGTAGGTGTTGTTCCCGGTGTTCAAATCAGGGAAGATGAAGACCGTGGCCTGGCCGGCGACTTTGCTGTCGGGCAGTTTGGTCTTGGCCACCGAGGGGTCGATGGCGGCATCGTACTGAATGGGACCTTCAAGAAGCAGATCGGGGCAACGCTCTTTTGCAATGCGGGTCGCTTCAATCACCTTCTCCACTTCGGCGCCTTTGCCGGAAGAACCGGTGGAGTAGGAGAGCATGGCTACTCGGGGTTCTACGCCAAAAATTTCGGCGGTCTGGGCAGAGCCGATGGCGACTTCAGCGAGCTGTTCTGCATTGGGCGTGGGGTTGACCGCACAGTCACCAAAGGCAAGGACACGATCCTTCAGGCACATCAGGAAGATTGATGAGACGATGGAGGCATCGGGCTTGGTTTTGATGATCTGGAAGGCGGGCTTGATGGTGTGAGCCGTCGTGTTGACGGATCCAGAGACCATGCCGTCGGCGTTTCCTTTGTGCACCATCATGGTGGCGAAGTAGGTCACATCGCTCATGAGGTCCCGGGCAACGTCCATGTTCATGCCCTTTTTGGTCTTACGCATCTCATAGAACTCCTGGACGTATTCTTCGTACAGGGGGCTCTTGGTGGGTTCCACAATGTGGGCACCGGAGAGGTCAAGGCCAAGCTTGAAGATCTTGGCCTGAATCTCGGCCTCTTTGCCCAGCAGAGTTACTTCGCAGACGTCGCGTCGAAGGAGGATGTCGCATGCGTTGAGGATGCGCTCTCCGGTGCCTTCGGGAAGAACGATGTGCTGTTTGTTCTTCTTGGCTTTCTGGATGAGGTTGTACTCAAACATTTGCGGCGTCACGTTAACGGACTTGCGCTCGACGAGTTTCCGGCGCATCTCCTGGGTGTCGACATGGGCTTCAAAAAGACCCAGGGCCGAAGCGATCTTCTTGGGGTTGTCGGGCTCAAGACGTGCGTGCACGTGGTTGAGATTGCGCATGGTGGGGTAGGTGGGGTCCTTGACAAGAAGGATGGGGACGGGGATCCCTTCCCATCCCTCTACCAGTCTCTGGATGCTGTCGGAGGGGGCGATGCCACCTGTGAGCAGAATACCGGAGATGTTGGGGTAGGAGCTGGAGAGACGGGAGGCCATGGCGCTCAGGATAATATCCGTTCGGTCCCCTGCGGTGACCACGAGGCTGTCTTCCTTGATGTAGTTGAGGAAGTTGTTGATCTGCATGGCGGCGATCACATAGCCATCGATCATTTTGTCCATGGTCTTCTTGCCGTAAATCACCTCGGCACCCAGCCATTTCTGGAGGTCTGCCACCGTGGGCTTCATGAGGTTGCTGTCTTCCGGGATGACATGGAAGGAGCAGTTGTCGACCTTGATGTCTTTTTCAAGCGCCTCAAGGATCGCCTCGGTCTGTGATGCCTCGGCACGGTTGACCATGATACCAAGGATGTCGACACCCTTGTTCTCGAGATCTTCCATGGCCAGGTGGTTCAGGCTCACAATTTCGTCAATGGTCGCGTTGTGGGCGTTGGTGACCACCAGGGCGGGACAGCCCATGTTGGCGGCAACCACGGCGTTGATGTCGAAGGTAAACGCTTCGTTGCCCAACACGAAATCAATGCCTTCGCAGAGAACGAAATCGTACTTCTCTTCAAGCTGTTTGTACTTGCTGAGAATGATTTCAATCATCTGATTCTGCTTGCCCGCATTGACAAGTTTTTTGGCTTCGTCGAGGGTCATCGCGTAGGTGTCTTCATATCTCATGCCGAGATAGAAGTGTGAGAGGACCAGGTCTGTATCCGGGTCCCGCTCTTCAGCCGACGGGTTGATGATGGGTCTGAAAAAGCCAACGTTTTGCAGATCCCTCATGAGAAGCTGCATGATACCAAGAACGATGGTTGATTTACCGCTCCTGGCGTTGGTTGTGCTGATGTAGAGACTTTTTGCCATACGCCTATTCCTTGATTACTGGTAACACAACTCAATAAAAAAAAGGCACAACGTGCCGTATCAATCGTATTTTGCGTTGGAACGGAACTTTATCGCGTTTGTTTGACGCGACATCAAGCGCCATCATGGAAAAAATATTTCATACTTCATGTGATTGAAACAATCAACATCTTTCCAAAAAGATTCCGGTAACTCGCTAAAAAAGCAGAGAATAGTGCAAAAATACGGACGCGCGTCCACCTTTTTAGGAACGCCTTGTCACGGCCGTTGTCTGCCCTGACGGTTTGGTTGTTTTGGGCGTCACGGAATTGATATCCGACGTTTCGGATGCATGGGAGGGTTGCGTACAAGAAGGCGAAGCGAAATACAAACGATTCTCCTCATTTGAGGCAAAACCCACGCAGGGGGGCTGCGACCTGTGGCCGGTCAACCTGTGGCGCGCTGTTTGTCCACTCTACCGTGGGGGCCCAACGGATAGCTCGGCCCCCACGGTACAGTCGTTGGTATCTCCATGAGATCAGATTCATTCCTCGGTCCAAGATATCGAACGTTTGGTAAAATCTGAAAATCAGGACAAAACAACAGGAAGCAATTTACCATAAAAAAGGGGGATGACCAACTGAAATCGAAGAACCGGCCGGGTTATGCCCATTGGGGGAACGTCATGGGTGGCATTGGGGTTTGCTTCCTGGGGGTGATTGGCTTACGGTGAGCAGGACGGGCGATTATGGCGGGTGGGTGGAAATGCCATGCTGGCCCGTTATTCTGAATATGGGTTGCTTATTCCACACGTTTTTTTACGGCTGGATCAGCCGGTGTCAGGCATCTGATATCAGCGGGCGTGCGGGGGTTGGTTTGTCAGCACAGTGATTCATGATGAGGGTACGGAACGGACGGATCAGGCCCATGGCCTTGCCGGGGATCCGGTGGTCAGGGAAGGTCTGTGACGAGATGAAAGGAGATGGATAAATGAGAGCGATGGTGGTCACGACCGGAGAGGAGATCTTAAAAGGCGAGGTGGTGGACAGCCATGCGGCCTGGATTTCGGAAAAGCTCAGTGAAGTGGGGGTGGAGGTGGTGCGCCATCTTTCGGTGGGAGATGATTTGTCCTCTTTGAAGGAGGTTCTCCTGCGGGTGGCCGGGCGATGCGAGATCGCTGTAGTGACCGGAGGCTTGGGCCCTACGGAAGATGATTTGACGACCCGGGCCGCCGCAGAATCGGCCGGGGTCCCCCTGGTGGAGGATCCGCTGGCGGCTGCCTCTGTGGCCGCGTATTTTGAAGGGCGTCGGGCGCCTGTTCCTGCCTCCAATCTTAAGCAGGCCCGTCTGCCCAGGGGGGCTGAGTGCATTCCCAATCCTGTGGGGACGGCACCGGGCTATTGTCTGGAGCTTTCTGGAACCCGTTTCTGGTTTTTGCCCGGAGTGACTCGCGAGATGCGTTACCTGATGGATAAAGCCGTGATGCCAGCCATCGAAGCCCTGCAGCCAGGGGGGAGTCGTTTGGTGAAAACCGCCATCACCACCTTTGGCCTTCCTGAATCGGTGGTCGGAGAGCGGATTGCAGGGCTTGATACACTCTTTCATGGAATCCATGTAGGCTACCGTGCCGCCTTTCCAGTGATTGAGGTCAAGCTCTGGGCCTTTGCCCGGGCGGAGGCGGCATTGGCGAAGCGACAGGCCGCGGCGGTCACAGAAGCTGTGACGCGGCTGGGCGACTGTGTGATTTCAGTCCAGGGGCTCTCCATGGCCGAGGCGGTAGCTGAGTCCTTGAGTGCGGCACATAAAACGGTGGCTGTGGCGGAAAGCTGCACCGGAGGGCTGATCGGTTCTCTGCTCACCGATGTGCCAGGCAGTTCCGACTGGTTTCTCCTCTCGGCTGTGACCTATGCCAACAGCGCCAAGATGAAGGTGCTCGGTGTGTCCGGGCAAACCCTTGATTCCTGCGGCGCCGTGAGCGAGGAAACCGTCCGAGAGATGGCCGAAGGGGTCCGGCGTCTCTCCGGCGCCGATATCGGCATTGCCACAAGTGGCATCGCAGGACCCACTGGCGGGACCGAGGATAAACCGGTGGGTACCGTCTGGATTGGGGTTGCCACGGAAGCCGGTACCGAAACCCACCGGTTTGTTTCTCCCTTTAAAGAGCGCCACCAGAACAAACGGATTTTTGCGTTTAAGGCGCTGGATTTGCTGAGGCGGGCGATGTAGACGGCGCAGGGTAGGGGACGAACACAAAATAACGCGAACAAGAAAACCTGTTTACCCAACGTTTCATGTGTTTGTCCCCAGGCCGAGTCGCCGGAGGCTTGATTTTTCCCGTTTTCAAATGGGATGCGCTGTGATACAAACGCTTGTTGTTGTAAACGGAATCATCAATCTGCCATGGCAGGTCCATGGCGATTTTTTATGAAATATCCGGGCTAAGGCCCATGCGGACGAGAGGCATCCCGCACAAAAAATTCTCCCTCACTGACCGCGCAGCCGGTTGTGGCCCCTTAAGCGTACACCTTCCTTGATTTATTAATGATGGTTTGCCGGGCTCCTCTCTGCTGTGCCGCAGTAAGTTAAGGTGGTCTATGCTTTCCATTACCAAAGAGTTTCGATTTGACGCTGCCCACAGGCTTTGCCGTCATGACTTTTCCGAAGAAGAGAACAAAGCCCTTTACGGCAAATGTTCTGCCTTTCACGGGCACACCTACACCCTTCAGGTGACGGTCTCCGGCCCCTTGGATGCATCGGGCATGATTGTTAACTTCACCGAGTTGAAACGCCTGGTGAAAGAGCGCATCGTGGATCGATACGATCACGCCAACCTGAATGAGCTTGCCGAGTATCTGAATATTCCGGTCACGGCCGAGAACATGGTGCTCTATATTTTCAAGATCCTCTCCTCTGCGTCTGAATTTGACGGCCTGACCTTGAAAGAGGTGCGCCTCTACGAAACCCCGGATTCCTGGGCAACCGTGACAGCTTGAGGCCTCTTCCTATGTTGAATCTCCATGAAATGTTTGCTTCCCTTCAGGGAGAAGGCCCCCATACCGGCCGGCCCGCTTTTTTTATCCGGTTTTCAGGCTGTGTGGCCCCCTTGTGCCCCTGGTGCGATACCAAGGGAGCCTGGGACGGTGGCACCGACGTGTCCGTTGAGCATCTTTTGGGCGCGGTGAAAGACAGTGGTCACCGTTTTGTGGTGATCACCGGCGGAGAGCCCCTGCTTCAGTGGGCTGCGGGTCTGGAGACGCTGGACCGTGCGCTTTTTGAGCGGGGCGTTGAGGTGCAGTACGAGACCTCGGGCAAAGTGCGCATCCCGGAAGGGATTAAGGGTGAGGTGATCTGTTCGCCGAAATACCTCTCCGGGGCCTGGCAGGTGGACGCGGTGAGCCTCTCCCGTGCCCATCATCTCAAGTTTGTGGCTTGTGAGGAGACAATCTCTTCCATCGATGACTTTGTGGCGACGCATGGCCTTGAAAAGGACCGGGTGTGGCTCATGCCCATGGGGATGACCCGTGAAGAGCAGATTGCCCGGATGCCCTTTGTCTGGGATCACTGCGTCAAGAAAGGCTATCGCATGGCAAGTCGCCTGCATATTCTTGCGTTTGATACGAAAAAAGGAATTTAATTCAATGTTTGAAACCCTGGTGGTTCTCTCCGGCGGCATGGACTCTGCCGTGCTTCTGGCAGATTGCGTTGATAAAGGACAAAGATGTGTGGCCATTAGCTTTGATTATGGATCCAAGCACAACGCCTGTGAGCTTCCTCTGGCAAAAGCCATGTGCGAGAGCCTGGGCGTGACCCACACCCTGGTGCCGCTTCCTTTTATCAACGATCTCTTCGACTCCAGCCTCCTTCAATCGGGAGAGTCAGTTCCCGACGGTGCCTACGACGCGGCCAACATGAAGAGTACCGTGGTCCCTTTCCGTAATGGAATCATGCTCTCCATCGCCGCCGGATACGCCGAGTCCGTAGGGGCCTCTCGGGTGGTTCTTGCCTCCCATGCCGGGGACCATTTTATCTATCCCGACTGCCGTCCCGATTTCAACGAGGCCCTCTCCACGGCCATTAAAATTGGTACCGATGGCCAGGTGACCCTCGCCTTTCCCTTTGCCCACATCGACAAACGGGCCATCGGCGATCTGGGGCGAACCCTCGGCGTTGATTTTTCCGCCACCTGGACCTGCTACAAAGGCGGCGCCGCCCACTGCGGAACCTGCGGTGCCTGCGACGAACGCAAATACGCCCTGCGTTATGATGAGGGCCTCGATCCGACCACGTATCTGAAATAAGGTTGCAGGAAAAAAATAAAGGCACAAAAAGCATGCCTCCGGCGGCAAGGTGAGCCACCTTGAAAGCTGGTTTTGGTGCAGTATAAACTCTGTACACCGGGGAGAGATGCTGCGTCGTCAAAATTTATACAATTTTCAGCGTTGTGGGTTTCCCGACTGCCAGATGGGCACGCTTCGCCCTTTGATAATAAATGGGTGCCCATCCTACTACGCCGCCGTAATCTCACCGGTGTGGGTGACATTGAAGCCTGACATGGACAGGGAACCCATGGCTGTGAATAAGAGGTAATCACATCCGCATTTAAGATGGAATTTTATCAAGAATAATTTTTAAAACCTGTTTGTTAAACCCGTCTTAATAAAATCAGGCAAAAGTTTAGCCTCCGGCAGGGCCGCCGGAGGCGCAAGCTGAATAGTTGCAATTTTCTCATAATGGATAGAGCGCAGCGACTCCTCGAACGAAGAACCAGGCACCAAGCACGAAGAACATTTTCTACAAACCACCACTGCCTTTGCATGATAGCTGAGAAGGGGTGGTCATCAAAAAAGTTTGCCGTCGGAGACACATGAATATGAGAACAGAGAATCCCTTGGGGAAGAAGACCGGTTACACCTTTACCTACGACCCGTCCCAGCTTTTTCCGGTGGAGAGAGCCTTGGGTAGAGGGTTTCTTGGCTTGGATGAGGGGGAACTTCCCTTTTATGGGGAGGATATCTGGACGGCCTGGGAGCTTTCGTGGCTGGACGGAAAGGGGAAACCGGTGTCCGCGGTGGCCGAGATCCGTTTTTCGGCTGAGAGCCGGTGCATTGTAGAGTCGAAGTCGTTAAAGCTTTACTTGAACTCTTTTAACCTGAGCCGGTTTGAGAGTGCGGAAAAGGTGAAGGAAGCGATGACGGAAGATCTCTCACGGGTAGCGGACGGTGCCGTTGTTGTCTCTTTTCTCGGCTGCGACGATACCGCCGCCTTGGGTGTGTGCCGGGCGAAGGGCCAGTGTATCGATCATCATGAGGCTGAGGCCTATGTTTACTCGGTGGACGCCTCGCTGTTAACCCACGGGGACGGCGAGGTCGTCGATGAAACCCTTTGCTCCCATATTCTGCGGACCAACTGTCCGGTGACTGGTCAGCCCGACTGGGCTTCGGTGGAGATCACCTATTCCGGGAAAAAAATTGATGAGGTGGCTCTTTTTGCCTATCTCGTCTCTTTCCGAACCCACACCGGCTATCACGAGAACTGTGTGGAGACCCTTTATACGGATATTTTGGAGCGCCTGGCACCTCACACACTGACGGTGGTGGGGCGGTTCACCCGGCGGGGCGGGTTGGACATCAATCCCTGCCGAAGCAGCGTGCCGGCATCCTTTTCCAATCGGAGACTTGTACGTCAGTAAAGAGAATAGTTTGTAACATCAGAGGTAACTATTCAGCTTATGCCTCCGGCGGCCCTGTCGGGGTTAAGCTTTTGAAAAGTTTAACAAACAGATCTTAAATACATATTTCAAATCTGCGCGGAGGCTTTTGGGGGAGCTGAATAGTTACCTGTTTTGTAATATTAGAGTTTGAAAAGGCACCCTTCGGAGGATTTCCGGGGTGCCTTTTTTTATGGGGTTCAGCGGGCCGATGCCGCGCCGACGAAGCACCCGCTGGCACCCTCCAGGCTCGACTCTCCAGCGTGCTCCCCCTTTATTTTTATAGCGTCTACCTTCTCCATGGTGAGGGTGGAACCATCTTTGAGGGTGGCCTGGAGCCCGATGTCGTACTTTCCGAGATCGGAGATGGTGACCTCGGCATTTCCGGTTTCACTCTTAACCGTGGCTTTGGTCTCGTAGCCGCTCGACGTGGGCCTGAAAACGGCCCATTCCCACTTGATAATGTCAAGGCTCGGGTCTGAGGCGTCAGCCAGGCAGAGGGTGGCCTTGAGTTTGGCTTCAGTCGGCGTGAAGGTGAAATCCAGATCGTTTTCATCCACCACGTGCACGGTGGTGGAAACGGTTTCCGTGAGCATGCCGGGAAGGGTTGCTGTGTTGGTGTGGTCATTGATATTCCATATTTTATTCCAGACGACCTCCAGAACCCCTGTGAAAATAAGGGTGCCTGAAACGGGGTCGTGGGCCGTGGAGAGCGCCTCAGCGATATTTGTTGTGGTGGTGAGGCCGCTGTCGATGGTTATCGTTACGGTGTCGGTTCCGGGGTCGTACGCAACCTCTGCGGCATTGGTTCCCCCTTCCAGAATCACGGAGGTGTTCTCGGATTCACTGTCCCAGAGGGTCTCCTCCGTGGCCGGCGTCTTCGGGGTGGCGGTGTCGATGAGTTCCTGACCTGTGAGGTGCTGAATGATTGCGCCGACGGTTGTGACACCTTCTTGCATGGGGATATAGAGGGTATTGTCTTTCAATAACGGCTTTGCTTCCGCATCGGAGACGGCTACCAGTTGAATTTTGATGTTGCCTTTTTCACCGTGGACGGCATGGATTTCGATGATGTCTCCAAGAATTCCCGTGGCCGGTTTCGATTGGATCACATCGTCGTCTTTCACCTCAATGGTGGTGCAGCTATCTTTGGTCCGCTGTCCGTAAACCTTGATCATTCCATCAATAAAGGTGACGTTCTCCCGGTAGACGGTCAGGCTGGGTTCATAGGTCCCCCTGTCTTTGAATCGGTGGACGGCGAGGTAGAAGTCATCCCCGGAGGTGGCTTCGTTGATGAAGAGATTTTCGTTGTCGCGCCCCCCTTTGAGTAGAACGCGGTCATACTCTTTGGTCGAGATCACCCAGGGGCTGTCACCGTTGCGGGCCGTGACCTTCGAGACGGCCGTGCTCTTTTCCAGAACCTTTTTGATGGTGTTCTGGGTGGTCTGTCCGGATTGAATAAAGAGCTTGACGACCGTATCGGTGATGTCGACATGGGGCGTGCAGTCTTTGCAGTCAGTGATGCGCAGTTCCCTGTTGCTCTCTTCTCCACCTTCCCCGG
This sequence comes from Desulfoluna sp., assembly GCF_030145185.1. GTDB lineage: Bacteria > Desulfobacterota > Desulfobacteria > Desulfobacterales > Desulfolunaceae > Desulfoluna. The sequence goes on along the minus strand of NZ_JAQYWB010000035.1, from coordinate 18,212 downwards.
TGATCTCAATCGCGGTATTCACCCCGTTTGCCGTAGAGGAGTAGAGGATGCCGAAGGCAGGGACGGGATCGCGGTGGGGTTCATTGTCGAAGCGCCATTCCCGTTTCCAGATATCTCCCAGAGAAAAATCGTAGAGGGTGGCCTGATGGGTCAGGGTGCCCTCGATCAAGGTTCCGATGCCCGTGGGCGGGTTGGCCAGGATGTAGGCGGTTCTGGGGTCCTTTTCGGTCATGCGGTAGAGTTCACCGCCTGAGGTGGCTGCCAGGAAGTCATCGCCAGCCATGGCGAGGCCGTTAATGTGGCTCTGGGTGCCTGTGAGCAGCTCTTTCCAGATGAACTTATCTTTAGCGAGGTCGAGGTAGAAGGCTTTGCCGTAGCTGCCTGCCGCGATGAGGAGATCACCGCGTCCGGCAATGCAATAGAGGGGGGGAACTTCCTGATGATCGATGGCCATGGGCTCCCAGCCGCGGGTGTCGTGGTATCGAAAGATGTAGCCGTAGGTGCCTTCTGCCACCGCGTAGAGCGTGTTGTCCGTATCTTTCCAAACCCCACGGAAATCAACCGCGTAGTTTTGGGGCTCCATGACGCTGAACTCGCGGGACCTGAGATCGAATTCGATCATGCATCCGGAAGAGCAGGCCAGGTAGACGTGGGCGTCTGTGCCCTGAATGCTGTTGATGCTGGGGGCATTGCTGGAGGTTCCGATCAGGGGTTCAAAGGAGGCCCCGTCGTAGGCAAGAAATACCCCTGAGGGCTCGTCACTGTTGCTTGAACGCTGTTTTCCCCCACCAAAATAGACGGTGCCGCCCTCATCTGCCCAGATGCTTACAAAGGAGGAGGCGAAGAAGGGGGATTCCGGATCGTAGGGGGTGCTTAGTTCCTCCCAGGCCGATCCGTTGTAATGAAAGATAACGGCGTAGCGGCTTTGGGTGTCATCGGCATTCACCTGGCCGTCGTCATTGGAGTCGAAGCGGGGTGTGCCGAGTCGATATCCGGAGGCATAGACAGCTCCTGTGGTGGTCTCCTGGATGGCGAAGAGGGCAGCGCCCGCAAGGGTAGGGTCACTGATATCTGTCCAGGCACCGTCCATATGGCGGCGAAAGACGGCGCCGTTAAATCCGACGGTGTATGAGACGGATTCATCTGACCAGCATCCCATGAGGGCGGAGCTGTTTCCGTCCGGGCGTTCATAGTTCCAGACCCCAAGGGCGGAGGAGGCGTGGAGGCAGAGTAATGCGGTGAAGAACAGAGTCAGGCGTTTCTGCACGGACTGTCTCCTTATCCGAAAGGGTTGCTATCGGTGGACCTGAAGAAAATCATCTTATAACATTGTTTATCCCAATAAAAGTAGTTTTGTAATTGGGCGTTAAAAATTTTCTATTACATTTGTTTTTTATTTTCCGTGAGAGACAAGGGTATCGTGGAAGGCTTTGGCCGTAATTCGGGCTACATGATACAGGCTTTCGCGATGTGAGGTGGTGTCACTTGACGGGTAGTTTCGAAAGGTGATGACATTACCGAACAGGGAGGCGAAGAAGGCGTGGGAGTAATAACTGACCGGCGGGGTCTCTCCGGCACGGGTCAGCGCTTTGTCCAGCATGTCGAGGAAGAGAATTTGAATGACGTTGAATTTGCGAAGGGTCTCTGGATTTTTTTCTCCCTTGATCATGAAGTGACTCATCATTTGAAAAATATCTTCGTTGTCGACGAGGAAGTTGACAATGTCGATGGCGATATCTTCGAGGGCACGGCGGTCTTCCCAGAGGCGCGATTTGATCAGGTTGATATCGTTGGTGAGGATTTCTACGAAGAGATCATCCTGGCTGGGGAAATACTGGTAGAGAGATGCCACGGAAATCCCGGCTTCGGTTGCGATGTCCCGCATGCCGATTTCATGGAAGGTTTTTTGATTGAAGAGGGCTTTGGCTGCACGGATGATAAGTTGTCGCCGAACTTCACGCTCATTTTCTTTGAGTTGTTTAAGAACGGATTTTGCCATGCTTCGGTTCTCCTGTTCAGTGGCCGCGGAGGGGTCGTATAAAGACGCCGGGCGGATCTGTATGGGGTGAGCGGGGGGCTTTGTCCGGGTATTACCTGGGCACTGGCCGATCCAGAGGCGGCATGAATCTTATTGAAAAGTCCATGGCGGATATCGACGATCTGTCTCCGGACAGTATTCGCATATATTAACCGATACATACCCAGTAAAAACACAATTGTTTAAAATGAACAATGTATTTTTGGGGTGCGGTTTCTTTTTCCCCCAAAGAATGTGTGAAAAGGAGGTCAATTGCATTCCTTGGGTGGCTGACATATAGTCAGAGACACGAACAAATATTTGAGGGGCATCTGCAAAAAAATGGGGTGGGCTTGGTTGGATGATATCGCCCGTTGACGGCAGACTCAATTGGCGTAAGCTGACGATTTTTTTGGTCTTAACGGATGACCCAACGGGGAGAGACAATGGCAGACGAGACCGTGCTGATAAAAAAATACAGCAACAGGCGCCTCTACAATACCTCTGAGAGTGCCTACATGACATTGGACCAGCTCGCTGAAATTATTCAAAGCGGAAAGAACGTTCAGGTGGTAGAGGCCAGTTCCGGGGATGATGTGACGGCGTACATCCTGACACAAGTCCTTGTTGAGGAGGCTAAAAAGAAGAAATTCTTATTACCCGTTCGTCTCCTTCATCTGATGCTTCGCTACGACGACAACATGATGGGTGATTTTTTTGATATCCATCTTTCGCAGACCATTGACAGTTATGTGAAGCAGCGAAAGTCCTTCGACGACCAGTTTAAGCAGGTGCTTCATTTCAGCACAGAGTTTACCGAGATGGCGAGGCGATCTGTGGATGATCTGGCCAAGGCCGCTCCCTTTCCCTTTTTTCGTCCCGGTGACAAAGAGCCTGGCAAGGATGAGGGGTCGTGATCGGACTGAGCGGCTGTTTTTTTAAAGGAATCGCTCTTTGAGGCTGATAATGATCCCTTTGATCCCCTTCGGGGCGATCCGGGCATTTTTCAGAGGCACGGTCTGGGTTTTGACGTCCGCCAACGTATCCTTCATGGAGGTGGCAAGGTCTGATGCCTTTTCCTGGATAGCTGTTCTCCCTTTTTCGGGGTTCACCCGGAAGGTGACGTAAAGAGCTTCCACCTGGTTCTGGAATCGATGGAGTTGGCTTGTGAGCTTTTGCACACTTTTTTTCCATCGGTTGATCTCAGATGTGACGATTTTTTTTTGCCTCGGATATTTTTTCCCCACCTGGGTAATACGATCGATCTCACCTTCCATTAAAACCAGCTCTGCGTTTGCCTGGATGATTTGGCCATACACATCGGGAATTTCTCTCCATGTAAAGCGGAGTACGGCGTCGTCCAAGTCGACGAAAGAAAGGTCGGCCCTGGGGTAATCCGAGCGGAAGAAGGTGGTATAGGCGAACCAGCCCCCGGCGGTGAGGGCTGCGACAAGAAGCCCCACGGCAAGGAGACGGAGGACCTTCTTTGGGCTTTTTATGGGCGTGACGTCTTCTGGTTTTTTCGTGTCGAGTTTTTTCATCCCGGAGATCTTTCCAACCCTTTTAGCTGCCCCTATCGTCTATATCGCTTTTTGTCAGGCCAGCGCGTTTAATTGCGATGTTTCTCTCTTATCATCTCGGCGGGAAGAAGGCCCGGCTTTAGTCCCGTTTTTTGCCCGTGGTGTTCTTTGCGGCCACAAAGCTTGCTGAAGAATGGCTTCCGACGTATACTGAGAGCATAACCTTCATTTGCCGGATATTTTCTATCATTCTCTCCTGACCGAATTTCAATCTGTCCGTTTGACGTGCCGAGGCACGCGACCGGGAGGTCGGCCGTATATTCAAGCCCTGACAGGGCTTGGTTGTCGCAGGCCGCATGTCGACTGTTTCTCATCTAAATCAGCCCTCTCTTTCTCGTATTCCAGATATTTTTATGATCATGCCGGCAGTGGATCTAAAGTCCGGGCAGTCATCGTAATCCCGCTTCGGACGGGAGGCCGTATGGATATTTTATCTGATAGTGTCGGAAAACTTGTGAAAACTCGTTATTATCGTACGCTGGCGTTGGCAGGAGTCAAACGCCGAGATTTCGAGCACCTCCAGGCTCGTCTTGTGTCGATTTTATATGATGTGGTAGATATCGATCTGTTTCGGGAAGTGGCCGAAGATGTGACGGAGTCCATTGAGGAATTGATGGAAGGGGTGAACGAAACCACCCTTTTGGATCGTTACAGTATTTTGCTTCATCCGTCGGTGTGCTCGATTAATGCCTTTCGACCCGTGTGTCGGGAACTGCTGGAATTGGTGAATCGGGTCCTCTCCATCACGCGTGGGACCAAGGGCCAGGTGCGCATGGCCCGGATGCACACCATGGGGATTCAGGTGATCAAATAGGCAGATCCTCGACACATCCTTTGGGGCGATGGTATAACAATCCTCTGGGGGCTCCCGAAGGGGACCGTGCAACGGAAAAGAGGGGAACAGGTCGGGTGGTGCATTAAAGGGAGGAGAGCTGGATGAAGGTGTCATTTATTGTGGCTGTGGCGGACAACGGGGTGATTGGTGATGGCGCGGATATTCCCTGGCAGATCGAAGGGGAGCTCTCCTTGTTTAAAGCGATGAGTTATCACCACAGCGTGTTGATGGGCCGCAAGACCTGGGAGTCCATCGGGCGGCCCCTGCCGGGTCGCAAGATCATCGTTTTGACTCGTAATCCGGCCTACGAAGCGCCCGGTTGCCAGGTCTGCACCACCCTTGATGAGGCCCTGACGATGGGCTGCAAGGGGGGACGCCGGCTCGTAGTGGCCGGGGGCGGGGAAATATTTAAGGCGACCCTTCCCTTTGCCGACACCCTTCATATCTCCCATATTCACACGGAGGTCGCAGGGGATGTGTTGATGCCGGAGATTCCCGCCGTGTTTAAACCTGTTTTTTCTCAGGATTTTCCCGCCGACATTCCTTACACGTATACCATCTATTTAAAAAAGGCCGGGGAGTACTGATCCCGCGCCATGTGTCCATGGCACGGCAAGGTGAGCCACCTTGAAAGCAGGTTGCCGCCGTGATTTATCCCTCGCTCCTCGGGTCAACTCACGGCGGCTTTCTTATTGGGTTTCGGCATCTGTTTTTTGCCTGAGCCCTAACGTGTGGGAACGAGTCGGATTTCAGCTGTCTCCAGAGGGGGCAGGCTGCGATGTTTTGCCGGGTCGATGCCGTCAAAGGCGCATTGCAGGATCTGTCCCGGATCACCGTGGGTGACTAAGATGATGTCCTTTTCATTGTAACGGCGTCCGGTGCGTTTGATCACTTCGACCATACGGGTGACCACGGATTGGACACTCTCTACGCCGAATCGGGGATGCTCCGGATCGGCTTCGTCGGATTCCCATCCCTTTTCGTAGTTTGTATTTTCTTTCAGATCAAATTCCCCGAAAAATCTCTCCCTTAAATTCATATCGGAAAATTGTTCTGCTTTGAGCGCCTTTTTGACGATGGATGCCGTTTCCAGGGCACGTAAAAAAGGGGAACTCACCACCACGGGTTTTATCCGTGGATTGAACCATTCGTTCTGGATCGCTTTTTCAATCGATTGTGCGACGTCCGCTTTGCCTTTTTCCGACAGCCCCCATGCGCCGATGCCGTTTTCCGGGCTGCTGACGATGAGGCCCTGTTCGTTGGCCTCGCTGTGGCCGTGTCGTAAAATAAAGTAGCGGTTGGTGTGAAAGGGTAGGGTGATCATGATAATTAACCTTGTCTGGTTTATTTTGGCGGAACCGGGAGGTCCGCTGTATGCCACAAAGAAGAGGGCGTCCCAATCGAAGCCAGCGACGCCCTCTGCATTCGTAAATTTAAACGTGCGCCTATTTTTCGGAGTCGACGAGACCTTTCACGAACCATTTTTGCATGGCCAGCACCACCACAATGGGCGGCAGCATCACGATCAGGGCGCCGGACAGGGCGATGTTCCACTCGGGAAGGTCGTCGGCCAGGGGGATGAGGTTCTGAAGGCCGATGACGGCTGTCTGCATTTTGGGGTTGGTGGTGATGAGAAGAGGCCAGAGGTACTGGTTCCATCCGTAGACGAATTCGATGACCACCAGGGCGGCGATGTTGGTTTTGGACAGGGGGAAGAGAATTTTTCGAAAAAAAGTCATGGGCGAGGCCCCGTCCATTTTGGCCGCCTCACAAAGCTCTTCGGGCACGGTCAGAAAGAACTGACGGAAGAGAAAGGTGCAGGTCGCCGAGGCCACGAGGGGTAAAATCAGGCCCGTGTGGCTGTCCAGAAGGCTCCAGTTGAGGGCAACCTCAATGTCATTTCCGGCAAACCAGCTGACCACGCTGTTCAGGTGGAGCGCATCCCAGAGGGGCTGCAGGGGTCCGAAGACGTTGGCAGCCATCTCATAGGTGGGCAGGATTCGGACCTCCACCGGCAGCATCAGGGTGCAGAAGACTGTGACAAAGGCGATCGTGCGAAACCGGTAGTCAAAATAGACGATGGAGAAGGCCCCCAGCATGGAGACCGATATTTTTCCTATCGTGATCCCCGAGGCCATGATGACCGAGTTGATCAGCTGGGTTGAGAGATCCCCCCGTGTCCATGCCGTCTTCATGTTGACCAGAAACTGATCTCCGGGAATGAGGGGCATGGGGACCATCGATACTTTTTCCAGAGGCAGGGTGGCCGCAATGCCGGCATAGATGATGGGAAATCCGACGATGACGATACCCAGGATCAGAAACAGGTAGGTCAAAAAATCAAGGATGGGTGTCTTTTCTACCATGATGAGCCTTTACCCCGCGTATTGAACTTTTTTTTCAATGAATTTGAACTGAAACACAGTGACTCCGACAATAAGAACCATCAGGATCACGGACTGCGCCGCGGATGAGCCCATGTCCAACCCGATAAAGCCGTCCTGGTAAACCTTATACACCAGGGTGTTGGTCGATCCACCGGGGCCCCCCTGGGTGACGGCGTGAATGACGCCGAAGGTCTCGAAGAAGGCGTAGATGATATTCATCACGGTGAGAAAGAAAAGGGTGGGCGAAAGCAGGGGCAGTGTGATGGATCGGAATCGGCGGAACGGGGAGGCGCCATCCATGGATGCCGCTTCGATGAGTGAATGGGGCACCGCCTGAAGGCCTGCCATGAAAAAGACAAAGTTGTAGCTGATCTCTTTCCAGGCACTGGCGACGATGACCATGGCCAGGGCGTCACCGCCATTTAAGACCGGGTTCCAGTTGAACCCGAACCCTTTTTTCAGCGCCAGAGCGACCACCCCAAAGGAGGGGTGCAGGAGAAAAAGCCAGAGAATCCCGGAGATGGCGGGGGCCACGGCGTAGGGCCAGACCAGCATGGTCCGGATCAGGGCCTTGCATCGTGTGGCGCGGTTGGCCAACGTGGCGATGGTGAGCCCTAAGGAGATGGAGACAAAGGCCGTGGTCAGGCTGAACGCGACGGTGATGCCGATGGACTTCAGGTAGAGGGGATCCGTGAAGATCGCCACATAGTTATCGAACCACACAAAGGCGTTGGACTGGCCAAAGGGATCGCTCAGAAAAAAAGATTGAATTAACCCTTGTGCAGCCGGCCAGTAAAAAAAGGTCAAGGTGACAAGAAGCTGTGGAAGGATCAGGACGTAGGGCAGATATTTTGATTTAAAAACGGATCGTTTTTGCATGGTGCCTATGGATGCCTGTATAAAACGTCAAAGCTCGGTGGCTTTCATGAAAAGCCTGGGAGCTTATGAAGGGAACACGACTGTGTGCCGCGGCGCGTTCCCCATGGGAGGCGCCAATGGAGCCCAGGGCAAAAGGCCCTGCAAGCGCATCATTTGATATATGAAAATTTTGGATTTTTCAATCCCTGGACAAAAGAACCGGATCCAGCGATTACGCTGGATCCGGTAGGCCCGTTATCTTAAATCGAAACGATTAAGATCGTTTTTTGTAGGTTTTGGCAAAGGATTTAAGCTTGATATTAGAGCGTTTGACTGCGGAGTCCAGAGCTTCCTGGGGGGTTTTATTGCCGTTCCAGACCAGCTCAAGCTCCTCATTGATGATGTTACGGATCTGAGTGAAGCTGCCGAGACGCAGGCCCCTGGAGATTTTGGTGGGATCGCGGCGTTTAAGCTGGGTGATGCCTACCTCTTGCTTGGGATCGGCTTTGTAATACCCCTTGGCTTTCAGGCTTTCATACGCATCGATCGTGGTCGGGAAGTAGCCGGTCTCTTTGTGCCAGTATTCCTGGATTTCGTTGGTGGAGAGAAATTTCAGGAAGGCGGCCACGGCTTTGTATTCTTTTTTGGACTTGCCTTTGAACACCCAGAGGGAGGCCCCGCCGATAATACTGTTCTGGGGATTTTTCATGTCGGCTTCGACGGGAAGGGGAGCCACGCCCCAGTCAAACTGGGCTGCTTTTTTCAGCTTGGCGATGCCACTGATGGAGTCCATGTAGATGCCGGCATTTTGAGCCAGAAATTCGGCTTTGGGCCCCTGGTATTTTTGGCCGGAATAGACGAAACGACCATCTTTGGCCCACTCTTTGAGACGGGTGATGTGCTTGACCATCTGGGGATTGTTGATGGTGAGTTCTACGTCGAGCCCCTCGTATCCGTTGGATAGGGTGGCGAAGGGAATATTGTGAATGGCGCTGTAATTTTCTACCTGAACCCAGGATTGCCATGCGGTGACCATGCCGGCCCCAACACCTGCGTCGCGCAGTTTTTTTGTGGCCACGCCCATGTCGTCCCAGGTAACGGGGATGGTGTCGATGCCGGCTTTTTTAAAAAGTGCCTTGTTGTAATACATGACCGGGGTCGAAGAGTTGAACGGCATAGAGACCAGGTTGCCATCGGCGTTCATGTAATATGAGAGGATGGGCTGAAGATAACGGGACCAGTCGATGTCGTTGCCTGTATCCTTCATCAGCTGGAATACAGGGTAGATCGCTCCGGAGAGCATCATGGTCTGGGTGCCGACCTCAAAGACCTGCATGAGGTGGGGCTGTTTTTTTGCTCGGAAGGCAGCAATGCCCGCGTTCAGGGTTTCATCATAGTTGCCTTTGAACGAGCCCTCGACCTTGTATTGATCCTGGGATTCGTTGAAACGTTTGATGATTTCGTTGGCCACCTCGCCGCGTGCGGATCTCATAGCGTGCCACCATTGGATGGTGACGGGTTTGGCCATGGCTGCTGCCGGTGCAAGAATCAGCGCCGCGGTGATGGATGCGACCCATTTTCGAAGAACCATCTCTATCTCCTCTTCAATCCTGAAATATTGTAATTAAACCTGTTTGATTATAACGACATAGATATTTCGATAACATTGATACGTTAGGTCGTATTCTATGGAGCGTCAAGGCATAATCAGCTCGATTCGGCTTTGCACCCTCTGTTGTGTGGATACGAAAGGAAATATTGATTTTAAATCCGAACCGTTGTTTTTTGATTTAATTATTTTCATCCTCTTTGCAGGGGATATCTTTGACAACGGAAGGAGGGGACTGGAGAGCTCAAGAAATCATCGGCCAGCCGGTTGGGAGAGTTATTTTTTTATTGTTTCATGAAAGACTTTCCTGCTAAGACCCCTGACAGAGATGCGGGATCTCCTCCCCCCTGCAGCATGATGGTTTCGGACGGCTGTTTAATATATGGTGGGGCCGGCGTGATGCCGGTGATAAGAAGCTCCGTCCCGTACGGGGTGCTGACAAAACAGGACAGGATATGGCTCGGCTTCGAATTAAAGATGTGGTGAAGAGGTATGGCAAAACAGAGGTGGTGCACGGCATCAACCTTGATATCGAGGACAAAGAGTTTGTCGTCTTCGTAGGACCTTCGGGATGCGGTAAATCCACGACACTTCGGATGATCGCCGGCCTTGAGGAAATTTCGGACGGAACCATGTCCATCGGAGACCAGGTCATCAACGACCTTGCCCCCAAAGACAGGGGGGTGGCGATGGTTTTCCAGAACTACGCCCTCTATCCGCATATGAATGTCTTTGACAACATGTCCTTTGGTCTGAAAATAAAAAAACGGCCCAAAGAGGAAATTAAGCGTCGTGTGGAAGAAGCTGCGGCCATTTTGGGGCTTGAAGACTTCCTTTATCGAAAACCCTCGCAGCTCTCCGGCGGCCAGCGGCAGAGGGTGGCCATGGGACGGGCCATTGTGCGTCGTCCGGAGATTTTTCTCTTTGACGAGCCCCTCTCCAACCTGGATGCCAAGTTGAGAACGCAGATGCGAATCGAGATGAAGAAACTGCATCGCCGGGTGAACTCCACCATTATCTACGTAACCCATGACCAGGTGGAAGCCATGACCCTGGGGGATCGCATCGTGGTCATGAAAGACGGGCATATCGTGCAGCAGGGCAAGCCTCTGGAGCTCTTCGAAAAGCCGGTAAACACCTTTGTGGCCGGATTTATCGGGAGTCCCCCCATGAATCTGATGCCCGCTATGGTTGAAGGCGTCGAAGGGGGACTGGCATTGCAATTTGAGGGCGACCTGAGGCTCCCGATTCCTGAAAAAGAGGGCTGCGCACTCTCTCCAGGCCAGAGCGTGATTGTCGGAATCCGTGCGGAAGACCTGACCCTTGAAGGGGATGAGCCCAGTTTTCCGGAGGACTGGAAAATTTCCGGTGTGGTGGATGTGGTGGAACCCCTGGGCAACGAAACCCATGTCCACATGGAACTGGGCGGAGCCCGTATGCTCGCCAAGTGTGATGGTCGAAGGGTGGTGGCGCCGGGCGATCTCGTTCAGGTGGAGGCCAACCTTAATCAGCTCCATATTTTTGATGCCGAAACGACCCAGGCGGTTTATTAAAAAGTTTGTAACTGTTCAGCTTATGCCTCCGGCGGCCCTGTCGGGGGCTAATCTATTGCCTCCAGGGTGAGGTTGTCATCGAAACAAAGAAAGCCCCGCATACCACTCATGGTGTGCGGGGCTTTTTTTATTTTGGTGTTGCGGGTCCCGTTTTACCGATTCGTCCCGGTTACGTTAAAATGACCGGGACGAGCCGATTAAGGCGACCTTCTTAAACGGTCTGTTCCTGTTTTCTTTTCCCCCAGGGGATGAAAAACGACACCATGGTACAAAGAAAGAGGATCATGCAGTAGTGGACGTTGCCCACCACGTCCAGGGGCGAAATTTTGAAAATGGACGCAGCCAGGAGAACCTGGGCACCCCAGGGGATGAGGCCCTGGCAGATGCAGGCGAAGATGTCCATCGTACCGGCGGCGCGTCTGGGCTCGACGCCATTGGCTTCGGCAATGTTTTTTGCCACGCTCCCTGTGACGAGAATGGCCACGGTGTTGTTGGCGGTGCAGAGGTTGGTCAGGAAGACGAGGATCCCGATGCCCATCTCCGCAATGGCGGTGCTGCCTTTGCCGGCGGCCACACGGCGGATGCCGCTTGAGACCATCCGTTCCAGAGCCAGGAGGCCTCCCTGGGCTTTCATGAGCTCTCCCAGTCCTCCAATAAAAATGGAAAGAATAAAGATCTCCTGCATCCCTGTAAAGCCGTTGTAGATCTCTTTGGCGAAGAGGAGGAGGGTAAAGTCTGGCGTGGTGATGAAGCCGGCGAGTCCGGCCAGGATGATGCCTGAAAGAAGGACGGCGAACACATTGACTCCTGAAACGGCCATGACGAGGATGGCGGCATAGGGTAGGGCCAGGAGCATGGAGGCATCCTTGGCTTCCGCAATGGTCGTGCCCTGGGCCTGGAAAAGGAGCAGCACGATGGTCAGGATGGCCGCAGGAACGGCCACAGCGATGTTTACGCGGAACTTATCCTTCATCTCACACCCCTGGGTCCGGGTGGCCGCGATGGTGGTGTCGGAGATGATGGAGAGGTTGTCACCAAACATGGCCCCGCCGGTGACGGCTCCGGCGGTCAGGGCAATGGAAAGACCCGCTTCACCAGCAACCCCTGCGGCAATGGGTGCCAGAGCGGCAATGGTCCCCATGGAGGTTCCCATGGCCGTGGAGATCAGGGCGCCCACCACAAAGAGGCCGGGAAGAAGAAAGGAGGCGGGGATGACCGAGATGGCCACAGCGACGACGGCATCGACACCGCCGGTGGCTTTGGCCACGGCGCTGAAGCCGCCAGCCAGGAGATAGATCATGCACATGGCCATGATATTGCTGTGACCGGCGCCGGTTAAGAAGCGTTCGACGGTTTCCGTCAGTTTCTGCCTGGAGAGCAGGACCGAGAGGATGATGGCTGGGAGCGCTGCCACAGGGGCCGCTACCTGATAAAAAGCAAAGCTGGTGCCCACGCTTTGAAAATAGAGCCCGCTTCCTACAAAAATGGCAAGAAAAAGCCCCAGGGGGAGGAGTGCCGACAAATGGGGTTGCGCTGAAAAGTTTTTGTTCACTGCTGATTACCTCGATAACTGCTTTATATTTTGGTGGATTATTTAATTTTTTTTGGAGCAGCTACTTTATCAGTATCAGCAAGGACAGTCAAGGCGCGTGGATGCCTATGTTTCAAGGCGTTGTTGACAGGTTTTCCGTCACACGGAACAGGCTGTTTTGTTATTCTGTTGGTGATTGACAGGCAGGCCTCTATTGAGTATATCGTTAAATTTTAGTGCATCCTTTTTTACATTTTTAAAGTTTAAAGGGATTGGAATTGAAAGTTGGGCTCTGGGTGATGTATCGTGGATTCACAGGGACCGGCTTCTGGTATAATGATATGAACCGAAATCCACGACGGAAAAGAGGTAGTATGAAACAGCGAGATCAATGGGGAACCCGTCTCGGGTTTATTCTGGCGGCGGTGGGATCCGCCATCGGCATGGGAAACATCTGGCGTTTTCCTTACATGGTTTATGAAAACGGGGGGGGGGCTTTTCTGATCCCTTATTTTGTGGCGGTCTTCACGGCTGGTATCCCCCTGTTGATTTTGGAATTCGGTGTGGGACAGAAGCATGCCGGCTCCGCCCCCGCCACCTTTCGGCTTCTTAAAGAAAAATGGGCATGGATCGGTTGGTGGCAGGTACTCGTGGCTTTTGTCATCGCCTGTTATTATGTGGTCATTATCGGTTGGTCCTTTTCATACTTGAAGTTCTCCTTCAACCTGGGTTGGGGCAGTGACACCAGCGCCTTTTTCTTTAAAGAGTATCTGCATCTTTCCAGCGGCGCTTTTGATGTAGGTGGCATCCAGTGGCACATCCTGGGGCCCGTGGCCCTGGTGTGGCTGACGTGCTGGGGGGTGTTGATCTGCGGTGTCAAGAAGGGCATTGAAGCAGCCAACAAGGTCTTCATGCCGGCTCTCTTTTTCATGGTGATTCTTATCATGGCCCGTGCCGTCACTATGCCGGGCGCCGTGGATGGCCTTAACTGGCTTTTTAAGCCGGATTTTTCCAAACTCGGTGATATCAAGGTCTGGGCGGCTGCCTTTGGGCAGGTCTTTTTCTCCTTGAGTATCGGTTTCGCCATTATGCTGACCTACTCCAGCTATCTTTCCGATGATTCGGATATTAACAACAACGCCTTTATGACGGCTTTCATTAACTGCGGCTTTTCCATGCTGGCAGGGATCATGATTTTTTCCGTCCTGGGCTACATGGCCGCTCAGAAGGGGGTTCCCATCCAGGATGTGGTCTCCTCCGGCGTAGGGCTTGCCTTTGTCACCATTCCCCAGGCCATTAACTTCATGCCCGGGGCCACATTTATAGGCGTGCTCTTCTTTTTGTCTCTGCTCTTTGCCGGGGTCAGCTCCATGATCTCCATCTGTGAAGCCTGTATCGCAGGGATCCTGGAAGGTTTCAGTTTGAGCCGAAAGGCGGCCACGACCATTTTTTGTCTGGTGGGTTTTCTGGCGAGTGTGATTTTCACCACCGGAAGCGGGCTGTATGTCCTTGATATCGTCGACCACTATATCAATACTTATGCTGTCTTGCTTGGCGGTTTCATTGAAGTGGCGCTTCTCTCCTGGTTTTTTAACCTGGAGTCGATTCGTGAGCACGTCAACCGCACCTCCGATTTTCTGGTGGGGAACTGGTGGAACTTTTGCCTTAAGTTTTTCACCACCTTTGTGGTGGGCTATATGCTGGTGATGAAATGTGTGGGCGATATAACAGTTCCCTATGAAGGATACCCTTCTTCGGCCTTGGGTGTTTATGGCTGGGCCGTGGTCGCGGCTCTGCCGGTGATCGCCTTTCTGTTTACCAAATGCGACTCTCTGGGTCGAAAGGAGTAGCCGGTATGGAAACCTCCGCCGTTTTGATGATGGTTTTCGGGCTGGGAGTTACCTGGGGTGGTGCCTGCTTTTGCATTGGCATTGCCCTGCGCAACCTGAAATAGCCTGGGGCTCCTGAAGGGAGCTCCTTTAAAAAAAAGTGGGTGCATCTCACCCCGGCCTTGTCCGGAGATCGATTTGCAGTGTAAGATCATCAATGCCGCCGTGGCTTTTTCCGGCGGCATTGTTTGTTTGATCTGGACGGTGGGCCCCGCTTTTTGTGCGCGTCCCTCGGGTCCTCTTCAGCCGTGTTTTATGATGATTGGGTGAGAAGGAGAGATAAGGATGGAGTCACTTCGTGAACTTTACAGAACAGGGGTGGGGCCCTCCAGCAGCCATACCATGGGGCCACGTCGAGCAGCAGAACTCTTTGCCGGCAAGCACCCGGATGCCCACGGGTTTCAGGTGACACTGTTTGGCAGCCTTGCCGCCACAGGCAAGGGCCATTTAACCGATCTGGCGGTTAACGAGGCGCTCGCGCCGACCCCGGTGACCCTCGTCTGGCGGCCCGAAGAGCTTCTTCCCGGGCACCCCAACGGCATGCTTTTTGAAACCCTGGATGACATGGGGGCCAAGGGGAATGCGTGGATTGTCTACAGCACCGGTGGCGGGACCATCAGCGAAACCGGATTGGCGTCCGCCGGTACATCGACGTATGAGCTCACCACCATGGAGGCGATTCTGGCCCATTGCGTGAAGAAGGGGATTCCCTTCTGGCAATATGTCGAACAATGCGAAGGGGAGGGCATCTGGGATTTTTTACGGGAAAAATATCAGGCGATGATGGCCTCTTTGGAGCGGGGGTTGGAAACCGAAGGCGTACTACCCGGTGTCTTGGGGCTTACCCGAAAGGCATGGACCTTTCATCAGAAGGCCGTGATGAGCAGTCCCCATTTTCGCCGCACCGGGAAAATCAGCGCTTACGCCCTGGCTGTCTCCGAAGAGAACGCCGCCGGGGGCGTGATCGTTACCGCTCCCACTTGTGGTTCCTGCGGCGTGCTTCCCGCGGTCATTCGGTATCTCAAGGAGGTGGTGCAGGTGGATGAGGTTATTTTTTTAAGGGCGCTGGCCACCGCCGGACTCATCGGGAACCTGATCAAGCACAATGCGTCCATCTCAGGGGCCGAGGTGGGATGCCAGGGGGAGATCGGCACCGCCTGTGCCATGGCCGCCGGTGCCGCTACCCAGGTGCTGGGGGGAACGGTTCGCCAGGTGGAGTATGCCGCCGAGATGGGCCTGGAACATCACCTGGGCCTCACCTGCGACCCCGTGGCCGGGCTCGTTCAGATTCCTTGTATTGAGAGAAACGCCTTTGCCGCCACACGGGCGATGAACTGCTCGGATTATGCCCTCTTCTCCGATGGCACCCACTTTATCTCCTTTGACGAGGTGGTGCGCGTCATGCGGGAAACCGGTCACGATCTGCCCAGCCCCTATCGCGAGACCTCCGCCGGTGGGCTGGCACGAGCCTACACCAATCGCGTGCCAAGGTGAGCCGGCCTGATCACATGTGCGGGTGAGTGGTGGCTGTGGGCCGGAAGGTTGAGTTCATGTTAGAGGAAAAGAGCCTCCGGCGGCCCTGCCGGAGGTCAACCTTTTGCCAATTTTTATGAGATGGGTTTGACAAACGGGTCCTGAGGGTTGTTCCGGTTTATGTCAATAAGTGAATTGACAAAGTAGTACCAACAGCCCACGCGCTTGCGACGTATGATGCTGGCCTCCACCCTTCGCGCGAATGCGGACGCGAGGTGCTGAGAGACCCAACAGCCGTAGCGCATTCGTAAACCCGCTTTCAAGGTGGCACACCTTGCCGCCGGAGGCTTTTTTTTGATCCCATTCAAGAGGAAAAAATTGAAAAAAAAGATTTATATCGCGGATACCGGCGGCACCATTGGGATGAGGCCGGGGGCCAGGGGATACGAGCCCGCCCCGGGGTTTCTCGGGGAGCAGATGGCCAAGATGGAGATCCTTAAGAATCCGCTGATGCCGGAGTATCATATCCACGAGTACGACCCTTCCATGGACTCCTCAAGCATGAGCCCGTCGGCCTGGTTTGATATCGCCGAGGACATTGCGGCCCATCATGATGAGTATGACGGGTTTCTGGTGATCCATGGCACCGATACCATGGCCTACACGGCCTCGGCTTTGCCGTTCATGCTGGAGGGCCTTCAAAAACCGGTGATTCTCACCGGTGGGCAGATTCCCATGTGTGAGGTGAGGAACGATTCCCGGGAGAACCTCATCACCGCTCTGCTGCTGGCCGCCCGGGACGATATCCACGAGGTGTGCCTCTTCTTCGACAACCGTCTCTTTCGGGGAAGCCGCACCACCAAGTGGAACGCAGGCGGGTTTGACGCCTTTGATTCGCCCAACTTTCCTCCCCTGGGCACCACAGGCATCGATATCGAGATCAACCGGTCCCTGCTCCTGCCGAGGCCGGAAGGCCATGCCCCCCTTCAGGTGCAGCGGCTTCACGACTCCCCGGTGGCCGTGCTGCGCCTCTTTCCAGGCATCAACGCCGCCGTGGTGAAAAACCTTTTGGCCCCGCCCATCAAGGGGCTGGTTCTCGAAACCTACGGGGTGGGCAACGCCCCGGACAACGACCCCTCGCTCATGGCGGTTTTAAAAGAGGCCACGGATCGTGGCGTGGTCGTCGTCAACTGCACCCAATGCCTCAAAGGGCGCGTCATGATGGGCGCCTACGCCACCGGCACCGGTCTTCTTGAAGCGGGTGTCATCAGCGGTTTTGACATGACGCCTGAGGCCGCCCTGGCGAAAATGTTTTTTCTCTTCAGTACCCGCCACGACGTTGATGAAATTCGCACCCTCATGCAGACCAGCCTCAAGGGCGAACTGACGGAGTAAAAGCTGCCTCCGGCGGCAAGGTGAACCACCTTGAAAGCGGGTTTGCGAATGCGCTTTGGACGTCATAATTACAGGATAAAAAGTGTCCTGACCCGGATATTTCACGAGCCGAGTGCAAGGGGGCGAGCAATGCGTCGCACGTGCATGAGCTGTTGAAGAGTGATGGGGCTACCGAATGAAAACACGGCTGGGACTTTGACAACGTCTTGATGCACCACGCTGGGCGCGTCGTGCTCCATCCGGTTGAAGGGATCAGCTTCGCACCGCTACGGGGGGGGGCTTCATGCACTGTCCCTTAACTATTCGTTACTATTTGTTATGCCAAGGGAAAAGCTTGCGCGCTCCATATATTGTACGTTATAATGTACAAAAACTTATGTGAGGTGTAAATATGCAACGATTAAAAATTGACCAGGATATAAAACCCCTGTCAGAAGTAAGGACTGGCATCGCAACGTTTATAAAACAAATACACAATACTAAAAGGCCAGTTATAATTACTCAGCATGGGAAGAGTGTTGCAGTTCTATTAGGTGCTCTTGAATATGAAGCGATGCAAGAAAAAATTGAGCTCTTAACAGAGGTTCAAACAGCTATAGGGCAACTGGAAAATTGTACAGGGATAGAACATGATGATGCCAAAGAAACCATACTAAAGCGTATCCTGAAATGAAGATTATTTGGTCTCCATTGGCCATTGATAAAACTTCTAAAATTGCAAACTATATCGCTAAAGAGAAACATTCAGCAGCAAGAAAGTGGGTTGAAACAATTTTTTCAAAAGTGGATCTCTTAAAAGAGTCTCCTGAAGTCGGTCGGATTGTACCTGAAATCAATAAAAGCGTGCCTCCGGCGGCGAGGTGAGCCACCTCGAAAGCGGTTTTTTTGCCTCGTGTGTGAAATCCTGCGGCATAAGCCTTGACCTTCGGATACCGTGGGACCCCGTAGACATAATGATTGCCAAGTAGAACCTGCGCTCCATGAAAAGCGTGGATTATGCATTATATTAAGAAAATAACGCACAGAGCCAAAATCATGGAGGCAGGTATGGAACCAATTTTATCGTATGTCGGTCTTGACGTACA
>NZ_JAQYWB010000117.1 GCF_030145185.1 Desulfoluna sp. | reverse complement strand
CGAAAAGGCTTGATTGACGGGCAATGCGCTGCTATAAGTCTCTCACAAATTGCCGAAGTGGTGGAATTGGTAGACGCGCTAGTTTCAGGGACTAGTGAGAGCAATCTCGTGGGAGTTCGAGTCTCCCCTTCGGCACCAAAAAGACTTTAAAAGCCTCTGCATTCATTTGCAGAGGCTTTTTTGTTTTGCGTGAGGCCACATTCCTGTTCACCGGCTGCCACAGCTATGATATGGATTTTATGAGTTTTCCAAATCCCCCCTCAAAAGAAATGTAAAAAATCAGAAAGGGTCTGCATGCTTCGATGTCATCTGAGCCCCCTCCTTCCGTGTCTTCTGCTTCTGCTGCTGCTGGGATTTTTCCTGACGCCCGCCCCTTGTGCTGCGGAGGACCCGAACTCAGCCTTTGTGGAGATCGGAGGAAACCACAGCCCGAAATTTGGCGGCGCTCAGGGAGGGCTATCCCAATACAACGACCACACAGCCTTTCTGGCGGGATTCGCCCTGTTCGGCTCCTCCGCCTTCGACAACCCCTTTGCCGGCATCACCCTCGCGGCACGGTTCCATACCGCCAACCCCTTTCACGGGTTCATCACCCCTTTTGTCGGCGTGGGTGGTTTTGCCGGATACAGCCAGGAGGAAGAGAGCGCTGAAGAGGACGATCTCGACAACGACGACGACGGTGAGGTAGATGAAAAAGGAGAGGTCAAACAAAGCCGCAGCGACTCCCTGGCAATCCTCTACCCCGAAGCAGGCATTCATATCAACATTAAGGGAGACGGCCTCTTCACCCTTTCGGCTCGTTACAACCTGACAAGCAAGGGTCACGATCTCGATCACTGGGTCTACGCCCTCGGATTTACAATCCCCTTTCAATTTTAAGGAGACCCCCAATGCCCACACAAAAGCTTGAGCTGGCGCCCCTGACACCGGACGACTACACGGCCCTGATCTCCTGGGTCACCGATGAAAAAAGCCAGGCTGTCTGGGCTGCCAAAACCTTTTCCTATCCCCTTACCCGGGAGGACCTCGATGATTTTATCGCGCTCTGCCTGGCGGACACCCCCCACCGTGAATTTATGAAAGCCATAGATAAAGACTCCGGCTCCATGGTGGGCGTGTTCAGCCTGAAGCGCATCGACAGCATGGGCCATACCGGGCACTTGAGCATGATCATGGTCTCCCCGGAAACCAGGGGGCAAGGAACCGGCTCGGCCATGGTCCGGGCCGCCCTCTCCCGCGGGTTCGACACCAAGGGCTTTCGCCGCATGCAGCTCTACGTCTTCGACTTCAACACCGCCGCAAAAAAATGCTACGCAGCCTGCGGCATGGCCCACGAAGGCCGGGGAAAAATGAAAATGACGTACAAAGGAGAAGAGTGGAAGGTGGAGGTGATGGGGATATCAAAAAATGGCGGTGGGAGATAGGCCATAGGCCATAGGCCATAGGCAATGGGCAATGGGCAATGGGCAGGCGAAAACCTTAGAAAATAAACGAATTTGCCTCGGGCAGTCCTGCCCGAATCAAAGGTCTGCCACTTTTTATGGGCTGGGTTTTACGTGGAGCGCCGCACTCCGGTGCGGCTTTTTGGTTCATCATCGACCCTACCGCATTATAATAAGGCACTGGAAGCTTGCCTCAAAAGGCGAACGTCCCTTGTCACCATTCAACTTCATCCTGTCTCTGCCTGGTCTCTTTTTGAAAAACTTCGCAAAAACGTTTCAGCCCGTAGGGTGAGGCTCCCGCACCGTTCAACGTTACGCAAACCGCCGACCCCGTCTCAACACTTATCACAAAATGCGGCGTTGAGGGTTTATCGGACGTTAAGCGGTGCGCACGGCGCACCCTACATTTCACATCGACACGGTTACCAAAAGACAGACCCTTTATAAGGTTTCCTTCTTCATCGACCCTGCCGTATCGGTGTATGGCGATTGGGTGGCATGATCTGAATAGTTACCTTCCCTTTAAAATTGATCCACTAAAATAAATTGAGGCATGGACACGATGAACCCGTCAATAATCAAAGTAACACCCTGGGAAACTACACACTTTCCCTGCGTTTTGACAACGGAGAGGAGCGTTTTTTTGACGTCAAACCCTATCTCACTCTGGGCAGATTCTCTCAATTAAAAGAAAAATCTCTTTTTGAAGCGGTAAAGGTGAGCTTCGACACCATTGAATGGCCCGGCGAGCTCGATTTTGACCCTCAATTTCTGTATGAAAAAAGCGAACCGGCCCTTGAAGAAGCTGGTGGTAGTGAGGAGTGAGGAGTGAGGAGTGAATAGTGAATAGTGAATAGTGAATAGTGAATAGTGAGTGGTGAGTGGTGAGTGGTGAGTGGTGAGTGGTGAGTGGTGAGTGGTGATGGAGTCGCTGCGCTCCATCAATGATTTAAATGGCCATGAGCCTCGCGAATACCTTGAACCAAGAACGACGAACGAAGAACCAAGAACGCCCTTCCCCTTCAGCCCTTCCCCTTCAGCCTTTCCCCTTCAGCCCTTCCCCTTCAGCCCTTCCCCTTCAGCCCTTCCCCTTCAGCCCTTCCCCTTCAGCCTTCAGCCTTTAGCCTTTAGCCTTTAGCCTTCAGCCTTTCCCCTTCAGCCTTTAGCCTCCCCCCTTTAGCCATCCCCTCCCCCCTTCAGCCATCCCCTCCCCCCTTAGCCTCGTTATTTCCAGCGTATACTCACTCACGGGATGAGCGGAGACCTCAATAGAAATAAGGGCATCCATGCCGAGGACCTCCAGGATGAAGGTGTCGTCGTCAAGGGTGGGAATGAGCCGGGCTGAGGTCCCCGGGTCAATATCCATATAAAGGTCCTCCCCGCGCCCGATGATAAGATACTGTTCCCCTTGAAATCCCAGGAGCCGGTACCGCCGGATATACTCGCCCCCCACAATGTCACTGACGACAAAGGGGGCTTTCTCTTCGGTCACCTGGAGCCAGGTGGTGTCCCGGGAGACGCCTTCATGGGTGTGGATCACATGGGTGGAACACCCGGAGGCCATGAGAAGCCACCCGAAAAGAGCCGGGAAAACGAGAAGTCGTTTGATCATGGGGAGTCCTTGCGTCCTTATTAGAGATGGGTCTTTTTGATATGAGGGATCGTGTTCAGGGTTTCCTTTGTCGCTTCCAGCTCCTGCCTGCCTGTGCACAAAGGCGGCCCGCGTCGTGGTGCAAGAGACACAGGTTAAGAAGGTGTTCTTCGGCCTTGACCATCGTTTCGGCCCCCTTCGTGATCTCATCACTCTTTCTCGCTCCCAGGCTCTGCCTGGGTGTGTCGGATGCAAGGCTCCGCCTTGCCGGTATGAAAAGCCGCGGTGCAGGGGTGAAACTCTCAGGTTGCTGGGTTTCCAGCTTGGAGGCAGAGCCTCCGTAGAGCATTCCCAGGCGGTGTCTGGGAACGAGGGGAAAAAAGCCGCACCGGAGTGCGGCGCTCCACTTGGGATGACGGCATCCGCATCGCATTAGCAACCCCGTGTACACGGTGATTCCACCTTGCAACCCGAGTGAACCGATCAACGACAATTTATAGACGTGCGACACACGGTGTGTGTTTTTTGCACCTTACGCGAATGCGGACGCATTTCAGCACGGAGTGACGATTCCCGATGCGCATTCGCAAATCGCTTGCGAGATGGCACACCTCGCCGTAGAAGGCTAATCCTCTTTAATCACGATGCGCTCCAGGCCATGGGCCTCGAACTCCTCGTCATATTTGGCGCCCATCTCCCCGAGCTTCTCCATCAACACCTCGGATTCCATCGCCTTGATCTTCTCTTCGTCTCCTTCAACATCAAAAAGATCCCGCATTCCAAGCCGCTGGGAGAGCTGACCCCAGAACTCATTTTCCACAAAATTTTCCATGAGCGCCATGTGGCGGCTCTCGGCCAGGGAGTCCTCGGTTTCGATGTAATCGCCATGCTTCTCGCTGAAGGTGAAGAGGCTTTCAAGGCCCATTTTCTTGTAGTGGGAGAAGATTTTTTTACGCAAGGCGCGGTAATCAGCCGTCTCTTCCGTGGGCTCCAGATCATGGGAATGCATCACGTAATCGGCCACCTGGACCATCTCCACCAAAAGGCGGTACTCTTCTTTGGATATGTTTAACAGCATACGATTGCTCCTGTTTTTTATAGCGGATTATAAATAAGGAAAAAAGCGCCCGATGACAAACCCCAGGCGAATCGAATCCGCCGGAAAAGGGTCCGCGCACCGGAACACCCTCAGCGGCAGGATATGCCACGTTAAATCAAAATTCTCAAGCCTAAAACCCGGATGTTCTACACGATCAGCCGGTCTCTCCTCTCCTGCAAAGGGCGTCCCACGGGAAGCCTGTCCTGACCCGGACATTTCATGAGAAACCGCAACACAAAAGGATATACAGTTTTATTACAGAGCGTTGTGGCGAAAATCAAGTGTTCGAAAAATACAAAATGTCATTTTGGGTTTTCTGTTCGATTTTCTCACCCTTCGGGCGCCTTATTTGTACGCGCGCCCGATCGACTTGAAAGCGCAACGCCAGACAGAATCAACCCGGCACTCACCAGATGAGTCCAGCCGATGGGCTCGTCCAGAAAAAGCATGGCCTCTACCCCGCTGAACAGCGGCAGCAGATAATAACAGACCGCCGTCCTGCCCGGTCCGATAAGCATAATCGCCCGGTTCCACAGAGTAAACGCAAAAAGAGCCGCACAAATACCCGCATAGAGCACCACCCCCATGGAGGAGACCGGCATCAGGGGAGCCAAAGCCACCCCCCGTTCCCAGAGATAGACAGGCGCTAACAAAACCAGCCCAATAAAGAAAGTGCTCGCCAGAAAACTCATCATAGAGAGCTTCACAGGTTTTCTTTTCACCAGCAGAGAATAAAACGCAAAGGTCAAGGCGGCCACCACCATCAAGAGGTCTCCGCCGTTAAATTGCATTTTCAGCAGCACACCGGGTGACCCGCCGGTAATCAGAAGCAGCACGCCCAAAAACGCAATAAGCGTTCCCGCCACCTTGGCCCCATGCATCTCCTCACCTTGAAAGAGCCAGGCCAAAATGACAATAAACAAAGGAGACACCATGGCGATCAGGGAAAGGTTCAAGGCTGTGGTGGTGTGTGCCGCCACATAGACCAGGGTGTTAAAAAGGGTCACCCCTGAGAAGGCTGCGATGGAAAGGTAACCCAGATGGGTTCTGATCTGCTTTCTCTCGCGGTACAGATGGGGCAGTGCCAGGGGAATCAGCACCGCCGTGGCAACGAACCAGCGCCAAAAAGCGAGGGTCACCGGAGGCAGCGAGTGATGAAACCCCCGAGCAATAATAAAATTCCCAGCCCAGAGCGCGGTGGCCCCCAAAGCACATAAAATTCCCATCCACAAGGCATGCCGATCTTCCACGTAAAACGCTCCCTATAGTGTAACGTTAAAAGCTGGAAGATACACGCCCCGGACAATTTTTTAAACGCCTCATTTTCGGTTCCCTTGCGGAACCCGTGCCCTTCGATCAAAGGAGACCGCTCTACGGGAGACAAACAGCCCTCTGACCGGCACGGAGTCTGAGCTATTCCCCTGGTGCACAGACTCCCTGCCGGCAAGCCTTTAACCCGGACATTTCATGAGAATCCGAAATGCAAAAGCAAATACATTTTTTTTAAGGACCCTTTTGCATCACGCGTTTTAACCCCGTCCGGCCTCAAAAAAGACCTATTGTTCGACCCATAAAGACGTGATACTCTGATAAATGGTCATAAAGCCGAAGCCCGGCTTGACCGGCCATTTTTCAAACTACTGAAACACAAAGGTTTACAACCCATGACTATACTTGACATTGTAACGTACCCGGCCAAAAGCCTTGCAGAACCCTCAGAAAAAATCACAGAAATCGATGATACTATAAAGACCCTGATCGAAAACATGGCCGAGACCATGTTTGAAGCGCCCGGCGCGGGTCTTGCCGCCGTTCAGGTCGGTGTCAATAAGCAGCTTATCGTGGTGAACACCACCGAGGGCGATGAGGCAGAAAACAGCTACATGGCCCTCATCAACCCTGAGATCGTGGAATCAGACGGCGAGTTCATCTCTGAAGACGAAGGCTGCCTTTCAGTGCCTGAACTACGGGCCACGGTGAAGCGCTTCAACCGGGTGAAGGTCACGGCCCTGGATCCCGACGGCAACGCCGTGGAGCTTAACGAAGAGGGTTTTCCCGCTGTGGTCCTCCAGCACGAAATCGATCACCTGAACGGCATCCTTTTTCTCAACCGCATCAGCTCCCTGAAGCGCGAGATGTACAAACGCAAAGTCAAAAAATGGATGAAGGGGCACTGATCCATGACTAAACCGTCCATCATTTTCATGGGGACCCCTGATTTTGCCGCCAATGCCCTTCAAGCCCTCCATGAGAGTGGACTTTTCGATATTCAGCTGGTGGTGAGCCAGCCTGATCGCCCCAAAGGACGCGGAAAAAAACTGGAGTCCACCCCGGTCAAGGCCTGCGCCGAATCCCTGGGATACCGGGTAGAGCAACCGGAATCCGTCAAATCAGAGGCATTTATCGAACTGACCGAAAGCATCGCCCCGGACTTTTTCGTGGTGGTGGCCTTTGGCCAGATCCTGAACCAGCGCCTGCTGGATGTTCCCAGGGTGTGCCCTGTCAACATCCACGGCTCTCTGCTGCCCCTATATCGCGGGTCTGCGCCTATTCAGCGTGCCGTGATGAATGGTGATGCCGTAACCGGCGTGACAACCATGGTCATGAACCGCGGCATGGATACCGGAGACAAACTCTTAGCCGTGGAAACGCCCATCGGTCCGGAAGACACGTCCGCCA
This sequence comes from Desulfoluna sp., assembly GCF_030145185.1. Taxonomy (GTDB): domain Bacteria; phylum Desulfobacterota; class Desulfobacteria; order Desulfobacterales; family Desulfolunaceae; genus Desulfoluna. The sequence goes on along the minus strand of NZ_JAQYWB010000117.1, from coordinate 3,567 downwards.
CTCTGCACGACAGGCTCTCCGTGCTCGGCGGCGAACTCATCGTCAAGACCCTTCCCGGCCTTCTGGACGGAAGCGTGGTCCCTGTCCCCCAGGACAACGAGGCAGCCACCCACGCGGCCATGCTCACCAAGGCCGAAGGAGAGATCGACTGGAACGTCTCTGCCCACATCATCGATTGTCGCCTGCGTGGCATGACCCCCTGGCCGGGGGCCTACACCTTTATGGATGGCAAACGCCTTCGCATCCATAAAACGCTGCCCGTGGAGACAGCCACCACCCAGGCCCCCGGAACCGTTGTCACCAGCGGCAAAGATCTGGAGGTGGCAACAGGTAAAGGGCTTCTGCGCATCCTCGAGCTCCAGGGTGCCAATGGGAAACGCATGTCGGCCGAGGCCTTCCTTCGTGGCAACCCCATGGACACAGGCTCCCGCATGGGAAGCTGAAAAGCCCCCGAAGCCCCCTTGCGATTCAAACGCCGCCGATGAAAACATGGGCGGCGTTTTTGATAGGTTAAGGGTTAAAGGCTAAGGGCTAAAGGCTAAGGGCTAAGGGCTAAAGGCTAAGGGCTAAGGGCTAAAGGCTAAAGGCTAAAGGCTAAGGGCTAAAGGCTAAGGGCTAAGGGCTAAGGGCTAAGGGCTAAGGGCTAAAGGCTAAAGGCTAAAGGCTAAAGGCTAAAGGCTAAAGGCTAAAGGCTAAAGGAAAATAGCCCGGGGCTTGAATCTGTCAATGTGCCAAAGGAAAAAGTTTGGGCACATTGGACAGATCCGTTAGATCGAACGGAACCTGTCTTGCCACAGGGCTGATTTCGATGCGCATTCGCAATCCCGTTTTCAAGGTATTTTAACCTAAGTGGCTTCGCCACCCTTGACGCCGGGGGCACGTTTTTATTTTTGTACCTTCCAGACACACTTAACCAAAACAGGACCCACACATGACCCAAGACGCCCGAAGTCTGGCATTTGAAATACTCACCACCTTTGACAAAAACGCAGCAGCCACCCTGGATACCGTCATGGATCGTATTACAGGAAAGGTGGAGCTGGACCGGCGGGAGATGGGCCTTGCCAACGCCCTTGTTTATGGTGTGCTTCGCCACCGAAGTCGCCTGGATTACACCATCGATCACTTTGCCGTCAAAGGGATCGCAAAGATCGACAAAAAGGTCCTCGCTATATTGCGGATCGCTCTTTTCCAGCTCCGATTCATGGACCGGATCCCCGAATCTGCAGCGGTGAACACCGCCGTGGAGCTCGCCAAAATCCAGGTTTCAGAAGAATCCGGTGGGTTTGTCAACGCCCTGCTGAGAAACTGCCTGCGTGAGCCGGAGCAGCCATCCCTTACCGACCTCACCCCTGAAGAAGAACTGGCAGTGACAACCTCCATGCCCCTGTGGCTGGTCGAGAAATGGATCGCTCGCATGGGCCTTGAAGAGACCGCGGCGCTCTGCCACGCGTCCAACGAAATCGCCCCCATTACGGTGCGGACCAACACCTTAAAAACAACCCGTGAAGCGTTGACCGAGCGCCTGGTTCCCCAGGTCGAGACCCTTATTCCGACCCCGGTGTCCCCCTTGGGTCTCTCCTTCACCTCCCCGAAGGTACCCATCTTCGACATGGACGTGTTCAAAGAGGGGCTGTTTCAGGTTCAGGACGAAGCAGCCCAGCTCATCGCCCTGATGATAAACCCCAGCCAGGGCTCACGGGTTCTGGATGTTTGCGCCGGCGTGGGCGGCAAATCCGGCCACCTGGCCCAGATGATGGAGAACCAGGGGCAACTCGTCTCCATGGATGTCGAAGCATACAAGCTTGAAAGCCTTGCACGGGAAATGAAACGCCTCGGCATCACCAACATCACCACCCAGGCCTGCGACCTCACCCGGGAAAGCCCCGAAATCATTGCTGACGGCTTCGATGCCGTGCTCGTAGACGCCCCCTGCTCCGGCCTCGGCGTCATCCGCCGAAACCCGGACACCAAGTGGAAATACTTCAAGCGCAACGCCACCCGCCACGCAAAGAAGCAAAAATCCATTCTCTCTGCGGCCGCCCGCTGTGTCCGCCCCGGAGGCACTCTTATCTATGCTGTCTGCTCCATAGAGCCCGAAGAAAATGGGGCCGTGGTGGAGGCCTTCCTTGAAAAACACGCGGATTTTCGTATGATGGAACCCTTTGACACCGTACCCAAAGGGGCAGAGGCCTTCATCACCCCCGAAGGATACGTGGCCCCCTTGCCTCACAAAAATGGCATGGACGGCTTCTTTGCGGCCCGCATGGTGCGGGTGAACAAATAAAAAACGGCCTCCGGCGGCAAGGTGGTGCCACCTTGAAAGCGGGATTGCGAATGCGACACGGCTGTCGGTACTCTCCGCACCTCGCGTCCGTATTCGCCTTATGGGTGAGGGAATGCATCCTACGTCGCAAACGCATGTGCTGTCGGTTCTTTCGTGTCAATTCACGGGTTGACATGAACCGGAATAACTCCGGCAGCCCTGCGGGGGACCAAAAATATGACGTCCCACAGGAACCCGTCTGCGCCGTTGCCACCTGTCCCCGTTTGCCGAACGACACGGACGCGAAGGTACGGAGCATTTTCGAACCTTCGGTATTTTTAAGATCGGGAAATCATCATGTTCAAGGGTCTTCTCAAATTCTTCACTCTCTTCGTTCTCTTCGTCGCAGCGGCAGGAGCCGCGTCCTTCGTGACCCTCACCTACATCACCGGAAGCGAAGAGAGCGTGGTGGTCCCCGACCTGGTAGGTCGTGATGTCATCTACGTCCTTGAGACCCTCTCCACCATGGAACTCAACACCAAGGTCAAGGGGTCGGAATTTTCTCCCCGCATCCCGAGAAACCGGGTGATTCTGCAGGATCCGGCCCCAGGCACCCGGATGAAGCGGGGCCGAAATGTCCGCATTGTCTTCTCTAAAGGCCCCCAGATAGTGCCCATGCCCTCCCTGAAACATCTCGCCCTGGCCGAGGCGACCATTCAGATCACCGAAATGGGCCTCGAATTCGGAGTCACCTCCACCCTCTTCCATCCCGGAATAGAAAAAGGGGCCGTCATCGCCCATGTTCCTGCCCCCGGAGCCCTGGTGGCTCGAGGAATCAAGGTGGACCTTCTCCTGAGTGAGGGCAAAAAACCAAAAACCCTGATGATGACAGATCTTACCGGAAAACCCCTGGATGAAGCCCTGGAACGTATCGAAACCATGGGGCTGAAAGTGGGGATCATCACCTCCAAACCCGCTGCCTCAGCCGAAACCAACAGCGTCCTGGCCCAGGACCCGGAGCCCGGATTCAAAGTCACCCAGGGACAGACCGTGGATATCACCATCAACCGTTCACCACGCCCCGATTCCGACCCCTCCGGCCCTGGCGTCACCGGCTCCCGCCTCTTTACCTGGCGAGTCGATGAAGGCTTTCTCAAAAAACACGTAAAAGTCCAACTGGTTGGAAACCGCCACACCGACACTGTCCTCGATCACGTCGCCCTGCCAGGGGAAGAGCTCTGGGTCCTGGTCCCCACCTTCGAACGCTCCACCCTCTTTCTCTATGAAGATGGACGCCTCAA
>NZ_JAQYWB010000116.1 GCF_030145185.1 Desulfoluna sp. | reverse complement strand
AACCACGGCCAAATTGTTCAATGCCACCCCGTACTTCAACCCGAAATCGTACACCTTCAGTACCCTCGACTCCCATTTGGACGACCTTGATCTCGCCTTTGACATTGAAACCGATGACACCGAAAAAGCAAAAGCTACCTTTGTACTCTACTCGCCCTACGGCGATGTCTACACGGGCGATGAGACCGGCCTTGCCGACGCCGTGGACCGAGACACCGGCATCTGGCGACTGGACATCCTGCCCAGCGGGAGCCTTTCCATGGCGGGCGAGAAGATCGCATCCCTTTCCCCCAGACCCGGTTTGTCCGATAACCAAACCATTTTCAACCTCACCACCCGGGTCTCCACCGACCCCGGTGTCCAGACCCAGGAGTTCATGCTCGGCATCGTGAAGACCGTTTCCCTTAAAACACAAGGTGAAGACGGGTACTTCAACGAGGGGGAAGTCACCATCGACCTGAACACCAGCATGGCCCCCAAACTCACCATCCCCTCCTATATCGACGACATCGTCGCCAGCGGCGACAAACTCAACGAAAACGTGGCGCTCTGGCAGGCGTGGATTAAATCGGAGAAGACGGGCCATGAATTTGAACCCCAGGGCGAATGCTTCAAATACAAGGCCCTGTTCGACCTGAAGAAGCGCAGTTACGAGACTGAGCACAGCTTTGATTACCAGAACGACCGGGAAGTTTATGAATGCCGAGACGAAAACGGGGACTCAGCCGTGTGTATCCGGGGAGAGTTGGGGCCGTACAACATGGCCGAGCCCGTTCCCGAGTCATACAAAGTCCAAGTGGTCATGCGTGATTTTTCCAAGAAGATACAACGCCCTTACCAGGACGTGGAATACCTGAACCTTCTGACCAACTATTACGACCTGTATCAAAACTGGAAAGACCGAACCATTCAGGTGGACTCGGCCCAGTTTCCCTACGACGGGGTGCCATATAAAACCCATGAATTTACAGGATGCCAGGCGGGAGACACCGCGTGCATCACAGCCGCCATGCAGGGCAATTTCCCCCGTATTCCCGTCATCATACAGACGAACCGCCCTATCTTTGGGGTTCCTTTGGATCGCCTGGTCCAAAGCACCCTGCCCATTACCTTCGACTACACGGCAAGCGACCAGGATGTCTATGACATCAATGCCGCAAACTGGGCCTTTGTCAAGTACATGGCCAGCCAGACCTTAAACATCGTGACCGGCAACTTTGTCGGGCTGATCTGCGATTCGGTGGATCTGGTGGACGATCTCCATGATGTGGAGCTCGCCGCCCAGGATGACCCCCTGGGCAGCGCCCGGGCCAGCATCAACCGATACTCCAGCAGTGACCCGTTTTACGGCCTGCACAACCAGGATTCCTTTACCTTTTTTATGTCCGGGGTGCCCGAGCAAAACACCAACGTGGATACCTACGGACAGAAGCTGAATTACGCACAGATTGCCTGTGGCTGCGCCAACCTCGCCAACTCCGGGCTCCAGTTTGCCCAAAACGCCGATATGCTGGTGAACCTCGACTACGAAGCGTTGGGCAGCGCCGCGGATGTCTACCGAGTCATCGCCGGCACCTCCACTGCCGTAGGCGCGGTCGCCATAATGGCGGAAGCCGAAGAGATCGCAGAGCTCATCCGCAATGGCCAGATTGAACAGGCCCGGCAACGCTTAAAAACAAGCAGTGACATCAACTCCCTGAGCCAGGGACGCGACATCTACGCCGACTTAGACAGCCTGACCGCCAATTATCAAAACCAAGGTTCGGCTAAAAACGGAAACAACGTCCTTAAGTCCAACGCAAAATATCTGTTGGGAACCGGAAAAAAAACACGGGCGGAGGTTGAGTTTCGCAGGGTGAGCTCTGTGCCCGTCTCCAATCTTAAAGTTGAGCTTGATCGGGTCAAGATCATTGCCAATTATGAATCGGCTGGAAACAACGCAGAGATCAGCATGCTCCCCTATGTCGGTGTGATCAGCGACAAACCGGGGGAGGGAGACGCCCTGCATTCGCTTTTTACCGAAAGCGAGGCCATCATTGACGGCAACCACGGCTGGGGTTACCTTCGCTTTGGGGGCGTGAAAGACGGACAGACACTGGAGACGCCTGATACAGTGCTCTATTCCGGAGGCGGATACAATGCCGCCGCCATCTACGTGGAGCTGGCCATCATGGAAGATGACAGCCTCAGCGTGGAAGACGACGACATGATCGGTGTCTTCAGCCAAACCATCACGCTGGAAGAGATCTTCAACAAACACGCAGATTTTACCTGGGAATACTTAGGGGGGGACGACTACCGCCTGCACATCACCGAATTTCCCATCTACAACTCCAGCAACCAGCTCTGTCTGGAGAACCCCTTGAGCCCGGATTTTGAGCATCAGAAAGCCCATAACCGGAACCGAAGGCCCAGCGCCCTGGTTTCGCTCACCATAGAGCTCACCATGGGGGATCTCAGCATTCCCCACCCCAAGGTAGACACCTCCCTGGACTTAGGGGTCATGGGCAATGGTCGGGATACCTACGCAATGAACATGAAGTCCGTCGCCAGCCTCGACGCCAGTGGAAACATTCTGGATGTCTACGACGGCGCGGCCATCGTGGGTGAGTCCCTGGCCCAGGCAGCCCTGATTGAGTATGGTATCGGCCCTTACTATTTAACGAAGCGATTCGACTATGATACGAGCGTGTTCACAGGCGATCTGCTTCCCATCGCCCAAGCCCTGGCCTCACCCAAAGCGCTCTCAACCAAGGAGCTCCCGCTGGTCCGACTCCTTCCGGGGAATCGACTGCTCTTTGTGATCTCCCACCATGACGGTGCACGGATCATAATCGCGGCCTACAACGACGCGGGCGCCCTGACCCTTGAAAAAAATGAGATCATCAAAGACGCCGAAGGCAACCCGGTGTACAGCCTTTTAAAGGCAAAACTCTCCCCGAACCGGACGCGTCTGATGGTGCCCTTTGTGCCCACGGGCTATGCCGGTACGGACAAAAAAAGCCCTGCCTATCCCCACTTGAATCTGTATGAAATTGACCTGGCGGCAGCACCAGGGGAGACCACAGAGATCACCCGCCTTTCGTCCAACTCTTTCGGCGAGGGAGCCCCTTTAACAAGCATCGAATTCATTGATGAGACCCATGTGGCGATGCTCACGCGGAGCCTTGTGTTCGGCGAAGGGGAAGAGGCCTGGTGGCCCGACTGGGAAAACGTTCAGCAAACCTGCACCAGTGACACCCTGGATTGCCTGTTTGAGACGGTGGGCAGCGACATCCTGCTTTTTGCCCTCAATGACAGCCATCGGCTCGAGCTGACCGATGCCCAGGAGTTTTTCTACTCCCCGGCCCATGAGGCGTACATTAAATCGTATTACCCGCTGTACCGAATCTTCACGTTTCGGGACCGTGTCAATGACCTCCAGCACGTCTCAACCGTCGACGGATCCGCCGCTGTATTGCGACTGGGCCGGAGCCTTTTTCAACTCCAGTATGATCCATTCACCGATGCCTACTACTTCGGAGACAGATCGGCCCATCAGAACGCCCTATCCATCCGGTACAACCCGGAAGGGGCCTACTACTGTGCCGACGGCCTCACCTGCTCGGGATACCTCAAATTAGCCGTCTACCCCGGAAGAGACGAAACCCATGTGTACCGCAGCACCGAACGGGTGCAACGATTCGAATTTGCCGACACCGACCGGGACCTGGCCCTGGGGTTTGAAGGTCCGGTCCTCCACCTGCTGAGCCTCTACGACGGATTTGCCTACAAAGGCCCGCACATCACCGGTCCGATGTTAGATACGATGGTTCACGTCAACGCTTCGGCCACCCTCACCTTCTCCTTTACCGTCGCGGATCGGGACACCCCGTTGAGCGGACTCACCATCACGGCCCGCATCGTCCCTGATGACGCCCCGACAGGGTACGCCGGGACCACCATCTCTGACATTGTCGCAACCCCCAACGCCGACGGGGGCTATGACTGCACCGGCACCCTGACAACCACCGATTTCCAAGCAGAGAGCACCCTGACCCAGCGCGTTGTGATTACGGTGACCGACGGAACCTACACAAGCGAAAAAGAGTTCACCATCTACCACAAGCCTTTTGTCCTCATCCCCTTTGCCGACGCCACCCACGGCACGGAACTCTGGAAAACAGACGGGATCGTCAGTTCCCTGTTGAGCGATACCAACCCAACCGGTGACTCGGTCTCTTTTGACGCCGATCCGTTTAAGGCAGGGGACCGTTACTATTACACCGCCGACAACGGCAGCGGAGTAGCGCAACTGTTCACCACAACCCTTGACGGAGAGGCAGCCCCCTTGAAAGAGGGCCTGGCAGACGCGGCAGGCTCCTCGTTTGCGGCGTTGGGGGGCCATGTCTATTTCCGAACGGCCCCATCCTCTTCAGAGACGGCCCTGTGGAAAACTGACGGCACCGCAGCTGGCACCACCCAGGTAAAGGCCATTTCAGGCGGAAACATCCAGCAATTGCAAACCATCGGCGACACGCTGTTTTTTTTCGTCAATGGACAGAACGGCGGTCCCGATGCACTGTGGAAGAGTGATGGATCAGAAGGCGGCACAACCGTTCTCAAGGAACCCTTTGATATTTATGGCAGCCTCACCCCCTCCGGCGATAAACTCCTTTTCGCCTCAGCGGCCAAGGACAGCAACCCCTGCGGTCTCTGGGTAAGTGACGGCACCGTCAGCGGGACCCAGCTGCTGAAAGGGTTCGACAATCCACCATGGAACCTGACTGATGTCGATGGCCTGCTCTATTTCTTTGACCACAAACAGACAGAGGTCAACAACAACTATACCAACCACCGGGACCTCTGGAAAAGCAACGGCACGGTGGATGGCACACAATTGGTAAAAGCCACAGAAAGCCCGAGGCCCTTGAGCGTCAAAGAGATGGTTGCCGTGAATGGGTCCCCTTATTTTTTAATGAATAACGTGATCTGGACTTCCAACGGCACTGATGCGGGAACCGTTGAGGTCGAAAATCTCAACACATTGTCTGATTTCAATCAGGTATGGGGGAATATTCGCGTTGTCGCTGATACCTTCTATCTCAATATTCAGCGTATCCCGGTGAGCTATCAGGTGTATGCCATGCAACCGGGGGTGAGCGATGCGCTCATTGAGGTGAGTGAGATGAGTCCGGAAAAATATATCCTTTACAAGGAACCGGCCGGCGCAAACGAATTTCTCTATTCAACCCAGGATGACGATCACCATTATCTTTGGAAACACACCCCAGGTGACGAGTCCACATTAATCAAGACAACAGACCGTTAGGTTATACAACCCAAAGGCCTCCGGCAGACCTGCCGGGGGCCAAATATTTGCCCGTTTTTGGCTATGTTAAATAAGGGGTCACTATTCAGCTCCCCAAAAAGCCTCCGGCCACCGTAAATCTTAAATATGTATTTAAGAGCTGTTTGTTAAACTTTTCAAAAGTTTAGCCCCCGGCAGGGCCGCCGGAGGCACAAGCTGACCGGGTGCACCGAATGGAAAAACTGCCTGGGCTTTGACAATGGCGTGGAGGCATTCCCCGGTCAAGCCCGGGTACCAGCGAAAAGCCGATTGAAAGGGATCTGCCTGCCTTTTCATCTAATCTTCGTTGGTAACTATTTAGCTTATGCCGGAGGCCAAACCTTTGCCCTACCTCATTAAAAAGGGCTTGATAACTGGCCTTCCCCAAGTGTATGAAAATTCCCGCGAATGATCTCATCCCAAGAAGCGATGGGTGAGATCATTCGCAACCTGGGGTCCAAGGTGACGAAGCCACTTTGGCTAAAAATCCCCTGGCCGCCGGAGGCATGCTTTTCGGCCTACCCTGCCTTTGCCTGCTGAAAACAAGTGGGCATATCCCTCCCCTCATGCACGGAAATATCACGCACATCATAGAGTTTTTCCAGCTGCTTGATAATCTGGGGCAGCCTCTCGTCTTTGTTCACCAGAAGCTGCATGCGGCTGTCCCCGGTACCGGTGAGGCCCACCACGTAGACCCCATCCAGGTTGTAGTTGCGCCGGGCAAAGAGGCCGGCAATCCGGGAGAGAACCCCGGGGTGGTTGGCAACGGTGAGGGTCAGAGTGCAATCAGGCATGGGAATCTCCTTCAATCATCGATGTGTTGGCGGCTCCCGGAGGAACCATGGGGTAGACGTTGGCCTCCTGGGGGGTGGTGATATCCAGTAACCCCGGGCCGTCGGCCTGGAGAAACGCCTGGAGCGCCTCATCGGTACAGGTGGAAAGGGAGAAACGGCTCCCGGCGATGCCAAAGCCCTTGGCGATCATGACCAGATCCGGATTCCTGTCATATTGAGAGGCGCAGTAACGGGCTCCGTAAAAAAGCTCCTGCTGCTGGCGTACCAGTCCCAAAGCGCCGTTATTCAAGACGATAATCTTCACGTTGAGGTTCTGTTCAGCCAGGGTGGCCAGCTCCTGGATATTCATCATGATGGAGCCGTCCCCGGAAAAACAGAGAACCGGGGTTCCGGGGTTTGCCAGGGAGGCACCAATGGCAGCAGGCAGGCCAAACCCCATGGTCCCCAGGCCACCGGAGGTCAACAATTTCCCGGCTCGCTGGTGGGGGTAGTACTGGGCCACCCACATCTGATGCTGCCCCACATCGGTGGTGACAAAGGCATCCCCTGAAGCCATCTGGCCCACTCGCCGGATCAGGGCCGCAGGCCTGGCGTCGTCCAGCTCGCTTTGGGGGGTCGGGTGTTTGGCCTTCATGGCGATGACGTCCTCTTCCCAGGTTCTTCGGGCTCGGGGCTCTACCTTTGGAATTAAAAGGGAAAGGATTTCCCCAGCGTCTCCTGTGATGCTGCAATCCGATGGCCGGAGCTTGTCGATCTCTGCCCCGTCGATGTCCATATGAATGATGCGGGCATGGGGGCAAAAGGCGGCAAGCCGCCCGGTGGCCCGGTCATCGAACCGAACGCCAGCGGCAATAAGAAGGTCTGCCTGGTCCAGGATCAGGTTCGTGGACCGCGAACCGTGCATCCCCAGCATTCCCAGGGAAAGCGGTGAATCCGCAGCAATGGCCCCCAGCCCCATCAGGGTGGTGACCACCGGGATCCCCGCCTTCTCACACAGGGCCTTCACCTGCTCCCCGGCCCCGGAGTTGACCACCCCGCCCCCCGCGTAGAATACCGGCCGCTGGGCCTTGCCGATCATCTCGGCAGCAACATCCACCAGGGCCGCATCAGGGAAGGCGGCGGGTATCCGTTCTCCCGGTGAGGGAAAAGCCTCGATATCAAGCGTCGCTGTCTGGATATCTTTGGGGATATCCACCCAAACAGGCCCGGGGCGTCCACTCAGGGCAATGCGAAAGGCCTCGGGAATCACCTCCACCAGCTCCTCAACGCTGCGCACCAGAAAATTGTGTTTGGTCACCGAAAGACTCAAGCCAAAGGTGTCCACCTCCTGAAAGGCATCTGTGCCCATCAGCGAAAGCGGTGTCTGGCCGGTAATGGCTACCACAGGCACCGAATCCAGGTGGGCATCGGCCATGGCCGTCATCAGGTTGGTCACCCCAGGCCCCGAAGTGGCAAAACAGACAGCCGGCAGCCCGGTCGACCGCGCCATGCCCTGGGCGATAAACCCCGCCCCCTGCTCATGGCGGGCCAGAATATGCCGGATGGGGCTCTCCCGAAGGGCATCGTAAAGGGGGAGGTTGGTCCCTCCGGGGATCCCGGCCACTTGCTTGATCCCCTGCCGTTCGAGAAGTTGAATCACGATCTCCGCACCTGAATACTCCATGGTTCTCTCCTTTCCTTATTGAAATAAAAACGCCTCCGGCGGCCCTGCCGGGGGCCAGACTTTTGAAAAGTCTGACAAACAGATTTTAAAGACAAAAAAACCCCGGTCGGATGATTCCGGCCGGGGTTTGTGATCAACGTTGTATTATGCGTCTCATCTCACCCCGGCCTGCTCACGCAGACCACCACCACGACCACACCCACCACGACGACGATGGCGGCTGCAAGATTCAGGGCTAAGAAATGTGTAGGGTGGGTCAGCATAAAAAAAATTCCGTTCTGGGATGTTTTAAAAAAAATACGCCATAAAAAACAAAAAAAGCCCGGTCGGTAGTTCCGGCCAGGCTTTGTCTCATTCTATGGGATCAAAGTCTCAGCCGAAGTACACCACAGGCACCACCACACCCACCACACGAACGTTGGCGTTTAGAGATGCGAGAAAGGTGTTTAATGAGCTGAGCACGTTTGGTTTCCTTTGACTTATAGATAAACAACTTCACTTAATCTGAAGAATACAAAGCAATTTGTCAACAGGTTTTCTATTCCTGCACAAAAAAACACCACAAAGACCCACTTTTTGAAGAAACGGCACGCCGAGATACATCCGTTTCACGTCCTTACGACGCAAGCGGTTTGTCTCGTCACGCCTCCCGGATTTATCCCACGAGATAGGTTCCCGTCCCGGCGGCAATGAGTGTCTCGGCCTCGTTAAAAAACTGACTCCGTACCACCGCCACCTTGTTCCCCAATCGCAGGAGCTCTCCGGTGACCGTAAAATAATCCCCTTTTCCCGGCCGGATATAATCCACACGCATGTCAATGGTGCCCATGCGGGTTAAGCGCCGGGTCAACTCTTCAGGCGTTGCATGTTTCATCTTCTTAATCACGCTCAACTGGGCAATGACGCCCCCGGTAAAATCCAGTGCCGACGCGATCACGCCCCCATGAAGAATATCTTTGTGGGCATTCCCCACCAACTCATCCTTCATGGCAATTTTCACCACCGCGGTCTCCAGGTCCAACCTCTCCATCTTCATGCCGATGAGCTTGTTGAACGGCATCTGGTTCTCATAAAAATCGACAAGAATTTCAAATAGTTCTTCGAAATCAATTACAGTCATTGTGACCTCACCTGTCTCTTGTTAAATAGATGCCATGATCAGGGCAAAAATACACGTTCCCACAGTCGATCATCGTTCACCATCAACGCAAAAAAAACGATCGCCTTATGCCGAGTAACTATTCAGCTTATGCCTCCGGCGGCCCTGCCGGGGGCTAAACTTTTGAAAAGTTTAACAAACAGGTCTTAACTATATATTTCGGATTTATGTTGACTCAAATGCGAATGTGATTTGACCCGAGGAACGAGGGGCAAAGCACATTCGCAACCAGCTTTCAAGGTGGCACACCTTGCCGCCGGAGGCTTTTTTTGGAGCTGAATAGTTACTTCGCCGATCCTATTGCCTGCTGCCTCTCGCCTCCCCTACAACCCCCGCGCCCCCTCACTCCTTAAGGCCCCCACATTCCTTGTTTCAAGAATCCCATCCACCGTCTCAATCATCTTCGCCCGGTCTTTCTGCAGCTCCCCGCTCACCGGCAGGTAGTTGGAGGCATGGGCACCGACAAATTTCAGGTGATCGATGGTGATATTTTCAAAAATGATCTTCATCTCTTCCAGGGTTTCGAAGGGGTCGGGAAGCACCCGTTCGCCTTTTTCGTAGGCCTTAAACAGGACGGTCCCCGGAACCGGGGTGTAGGTCAAGGCGGCTAAATAGCGGGGTTTCATGAGGTTGGTGATCTCTGCGGTGGCCTCGGCATGTTGCCGTGCCGCCTCCCCATTGCCCGCCGCAATGCCCAAAAGCACCATGGAGGAGAGGTTGATATCCGCAGCAACCAGGCGTTGTCCCGCTTCAAGCATCTCTTTGGCATTCACCCCCTTTTTGATGGCAGCCAGCACCACGTCATCCCCGGACTCCACGCCCAGATAGGCCTTGGTCAGACCGGCTGACCGCAGCAGGGACAAATCGGCCCCCTTGGCCAGGGTACTCTGCGGCCCCACATAGCTGCCCACATGCCGCAAGGAGGGAAAGGTTTTATAGAGGGTGGAAAGGATCTCAAGGAGAGCGGGGGTCTCCATGGCGATGGCGTCCCCGTCGCAGAGGAACACTTTTTCCAGATCCCCGTAATGGGCTTTGGCCATCTGGATATCGGTCATGATCTCATCCATGGAGCGCACACGATATCTCCTGTCCTTATACATCCCGCAGAAGGTGCACCGATTGTGCGAGCACCCGATGGTGCACTGCAGAAGATAACTGTGGGCTTCACTGAACGGCCGGAAAACCTGTCCTTCGTATCGCATTTTCTTTGACTCCTCCGATGGGATAAATGTGCCATCCGCACTCTTTCACCCCGGAGGAACCGAGACAAGGAAAAAAACATCTTGAATCAGTTTGCGCCAAAGACCTTTTTGAGCAACGCAGTCACCTGCTTACCCGGGTTTTTACGGATTTCGGCCTCTTCAGCGGCGAGATAAAAGAAAATCCCCTGAATGCCTTTCTCAAGAACATAATCTGTCAAATCCCCCTTCACATCAGGCACAAACGGAACGGTCTTGTAT
>NZ_JAQYWB010000034.1 GCF_030145185.1 Desulfoluna sp. | reverse complement strand
CCACGGTATTCTGTCTGATTTTCTCACCCTTCGGGCGCGCCGGGTGCACTCATCTGCCGCGTTATCAGAGCTTTGAGGTAAACCACTACATCTTCAGCTCTGATGCCTTGCATATGAGCGCACCCAACTCGTGAAATATCCGGGTTAGAGCTGCAAAGAGATGATGTGCTTCTCCTGCCCCCTATCCGTTAATCGACTCAGCCTGAAAAGCCCTCCTCCATCCCCTGGGCCCCTGTACGCCTTCCTTAACCCGCCCGGCCATAGACCATTCGAATAGTATCCCCCTCTCCCTATCAATATTATCTCTTTGACGCCTGAGGCCCGCTCCACATAAAAGAACGAAGCCACAGCGGGTCACAATCCATCCCCCCGTTTGCAACGCGTTATGTTGGAATACCCGCAAATTAAATCGTTTTCGGATCACCTTAAACCTCACAGGATATTATTCCATGATTTCGGCAGGTATAGATATCGGCTCAAGAACCATCAAGCTGGTGGTGATGAAAAACGGAGAAATCACCCACTCCGACACCACCAGTACAGGGTTCCAGCCCATGACTCGGGCCAGAGAGATCCTTAACGGCATGACCCCGGATATTATGATGGCCACCGGCTACGGCAGGAACCTCTTCGAGCAGCAAATGGAGGCAAAGACCGTCACAGAGATCAAGGCCTGTGCCGCCGGTGCTGCTCATCTCTACCCTGAGGTCTCCACCATCCTTGATATCGGTGGACAGGATGTGAAAGTCATCCGCGTGGGGCCCAACGGGCGGGTGGTGAAATTTGAGATGAACGACCGATGTGCCGCCGGAACCGGCAAATTTCTGGAGATCATGTCCGACAACCTGGGATTTGATCTCTCGTGCTTCGGCGATGCGGCCCTTGCCGCCGAAAAAACGGTCCCCGTAAGCAGCATGTGCACCGTCTTTGCCGAATCCGAGGTCACCTCACTCCTGGCCAAGGGGGAAAAACCCATCAACATCGCCAGAGGACTCCACGACTCCGTGGTCAAACGCGCTGCCACCATGATCCGCCGCGTGGGCCTCACCGGCCCCTTATGCTTTGTGGGCGGCGTCGCCAAAAACCCCTGCATCCAGGACCTGCTGGCCGAAGCCCTCCAAACCGAGGTGGTGATCCCGGAATCGCCCCAGACCGTGGTGGCCCTGGGCGCTGCACTCCTGGCGAATTAAAAGAGCAAAAAAGCCTCCGGCGGCCCTGCCGGGGACTAAACTTTTGCCTGATTTTATAAAAACGGGTTTAACAAACAGGTTTTAAACCAAGGACACTCGACATGCTGAAACGACTTCTGACATTTGTTCTGTTCCTCTTCATCGCCTCGCCCATGGCCTCTGCGGCAAACATGCCTGAAACCGGAAAAGGCATGCACATCTGGTTCGACACCGGCGGCCCTGTGGGCGGCACCTACAACACGGTGGTGTATAACGGTGCCAAAGCCGCGGCCAGTGATATCGGTGCCAGGATCACCTTTGTCTACTCCGACTGGAGCCCGGAAAAGATGATCGAAAACTTCAAAAAAGCCCTGGCCGAAAAACCCACCGGCATCGTGATCATGGGCCTGCCCGGAGATGCGGCCTTTTCCCCCTTTATTAACGAAGCGCGTCAGAGCGGCATCCTCGTGACCACCGTGGACACCCCGCTTCCTAAAACCCAAGGGAAATATCAGGCCGAGGGCTTCGGTTTCATCGGCCCCGACAACTACACCCAGGGCAAAAGCATGGCCGCGGAGTGCCTCCAGCGGTTCGGCCTTAAAAAGGGCGACCGGGCCTTTGTCTGGGGGCTTAAACGCCTCCCCACCCGCGGCCGACGAGCCCTCGGGATCCTCGAAATCCTGGAAGGAGCCGGCGTTGTCGTGGACTACCTCGAGATCTCCCCTGAGATCGACAAAGACCCCTCATTGGGCACCCCGGTGGTCACCGGTTACCTGGCCTCCCACCCCGACTGCAAGCTCATGGTGGTGGACCACGGTGCCTTGACCGCCCAGATGGAAAATTTTCTCAGGACCGCCGCCGTGAGGCCTTCAGACATTGATGTCGCCGGTTTCTCCCTGTCGCCTGCAACCGCCACCGCCATCCAAAACGGCTACGTGGACCTCATCGGCGACGCCCAGCCCTTCCTCCTGGGCTATTTTTCTGTGCTTCAGATCGCCCTGACTGAAAAATACGGATTCTCCGGCCTCAACATCGACACCGGCGGCGGCTTCATCGGTGCCGACAACCTGAAGCTCATCGCCCCCCTCGCCAAAAAAGGCCTCAGATAACAGGGGATAAATCCCCTGTACCCCAGGTTCGATGCGATTGTGATACACGAAGTCACTGACAACTCACCGCGCTCCTATACATTAGGACACGGTGAGCCCCAGCGAGGCGGAGGCCCACCTGGGGTCTATAGATGGTGAAGCCCCCTTGGTAAAAAATTTCCAGGCCGCGGGCGTGATACCGGTAAACAGCAAGTTGATCGGAGAGCCCCACACCCCGTTTTTCGGAATAATGAAATCGGCGTCTCCTTAGAGAACGGTTGCCGGATTTCACCCTTGGCGCGAATGCCCCGAAAGTAAAGGCATAATAACGGCCTCCATGCATTCGCCACCAGGTTTCAAGGTGCCTCCACCTTGCCGCCGGAGGCTGCTTTTTTTTCTTTTTATTTATTAAGAGATCACCCATGACGCCCCTGATTGAACTGTCCGGCATCACCAAGTCTTACGGCCAGGTGGATGCGTTAAACGGAATTGACCTAACCTTGCATGAAAATGAGATTCTCGGCCTGATCGGAGACAACGGCGCCGGAAAATCGACGCTGATCAAAATCCTCTCCGGGGTGGAATCCTTTGACACCGGGGCCCTGCGTTTCTGCGGAAACGCCATTGACCCGGTCAGGCACACCGTAAAGTCTGCCCGAAAACTGGGAATCGAGACTGTTTTTCAAGACAAATCCCTGGGAGAATCCCAGTCTATCTGGCGAAACTTCTTCATGGGGCGTCACCGCACCAACGCCTTCGGGCTGATCCGAAAACGCCATGAAAAAAAAGAGGCCATGCGGGTCTTAACCGAAACCCTGGGTTTACGGGGAGCCGGGCTCTCGGCGGGTGCGCCGGTGTCGGTGCTCTCCGGGGGCGAGCGCCAGGGGCTTGCCATCGGACGGGCCATGTATTTCAACGCCCGAGTCGTTATCTTAGACGAACCCACCACGGCCCTTGCCGTCAAAGAGGTGGATAAGGTGCTGGGGTTTGCCAAAGCCCTCAAACAAAACGGAAAGTCTGGAATATTCATCTCCCATAACCTGCACCACGTCTATCAGGTTGCAGACCGCTTCCTCTTTATCCAGCATGGCCGGGTGGTGCATGAGGCCCATAAGGCCGAAGAGACCCCCGAATCCCTCATCGCAACCCTCATGAAATGGTCCTGATATGCTCAAACTTTCCGAACACATACGATTTCACGCGGTTCAGTGGGCCATTTCCCTCATCTTTCTTGTCTTGATCCTGGGGTTCATGGCCCTGGCGCCCCGTACCTTTCTCCATTCCAGGATCTACATCGCCTATCTCTCCACCATTCCCTTTGCCGGGATGATCGCCCTGGCCATGACCCTGGTCATCATCACCGGAGAGATGGACCTCTCTTTTCCCGCCGTGATGGCGGCCTGCGGGTTTGCCTTCTCCAAGGTCTTTATCATGACCGGAAGCCCGGCCCTGGGGATGGGCGCGGCGATTCTCACCGGTGCCCTTGCCGGCGGTCTCAACAGCCTCCTGGTGGTAGGGTTCGGCGTCCCGGCCATCATCGCCACCATCGGCACCCAATTCTTCTGGCGCGGGGCCACCGTGCTCCTGGCTGACGGCCTGGCCGTGAATATGGCTGAAATTCGCGAGACCGCCTTTCACCATGTCATGGTGGGCCGCTGGTTTGGCGTCCTCCCGGCCCAGGCGGTCTGGTTTGCCCTGCTCATGGTGCTCCTCTGGCTGATGTTAAACCGGCACATCTTTGGAGATCACCTCAGATTCTGCGGGGACAACGCAGACGCCGCCCGCATGATGGGAATCCCTGTGGCAGGGGTGCGAACCGGTGTTTTTGTGCTCATGGGTATGGTCACAGGCCTTTCAGGCGCCATGGTCTGCATGGAGATGGCCAGCTGGTGGCCCACCCAGGGGGAAGGCTACATGCTCCTCGTCTTTGCCGCCGTCTTTGTGGGTGGCACCTCGGTCTTCGGGGGCAAAGGGACCCTCTACGGCACCCTCGTGGGATCCATCATCATCGGCATGATCGAGGCGGGCATTATCAGCATCGGTCTGTCCGGCCTGTGGACCCGAATGGTCTACGGCGTCGTCATCATGGGGGCGGTCTCCATCCACGCCCTGCTCATCAACCCCGGCAGCCGTTCCAAACGTATAAAACCAGACAACCCTGCGGTGACCGGAAGATTTTCAGCCACAGGGGCTTCGCCATTCCTGAATCCCAGGTTGTGAATGGGCATGGTAACGCATGAATGAACACTGAAACACCGGTAGCTCATGTACGTGCGACGTACAAGGTACCCCCCACACCCTTCACGCGAATGCGGACGCATTACAGCGTCAAAAAACGCTTCCCGATGCGCATTCGCAAACCCGCTTTCAAGGTGGCGCCACCTTGCCGCCGGAGGCTGTTTTTCCCGTTCTTTAACCATAGAAGGCAGTTATGAAACGAACCACACACCCCGATATCCTGGCAGCCCTGAAGCCCTTTTCCCTTTTATCCGAACTCTGCCAGGGCGATCTTGCCGAGGCCCCGGAAAACGGCATCAAGGTGGCGGGCATCTACTGCGTCTTTGCCCCGGAAGAGCTCGTGCGGGCCGCCGGCATGATCCCCGTCAGCCTCTGCGGCAAGAGCGAAAAGCCCATTGCCACAGCGGAAACCGAACTCCCGGCGGCCCTTTGCCCCTTAATCAAATCCAGCTACGGGTTTGCCCTCTCTGGAACCTGCCCCTACTTTACGGCCGCCGACCTCATCATCGGCGAGACCACCTGCGACGGCAAAAAGAAGATGTTCGAGCGCATGGCAAAACTCAAACCGGTCCATGTGATGCAGCTGCCCTATGCGGCGGAGAACACCTCTGCCAAAGCCTTCTGGCGCGCGGAAGTGGCCCGGCTGAAAACGTTCATTGAAGAACAGACCGGGGTCACCATCACCGATGAAGCCCTTACCCGGGAGACAACCCTCATCAACGCCCGCAATGAAAAACTTATGGCCCTCTCAAACCTCATGGCACGCCCCGTGCCGCCCCTGTCCGGCAAAGAGATGCTTGCGGTCATGGAGTCACGCAACGTGGCCGTAGACCTCCCCGCTTACAACGCCATGCTGGATGATCTCCTCCAGACCATTGAGAAAGTCGCCTCCGGCGAGACCGGGAAAGCCAACGGCCCCCGGGTCCTCATCACCGGCTGCCCCATGGGAAGCGGATCGGACAAGGTGTTGAGACTCGTGGAGGAGCTGGGCGGACAGGTGGTGGCCCAGGAACACTGCGGTGGCCTCAAAAGTATCTTCCGCCCCGTCACGAAAGAAAGGGACATGATCACCGCCCTGGCGGATCACTACCTCGGCACCCCTTGCGCCTGCATGAGCCCCAACACAAAACGCCTGGAATTTCTTGTCTCCCTGGTGGACCAATTCCACGTGGACGCAGTCATCGACGCCACCCTCCAGAACTGCCATCCCTACACCGTGGAACACACACGCCTGGCCGAAACCCTGGAAGGGCAATGCGGCATCCCCGTCCTCCACGTCAACACCGGCTACTCGCCGTCAGATACCGAACAGATCCGAATCCGCGTGGAGGCGTTTCTGGAGATGATTTAAAGAGAAAAAGAGAAAAGCCGGGCGGCGAGGTGTGCCACCTCGAAAGCGGGTTTGCGAATGCCCATCGGGAGTCGCCACTTCGGGCTGAAATGCGTCCGCATTCGCGTGAAGTGCAAGGAATCGCACAGTGCGTCGCAAGTACATGAGCGGTAGGTGGGCAGAATCCAACTCAGCCGTTGACCGGAATAACTCCGGCGGCAAGGTGTGACACCTTGAAAGCAGGTTTTGGTGCAGTATAAACTCTGTACACTGGGTATTGCTGGCAACCTGTAGGATGGGCAAAGGGTGTGCCGTGCCCATCTGGCGCGGGTACAACCGATCACCGGGGAGAGATGCTGCGTCGTCAAAATTTATGCAATTTTCAGCGTTGTGGGTTTCCCGACTGCCAGATGGGCACGCTTCGCCCTTTGATATTAAATGGGTGCCCATCCTACGACGCCGCCGTAATCTCACCGGTGTGGGTGACATTGAAGCCTGAAATGGACAGGGAACCCATGGCTGTGAATAAGAGATAATCACATCCGCTTTTAAGATGAAATTTAATCAATATTATTTTGTAAAACCTGTTTGTTAAACCTGTCTTCATAAAATCAGGCAAAAATTTAGCCCCCCGGCAGGGCCTTGCTTTTTATGCTTTTGTTTTTTTCTGCCCCCTTATCTCTACACGACAACCTAATAAGCACACCCAAAGGAGACCCCATGACCACCGATCACACCCCGATGTGGAAAGACCTCGGCCTCAACATCGAGGCCCATGACGCCCTGCTCAGCGTGCTGGGTCAGGCTTACGGCGACATCTATCTGGCCCAGAAGAAGCGCCCCGAAAACATGGGGTATTTTGATTTTGTGATGAGCGAGGTCCACGGGCAGCGCATCCAGGAGCTGGTGGACGCACGGGCCGAAGGCCGAAAGGTGATTGGCTGTTACTGCGTCTTCGTGCCCGAAGAGATCACCCTGGCGGCCGAGGCCGTCCACGTCGGTCTCTGCTCCGGGGCCGATTTTGCCATGGACGAGGTGGAGAAATACCTCCCCAGAAACACCTGCGCCCTCATCAAGTCCTCCATGGGCTTTAAGCTTGCCAAGGTCTGTCCCTACCTCGAGTGCTCGGACCTGGTGGTGGGAGAAAACACCTGTGACGGCAAAAAGAAAGCCTACGAGACCTTAAGCACCATGATGGACAACCTCTACGTCATGGACCTGCCCCAGGTTAAATCGGCTGAAGGCAAGGCCCTTTTAAAGGCGGAGTTCATCCGCTACAAAGAGGCTGTGGAGGCCTTAACCGGAAAAACCATCGACGTGGCCGCCTTGAAAAAAGGGATCGCCATCGTCAATGACAAACGAAAAGCCATGGCCCGGCTGGCCGCCCTGCGGCAAGGCACCGTCCTGCCCATCTCGGGGCTGGACGCCCTCATCGCCAATCAGGTCTTCTTCTACGACGACCCCGTCCGCTTCACGGCCTCGGTCAACGCCCTCTGTGATGAGCTTGAAAAACGCATCGCAGAAAAGATCTCGGTCATCCCCGAAGGCACCCCCCGCATCCTCGTCTCCGGCTGTCCCATGGCCGTGCCCAACTGGAAGCTCCCCGCCATCATCGAGACCTCCGGGGCCGTCATCGTCGCCGAAGAGTCCTGCGTGGGCGAACGCGGCTGCCGCAACCTCACGGATGATTCCTCAGACGATTTGGACGGCCTCATCGACGCCCTCGTGGACCGCTACCTCGCCATCGACTGCGCCATCTTCACCCCCAACACCGAGCGCACCGACCACATCAAAGAATTAGCAAAAGCGTCCAAGGCCGACGGCGTCATCCAATACACCTTAAATTTCTGCCAGCCCTACGCCCTGGAGGCCATGCCCATCGAAAAAGAACTCGAAGAAGGCGGCCTCCCCACCCTGCGCATCGAAACCGACTACAGCCAGGAAGACATGGGCCAGCTCCAGACCCGCGTGGAAGCCTTTGTGGAGTTGCTAAAATAAAATTTGATAAAAGCCATTTTTAAAGCCTGTTTGTTAAACCCGTCTTTATAAAATCCGGCAAAAGTTTAGCCCCCGGCAGGGCCGCCAGAGGCTCTTTCCCGCATCAAGAGCTGAATACCGCCAAAAGACAGGACACAAGAACGCCCTTATCCATGAGCTTCATGAACACGGGCGTTCTTGTGTTCCCAACAGGTAAGAGACGCACCAACGAACCTATCCCGGATATTTCACGAGAAAACGATTAACCCAAAACAATAAGCTGTTATTTAAATAGGTTATTGCGGAAAATTCAGTTATTTCAAAAATACAAAATGTAATTCACGGTTATCTGTTCGCTTTTCTCACCCTTCGGGCGAGCCGGGTGCACTCATCTGCTGCGTTATCAGAACTTTGAGGTAAACCACTACATCTGCAGCTCTGATGCCTTGCAGATAAGCGCACCCGACTCGTGAAATATCCGGGCTATGGATATGGATCCCCCCCCTCGTGACAGCGATTATCCCTTGGTAAAGAAACGGGCAGTGTGATAAAAATCAGATTTAAACCTGCCTATCCTTTCATGAACCCGACACACGCCACTGACCTTAACCGATCCTTGATGGTACCGATGCCACCATGAAACAAACCCTTTTCAACTCCTTTGAATTCAAAATCCTGCTCGTGGGCGTCTTTTTAAGTGTTCTGCTCATGGTATTTATCGGATTTTACGGCGTCACCGACCTTAAAAAAGCCGAAACTCTCGTCCTTGTGTTTGGTGCCCATGCCGTCGGCGGCCGGGCCGCAGGCGTGGGACTGTGCATTTATAACGGAATGGGAGCCCTCCTGACCATTGGCTATAATTTTTATATCGAAGTGCTCATCGTCTGCTTCACCTATGCCGGCTTTGTCCTCAGCACTCAACGCTACTTAAGGGTCCCGTGGATCATCACCTTTATGGACCGACTCAACGCAAAAGCCCTGGGGCAGAAAGACAAAATACAACCCTATGGATGGATCGGTATTTTTCTCTTTGTCATGGCCCCCCTGCCGGTGACAGGCCCTGTCATTGGGTCCATCATCGGTTACATGCTGCGGCTGGACCTCGTCAGAAATTTATCCGCCACCTTTCTTGGCACCCTCACAGCCATCATGGCCTGGTTTTACTGCTTTGATTTTTTAGAGCACCGGTTCCACGTCATCCAGTACATATTTGCCGCCATTGCCGTAGCCGTCGTGATCCCGTACCTGAAAAAAATCAAAGCGTTCATTGTCGGCGGCAAAAGCTGACCCGACCGCGAGGACAACCCCCTTCGAAAATCTCAAAACAGCCCCCCCGGGGTGTCCTGTGTGAGCTGTGTTACACGCCCCCCATCGTTTCCTGTGATACTTAAAAGAAGAAACAAAGAGCCCGTTTCTAAAATATGGGTTCAAAATATGGCCTCAAAAATATCAGCAGGAATGGGTGCAACAACATGGAATCAGACGCTCACGACATCAAAAATTTACAGCTGGTCTACAAAGAGGGCACCGCCTTCTTCTCATGGAATAAGGGCCGAATTCACTTTGATGAGATCACCACCTTCTATCTCTCCTCAAGCCATCAGGTCACACGAGGGGGGTATGAAATCAACCACTATGCTTTAACGCTCATCCTCACAGGTGCCTCTCCGGAACTCACCCTGAAGGCAACCAGCAATACTCCGGCCTCCTGCTGCACCCTTCACCGATTGTTTGAAGCCCTCAGTGTGCATATAGGCGTCAAGATGCGCATGCAGTTTGCTGAAAAAAAGAGCCTCCGCTTCCCCACCCGAAAATCGTTTTTCCTGATCCTGAAAGAGGACAGGGTCCTCGTCAGAAACCCACAACAAGGCCAGGCCCCCCTCGTCATCCGGGAGATCCTTCAGGATGAAAGGGGAGATATCCTCATGCTCGAAGGGGAAAAAACCTCCCTTAAAATCCACATCGAAGATATTTCCGCCCCCCTCACCTTTCTGGACATGGCCCGGGACATCCTCGCCACCACCCGCCCAAAAGAGGTCACAAATTTCCAAGGGCCTCGACGATGGGGGTTCTGTCTCATCACTCTCCTGGGAATCATCGGCTGGTTTTTCCTCGTAAATCAAGACACCCTGCTACAGGGGGGCGGCCTCATTCAGAAAATGATGCTCACCGGCTGGGTCACCCTCGCCTCCGTCTGTTATCTCATCTGTCTTTGCAACCCACGCATCATAGCGCCGCAACGGAAAACCCAAAACACCCGCGATCTTTCATCCTGCCCCCTCTCTTTTGCCACGTCCTGCCTGTGCCCCTGGGAGTTAAATGGCTCTTGGCTGGCCTAATCGGCCACCCCCAGGGTCCTGCCCCTGTTTTAGAACGAACCCTTCACCCCCTGTTTTTCCGGGCATCTCCCCAAAACTTTACAAAAGAAGACAAACCACGGTACATTAACAGAAAAGCCCTCTCCCGCACCTGCCCCTTGTGCTGCCACCACAGTCCCGGAACACCTGATACGTCTTACCCCACGCAGGCCTCATTTCAAGCCTCTCTTCCCACCCCCATAAAGGAGCGCATACGATGCACGATACCCGCAATGAAACCGATTCGATGGGTCCCATTGCCGTCCCGGCGAATGCTTTCTGGGGCGCCCAGACCCAGCGAGCCCTCCAGCATTTCAACGTCGGAGATGAGCGCCTGCCGCCCCCCCTGATCCGGGCCTTGGGAATCGTTAAATTGTGTGCGGCCCTTGCCAATCTCAAACAAAACACCCTCCATAAAACCCTGGGCGCAGCCATTGCCGATGCCACCCGGGAGGTCATCGACGGCACCCTCGATGACCATTTCCCCCTGGTGGTCTGGCAAACCGGCTCCGGCACCCAGTCCAACATGAACGTAAACGAGGTCATCGCCAACCGGGCCAACCAGCGCCTGGGCAGCGCCATGGGTTCCAAAAGCCCCGTCCATCCCAACGACCACTGCAACTTAAGCCAGTCCTCCAACGACACCTTCCCCACGGCCATGCACATCGCCACCGTGGAAGCGCTGCACCACCGTCTCTTCCCTGCCATGGAAGGCCTTCACGCCGCCCTTGACGACAAGGCCGGGGCCTGGAAGGACATCATCAAAATCGGGCGAACCCACCTTCAGGATGCCACCCCCCTCTCCCTGGGCCAGGAGTTCTCCGGCTATGCCGCCCAGGTGGGGCTGGGCATAGACCGAGTTCAGGACAGCCTCAAACGCCTCTACCCCCTGGCCCAGGGCGGAACGGCCGTGGGCACCGGGTTAAATTCAAAGAGCGGGTTTGCCGAGGCGTTCGCCGCCGAAGTGGCGACCTATACGGGGTGGCCCTTTGTCTCAGCGGAGAACAAGTTTGAAGCCCTGGCCACCCATGACGCCATGGTAGAGATCTCCGGGGTCTTAAACACCCTGGCCATCAGCCTCAACAAGATCGCCAACGACATCCGGCTTCTCGGCTCCGGGCCCCGTTGCGGGCTCGGTGAACTTGCCCTGCCGGAAAACGAGCCCGGTTCTTCCATCATGCCCGGAAAAATCAACCCCACCCAGTGCGAGGCCATGACCATGGTGTGCGCCCAGGTCATGGGCAATCACACCACCGTTACCATCGCCGGAGCGCAAGGGCACCTGGAACTCAACGCCTTCAAACCAGTCATCATCTTCAACGTTCTCCAATCGATTCGACTCCTCTCCGATGCTGTCATGAGCCTCACCGAGCACTGCATTCAAGGACTCCAGCCCAACACTGTCCGCATCACCGAGCTGCGGGACCAATCCCTTATGCTGGTCACCGCCCTGGTCCCTCTCATCGGCTACGACAAGGCGGCCCGACTCGCCAGAGAGGCCCTGACCAAAGGCTGCACCCTTCGCGACGCCGCTCTTTCCAGCGGCTTCGTCACCGAAGAGGAGTTCGATGCCCTGGTGCGCCCGGAGACAATGATTGCCCCCGGTGAGTAAGCAGAACGCGCCGCCCTTGGTACACAAGCCCCTGCGTTCTCAGAGCGAGAAGCCTCAGTCTCTGAACACACCGGACGAATACCGGACCATGAGATCCACAAAGCAGCGAATTTTTGCCGGAACAAAGGCCGTGGAGGCATAGGTGGCATAGAGAGGATACGGGGTCATCTGATACCCGGGCAACAGCTGCACCAGCTCACCGCTGTCAAGTCGATCCCTCAACACCAGCCGGCTCCCGATGCTGATCCCCAGGCCCTCCTCAGTGAGCCTGTGCAATATCGAAACACTGTTGATAATAAATTTGCCGGTGACCTTCACCGTCTGGAGTCCATCCGGGCCGATGAACGCTAAGGGTTCTGCCTGAAGCTTTCTCGAAAACAAGAGAAAATCATGATCTAACAAGTCCCTGGGCTCATTCGGAAAAGGCCTCCCTTTGAGATACCCCGGTGAAGCGACCAGCACCATGGGAACCTCCGCCAGTTTACGACAGATCAGGGTGGAATCGGGAAGAGGTCCGACACGAATAGACACATCGATTCCCTTTTCGTTTAGATCCGGTGCCTCTCCCATGAGAATAAGCTCCACCTTCAGGTCCGGGTACATCGTCACCATGGAGGTGAGTACCGGGGCGACATGCGCCTCCCCCACATTATTGGGTGCGCTGACGCGAAGCAATCCCCTGGGAGTCTCTGTCTCCCGGGCCACATTGGCCTCAAGGGCTGCCTGCTCATCCAACAACTTGCGCATGCCTTCGTAATAAAGAAATCCCGCCTCCGTGGGCTCAGAACGACGGGTGGAGCGCTGAAGCAGCTTCACCCCGAGACGCGCCTCTAAGCCGGCAATTTTACGACTCACCGAAGAGGGATCAGTCCCCACCTGCTCCGCGGCAGCTTTCAGGCTTCCAGCTTCCACCACCCGCAAAAAAAGCTGTTCATTGGTTTCTATCATCCGTGCCCTCCCACTTATTGCATAAAATACATCTATCAAATGTTTTGTTACCCCCTACATGATTTTTAATCAAGCTTGTATAACCTCTTCACGGATGGCGAGTCGCCGGAAAACAGAGACCGCCGGGCACGTGTCCAGCGCGTCAACCACCCACAGCGATCGGCCTTTAAATCACATATAGAACCAGGAGTATTGGAACCATGAAAAAAACAACTGCCGCCCATTCACGTATCGTCTCTACCCTGCTGGTGCTTTGCGCCATTACCTTATGCAGCACCCAGGCGTCAGCCGGCATGATGGATTTCATGTTCGGACGGGTTGCCCACGAAGGAAGCGAACTTTACGATCTGGCGATGGTGTCTCTGAATCAAAACGGAGGGGAAACCACTTATTTCACCAATGGTGAAGGACGCATTCTGGATGTCCAGGCAAAAAAATGCACCGACGGACGCGTCCGGGCTTCCGTTCAGCGTGTCTTTATCCCCAAAAACTATGTCGCCGGAAGCCTTGACGGAACCCTGGCCATAGAAGCCACCTGCAGCCGCCTCCATGAGCTGGCACAACAGGGCGAAAAGGTCGGTGAGTACACTCTGATCCCTGCAACGGAGGGAGCCGAAGCTTTCAGCTGCGGTGAGGCCATCGCCCTGGCCCTGGACTCTGAATAATCCCCCATAAAAAAAGCCCCCGGCAATCGCGCCGGGGGCCTGAAACAGGAACAAAGCTTAGAAGAATAAGACCCATTCATTATCGTAAAACAATAATGAATGATTGACAAAAGAGAACGCCATGGTACGATCTACGAAAAAACAACACAGGAGACCCCCATGGATAACGTGTCGAAAATCAAAAAACACAGCCGGAACTTTTACCTTCTTCTCTCCGGATTCCTTGCCATCATCCCCTTCTATTATCTTTTGTACTGGATCCTGATCAATCAACTGCCCGACACCCTGATCTCCGTAAATATCAACGCCCCCGGCCTGAGCCCGAACCACCTGCCCGTGACGCTTCAGGTCCTTGGCTTTGCCTTCAGCCTGCTTCCCATGTCGGCTCTGGGCTATGGCCTCATCAATATCCGGCAGCTCTTTTCGTATTACAGACAAGGCGTCATCTTCTCCTTCGAACATGTCATCCTTTTTAAAAAAACCGCAAAGGGCCTTGTGCTCTGGGTTCTCGCATCCATCGTCTACGAATCGGCCAAGAGCGTTATCTTCTCTTTGGGCAACCCTCCGGGAAGCAGAGTCATCGGCGTCTCATTCGGCTCACCGGAGCTCACCACCCTGGTGATCGGAGGGGTCGTCTTTTTCATTGCATGGGTGATGGATGAAGGCAGGGTCTTGAACGAAGAGAATGAATTAACCGTATAGACGGAGCGACGATGCCTATTATTGTGAATTTAGACGTGGTTCTGGCCAAACGGAAGATGAAGTCGGTTCAGCTGGCCAAACTGATCGGAATTACCGAACAAAATTTATCCATCCTCAAAACCGGCAAGGCCAAAGCCGTTCGACTGTCAACCCTGGACGCCATATGCCGGCACCTCAAATGCCAGCCCGGCGACATCCTCGAGTACATAGACCCCGAACAGGACGCGTAAAAAACGCGAAACAACAAAATCTCATGTGGGGGCTTCGGATGCTGGCCCTTTTCGCATTTTTCGTGTGTTTTGTGATTGAATAGCCTCTTGCACGCAACCCCACGGTGGTGTCCTTGTCTTGGAATAGGACTTATGCTAAACCTCAACAAGGTCCGTACCACTCAGGTACAGAGGACTGCCCGACAGCTTGCCGAGTCTCCTCCCGGGCCTGCCCCGATACAAGACGCAAACCCCCGGATCCATACCCCACAAAGGAGGCACCATGTCGATCATCACCATCTCTCGCCCATCCTGCAGCAAAGGAAAGATCGTCGCGGAAAAAGTCGCGGAAACCCTGGGATATGAGTGCCTCTCCCGGGAAGTTCTCCTGGAAGCCTCTGAACAATTCAACGTCCCGGAACCCATGCTCGCCAAAGCCATCCACGACGGCCCAACCGGCTATGATCATTTTTCCCACGCAAAAGAGAGCTACACCGCCTTTGTCAAATCTGCTCTTCTGACCCACTTGAAAAAAGACAATGTGGTGTACCATGGTTTGGCCGGGCATTTTTTCGTCCAGGATGTCCCCCACATTTTAAAGGTCAGGCTCGTGGCCGATATGGAGGCTCGGGTCGCAGAAGAGATGGAGCGAGAAAACATCTCCGAGGATGAGGCCAGAAAACGCCTCGAAAAAGACGATAAAGAGCGCTGCAACTGGAGCACGTACTTCTATAAAACAGACACACGCAGTTGTGAACTCTACGACCTGGTCATCAACCTTCGCCATATTTCCATAGACGAATGCGTCACTATCATCCTAAAGACGCTGGAGCTGGATTACTTCACCGAGACCCGACAAGCCAAAGCCCAGCTCGAAGATATGGCCCTTTGCGCTACCCTCAAGGCCGCCATCGTCAACAGATACCACAGCGCCGAAATCACCTCCCAGGCAAGAAGGGTCACCATCAGACTGCCTGAGCCCGTGGCCCATGTAGAGAAAGCAAAAGAGGAGATCCGCACCCTCATCGCGGGCATCCAGGGCCCCATAGAGATCTACTTTGATGTCAAATCCAACCTGTTGACCCGAACCGCCATGCACAAATAGGATCTAAAAGGTCCCCTCAGCGGCACCCTGCCGCTGGAACGCCACACTCCGTGTGTGGCATGAAAAGCGATAAACAGAAAAGCCGCACCTAAATGCGGCTTTTCTGTTTCCATCCCTCTTTCCTGCCTTTTTAAATCATGCCGCAGTGACCTGTTTTTCACGACGTTTGCCAAGGGCCGTCAACATCACAACGCTGCCAATATATGCAAGAGGCACCGAGGCGGCCACATAAACAGGAAGGGCGGTGTCCGCCAGATTAAGATACCCCGTCCAACCGGACCTTGTCCCGCCAACCACCCCATCGGTAAACGTGATGACAGGAATCGTCATCCAGGAAGCCACGATTGAAAGGGCGATTTTTCTGGAGCCTTCCATGACGATCGGGAAAACCCATCCCAGAAGCGCGACGCCCAAAAGAGGAAGGGCAAGATAGGTCATCAACCGGGGCATACCGTACCCAGCTGTAAACAGGTGAGCGATAAACCGGAAGACCGGGAAAAAAGGATCGAATCCGTTCAGAACAAAAAAGAGAAACCCCGGGGGAATGGTAGCGATCATCGTCGTCTTTTCTACAGAAACAACGCCCTGCTCCCGCCAATGAGCCCAATGTTTGATGAAATAATAATAAAGCCACACCAATGCGGCCCCAGAAAGAAGCATCACCAGCAAAATTGAGACCAGCATTCCGCCCCATTCATTGGCGTCATACTTTATTCCCCATTGCCATCTTGCCCAATTTTCTCCGTTACCCGAGGTTAAAAAGACCGTAAACGAGAGTACCCAGAGTAAAAACCATTGCCCGGTGATAAAAGTAATAATTCGTTTCATGTGCCTTGATCAGATTTTGTTGTCGTCACGCCAAAAGCCCGACGCTCAATCGGCCCGTCCGAAAGATAAAAAAAAGAACCGGTCAAAAAAAGCGTCTGGGATCCAGAACTTCGGAAAAACGGGCCGTGACATCCCGGTCCAGCTCAATGTATTGACAAGCGTATGCCTCCCCTCCGCAAGAGAGGATTTGAGGACATCTGCTACTTGCCGTCACGAAACATACCCACCCCCATAAAATAAGTCAAAAAGCAAGCCGCCAGCGGCAAGGTGGCGCCACCTTGAAAGCGGGTTTGCGAATGCTCTACGGCTGGCGCTACCCTGGGCACCTCGCGTCCGCATTCGCGCGACGGGTGAGGGGTGACAACGGATGTCTCAAGCACATGAGCTGTCGGTGTTTGCGTGTCAATTCACGGGTTGACTTTAACCGGGATAACTCTGGCGAATAGGTGAGCCACCTTGAAAGCCAGTTTACAAATTGAATTCCGGTTCCAGCGGCAGCGTGATGCCATCGACTGGAACCGGTTTTTAGCTGTGCACTTTCTTACCTCTTTGCAAGCAGCGCCAAAAGACGTTGGAGCTGCCATCAGACGATGTCGAAACGGTCCAGGCACATAATCTTGTTCCACGCCGCGATAAAATCGTGCAGGAACTTTTCCTGGGAGCCCTCGCATGCGTAGACTTCCGCCATGGCGCGGAGTTGGGAATTCGAACCGAAAACGAGATCCACACGGGTACCGGTCCACTTGAGTTCACCGCTCTTCCGATCGCGGCCCTCGAACACGTCTTCATCTTCCGGGCTGGCCTCCCACCTCGTTTTCATGTCGAGCAGATTTACGAAAAAGTCATGGGTAAGTGTTTCGGGTCGCCGGGTAAAAACGCCGTGCTGCGACTGTCCGAAGTTGGCATTCAAGACGCGCATACCGCCCACAAGAACCGTCATCTCCGGCGCGGTCAACCTCAGCAGTTGCGCGCGATCAACCAGCAGCTCCTCTGCCCGGACTGAAAATTTGGTTTTCAGGTAGTTGCGGAACCCATCGGCCACCGGTTCGAGGACGGCAAAGGACGCCACATCGGTTTGTTCCTGCGACGCATCCATCCGACCCGGAGCGAAAGGAACCTGCACGAGATGCCCGGCATTTTTCACCGCCTGTTCAACGGCTGCGCACCCCCCAAGAACGATAAGGTCGGCAAGCGAGACCCTCTTTTGCCCAGACTGCGCGCTGTTGAAGGCCTTTTGAATTTCCTCAAAGGCTTGCAGCACGGTTTTCAGCTGATCCGGCTGGTTGACCTCCCAATGCTTTTGCGGTGATAGACGAATGCGCGCCCCATTGGCCCCGCCGCGCTTGTCGGAACCGCGGAATGTGGACGCCGAAGCCCAGGCGGTGGAGACCAGTTGCGAGATCGACAGGCCCGAAGCAAGAATTCTGGCCTTGAGGTCTGCAATGTCCGATGCATTGATCAGCTCATGATCGACGGCGGGTACCGGATCTTGCCAGATCAACTCCTCTGCCGGTACCTCGGCGCCAAGGTAGCATGTGCGGGGGCCCATATCGCGGTGGGTCAACTTGAACCACGCCCTGGCGAAGGCGTCCGCGAAGTCGTCGGGGTTTTGCTGGTAGCGCCGCGCGATGGGCTCATAAATCGGGTCGAAGCGAAGGGAGAGGTCTGCTGTGGTCATCATCGGCCGATGTGTCTTGGATGGGTCGTGGGCGTCGACGACCCTGTCCTCATCATCCACGTCCCGTGCCAGCCACTGATTTGCACCGGACGGGCTCTTAACCAGTTCCCACTCGTATTTAAACAGCACATTCAGATAGCCCATGTCCCACTGAGTCGGGTTTGGCTTCCAGGCCCCCTCGATGCCGCTGCCGATGGTATCTCCCCCTTTACCACTGCCGAAACGGCTCTTCCAGCCCAAGCCTTGCTCTTCCATGGGGGCGGCTTCGGGCTCCGGCCCCACCAGCGCTGCATTGCCGGCGCCATGGCACTTGCCAAAGGTATGCCCGCCAGCGACAAGTGCAACGGTCTCTTCGTCGTTCATCGCCATACGCGCAAAGGTTTCGCGAACGTCGCGACCCGAGGCCACGGGATCCGGATGACCGTTTGGCCCTTCCGGGTTCACGTAGATGAGCCCCATCTGCACGGCGGCGAGCGGGTCTTCGAGTTCCCGATCACCGGAGTAACGCGTATCGCCAAGCCACTCCGTCTCCGTCCCCCAGTAAATGTCCTCTTCGGGCTCCCAAACATCCACACGCCCGCCGGAGAAGCCAAAGGTTTTGAACCCCATGGACTCGAGGGCACAGTTGCCGGCAAGGATCAGAAGATCGGCCCAGGAGATTTTCTGACCGTATTTCTGCTTAATCGGCCAAAGCAGACGACGCGCCTTATCTAAGTTCACATTGTCAGGCCAGCTGTTCACCGGAGCCAAACGCTGATTGCCGGACCCTGCCCCGCCCCGGCCATCTCCGGTGCGGTAGGTGCCTGCGCTGTGCCACGCCATGCGGATAAAAAGCCCCCCGTAGTGACCGTAGTCAGCTGGCCACCAGTCCTTCGAGTCGGTCATCAGCGCATAAAGGTCCTGCTTCACGGCCTTCAGGTCGAGGGACTTGAAGGCTTCCGCGTAATCAAAGGCCTCCCCCATCGGATTGAGCATGTGAGAATTCTGATGAAGCACCTTCAGGTTCAATTGATTCGGCCACCAGAACCGATTCGAGGTCCCTTTCCCCGCCCTGGGGCTGCCAGACTTGCCTGTTACCGGGCACTTGCTACCGTCATTCATCTTATTCTCCTTATCAGGCTTGGGTTTGCGTCGCTAAGGACCAAATATTAAGGAATATCGCCAACGTTGCCTTCTTATGGTTAAAGTTCGAGGCAAAAACGAGCCTCCTGTG
The DNA here is from genome assembly GCF_030145185.1 of Desulfoluna sp. GTDB lineage: Bacteria > Desulfobacterota > Desulfobacteria > Desulfobacterales > Desulfolunaceae > Desulfoluna. The sequence goes on along the minus strand of NZ_JAQYWB010000034.1, from coordinate 42,040 downwards.
GCAAGGTGGCGGCACCTTGAAAGCGAGTTTGCGAAGGCGCTTCGGGTGACGTCACTCAGACGTTATCGCGTCCGCATTCGTGCAGCGTATGGTGGTATGTGTTGTGTTTTTCGAATACCTGGTTTTCCACCTCAACGCCCTATAATGAATATATATATTCTTTTGTATCGTGGTTTTTCACTAAATGTCTGGGCTCGCCCGAAGGGTGAGAAAATCTGACAGAATACCGTGGATTACATTTTGCATTTTTGAAACGACTAAAAATATGACTGCAAAGAACTGTAATTATGAATTATTCCTTAGTCCTGATTTTTTTCTCATGAAATATACGGGTTAGGGTGTCACCGAAGACAATATTTATGCGTTTGTACAGAACAGGAGAGGAAGCGTTAAGAACAGTGAATACCATGCACGTGGAGCGGCAGCCGGGCGAAATAAAACAAAAACATTGTATCGGCAATTGAGCTGAAAATCAAAGCGTTTAAGTTCAGACCGGCCGAAGCTGCAAATTTGAGGCATGCTGCGCGGCAAAACACAAGCGGTCAAGCAAATCAGGCCTTGATCTTCGCTTCGGCCACCTTCTCTAATTTTGTAAAATTTGCAGTTAGAGAAATATGGAATACGATTCAACCTTCCGTCGACAGTCACATCCCTTATGAGAATACATTCCCCTTCACCTGGTCGTGAGACCCCATCGAGCCCGCCACACCATCTCTGGCATTGGCACACCAAATCCGGTATAGTCCTCCGTTGTCCGTCAATCGACTGAGTGGGCAACATAAAAAGCCACGGCCCGACTTTAATCGCAGCAAAAAGACGTCTGATCATGATGACTCAGAAATATCCGGGTTACACAATTCGCTAAATCGAAGAGGGGTGACGCGATGATCATTGAAGACACGTTAAGTAATCACGCCGCGGCTCTCAAAAAAAAAATTCACATTGAGGTGTATCATGCTGGCAAGTTTTACCATTCTACCCTTTGGGGTGGGAGAAGAGCTGAAGGAACATATCGCCGCTGTGGTGGAACTGATCGCTGCCTCCGGCCTGGACTACAGGCTTGGGGCCATGCAGACAACCATTGAGGGAGATCAGGCCGAGGTCATGGCGCTGATCATGGGCTGCCATAACCTGATGATGAAGCGGGCACCCCGGGTGCTCACCTCCATCACCCTGGATGATCGCAAAGGAGCCACGGGGCGCCTGCAGGGAAAAATAACAGATGTGGAAGATGTTTTAGGAAGGAAGGTCGATCATGAGTAATTTGGTGGGTAAACCGAGCCCCTCGCGATTGCAGGGGCTGGTACAGGGAGCCTTGGGAAAACCGTGCGACAGCCTGCTGGTGGGCCCTGGCCCGGGGTTGGATGCGGCGATCATAGAGACCCAGGATGGACGGGTCATGGCCATTGCCGAAGACCCCATTTTTCCCGCTCCCGGACTCCCCCTGGATCTCATGGGATGGTTCACGGTGCATATCGGTGCCAGTGATATCGCCGTCACCGGAGTCAATCCGCAGTTCATGACTTACACCCTCCTGCTTCCCCTGGGCTCCCCCGAAGAGGACGCCCGCACGATCATTACCGCCATTTCCCGTGCAGCCGAAGAACTGGGGATTTCCATTGTAGGCGGTCATACCGGATGGTACGGGGCCGTGACCGTGCCGACCGTGGGAGGTGTCACCGTTTGGGGCACCGCGGACAAGGACGCATGGATCTCACCCGGCGGAGCCAAAGACGGTGATACGATATTAATGACCAAGGGACCGTGCATCGAAGCCGCGGCCCTGCTCTCCATCGTGCATCGACAACGACTTGAAAAAAATATGTCCGGGGAGATGCTCGATACGCTGCGTGACCGGGCGAATCAGATCAGCGTTGTCCAGGAGGCCCTGCACGCGTTCAAAGCGGGCGGTGTGCATGCCATGCATGATGCCACCGAAGGGGGAGTTCAGGGAGGACTCTGGGAGATGTCCGAAGCGTCGGGTGTCCCGGTCATGGTTGATTTCGATCAGGTGGAAATACCCGAGGATATTGCCACCCTTGCCAGAGAATTGGGCTTTAACCCCTGGCAGGCCATCAGTGAAGGAACCCTCCTGGCCGCTGTCGACCCCCGCCATGTGCAAGACGTGCAGAACGTCTGGGACGAGCTCGGAATCGAACATTTCGTCCTGGGCAGATTCGACGCCAAATTAAAGGAAAACACCGTCCTCAAAGACAAAATCGTGCAGCCCCTTCTGGAACCGAACGCCGATCCCTTTTGGGACCTGTTTTTTGAAGGACTGAAATAAAAAGGGATGAAGACACAGGCGAAATCTGAACTGAAATTGCCTCCGGCGACCCTGCCGGGGGCTAAACTTTTAAAAAGTTTGATAAACAGGTTTTAAAAAATTGATTCAAACCAATCTAAATCAAAGGCGAATGTGATTTGCCCCGAGGCATCCGCCTACGCAAAAGCCTCCGGCGTGACAAGGGGGGAAAGCGCATTCGCAATCTCCTTTCACGGCGGCAAGGCTTGAATCTCCACACACGAATCGCCCTCATTTTACCGGTTAAAAAATTAAGCTAAAGATTCTCTCAAAATTACCGATATTTTTATTGCTTAATTATTTTTTTTGATGGTCTTTTTCAGATATGACGTTCGTTGTGCTCAGCACAGTGGTAAAAGGAGCAACCTTGTGAAAAATTTCAGCAAGTCGGCATTCATACTTCTCTACTTTTTATTCGCTTTTGCTTCTATCGCTTCCGCAGCACCCGCCGACGGTCCTCTTCGCTTTGAACCCGGTGATACCCTGGCTGACATTCAAGATAAAATCCAGCACAACGGCTACAGCTTTACCGTAGAAGCCACCCCTATTTTCACTATGGCACCGGGTGAAAAGAGCCGATTTTTTTCCCGTCGTTCACCCGGCGCATCCAAGGCCCTTCGCAGATCAATAAGCCAAGGCCCCCTCCAGGACATGCAGCACCTTGCCTTGCCGGATGTCTTCGACTGGCGGGGAGTTGAAGGCCATTCATATATCGGACCCGTCCGAGACCAGGGCAATTGTGGATCCTGCTATGCCTTTGGGGCCAGCGCGTCGGCTGAAGGCGCCTATAATTTTGTCACGAATAAATTCAACAACGATGTCGCCGATTTTTCCGAGGCGTTCATCGCGTTTTGCCTTACCGATCACTACACAGGTTTTGACGGCTGCGATGGATCCGATTACGACTACGAAGAGTTAGACGGCCTGGTGGATTTCGGCATTGCCAATGAAACGGACCACCCGTACGACCTTGGCAATCAAGCATGCCCGGATTCGTATCCAACACTCACCCAATTCAAATCCTGGCATCGGATTTCCTGCGGAGACATAGACGCCATGAAACGGGCCATCATGGCCTTTGGTGTCATTGACGTCTCTGTTCTTGTCACCGACGCCTTCCAGGCGTATTCAAGCGGTGTCTACGAAGACCAAAACACAACCTGCGACGATGACCCGAACGGGATTTGTTATTATGCCGCGACCAACCATGTCATTTCCCTGGTGGGCTGGGACGACACACCCCCCGAAGGCGGCGGCGGATGCTGGATATTACGCAACTCATGGGGGGACACCTGGGGGGAGAACGGATACATGCGCATCCGTTACAACTCCGCCCACGCGGCATGCGAAGGCACCTACCTGGTTTACGAAGGTGAGGGTCCGTCTGTTCGTGTCTCAGAAGCCACCGATACGTCAGACACACAGGCCACCCTCAATGCCATGGTCAACCCGGAAGGAGAGAATACCGAGGTCCATGTTGAATATGGGACCACGATTGAGTGCCTGACCGACACGGCCACCGCTTCGTCCGGTTCTGGCACCACGTTTGAAGATGTCTCCATCGTCCTGCCGGGGTTGACTCCCCAGACCACCTACCATTATCGGGTGGTGGCCTCCAATGCCCGGGGATCCGTCTACTCCACTTTAAATTATGTCACCACAGCCGGGTCCGCCGGCGCCCCTGACGCACGTACCGGAAACGCTGTGGTGAGTCTTGATCAAACCACAATAACGGGATGGATCAACCCCCATGGTACAGCCACGACCTCTTATGTGGAATACGGACCGGACACAGACTATGGCGCGTCAACAAAGATTGAGGGCTCGCTTGATGGCACCCAGGACCTGGCCGTATCCACTGTACTGACAGACTTGTCTCCTTTGACCACCTATCATTACCGCCTTGTTGCAAAATACGATAACGACATAACAGCCTATGGCCTCGATGGCACCTTTGACTCAAAAGCAGCGGCAAACATGCCGCTATCCACCACAAAACCGGCCACAGATGTCAGTTCTTCCCTGGCCGTTCTACATGGCACGGTCAACCCAAACAACAGTGAAACAACCGTTCCCGTCTATTATTATTTTGAGTTCGGATTAACGGAGGATTACGGCAGCACCACCCCGGAACAGTTTGCAGGTGCCAGTCTTGATGACCTTGAGTTTAATACAACCATCGCCGGGCTCGAGCCAATGACGACGTATCATTTTCGTGCCGTGGCAAGAAACTCAGCGGGGACGCGCTATGGGGTGGACAGGATGTTTACCACCCTCCAATCCCTGTTTTATGAAGGATTTGACCATGAGACTCAGGCCCCACCAGGCTGGACCCAGGAGATTGTTTCCGGAAACACCCCATGGAGTTACTCAATAAGCAGCATAAATCATCCCGATGATATAGAGGCCATTTTTTGTTCAAGGACAGAGGGTGATCAGGCCCGGCTGATCACTCCCAAGATCGACCTGGCCGGGGTGGCAAGCCCGGTATTGTCCGTTGAATACGACAGTGAGGATGTTGGCAACATTCAGGTTTATTACAGAGAAAATTCCGAAGAGACGTGGCAGACCGATGATTCTTTTAAGCTGCCATCGGATTTGAAGGCCTGCACGATTGCCCTGCCGTCCGATCTGGACCAGATTTACCTGGCCTTTAGCGGCACGGCTGAACCAGACGACTGTATCGCTATATACAACGTGACAATCTCTATGGATTCCGTGACTTCCGGAGGACCGATTGTAAAGACTGGGGTAATGTCCCAGGTAACCCCCACCACGGCCCTTTGTACAGGAAACGTGATTTCCGACAACGGCTCCCCCATCACGAGCCGGGGCGTGTGCTGGAGCCCCGCGGCCATTCCCACCACCTCCGACAAGCATACCGTTGAAACGGGTCAGGCCGGCTCTTTTTCCAGTCTGATCACGGGGCTTTCGGCCACCACTGAGTATTATGCGCGGGCTTATGCCACCCATGGTGACCAGACCACCTACGGTGAAACAAATACATTCAAAACGGAAAATCTTTCCCCACCCACTGATCTTAAGGCCACATCCGTCACCGCCAACCAGTTCACCGCCAGCTGGCTTCCGGTGGACGGAGCCACCGGTTATTATATTGACGTCTGGGAATCGGGGGCCCCCTTGACCAGGCGCTCTCGCCCAAACACGAAACAATCCGGCTCGCCCGTCACCCGCACCGAACCGGGCATGACAACGGTGGAATGTTCCTTTGTACCCGGTGATGTGAATTTTACCGAGGAATCAGGATTTATGACCGTCGACTTGAAAGACGGTGTGATGCCCCAGGATGCGCCGGGGACCCCGTGGCTGCCGGCCCGGTACATCAACCTGATGATTCCATCCGGGGCCCAGGTCACCGGCATCGACGTCAGCGGTGAAGAGGTCAGCCTGAAAACGGGCGCACGCCTCTACCCCGTGCAACCTGCTCAGTCGCCCAGTCTGCCTGCCAGCGGATTTGTTGAACCGGATCCGGCGGCCTATGCCGCACCAGGAAAAACCCCAGAAACTCTGGCGGTTCTGCAAGGGGATGCCACCATGCGAGGGCAATCGTTTGTCTCCCTCAGACTCAACCCGGTACGCTACGCCCCAGCGGCCCAAGAGCTCTTTCTGGCCACGCGCCTGGTGGTCACGGTCCATTACCAGGAAACTCGCCGCCAGGGCTTGCCCGCAGAACCCTTGTTCCAAGATGCGCTCAACAGCATGGTCGTTAACCCACGTACGGTCCTTGAGACTCCAAAACGCAGGGGCACAGACGGGGTAGACTACCTGATCATTACCAGCCAAGAGCTGGCAGGGGCTTTTGGTGCGCTCACCCAACACCGACAGGACGCCGGAGGCCTGAGATGTGAAATCAAAATCCTGGAAGAGATCGACGCCGAGTATACGGGCTTAGACAAGCAGGACAAGATTCGTCACTGCATCCAAGAGTATGTTGAGCAAAAAGGCCTCCTCTATGTCGTCCTGGGCGGAGATGACACCGTGGTCCCGGCAAGAATCTGTCCGGTTCATGTTGACTCTTATAATGAGGACATGCCCACAGACCTCTATTACGCGGCCTTGGATGGCGACTGGGACGGTAACGGCAACCAGATATACGGAGAGGAGGCGGACCATGTGGACCTGGCCCCGGACGTCCTCGTGGGGCGGATCCCGGTGAGAACCGTGGCCCACGTTAAGGCTTATGTCGATAAACTCACCGCCTTTGAAACCGACCCACAGGCTCTGTCCAGATCCACCATGCTGTTGACAGGTTCGAAACTTAATGATGTTTACTCTGGCGAGGACCGGCCCACGGACCTCATGACAGACGGACTCCTACAATTCCGAGAGCCGAGCGACAGAACTGTCAGCGATGCCGAGATGTGGGTCAGAAGGCTTTATCGCGACCACATCCAACCCCTGCACAAACCGGACACCCTGGGTCTTCTGTTTGACACCCTGACCTCCTGGGACGCCCAGTGGCCAGGCGATTACGACCTCTCCGCGGCGACAGCCAAGGCCATCTACAACCAGGGGTGGACTCATCTGTTCTGCAGCACCCATGGAAACCAAGTAGCGTGGGGACTCGAAGGAGCGACTTCCGCTATTTTCAGCGGCGACATCGAAACCCTGACCGGGCTCACGCCGTTTGTTTACACCACCGCCTGTTTGAGCAATGCGTTTAATAATAGTGACCGGGATCCTTGCCTGAGCGAGGCGTTTATCCGCAACCCGAAGGGTGGCGCCCTCACTTATATAGGTTCCAGCAATTATGGCTGGTTTTGCCAGGACTCAGCTCCCGCAAGCGATACCTTCCTTTCCAGCTACGGGGATTCAATGCATTATGCCATTAGGTATTACACCCGCCTGTTTGAAACGGATTTCATCTCCTCAGGAGAAACCTTTGCCCTGCACAAGGCTGACTTGATTGCCCTGAGCTTAGGCGGGACCGTGGCCCGCTGGCTCCAATTCGGCCTCAACCTGATGGGCGATCCGGCCATCATGGTCGGGGGTCGGTATGTGCCCGGTTATTATCGCCTTGATGTGGGGGATGTGACCCAGGTCGACATCACCGGCTTGACCAGTGGCTCACAGTATCACTACCGGGTCAGTGCCGAAGGGGGCAACAGTCCCCGGAACAACTCGGCGACCTTAGATGTTCAGACCGCTGGCATGGAGCTTACCCTTGACAGCCATCTTGTGTCTGAAAACCAACCCGTCGGCACCCGTGTGGGCAACTTGTTCACCTCTGATCCGGCCGGCACGCATACCTTCGAGTTGGTGTCAGGAACCGGGGATGAAGACAACGGCTTTTTTGCTATAAATGGTGAGGCGCTGCAAACCTCCGCTGTCTTTGATTTTGAGGCCCGGAATCACTACACGATTCGAGTCCGGGTCAATGACGGGTCCACCAGTAGTTTTGAAAAATCGTTTCTCATTACAGTTGAAAATGTCGACGAGGACACCGATGATGACGGCATTCCCGACTCCTTAGAGGATCTGGACGGGGACGGGATGGTGGACCCTGGAGAAACAGATCCGACCCGCGCGGATTCCGATGGCGACGGCATCCAGGATGGAACTGAAACCGGCCTGACCGCCGGTGCCATCGGCCCGGATACCGATACGGCGGTGTTTATCCCGGATTCGGACCCCACCACCCAAACCATCCCGTGGAAACCGGATACCGATGGAGATGGGTGGATGGACGGCGAAGAAGATGCCAACGCCAACGGCCAGGTGGATGACGGAGAATCAAGCCCCCACGATCCGGTGCGGCCTGTGCCCACGCCCCCGATCATTCCCGAGACCATCCCCCATGACAAAGCGGGTATCAGCGATAATACCCGCATACCGAACAATACCTGTTTTGCCGCCTGCATCAGGGACGCGGACGGCATAGACCTCAGAGACGGGCAAAGCATTGTGTTTCATATCAACGATGGCCAGGCGCCCGCCTATGATCGGAACCTTTATGATACGAACGTGGTCCGCATCGTCCGGCTGACCGACGACCCGGAAGACAGGGTCAAAGAGGTGTGGGTGGCCTACGACAGATCCGAAGAAGACGCCCTGGATCCGACCTATGCCTTTGATACCACGGTCAATGTCACGATGGAGGCAACGGATCGGCGAGGAGGGACGATGACACCCGCTGTATTCGCCTTTAACGTGGAAACAGAACAGGCGCACACGTATGCAGCGGCTGCCGGGCCGAAGGTGGAAAGGCTGACCTCGGAAGATCCTGCGTTGGTCGGCGAGTACGATGCCGGGGTGAAAGCACTAAGCGCCGGACTCAAAGGGGCCACCATCGTCTATGACAGCACCGGCCCTGTGACACCCGGTTTCGGCCCGTCAGAAGAGATCCCGCAGCTAAACGTCGAGGGCGTCACCGCGGTGAACCTGCCCATGAACCTCAGGCCGCCAGCCGTGTTCAACGTGCCGGTCAAGCTTATTATCCCCTGCGGGGACAGGGACGCGAGCACCCTCAGCGTCTTTTTATACGACGGCCAGACATGGGAACAGGTCTGCGACAGGCAAGGCAATGTGACGCCCGAAGGCCAGGGCTTTGTCGTACCCGGATCAAGGATGAATCATCCCACCTCCATCGAAATCAAGGTCTATCATTTCTCGGCGGTTCAAGCGGCATGGGTGGAGGCTGAAAAAGAGGACTCGGGGGGATCGGGAGGATGTTTTATTGAAACCCTGAAGTAAAAAATGCCTCCGGCGGCAAGGTGGGCCACCTTGAAAGCGGGGTTACGAATGCTCTTCGGCTGTCGATACGCCGAGTACCTCGAGTTCTCATACGGCTAAATCTCGAATGGTTTTTTGCTGTCATCCATGCGTTGTTCATGTAAGATTTGATGTATTTATATAAATTTCTCGAGGGATTCAAGCGATGAGTGACGACAAAAAACAGCGATTGATGGCTTTAGGCGAAGAGGTTTTAGCAGACACCCTCCTGGAATTGGGAGAGACACACCCTGAGGTCTTTGATGTAATCTCGCGCATGCTGTCCACAGCCGAAGGTAACGTGGAGCGAGTCAGGGCCAAGCTTTCCGAGCTAAAACACAGCACCGAGTATTTCGCATGGGATGAAACCTCGGCCCTGATCTACCGATTGGGCGGGATCCTAGATGATATTTACGCAGGCTCAGCTGAGGACCCTTGCCTGGGCGCGGAGCTGGTGCTGGACTTTTTTGAGACCGATGAGGTGGTCCTTGAGATATGCGATGATTCTGGCGGAACCGTCGGAGACGTCTACACCTATGAGGCCAGGGACCTCTTTTTGTCTTATGCACCCCATCACCCGGAAAAAAAGGACCTTGCAGACCGGGTCTTTGCATTAACCCGCACCGATGACTACGGCGTGCGGATCGCCCTGATCGATTGCGCCGAGGACTACCTGTCCCCGGCCGACATGAAGCGGCTGATCAACCGGTTCCGCGAGCTGCTGCACACAGGTGGCAAAAATTGCCAAAGGCATTGGCAGCGATGCATCGACAGCCTTGAAGAGCAGAGGGAGCACCTTTCCAAAACAGCATGAGATGTTGGCCGATTGGCCCTCACTGGATTGTTACGAAATAAAAGATCTGAACATCCCAGATGTTGCCGACCTTGTCATTTGGGCACGCTCCCGATCTTCAAGCCAAACCCAACAAGGTATACAATGGGGACGTTGTCATTTACAGCCGCACTTGCCCTGGGAACCAGCCTATGCTAAACCATTGTAAGATAAGACTGATTCAAATGTTTAATGCGCCCATGTAAAACGTAACACCCCCCACATGCCCCCTTCCTTGCCATGTGTAAACAAGGCTCCCGAGCGACCCCAGGTAACGAGATTGTCATCTTGAAATGAAAACCCTTTGCCGGATATTTCACGACAACAGGCTGTAATAACAATTTATTATTTTAGGCTGTCTGTTTCCCCACGTAATACCCGGGAAAATGCGTCCTGACATCACCCACACTCAGAGCTCTCCACCCACCTCCTCCGCAAATAAGGAGCCCCATCATGGGAAAAAAAGACAAAAAAATCATTCTGGTTGCCCAGTGTTTAATCAACCCATACTGCCGCGTTCACGTGCTGGGGCAGAATTTCCCCCTGTCCCATGAGCTGGTGGATTATTTTATGAAATTACGGGTCGGTATCATTCAATACCCTTGCCCGGAGACCACCGCCATGGGATTGCAGCGCAATCCCCAGGGAAGGCAGCAATATGACAATATTTTTTTCCGGAATCATTGCAAAGAACTTCTGCAGACCCCCTTACTGATGGTTGAAGAATTTCTGAAAAATGGCTTTCGCCTGGTCGGCTATATCGGACTGCGCAACAGCCCGACCTGCGGCATCCACTGGGGCAAGCACAAGGTCAACAGGTACAACACGGAATCGCCCATACCTGTTGAGAAACCTGAGCCTGAAGAGCCCTTGCTCATGGGCATTATGGCTGAAATTCTATCGGAGAAATTTCACGCCTTGAACATGACGGTCCCTTTCCTTGAATTGCCGATTCAACAGCCACCGGATTCGGAACCGCGAACTCAGTTCTGGCTTGATCTCAAACGTCTGGTGGAACCCCGCAATCCCAACTATATGACACCAACGGCTGACTGAAAAATACGGAAAGGTAACGATCGCGGCCGGCTTGTGGATTAGAATCCACGCTTGCCAATGGCACCGGCATGGTAAAGATATTCACGATATTTTTTCAATCGCTCTGAATTTTCCACACCAAATGCCATCTGTCCGAAGTCAAAAGAGAGAAAATCGTCTTCTGAGAGCATAAAACCCGGACTCATTTCCAGGATCGCGTGGAAGTGAGTCTTAAGAATTAGCGAAGCCCCCGCACTACCACGTTTTAACCATTGAAAAAAGGGGAAAAGGAGAGAGACGCGCCCCTTTCCCACTGCACCTTTTCAGCTTAACCGTGCCTCAAGTGACTCTAACGATAGTTAATAAACCATATGATTCTGGTTTAAGAAGAAGTTCCAAGGGATAGAGGCCTCCTTTTGAAAAGCATCACGCCCAAGACATGAATAAACTATCACCTTTATTGTTGCCAGTTGCCAGCTTTTTACTGTATTGCCTGTTTACTATATTTCCAGACACGGCATACACAGATCTGTTTAAAAAGGGGTTGGTTATCCATGTTCAAAAGGTTGAAGCTCTTTATTGGTGGTCTCATTTTTTTAATCCTGGGATGCCAGTGCCTCCAGCTGTATTCACCTGATGATAGCGGTATCGCTCTCCTCAGCCTTACGACCATCGGTCTCACCTTCCTCCTCACCGGACTTCTTTATCTCTATTTCAACCATGACAAACTGGAGAGCCGTAAACCCGGCAATGCCAACCGGGACACCCTGAAAGAGGCATCAGACCTATGGCCGGTATTTAAAAAGGTGGTTGAAAACATGCCCGTCATGTTTGATGCCGTGGATGAGAACGGGGTGGTTCTTTTCTGGAACAAGGAGTGCGAACGGATCACCGGCTACACCAGTGCCGAAATTGTTGGCAATCCCAATGCATTGGAACTTTTCTACCCTGACCCGGTCCAGCGCGCCAAAAACATTAAAGAGTTTCTTGAATTTAACGGCAGTTACCGTGACTGGGAAGTCGACCTTTTATGCAAAAACGGGGACATACGTACTCTGTCCTGGTCTAACACCAGCGTCAAGGCCCCTATTCCTGGCTGGTACACCTGGGGTATCGGAATAGATGTCACCCAACGCAAAAAAGCAGAACAGCAGCTCACAGAGATTGCGACCCGAGACGAGTTGACCGGACTCATCAACCGCCGAAAAATACTTGAGATCTTAACAAGCGAAATGGATCGTGCAGCGCGCTATAACAACCCCTTTACCCTTTGCATTGTGGATATCGACCACTTCAAAAAAGTGAACGATACCCATGGTCACAATGCCGGAGATATCGTGCTGAAACGCCTCGCAGATACCATCAGGAAGAAAGTCCGAAGAACCGACAGTGTGGGGCGTTACGGAGGAGAAGAATTCTGCATCATCCTCCCCAATACCACGATCTCCCAAGCCCAGTGTATCTTAGAGCACATTCGCCAAGCCATCTCATCCATGACCTTTCTGATAGACGGAGATACCGAGATCCGCCTTTCCATAAGCCTTGGCCAAGTCCAGTACCATCCTGGGATCAAGGAAATCCATGAGCTCATACACCTGGCAGATAACGCCCTGTATCGGGCCAAACAATCTGGAAGAAACAGGCTCTGCACATCGGCCCCACCAAGAGAAGGGGTCGCGTCTTAACATGCGACACAACCCCTTTTCATTGCACCGCGAATAATGAGTCCGATTACGGCTCTGGCGGCCCTTCTGGAGCCAAACGTTTTCTAATATATATGCGCTGGATGTGAATTGACCCGAGGAACAAAGGGTGAGATAATTCGCCTCCTAACCCGGCTCGCCCGAAGGGTGAGAAAATCAGACAGAATACCGTGGATTACATTTTGCATTTTTGAAACGACTGAAAATATTGCCGTAAAAAGCTATAATTATATGTTATTCCTTACTTTCGATTGTTTTCTCATGGAATATCCGGGCTAAGGTTCAGGGATCATCCCCTGTCAGCTGGAGCCTGTTTTCCAGGCACAAGAGCATAGAAGGCATCGCTTTTTGACGGAAACGCCGCGAAACCGTTCTATAAGTGTCACCTCGATAGCCTAAATTAACAAGGTCAGAGCCGTCCGAAGGGAAAGTTAATGGAAGAAACGTTCAATGTAATCAAAGAATTAATGGCACAATACGATGACTCTTTTTACATCTATGACGAAAAAAAAATATCCGGGCAGATTAACATATTGTTAGAAAATTTTTCGCACTATGAATTTTTGTATTCAATAAAAACCAACCCACTGGATCCTATCGTCAAATTTGTCGCATCCAAGGGCTTTGGCGCAGATGCCGCTTCAGCAGAAGAAGTGGTGATAGGCCAAAAAGCCGGCGTTCCTTATGAAAAAATTCTATATTCAGCCCCCGGTAAAACTCGCAAGGATATCGAAAAAACAATAGACAAGGCCATCATTATTGCGGACAGCTACAACGAATTGGTGCTGATCAATGACATCTCAAAACAAAAAAACATGCATACAAAAGTTGGGCTCCGAGTCAACATTGACTTTTCTATGGATGGAGGAAAAGGATCGAGCAGTAAATTTGGCGTTGATGAACACACCTTGATAAAGCAGAAAGCATTTCTTAACAGTTTTTCACACATAAAAATCGTTGGAATACATGTTCATCTGCGCTGTCAGATTCTTGATCACAGTAAGCTCTATCGATATTATGAAAAAATTGTTGAGCTGGGTCTGTTTTGTCAAGAAACCCTGGGATGGGAGATGGAATTCATCAACCTGGGCGGAGGGATTGGCATTGTTTACTCTCTTGCCCATGACACACCCCTTGACATGGAAAAACTCAGCCGTGACAGCCAAGGGTTGGTTCAACGATTTAAGAGTAAACTCAACGCTCGACTCATCATTGAAACCGGCCGGTTTATCACGTGCGAAGCGGGCCAGTATGTGACCCGTATCGTCGATATTAAAGAATCTCACGGAACCAAATACCTGATTGTGCAAAAAGGGCTCAATGGTTTTTTAAGGCCCTCTATTGCTGAGCTTTTAATGGATTATTCACCTGAAAATGCCACATTAAAAGCTTCAGAGCCCTTATTTACGGCAACCGATGCCTTTGAAGTTATGATTCCAGATGGAGACAAATCGTGTCTTGAAAAAGTAACGGTTGTTGGCAGCTTATGCACAGCAACGGATGTCCTTGTCAAGGATGCCATGCTTCCAAAAGCCACCATCGGTGATCTTGTTATCGTGTCAAAGGCAGGCAGTTATGCCTACTCGTTATCACCCCTGTTGTTTTCAAGCCATGGCCTGCCATATCAATTTTACCTGACCACAGAAAGCAAAATACATATATGCGCCAACGATGCGGGATAACCCCTTTTCAACCCTTTTCAAGTTTCCCCGCGGCGATGGCGGTGGCCGGGATGGTAAAGAGAAGCCCCACGCTGCCGGCCAGGGCTCGCAGGACCTCTGCGGCCAGGGTGTCTCGTCCGATGATTTCATTCAAAGGAAGATCGTAGGTCGTTAAAAGGAGCAGGAGGTTCAGGCTGCTGCCTGCATAGGCAAGAATTAAGGTATTGGACATGGTGCCCATGATATCACGGCCCACCTTCATGCCGGCTGCGATCCACTCTTTTTCCCCGATCCCGGGATCTGCAACTCGGATCTCATGCATGGCAGAAGCAATGGAGATGCCCACATCCATCACAGCCCCTAAAGCGCCGATGATAATGCCTGCCAAGAGAAGCCCCCTGAAATCGATGTGACGGGAGTAGAGAATGAGGTGGATGGATTCTTCGTTCCCAAGGCCGGTAAGCTGGGCCATATGACCAATAATAAGGGCCGAAAGCCCGGCGATGGTGACCCCGCCGAAGGTTCCGATGGTGGCTGCCAGGGTTTTTCGATTAACCCCGCCGATGACACTTAAGGTGACGGCAATCACCAGGGCACAAAGGGCCATGGTGACCCAAACCGGGTTGTACCCTTTCAGAATAAGGGGAAGGAGAACCTTCAGGATAACCCAGATGGTGAAGATCAGTGTGAAGATGGATTTTATCCCCTTGACCCCGCCGATGATGATCAATCCCCCCAAAAAGATGAGGGTCAAATAGAGCAGAGGAACCTTGTCCTGCATCAGGGGGTCATGGATGCCATGGGACGCCACCCCTCTTACAGCCATCAACACAAGGGCCAATACGCCCCACGGAAGGAGACGCCTCCGAAGTTCTTCCCATTTCATACTGCTGATCTCTCCTGGGTCGTTCGTTAGGAATACGCAAAAAGCAAAAAGCAAGCCTCCGGCGGCAAGGTGAGCCACCTTGAAAGCGGGTTTGCGCTGCGCTTTGCCCCCTCGTTCCTCGTGGTCAAATCACAGCGGCCTTTTGAGAAACCGCATGCATTTCTCTGTGAAAATTATGCCTTCGGCGGCCCTGCCGGTAGCTAAACTTATCTCGCATCCGTTATCACATCCCAACGAGCGACTCCCTTCCATCGATATCGCGTAAATGCCGCGACGGAGCACGGCGCGCCCGAAAAACAGCGCTGTTGAGAGATTGAAGAAAGATGGCCCCCACCGAAGGGGAACACGGCCATGGCTTTGACAACGAGCGGAGAGACGACACCCTCCTGGGCGCGCCGTGCTCCGTCGCGGCTTTTTTAGCTGGGGGCTAAGCGTTTTTCGCCAGGAGGCCCCTCACCCTGTTTTTCGGAATCATGATATCGGCGTCTTCAGCAGTGCCGGTTGCCGAGTATCACCCTTGGCGCGAATGCCCAGAAAACAAGGGCATCACGACAATCTCCACGCATTCGCTATAGGGTTTCAAGGTGCCCCCACCTTGCCGCCGGAGGCTTTTTTTATGAGCCGAGATGGATCGCCCACAACCTTGGGTGCCGATTGTGCTTTGGCGTTTGTTTCATGCAGCTGTGGCCCACAATACTGACCCCGGGCTGCTGCTTTAAAAACGCCGTAAGTGCTTCTCCGTAGGTGAGCTCCGGGTCGTATGGGACGGGCTCGGAGCTGCTTAGACCGCATTTTTCCAGGGCCGTGGAGGTCTTACCGCAGAGGTGCAGGAGGGTATTTTCATTAGACGCCTCTATTTTTTGTAAGATCCGGGCGGTGATTTTTCCGCTAACCTCCTTGTAGAGCTTGGGGCCGATGAGATCCATGGCTCCGGCGGGATCGGCGTAGGAGAGGAGCTGAGCCCCCCTTTTTATCCCTTCCAGGGCGTAGGCCACGATGCTGGCCTCGATCACCCGCATGAGATGATCCACGGCCTCGCTTTTTTGTCTCATCCCCTTGTAGAGGTGCCGGGGGTCGATAAGGGATGAGGCCAGGGTAAAGGGGCCGTGGATATTTAGCCCCACGGCCTCACCCTGGGTGCTTAGATCGGCTACGCAATCCAGAACCGCCAACGCTCTTCCCTGGGAGAGGTCGATCCTCTGTATCCCCATGGCGGCATCGATATCCGGAAGGCAATAACCCGCCACCCGGGGGCCGTTTCTCTTGTTGCCGAGGGTGATCTGGGCCCCCATGGCTTCGGCCTCCACGGTCATGCAGAAGGGGAGGCGGCAGAGGCCGTCGCCGCGATCTTTTTTCAGGGCGAGGGCCAGGCGTGCCATCTCCCGGGTGTCGGTGTGAATTTCTGGGACTTTGAATCCCAGCTCATCGATAAGCGCTTCGGGGATCTCTTCGGTGCCGGGGTGGGTGCATCTGAATTCGGGTCCTGGGTTCATGCGCATCTGCTCCTCGGCCGGGGGGCCTCCAGGGTTTCGCTGAAACTCAGGCACCGGGTGAAGAGCCGCTCGTACCCTTTTTTTGTGGCCAGTTCGAGGTAGTGGACGTCTGTGGCGATCTCTTCCATCTCCGTGCGGACTTCCTTAGAGAGCAGGCACATCCGTGCCCCTGTTTTTGAAGCGTTACCGATATAGCGTATCTTTCCAGCCAGGCTCCGGGGCAGAATGCCTATGCCCATGAGACTCTCCACGCTGAGGTGGGCACCAAACTGACCGGCGATAATCACCTCATCGAGGGCCTCCATGGGGATCTCCATGGACTCCAGGAGGGCATGGATGCCCGAGAGAATAGCGCCTTTGGCCAGCTGCACCTGGCGGATATCGTCCTGGGTGATGATGATTTTCTGGGGGCCGGACGAGAGGGTGACCGCTCTTTTGCCCTCTGCCTCTATCAGAAAGGGGGCCAGGGAGGCCGCATCAAACCCAAGATCGGCCCCCTTCTTTAAGCGCCCGGTCTTTGCCATGAGGCCGACGCGGGATATCTCGGAAATGGCGGATAGAATACCGCTGCCACAGATGCCTGTGGGGGCTTTCCCGCCGATGACGTCCAAAGTGATGGCGCCGTCCTGGATCGTCACGTCCTGAATAGCCCCTTCGGCGGCCCGCATGCCACAGCTGATGTTCATCCCCTCCAGGGCCGGACCGGCGGCACAGGAGCAGGAGGTCAGGGTGCCGGCCTTGGCCAGGACCAGCTCACAATTGGTGCCCATGTCGATGAGGAGGCGATTTTTCTTCCCTTGTGCGAGTCGGGAGACCCCCACCCCGGCAACGATATCGGCACCAATATAGCTGGAGACCCCTGGCAGGCAGTAGAGCCGTGCAAAGGGGGCGAGTCGCAACCCAATGGCGGTGGCCGGAAGGGACTGGCTCCTGGAAAAGACGGTGGCAAAGGGTGCCCGACCGATGGAGTGGGTGTCAACGCCCAGGAGCAGGTGCATCATCGTGGCGTTGGCCGCCACGCTCATCTCGTAGATCTGCTCTATGGAGATACGTGCATGGCGAGCAAGGGTGAAGGCAAGCTCATTCAAACAGGTGACCATGGCCTCCTGCAGGGTGCGGAGTCCCCTCTCTTCCCGCCGAACAAAATCGATCCGGGACAAGACATCGAGACCGTACTCTTTCTGGGGAGAGATCGCCGACTCACAGCCCAGTTCCCGTCCCGAGTTCAGGTCGATGAGGGCGGCCACCACGGTGGTGGTGCCGATATCCACGGCGATACCGTACATCTGATCACGGGTATCGCCGGGCTCTATCCCCACGGGGCGATCTCCCGCACAGATGGCGGTGACCTGTTCGGCTGGAAGACTCATGGCCAGACTCGCCAGCAGGGAAGGCTCGCCGGGGGCCAAGGGGGCGTTTAAGGCCTTTTCAATCAGAGCCTCATGGGAGAGCCCGCTTTTTAAGGCGTCCGGGGTAAGGGGGATCACCCGCTTGGCCATCCAGGGCGCCACGGAGATCTCCGGCATCTCCCCGTCGGTTAAAATCTCGTGAACCTGGCTCTTCTCCGCCATCAGCGACAGGTGGACATCCCCGGACGGGATCACCTGGCAGCTTAACCGAAGCCCCTGGCCGAGCTCCTCCCGGGTCAGGTGCGCCGTCTCCTCCTCGGTGGGGGAAGAGAGCTCTCCGGCGAGAATCTTCACCCGGCACTTGCCGCAGGTCCCCTTACCGGCACAGGGGCTCTCCGGAGCCCGGCCATGGTCCTGAAGGATTTCAAGGAGGGTCTTCCCCTTGGAAAACGCCAGGGGGGGCGTTTCTGAATCGATCGTTAAAAGATGTGACATCTGTTTTTTCCTTCGTAACTATTCAGCTTAAAAAAAAAGCCTCCGGCGGCAAGGTGTGCCACCTTGAAAGCAGGTTACCGCTGGGCTTTGCCCCCATGTCACGGCGTAGCCGCAGGCGAAGACGGATCGCTTGTCGCGCCGTAGCCCACTGACGTGCGTCAAATGATGACGCTTAGACATGGGTGTAGGCGGATTCCTCGGGTCAAAGCCCATCGGTATTTTAGCCGCCCATTGTATTATTATTTTTCTCACTCCCAGGCTCTGCCTGGGAGTATCGGGTGCAAGGCTCCGCCTTGCCGGTACGGAAAGCCGTAACACAGGGGGGAAACTCACAGGTTGCTGGGCTTCAAACATGGAGGCAGAGCCTCCGGGGAGCATTCCCAGGCTCCGCCTGGGAGTGTCGGGTGCAAGGCTCCGCCTTGCCGGTACGGAAAGCCGTAACGCAGGGGGAAACTTACAGGTTGCTGGGTTTCAAACATGGAGGCAGAGCCTCCGGGGAGCATTCCCAGGCGGAGCCTGGGAACGAGAGAGCAGAAGGGGCTTCCCCCTAGAAAACGCGAGGGGGGGGCACTTCTGAATCGATCGTTAAGAGAGACGACCCCTGTTTTTCCCTTTGTGACTATTCAGCTCAAAAAAAGCCTCCGGCGACGTAAATACGAAATACATATTTAAAACCTGTTTGTTAAACCCGCCTTTATAAAATCAGGCAAAAGTTTAGCCCCCGGCAGGGCCGCCGGAGGCATAAACTAAACCGTTACGTCCCTTCTTTGTTTGCCCCTTCTTTCTTCTCTCCCTTTTTTGCCGCGTTGACCATGGCCTGGATGTTTTCAAAGGGGGTGCGGGGGCCGATGCCGCACGCCGGGGACAGGATATCGACCCCATGGGCGAGGCAACTTTTACAGAGGGCGGTGATCTTTTCGGGGCCGCTGTTCTCTAAGGCAAAGGTGCTGACATTGCCCATGAGGACCTTGCCGGTGACATGTTCTGCCACCTGCCGGACATCTGTGATGGCGTCGAAGCTGAGGGCATCGCAGCCCAGGAGATTCAGCTCCTGGTAGATGCCTTTCAGCCGTCCGCAGATATGGATGATAGTGCCTGCCTTGGCGAAATCATTGAGCTCCCGGACGATGGCGTTGAGATAGGGAAGCGCAAACCGTGCGAACATCCTGGGTCCCAGGATCTCTCCGGTACCACTGGGATCGGAGATAGTGAGGAGTTGGGCCCCTGCCTCCAGCTGGGCCTTGCCAAAGGCGATGAGATTTTTTGTGACATGCTCCAGGAGTTCATGGGCCTCTTCGGGCTTTTTGTGCAGCGCCTTGAAGAAGAGCACCGGTTCGATCAGGGAGGTGGCCAGGCTGATGGGGCCGGTGAGGTTGGCGATGATGGGGACCTCCGGGTTCTTTTTCCCTAAGTGCCGGATCGCCTCGATCACCACCTTTGCCCGGCCCGTTGTTACATCGATATCCCTTAGTTCTATCCACCGGGAGACTGCGTCTATGGGGTAATCCGTCACCCGGGGTTCATGGGTGCGTGACCCCATGGAGACCGGTGCCCCCATGCTTTCGGCCTCCACGGTCATGCAAAAAGGGACCCCGTAATTTTCAAAACCTCCCCCTTCGTACATGCCCGCCGCCAGATCGGCCATGAGCCGAGAATCGCTGTGGGCCTCGGGCCATGGACTCTTTGTCCTGTCCATGACCGATTCCACGATCATATTCATCATGCCGCCGGGGCAGATACAGGGCGGACGATCCACGGTTTTTCCCTGCAGGGCCAGGGTCAGCCTATCCTTGGGAGTCAGCCTCTCCTTTGTGGGTATCAATGTGGGCATGTGCATATCCCTGAGGCGGTTGGGGTGATGATCTCCGGCTGGGTGGAGGCCTCAGGGGTCTCTGCAATCATGCGATCCAGCTTTTCAGGTACCACGGGATAGCCGATCTCCCGTGCCGCATTCATCATGGCATCGATGTGCGCAGAAGGGGTCTCCACGGGCAGGCTGCAACCGGACATGATGACATACCCCTTGGGGCTGTCCCAGGCCTGCTGCACGCAGTCGGCCACGGCCCGGCGGACTTCGGCGGGGGGGCCGGCATAGATAATGGCCGACGGGTCCACGTGGCCGAGAATCTTCACGCGATCCCCGATCTGCTCCTTGCACTGTTTCAGATTGACGACATTATCGACGCTGAATCCGGCAACCCCCATATCGACGATGTCTTCCCAGATTTTGTCTGTTTTTCCGCAGATATGCATGGTAACAGGCTTGCCATGGGTGTTGATATACGCCACGAGCCTTTTGATGTAAGGGGCTCCGAACTCCCGGAAATGCTTGGGGCTCACCACGGTGCACGAGGAGAGAGGTTCGGAGATGGTGGGGGTCAGCCCCTGGTCGATGATGGCCTGGGCGTATCGGATGCAGGTCTCAAGGGAAACTTCACAGGCCCTGTGCACCGCCTCCGGGTTTTTAAAGATAAGTTTGGTAAAGGTCTCGATACCGAAGAGGAAGAAGGCGTTGGAGAAAGGCCCCACAAGGCCTCCGGCACATCCCACCTCATCACCAAGCTCGTCAACAAGGTATTTCATCGCATCGATATGGACAGGCAGGCGGCCATCTTTGTACGGATCTGCCGGCTCCAGGTTATAAATCTCGGAGATCTCCTTGACGGCGGGCTCTGCCAGGTCGGCCGTGTTGTCATCGGGGAAACTCACCGTCGCTCCCATGGCCTCGGCCCAGGGGAAGAGATCGGTGAAGACCCGAACGCCATCGTATCCAAAGCGGCGATAGGAGGCGATCTGGGCATTGGCAATGGCCTTGGCGCTGGTGTTGAACTCCGAGATTTTGCACCCGTAGATACGGGCCACGCCGTTGGCGACGTTGGGATTGCAGGGGAGGCGGTCGACGCTTTCGCCCTTGGCCAGGGCCTTGCCCCGTTCCATGGGGGTCATCTGATCGGTTAGCATGGGATGACCTCCCCGACCAGGCTCTTGGCCAGCTCCACGGCCCGAGAAGCATTTCGAGAGTAATGAGCCCCAATTTTCCGGGCAAATCCCGAGGAGATGGGGCCACCGCCCACCATCACCCGAATCTGCGACTGACCTTTTTCCGCAAGGAGCTGCACCACGCGCTCCATGTTCTCCATGGTTGTGGTCATCAACGTCGACAGGCCGATGATCTCAGCGCCGATCTCCATGGCTTTGCTGACAAAGTCCTCCGGGGGGACGTCCCGTCCCAGGTCCACCACCTCAAAGCCGGCGGTCTCAAGCATGATCTTGACCAGGTTCTTACCGATGTCGTGGGTGTCCCCCTCCACCACACCCATGACCACCTTGTGCCGGTCCTTGCTCTCATCTGCCTTTAAATGGGGGGTTAAAATATCCATGCCGGCATACATGGCATCGGAACACATCAGCAGCTCAGGGATATAATACTCCTCCTCCTCGTAGAGCTGCCCTGCCCTCTCCATGCCGACTGCCAGCCCCTGGTCAATGCCCTCGTAGGCATCGAAACCCCCGTCGATGTAGCGCTTTGCCGTCTCCACAGCCTCTTCCTCGGCCATGTCCACCACATGGTTCGACAACTCTTTGAGCAAACTCTCTTGTGACTCCATCACGCGTTTTCCCCTTATCGATATGATTAAAACCCCAGCTGGGATCTTATGGTAAGAAAAATGCCTCCGGCGGCCCTGCCGGGAGCCAAACTTTTGCCAATTTTTATGGGCTGGGTTTGATAAACAGGTCTTATTTTTTTCTGATTACCATTCTTTTTCAGCCATATGTGATTCACCACGAAGTTAATTCGCGACCATGGCTGAGCCAACCGGCTCTGGAGCGCCGCACTCCGGTGCGGCTTTTTTTGTGGATGCGTCATCGTTCGTGCCGCACAGGAGTGCGGCGCTCCATGCCAACCGGCTTATGCCACGACAAATCGTGTGTTTAAACACCATTATTGGTCTTGATTGGCACCCCTTCCCAACCTTCCTAATGAGGGATGGGAATAAGTGGCAATCATGTATTTTTTATCCAGGAAACTCCCCATGCCGGAGGCATCGCTGAACAGTTACAAAGAAATGGCGACCCTTTATCATTAAAGGCTCACGCAAAAAATAAATGCACAATTTTCATGAAAGATGCCGCTGTGATTTGACCCGAGGAACGAGGGTTAAAGCGCTGCGGCAACCCGCTTTCAAGGTGGCTCACCTTGCCGCCGGAGGCATCGCTTTTTCTCTAATTTTTCCAGCTCAAAAGGCGGCGTTCGACCCTTTCGAAGCATCCGGTAATGGCTGTGACCACACACCCGATGAAGAGAATACCCGCCACAACCCGGGGGTAATCGGCAAAATCGGAGAAGTATTTGACGTACCATCCCAGCCCCGAGGAGGCGCCGATCATCTCGGCGGCGGTTAAGAGGATAAATGAGAAGACCAGGCCCAGGGTGGCCCCGCTGATGATGGCGGGCATGATGCCGGGGAGGATGATCTCAAAGAGCATGGTTTTCTCCGAAACATTGAGAACCCGGGCCGAGTCGATGAGGTGCCTGTCCACATTGAAGGTGGCGTTGAGTGTGCCGATAAAGATGGGCCAGAAGGCCCCAATGAAGATAATAAAAATAGAGGCACATTTAAAGGTGGGCAAGATGACGATGGCGTAGGGGATATAGACAATGGGCGGAATGGGTCCCAGCACCTTGGTCAAGGGGTTAACGGCGGCAAAGAGGCGTTTGCGCCATCCGATGATCAGGGCCAGGGGGATGGCCGTGATCAGGGCCAGGAGGTATCCGGCCCCGAGGAGCCCCAGTGAACTTACCAGGCAGCGGGCAAAGACGGGGAGCTCGCTTATAAAGACGGCCACCACCTTGCCCGGCACCGGAAAAAGAAGATGCTGAAGGAGATCCAGGTGACTCGTCATGAGTTCCCAGACGATGATGCCTGTAAACATAACGGCCGCGATATCTCCGGAGGATTTTTTCCTTACGGGCTCTTTGTGCATGGTTTGGTGAAGCCAGTAGAGGAGTTCAATGAGACCGAGAAGGCCCATGAGGTAACCTCGGTACTCAAAGGCCATGGTCCTTTTACCCGGCAGGGCGGCCAAAACCATGGCTGAGATAAAAAGGATATCTGCCAGACGGAGCGGCAGCCGGAGAGCGATGGTGTGGAACCCTTTTTGGGGAGTGTCGGTGGCCTTTTCGGCCCGGCATAAAGTATTCATGGGTCTTTTCTCCTAAACGGCCACCTCTTCGATGAGATCGTCGAAGAGTAAATTGATCAGCATATGACGCATCGCCGCATACTCGGGTGTTTTAATAAGGGCGGATCGGTTTCGGGGGCGATTAAAATTAACCCGAATGATCTCTTTGATTCCCTTGGTGCAGGCCGACATGACAACGATTCGGTCTGATAAGAGGATGGCTTCATCCACATCATGGGTAATGAATACCACGGTCTTTTTCCGGGGACCGCTGTTCCATAAATCGAGGAGCAAGCCCTGGAGCCCCATTTTGTTTTTGGCATCCACGGCGCTGAAAGGCTCGTCCATCAGAAGAATGTCCGAGTCCATGGCAAAGGCCCGGGCAATGGCCACCCTCTGCTGCATCCCACCAGACAACTGGTTGGGATACTTATCCCCTACATCGTCCAAGCCCACCAGGGAGAGGTAGCGGTCTGTGATCTCGGCCAGCTCTTTATGGGATCGGCGCGGCTTTAACTGCCGGAGACCAAAAATGATGTTTTTGCGGGCACTCATCCAGGGAAAAAGAGAGTAGTGCTGAAAAACGACCCCGCGCTCGGTACCGGTCCCCCGGATCGCCTCTCCATCGATGAGAATATCCCCTTCAGAGGGACTGTTCAGCCCGGACAAAAGGCTGAGGATGGTGCTCTTCCCGCAGCCGCTGGGGCCGATAATGGTGACAAACTCCCCTGCCGCCACAGAAAGATCGACTCCGCTAATCACCGGGATCATCGATTTTTGCTGCGAATAGGCAAAGGAGACATTGTCCAGTCGGATCTTTTCCATCTGTTTTTCCCTTTTCTCTCCAGAAAGCCAGAGGAGGGTGGCTCCCCTGGCCGCCTGAGTTGTTCCGGTTCATGCCAACCTGTGAATTGACACGGAAGCACCGGAAGCTCATGCATTTGCGGCGTATAAGGCACCCCCTCACCCTTCACGCGAATGCGGACGCGGGGTGCCCGGATTACAGACGGCCTTAGCCCGGATATTTCATGAGAAAACGACCATACCAAAACAATAATACATTATTACGGCACGTTACCAAGGTAAGCTACAGGCATTTCAAAAATGCAATTCACCGTATTCTACTCGCTTTTCTCACTCTTCGGGCGAGCCGAGTGCACCCATCTTCTGCATTATCAGAGCTTTGAGGTAAACCACTACATCTGCAGCTCTGATGCCTTGAATATGGGTGCACTCGACTCGTGAAATATCCGGGATAGAGCATTCGCAAACCTGCTTTCAAGGTGGCTCACCTTGCCGCCGGAGGCATTGCTGTTTGTGCTTTTATTTCTTCCCGCAACCTAAAAAAGGCTTAGTTGTTGAGGGCAAATTCCGCCGTGAGTTTTTTGTAGCTCTCATTGTCCGGATTCTCTTGGAGGAGCCGGGCCAGGGCGGCCTTGTAGATGGAAGTATCGATGTGATCCTTGATGGCGATATCTGAATGGATGAAGCCGGTATCCTTCATAATATTCCAGTACCGCTGGGTGGACTTTTTCAAAGGATCCGGACTGCAGATCATGGTCGCGTCATCGGCATAGGTCTCTTTTCTCAAGTATTTCTTGTCGACTTTCACATATTTTTCGGTGATGTCGATGGTCTCCTCATGGTGGGTCTGATAAAAATCGTAGGCTTTGATGAGGGCGGCCATGAAATGGCGCCAGCGCTCAGGGTTTTCTTTCAGCTCAGAGCCCATGACGGCCTGGCGGCAGCAGACATTGTTGTCAAAAAGATCGGTGATGTGCATGGCGATTTTCACCCCCTGGTCCTCGGCCATGGCCACATAGGGGGACCAGATCAGCGCCGCATCCACACGGCCCTTCTTCAGGGCCTCCATGGTAGACGCCGGCGATTCCATCTCGATAATCTGGGCCTCTCCCTTTCGCCAGTCGATGCCCGCATCAATAAGCGCCCCCCGAAAGATAACATCGGCGGTGGAGAGACGAACACTGGCGATCTTTTTCCCTGCGTAGTTGCGTATATCCTTCAGCTCCTCATACCGGCCAGGGTTACAGACTAGGGCGCAGGCCCCGGAGTTCTGCCCGCCAATGACGACGATATCCGCTCCCTTTGCCGTAAAAGCCAGGGGAGCAGAGACGCCGAAGCTCCCCACGTCGAGTTTGCCGGAGAGGGTGGCGTTTAACCCTTCGGCAGAGTTTGTAAACTGGTACAGTTTGGCATCGATGCCCTCCTCTTCAAAAAAGCCCTTCTCTTTGGCCACAAAATAGAGGAGGTGTTCGGGTGAGGCCAGGTAGCCGATATTCATTTGGGTGCTTTGGACCGCGCCTTCGGTGGGCTTTGACGGTGCGCTGCACCCTGTGCAGAGGAGGCTTCCCATGAGGGAGAGTAAGGCTAAAGAAATAAGTAGTCTCTTCATTGTAAGTATTTTAACCCCTGAAATGGTTGGTTATCATGGTGTGTGACGGTTCACATTGAAAAAAGTGTCAGTAAAATTTCGTCTCTTCATATCCGGCTGATCGTGAATATTCCAATACTATATATTGATACTTTCTTTATTAACCATTGATTATGCTAATACCGAAAACACTGCGAGAGAGAATCCAGGAGAGGATGATGAAGCCTTGTCTCGGGGGCGAAGGGGCTTTCCAGGGCTTAAAATAACGATGAATATATGCTATCTTTTTTTGTCATATCCCACCGTTGATTTATGACGAGATGCTTCTGGAGGCCCGCCTTGGCCTGGCCTCCGGTACAAAAAAACACCCCGAAAGATACGGGTGTATTCCACGCTGGTTTCCTGACCGGGGAACCAACAAAAAAGAGTCATCAGGAGGTTTTTATCATGGATGAGGGCACGAAACGGGCAGATATCAAAGCGGGACTGACTGTCTCCATCGTCTTGAAACAAGATCAGAGAACCGGAACCCTCACCAAAGGGATCGTCCGGGATCTTCTCACAAAATCGGCCACCCATCCCCATGGGATAAAAGTGCGCTTGGAGAGCGGGCTCGTAGGGCGGGTGAAGCGCATTCACCGCTGAAAAGAGAGGAGGGATCACACCCTTTTCGTATATTTCCTTATTATAGTAACCGCTTGTTCAAAAGTATATTCCATGTTACGTTATGCAACTTTACTTAACATAAAGCATTTAGAATATTCGCAATACATAAACCGGAAATATAATGATGAAAAGATTGGAACTTTTTTAAAATGATCAAAACTACGACCACAAGTAAATTCAGTCGCTTGTTCTATATTTTCCCTTTATTCGTTATGCTGTTGGCTGTCAGCAACCCAAGCTACGCTGAAAGCAAGCAGGTGACTCCGGACGTTTCCGTCATCGATGCCAGGATGACCGAAAACGAAGCGTTTAATGGTCTGAATCCAAAATGCCCGGAAGAGCTGCGCAAAAAGCAGAAAATTGTGCAGGTTAAATATTACTCATATGACAATCGCATTCATGAAGGCCAGGTGGTGGTTGATGGCGAGCTGGAAGAAGATATCAAAACGGTATTCAAACAGGCACTCAACGAGCATTTTGTTATTTATTCGGTGATTCCCATTTCCGATAAGCACTTTCGCAAAAACAATTCCTGGGATGATGATCTTTCCATGGAGGCCAATAATACATCGGCATTCAATTACAGAATGATCACAGGAAGCACGACCCGGCTGTCCAAACATGCACAAGGGAGAGCCATTGATATCAATCCGTTTCAGAACCCTTACATCAAAGGCGATACGGTTTTGCCCACAGGATCAACCTATGACCCAATGGTTGCCGGAACCCTGACGGCGGACAGCCCGATTGTAAAAACATTTCTGCGGCTTGGATGGGATTGGGGCGGGAACTGGACCTCTTATAAAGATTACCAGCAC
This sequence comes from Desulfoluna sp., assembly GCF_030145185.1. Taxonomy (GTDB): domain Bacteria; phylum Desulfobacterota; class Desulfobacteria; order Desulfobacterales; family Desulfolunaceae; genus Desulfoluna. The sequence goes on along the minus strand of NZ_JAQYWB010000034.1, from coordinate 14,489 downwards.
TTTGAAAAACCACGGAGCAACGCTACAAAAAAATAAGGGCCAGCACAAAAATAAACGATACAAAAATCGATGCCTCCGGCGGAAAGGTGCACACCTTGCCGCCGGAGGCTCTTTTCCCTACTCCCTACTCCCTACTCCCTACTCCCTACTCCCTACTCCCTACTCCCTACTCCCTACTCACTACTCACTACTCACTACTCACTACTCCCTACTCACTACTCACCACTCACTACTCGCTACTCAATCCCATACTCCCGAATTTTCCGATACAGGGTGGCCACCCCGATCCCCAGGGCGGTGGCGGCGGTGCGTTTTCCTTTGGTATCGTTGCCGTAGCGGGCCACGGCTTCTGTGATAACCCGCTTTTCCACCTCTTTGAGGGGGAGGACGGCGTTCTCTGTGGGGAGGGCGGCACAGCTGTCGTGATTTTGAAGAATCCTGGAGGGCAGGAGGGCGTCATTGATGACGCCGTCGGCGGGCATCATATTGACCATAAACTCAATGATGTTTTCAAACTCGCGGACGTTACCGGGCCATGCATAGCTGCGAAGACGGGCCATGGTGGACCCTTCAATTTTTTTAAACCGTTTGCTGAAGCGGCGGCTGTACTTGACGAGAAAATGGTCGGCGAGCAGGTCAATGTCTTCGATGCGTTCGCATAGGGGGGGAATTTCCAGGGGAATGACATTGAGTCGGTAATAAAGGTCACTGCGGAACATATTCTTGGCGATGAGTTCCGGCAGGTCATCGTTGGTGGCGGCCACCACCCGGATGTCGACGTCGATGGGTTTATTGGCACCCAGGCGTTCGACCTTGCGTTCCTGGAGCACCCGCAGCAGTTTCACCTGGAGATAAAGAGGCATGGAGCTGATCTCATCGAGAAAGAGGACCCCTTTATGTGCCAGCTCGAATTTTCCGATGCGACCCCCGGGGTTTGCGCCGGTAAAGGCGCCTGAGGTGTAGCCGAAGAGCTCGCTCTCCAGGAGGGTATCGGGGATGGCCCCGCAGTTGATGGCCACAAAGGGCTGCTCCCGGCGATCGCCCTCATGATGGATGGCCCGGGCGAACAGCTCTTTTCCCGTGCCGCTTTTTCCACTGATCAGAACCGTGGATGAGGAGGTGGTGATGGCCATGACCTGTTCTTTGAGCCTGCGTATGGCAGGCGACATTCCAAGGATGGCGTCGAGACCTTCCCCTCCGGCTGAGGAGGTGAGACTGGACACCTTCCGGGTGAAGTCGGTCTGGGTCTCAAAAAGCATCACCCGTGAGAAGCGGGGGTCGTCTTTTTTCAGGTCCACCATCTGCCCCATGATCACCAGGTGCTGTTCCCCGAAATGGAGTTCATACTCTTCGGCATCCCCCACGGTGTTGCCGGTGGGGATCAGCTGTACGGAGACGGTATCTCCGGGGTCTTCGATACCCAGCTCCTTTCTGGCGTGGGCGTTGGCGTAAGTCACGCTCCCATCGGCCCCAAAGACAAACATGCCCCCGGCGTGAACGTCCATCACCTGCCTCAGGACGTCCAGGGTCTGGGTGGTCTCTGTGATATGGTGATAATCCTCGGCTTTGGCGGCGATCAGGTCCGCCATCATAGAGAGGAACGCCCCGTAATTATTACGGTTCTTCAAGATGGTACGTTTGTCCTGTTCGGTAAAACAGATGATACCGATAATCCCGATGGCCTTGCCGTCACGGAGAATCGGAGAGCAGAGGGTGAGCTTCTCTTCGCACCCTTCCCGATTCTTGCAGTTGAAGCAGATCGGATCATTCTTCGGGTTATCGATGCACACCGGTCGCCCGGTTTTCAAGGCGTGCCGATAGACCTCGCCTTCATCCTCGATGCTTTTGCCATCCCCTTCGGCATACCGACCTGTTCCGGCGATTCGTTTCAGGTCCGCCCCCACCACTTCCACGTCCATGCCCACGACCACGGCAATCACATGGGCAAATTTCCTGATGGACTCTTCAATTGAATAAAGCATCCTGATCTTTCCTTTGCAATCCGCCTATTATCATTTTGATATTCGTTCCATTTTCCATAGCGCGCAAAAATACATAGCACCAATTATCCCGAATCAGAAGGGATATTCAAAAGAAACCGCCCATACCATCTATAAATTTTCTTAAAAAGCAATATTATCATTTTGGTAATTATTATCAAAACGATAATCAACTTTTCACCTAAAGCTGCCCCACTCAGTGCATGAATAAGGCAAAACACCCCTGTTCTCCGAAGGTTATAAAAAAATTATCATTTTTGGCCCGCGAGTTGCTTTATCTGTCCCCCGTAGCAACACAGACCCAAGCACTCATGTGATGACATGAACGATATTTACACCCCCTTCTTCGACGGTGACGACCCTGCCTGCTGCTGCGTTCAGGTCGCCGCCCTCCCCCATGGGAGCCGAAGTTGAAACAGAAGTAACCGCCGACATTTAAGGACACTTCATGACCACAAACATCGACTTTATTGCAAACCCCTCCGCACGGCAAAAGGGAGATAAGGCAGACACCGCCTTTCTTTCGGCTGAAAAAGCTGCGGTGGTTCGCGATTATTTTAAGAGTTTTGCCGAATACGCTCCCACCCCCCTGGCCTCGCTGCCTGGGCTCTCCAAGACGTTGGGCGTTGCCAGCGTTTACGTGAAAGATGAGTCCAAACGTATGGGGCTCAACGCCTTTAAGGTTCTCGGATGCGGGTTCGCCATCGCCAGCGTCATCGCTGAACGCCTGGGTGTGGACATTTCAGAGCTGACGGCTGAGGCCATTCGTTCCGACGCCACTCGAAAAGCCGTGGGAGAGATCACTTTTGTCTCGGCCACCGACGGCAACCACGGCCGCGGTGTGGCCTGGGCCGCGCGGCAGATGGGCCAGAAATCTGTCATCTACATGCCCAAAGGATCGTCCCTCACCCGCCTGGCCAATATCCAGGCCGAAGGGGCCGAAGCCTCCATCACGGACATGAACTATGACGACGCCGTCCGCCTCGCCTGGAAACAGTCCCAGGAAAAAGGGTGGGTCATGGTGCAGGACACTGCCTGGAAAGGCTATGAAGACATCCCTGCGTGGATTATGCAGGGCTACATGACCATGGCCTTTGAAGCCCTTGAGCAGCTGGACGCGATCAAGGCGAGCGCTCCCACTCACATCTTCCTCCAAGCAGGGGTCGGCTCCTATGCCGGAGGAATCCAGGGATTTCTGGCCACCGCCTTCGGAGAAAATCGCCCCATCACCACCGTGGTTGAACCCCACAAGGCCAACTGCATCTACAAATCTGCCGAAGCCGGCGACGGTGAGCCCCGATTCACCACCGGTGACATGGATACCTTGATGGCGGGCCTTGCCTGCGGTGAGCCCAACATCATCGGGTGGGACATTCTCCGCGACTACGCCGACGGCTTCATCTCCTGCCCGGACTGGGTCGCAGCCAACGGCATGCGCATCCTGGGCGCCCCGGTCGCAGGCGATCCCCAGGTGATCTCCGGTGAATCCGGAGCCGTCACCGCCGGCCTGCTCCACCTGATCATGACACGCCCGGAATTGGGATATATCCGGGAACAATTGAAAATTGATTCCGATTCGCGCGTGCTCCTGATAAGCACCGAAGGCGATACGGATCCTGACATCTACCGAGACATCACCTGGTTTGGCCGCCATACCGAGAATGAGGAGGAAAAACAATGCTAAATGAAGCGAAAAAAGAGCAGGTTATCACACTGTGCCAAGACATGATCAAGCAACCCAGCGTTTCTGGTGAAGAAGCGGGGGTTGCCGGGGTCCTGAAAGAATTCCTGGAGTCCAACGGGTTCGACGAGGTGTTCGTGGACCGATACGGAAGTGTCACCGGCACCATTCGCGGCAACCGCCCCGGCAAAAAAGTCCTTCTGGACGGCCACATCGACACCGTCCCCGTGGATCCGGCCCGCTGGACCGAAAAACCCTTCGGTGCCGATCTCATCGATGGCAAAATTTTCGGCAGGGGTTCGTCCGACATGAAAGGCGCCGTGGCCGCCATGGCCTGCGCGGCCTTACAGGTGGCCGAAGAGACCGGTCGAGATTTCGAAGGGGAGATCCACGTGGTGGGTGCCGTGCACGAAGAGTGCTTTGAAGGCGTCGCCTCCCGAGAAATCAGCCAGAGGGTTCAGCCGGACTACGTCATCATCGGCGAAGCCTCCCAGTTAAACCTGAAAATCGCCCAGCGTGGCCGCGCGGAAATCGTCCTGGAAACCCAAGGAAAACCCGCTCACTCCGCCTCGCCTGAAGCAGGCATCAATGCCGTTCACAAGATGATGGCCCTTCTTAATAAGGTGGAAGCCATCACCCCCCCGGATCACCCCGTCCTCGGCAAAGGGACCAACGTGCTGACGGATATCAAGTCTGCCCCCTACCCCGGTGCCTCTGTGGTCCCCTCTTCCTGCCGCGTCACCTACGACCGACGTCTGCTGGTGGGCGAGACCATCGAAAGCGTTCTGGCCCCCATCCACGAAGCCGTGGCTGCCTGCACGGCTGAAGATTCTGAGTTTTCTGCCACCGCTGGCCTGGCCACCGACCAGGCGGCCTGCTACACCGGCGAAACCATCTCCGCCGAACGATTCTTCCCCGCATGGCTTTACAAAGAGGACGAGGCATTTATTCAGAAGTCCCTGGCCGGACTGAAAGCCGTGGGCATCGATTCAAAGATCTCCCACTATGCTTTCTGCACCAACGGAAGCCACTATGCCGGAGAAGCGGGCATCAAAACCTTAGGGTTTGGCCCTTCCCTGGAGACCCTGGCCCACACCGACGACGAATACATCACCACCGACCAGCTTGCAAAAGCGGTTGAGGGGTATTCAGCGATTATCAAAAGCCTGCTCAACAACTGATTCGAACAAGGGGAGTATCATGACAAGCACATTTTACATCATTGTCGCATATATGGCAGGCATGATTGGCATCGGCCTCTGGGTTGCCAAACGAAAAATCAAAGGTTCAAACGACTTTATGCTGGCCGGCCGCCAGCTTGGCCCCTTGATGGTCGCAGGGACTCTGGCTGCCGCCGAGATTGGCGGCGGTTCCACCTTGGGCGTTGCCTCCAAAGCATACGGAGAATGGGGCCTTTCCGCCGGCTGGTATGTGGTCTGCGCAGGAATCGGGATCTTCCTCGTCTCCTTTGTGGCTCCTTATCTGCGTAAATCCATGGCCACGACGGTTCCGGAGATTATCGGCCGACGCTACGGCAAGGCGTCCCACATGATCACCACCATCCTTTCCATTTCGGCGCTCTTCTTCGCCACCGCCGCCCAGGTGGTGGCCACCTCGTCGGTCATTCACGTGGTCACCGGAGCGGACATAAAAACCGTGGTTGTGATCGTCGGATGTGTGGTCACGGGCTACACCCTCATGGGGGGGCTGGTCTCCGTCGCCTACACCGACATCGTTCACATCTTTTTCATTACCGTGGGGATGGCCATCGCCATGCCCATTATTTTACATAACGCAGGCGGCTGGAGCTACCTTGTGGAGAACCTGCCTCCCGGTCAGCTGGGCCTCACCAAGGTGGGCTGGAAAACCATCGCCGGCCTGATCCTGATGTACTTCATGACCTTCTCAACCGGTCAGGAAGCGGTTCAGCGCTACTTTGCGGCAAAAAACGCCAAGGTTGCCAAGACCGGTTCCTTCCTCTGCTCTGTGCTCATGGCCTGCTACGGATTTATCCCAGCCATCATCGGCCTGGTCGCCCTGGCTCACTTCCCCAACATCTCCGCCAACAGCGCCCTGCCCACGGCAGCGCAGCATTTCGCGCCCACAATCATCGCAGGGCTGGTGTTGGCATCGGTTGTGGCAGCGACTATGTCCAGCGCCTCCGGCAACATGCTGGCCGTCTCCACCCTGTTCACGAAAGACGTCTACCAGACCTACCTTAACCCCAAGGCAGCGGACAAAGATCTGATGACTTGGAGTAAAGGGGCCATCATCATCGTGGGGGCATGCTCCATCGTCATCGCCTTGAACGATTACCCCATCATCTCCCTTCTGATCCTCGCCTTTACCATGCGCGCAGCCGGTCCCTTTGCGGCCTTTGTCTTCGGCCTGGTCTACAAAAAAGCCACGGTAAACGCCGGACTCTGGTCCATCATCCTGGGCTCTGTAGCCGCCATCGTCTGGAAACAGATGGGCGAGCCTTACGGCGTCATGTCCATCATCTTCGGTTCTTTCACCAGCACCGTCGTCTTTTTTGCCATCTCTAAAATCGAGATCGCCATGGGCAAACCCTCCGCCCCCCTGGCCATCACCGCAGAGCACGAGGCACAGGCCAAGGAAGACGCAGCATAATCGCAAAACAGTTCGCGGCGTCCCGGATGGCGGGACGCCGCAGGCTGTGCTTGTTTTTTTAAATCTATCCATATGTTTTGTCCCGAGTGGCAGGGGGAGGGTGTCGCCCTCCTCCTGCCACAGGGCACTCAGATATACGCTGGACTTGGCGATTTCACGACACCGAGTCCACAGACTTGCAAAACCTGTGGAATAGCCTGGGTCATCATCTGCAACCGGCACTCGAAGGGGCATCCCTCACCGCCGGAGGCAGGCTTTTGGTTTTTCATCCAAGACCTCTGAGGCTCTGTGGTTCACCACACGTTAACCAGAAAAGGCAAGCCGAACAGTTACACGCATTCACGGGAGATCTGAATTGAAACGTCTAATCAAAAACGGAACGATTATCGACGGAACAGGCGACGCAGCCTTTTCCGGCAGCCTGATCATGGAAGACGACCGAATTACGGCCGTAACAGCGGGCCCTGCCCCGGCAGGAACCTTTGACGAAGAGATCGACGCCAACGGCCAGGTGATCTGCCCCGGGTTCATCGACACCCACAGCCACTCTGACCTGCTCCTTTTTAAAGACCGCCTTGTCGAGGCAAAAACCCGACAGGGAATCACCACCGAGATCCTGGGCCAGGATGGCATCTCTGCGGCTCCCCTCCCCGTTGAATACATCAGCCCCTGGCGCAAGAACCTTGCCGGCTTAGATGGGGACGTGGAAGACCTCGACTGGACCTTCAAGACCACCGACGGCTACCTGAAACTCCTGGAAGCAAACGGTTCTGCCCCCAACGAAGGGTACCTCATCCCCCACGGCAACGTCCGCATGGAGGGCATCGGTCTCGACAACAAGGTCGGCACCGATGAAGACCTTGCCTGCATGCAGGATATCCTGAGGCGAGACCTCGAAGCCGGGGGCATGGGCCTGTCCACCGGACTCATCTACATGCCTTGTGCCTACAGCGACACCCGTGAGATGATCGCCCTCTGCAAGGTCTGCGCAGAGTTCGACCGCCCCTTAGTCATCCACCAGCGCAGCGAAGCCGACGCCATCCTTGAATCCATGGAAGAGGTGATCACCATGGGCCGGGAATCCGGGGCCAAGATCCACTTCTCCCACTTCAAGGTCTGCGGCAAAAACAACGCCGATAAGTATGAAAAAGTGCTCGAACTCCTGGAAAAATGCAAAGCCGAAGGTATCCGAGTCTCCTTCGATCAGTACCCTTACGTGGCCGGCAGCACCATGCTGGGCGTCATTCTCCCCCCCTGGGTCCACGACGGCGGCACCGACAAGCTCCTGGCAAGACTGGGAGACGCAGACCTCCGCAAAAAAATGGTCAAAGACATCGAAACGGGCATCCATGGGTGGGACAACTTCGTGGAGTTCGCAGGGCTTGACGGCATCTTCGTCACTGACGTAAAAACAGACAAAAACAAAGACGCCATCGGCAAAAGCTTGACAGAATTAGGCGAGCTGCGGGGCAAAAACCCCTACGAGGCCACCTTCGACCTCCTCCTGCAGGAAGAAAATGCCGTGGGCATGGTGGACTTCTACGGCCTGGAAGAGCACGTTGAAGGGTTTATGAGACGCCCCGAAATGAACGTCTGCACCGACGGCCTCCTGGGCGGCAAGCCCCACCCGAGAGTTTACGGATCCTTCGCTCGGGTCCTTGGCCGCTACTCCCGCGACAAAAAAGCCCTCAGCCTGACAGAAGCCGTCCGTAAAATGACGGGCCGCCCCGCCGAGGTCTTCGCCATCGAACACCGAGGCCTCCTGAAACCAGGGTACTTCGCCGATGTCACCGTCTTCAACCCCGACACCATCTGCGACAACGGCACCTTCACCGACCCCTGCCAGCACCCCGACGGAATCTCCCACGTGCTGGTCAACGGCGCCCCCGTGGTAACGGATGGCAAAACCACCGGTAACGCCCCGGGACGTGTGATCCGGATGTAAGTAAAAAAAGTGCTTGGTGCTTGGTTCCTCGTTCTTCGTTCGATGTATTCGCTTCGCTCATGGCCTTTTGATAAAAGCCGGAGCGGAGCGATACCTGAACCAAGCACAGAAAAGTTCTTGGTGCACAAATTACCATTGCGAGGTGTTACCACCTCTGTACCTGATTGCCGCTGCGCGTTGCCCTCCTTTTGTGAGGCAGCGCGCCGTGGCATTCATCCCCCCATGAAAAAAGTTCCTCGTTCGATGTCTTCGCTTCATTCATGCCCTTTCAATAAACGCCCGAGCGGAGCCATGCCTTCCCGGGCCAACCTATCCCCCAAAAGTGGCCCGCTAAACAGCCAAGTGGCCCGTTAAAAATATTTATCCCCAGCCACCGTTCCGCACCCCGTCCCATCCCCCCCAAAATACATCACAAGGTCTTACCTTATTTGTTAAATTTGTGTTAATTCGACAAAGGGCACCCGGTGAGCATTGACAGCCTGAGAAGTAAACGATAGAGTCTCGGCCAGTAAAAACTGTTAATAATCATTTTGTGGCCAGCCCATTTTCTATAATTGGACAGACCAATACTCACCGCCGACCCTCGGGGGAACCCAGGGCACGATGGAGGAATGTTTCGCGCCATGCGCTTTGTCACAGGTTTATACCTGGTTTATCTATGTATCCCCATTATCCTGCTCTTTGTGGGAGCTTTCGGGGAGACCTGGACCAACACCCTGCTTCCCACCGGCTTTACCCTGGAGTGGTTCCTTGAATTATGGGACGACGGAAGCTTCCGAAGGGCCTTTATCGTGAGCCTGGAGGTGGTGACCGCCACCTGTATCTTCTGCACCCTTCTTGCGGTGCCCCTGGCCTATGCCCTGTACAGGAGCGCCTCCAAAAAAATCATGGCGGCAGCCCGCATTGTTTTTCTCTTGCCCATTGCCGCCCCGCCACTGGTTCTGGCCTTCGGGTTTATCCTGGTCTTCACCAGCGATGCCCTGCCCTGGCTGAACAGCATCTGGCTGCTCATTGCGGGTCACGTGGTCCTGACCCTGCCCTATCTTCTGCAGACCCTGGTGGCGGACATGCGCCATCTCCACCTGGACACCTTGGAACAGGCGGCAGAATCCATGGGGGCCGGATTTTTTCGACAGTTCTTCGATGTGGTGGTCCCCCTGCTGCGCCACAGCCTGGGCTCAGGCCTCATCATGGTGGCGGCCCTCTCCATCGGGGAGTTCCAGCTCTCCAATCTCATCTCGGGGTTTTTATACAGGCCCTACCCGGTGGTGCTGCTCCAGGCTTTTTACGGTTCCACAGGGTTCGCCTGTGCCGCCACCGTCATTCTACTTATCCTGGCACTGCTTGCCTCGGCCGGTGGCGCCCTTGCTGCCCGCTCCGCCAGTCAATACCGGACACATCGATCATGAGCCTCACACTTGAGAATGTAAACTTCACCTACCCGGGAACCACCTCGGGTGTCTTTGATATCAACCTCTCCATCGGTGACGGCGAGCTCCTGGCCGTTATCGGATCCAGCGGATCCGGGAAAACCACCCTGCTCAAACTCATCGCCGGGTTTGAAACCGCTGACCGGGGACGGATCCTGCTGGGCAGCGATGACATCACCCAGCTTCCGGTCAGAAACCGCCAGCTGGGGGTCGTCTTTCAGACCTACGCCCTGTTTCCCCACATGACCGCCTGGCAGAACGTGGCCTACCCGTTAAAAATCCGAAAAGTCCCCTCTGAGACCCGTGAGAGAAAAGCCGTAGAGGCCTTAGAGCGGGTGGGCCTTCAAGGCTTTGAGAACCGCATGCCCCAGACCCTGTCCGGCGGCCAGCAGCAGCGAGTGGCCCTGGCCCGCGCCTTGGTGTTTGCTCCCAGGGCCCTGCTCCTGGACGAGCCCCTCTCCGCCCTGGATGCCAGCCTGCGGGGGAGCATGCGGGATGAGATCCAGCGACTTCAGCGGGAATTCTCCATCTCCACGGTCCATATCACCCACGACCAGGAAGAGGCCCTCTCCATGGCCGACCGCGTGGCAGTGATGGAAGCCGGACGCCTGGTCCAGGTCGCCACCCCCCGAGAACTCTACGACCATCCCGCCACCCGGAGCGTGGCCGCCTTTGTCGGCGAAGCCAACCTCTGGGACGGAAAAACCGTGGCCCACGATACCGTAGAGCTCCCCTTCGGACGGCTGACGACCGAGCCCCATGGCCTTTCCACCGGCCAACCCGTTACTGTCCTGGTTCGACCGGAAAACATCGGTATCGGCAAGGCAACCGACGGAATCAACGCCTTGACCGGCGCGGTAGTCCGGGATCGTTTCTTAGGCGCCATACGCCGCTTCGACCTGTCCGTAGGCCCTTCTCTGGTCCTGGGCCAGACGGGCATCCGTGGCCCCATCGATTCAATCAACATCAGGCCGGAGCATGTCAGACTCCTGCCGATTCAGCCCTAACACACAACCTTGGAGATTTTCGATGAAACTTAAATCCATTCTGATCGGTGCCGCCTCCCTGATCCTGATCTGCCAGGCAGCCCACGCGCTTGAGGGCCCCGAGCTCTACCCCGGCGAAAAAGCCCTCTACGAAAAAGCCACGGAAGAAGGCATGGTGGTTTCGTTTGACACCGGCCCCACCTGGGCCAACTGGAAAAATATGTTCAAGCGGTTCAAGAAACGTTACCCTCAGGTAGAAATGGCTTACAACGACCTGGGCTCCGGCGCCACCGTGGTGGCCCTGGACAAATCGCGCAGACGCCCCCAGGCCGACTCCGCTTACTATTTCGGCGGTTCGGCCATTGACGCAGCCGCCAAAGGGCTGCTCGAAGGGTTTAAACCCGTCAACTTCGAAAAGCTGCCCGAAGTCTACCGGGAAAAAGAGGGCCGCTGGTTTGTCGTCCACCAGCTGACCATCGCCTTTCTCGTCAACACCAAGCTGGTCAAAAACATTCCCCACTCCTGGGCCGATCTTACCAAACCCGAATACAAAAACAGCATTGTCTACCTGGACCCCCGCTCCACAGGACAGGGCCAGGTCTTGAGCTTTGCAGCCAACTTCGGGGCAGGCGGAGACATGACCGACATCAACCCGGGCATGGAGTACCTGGCTTCTCTCCACAAGACAGGCAACATCATGCGGGTCGAAGGGACCACCCCGTACGCCAAATTCGTCAAGGGAGAAATCCCCATCTGGATCGGGTATGAAAACGACGGCCTCAAGGCCAAGTACAAAGACCGCATGGGCGATAACATTGCCGTGGTCATCCCCAGCGAAGCCACCGTGGCCGCCCCCTATGCCATCAGCCTCGTAAAAAACGGACCCAACCCCAACGCCGGAAGACTCTGGCTCAACTTCATCATGACGGACCAGGGCCAGACCACCTTTGCCGAAGGCTTTGTCCGGCCTTCAGTTCCCGGCCTCAAGCTGCCCGCGGACATCGCCGACCGATTCCCGGAAACCCCCCAGCTCCGACCCCTGGACCTGGTCAAGGCGTCCGCGCTTAAATCTGAAATCGACACAACCTGGGCGAAGCTGATCCTTGGAAAATAAACGCAACACATCGGACCGGTGGCGGCTGCTGCTTATGGCCGCCCCCGGCTCCCTGGTCATTTTGTTTTTCTTTGTCATCCCCCTGGCCATGGTCACCGGGGAAGGCTTTGCAAACGGCGGCTCGGCCTTTCAGAAGGTTCTCACGGACCCTATTTTCTGGAAAGGGCTGGGGGGAAGCCTGGTCATCGGGCTCACCGCCCCGACGTTCTCCCTGCTGGTGGGATTCGGGGTGGCGCTTCACCTCTCCACCCTGTCGGAACGCATGCGCACCAGCCTTCAATTCTGGATCTCCCTGCCCCTGACGTTTTCAGGGCTCATCGTGGCCTACGGATTTATTCTGGCCTATGGACGATCCGGATTTGTCACCCTCGGCTTGGCCGAGGTGGGTGTGGACCCGTCCCGGTTCTCAGGGTTTCTTTACAGCCCCGTGGGCCTGGCCTTTGCCTACTCCTACTATCTGATCCCCAGGGTGGTGCTCATCCTGCTGCCGGTCCTGGTCAACTTTGATCGGGCACAGATCCGGGCGGCCCAGTCTCTGGGATCTCATCCGGCCCGGGCTGTGATCGATATCCTGATCCCCCAGATCATGCCCAGCGCCGTGAATGCCTTCTGCCTGGTCTCGGCCGTCGCCATCGGCGCCTATGGTACCGCCCTGGCCCTGGTGGGCACCCAGGTTAATATTTTACCTCTTCTCCTTTACAGCCGCATCTCCGATACCGGCACAGATTTCCCTTCAGCCGCGGCCCTGTCCGTGATCCTGCTGACCCTGTGCACACTGATACTGGCAGCCGGAGAGCTTTTTACCCTCAGGAGAGACCGCAATGTCCCTGTTGCTTGATATAGAAAACGGGCTGATCTGCCCGGAGACGAACACCCAATTTACACCACGGGAACGATGCTGGGTACAGCGAGCCCCCGAAGAGCGCCCCCCCACAGGTAGTCCCCTCTCCCTGAAGGACGCTGTCCGGTGGCTCCAGGCCGAAAGTGGCCACCCCTGCAGAATTCCCGTGGCTGTCATCGGTGGCCGAGAGGCCACCGATGTTCAGCTTCACACAGCCCAGGCCATGGGCAACCTCCTGGGCCAGATGGGGCTCACCCTCATCTGCGGTGGACGCCAGGGCATCATGGAGGCCGCCTGCAAGGGGAGCGCCATGGCCGGCGGCATCAGCGTGGGCATCCTGCCCGATGCCGACCCGACCCTGGCCAATCCCTACGTCACCGTCCCCATCGCCACGGGTATCGGCGTGGCCCGCAACGCCCCGGTGGCCCAATCGGCCCTCTGCCTGATCGCCATCGGTGGCGGCCACGGCACCCCCCCCGAGCTCGCCTTCGGCCTTCAGTTCGAAAAACAGGTCTTTGGCCTGGTCGATCCACCCGATATCAAAGGCGTGGTTTCCTGCGCCTCCCCGGAACAGGCGGCCGATCATGTGGCCCGAGTCGTTCTGGGCCTGACCCCGGACGCACCCGCCGAAAAATAACCGCAAAACACCTGAGGCCCCGTCTCCTGAGAAATCAAGGGCGGGGCCTCAGGCCCTACACGATAATATAACTTTATCTCGTACCCAGGCTCCGCCTGGTTACGTTCCCCCGAGGCTCCGCCTCCATGCCTGATCCCATCGCAACCTGCAAATTTAAAGCTTCAAACCAGGGTTCACCATACCGGCAAGGCAGAGCCTTGCACCAGACACTACCAGGCGGAGCCTGGGAGCGAGTAAAAAAGCCGCGGCGGAGCACGGCGCGCCCAGGAGGATGCCGTAGTGCCAAGCCCGGGCAATGTTTCCGTTCGGTGGGCTCCATTTCTCTTCAACTTCTCTGCAGTGCTGTTTTTCGGGCGCGCCGTGCTCCGTCGCGACATTTACGCGATACCGTTGGGAGGGAGTCGCTTGTTGGGATGTGACAACGGATACGAGACACGTTTTGGCTGTTTTCTCTTGTACATAGGCTCCGCCTGGTTACGTTCCCTGGGAGCGAGTAATGTCAACCCGTGAATTGACACGGAAGCACCGGCAGCTCATGCACGTGCGACATCCGTTGCCACCCCTCTCCCGTCACGCGAATGCGGACGCGAAGTGCCCAGGGCACCGCCAGCCGTAGAGCATTCGCACACCCGCTTTCAAGGTGGCTCACCTTGCCGCCGGAGGCATGCTTTTTACTGGCATCCGCTATACCCGGCAGCTGCTTTCACGGACCATGAGGTCCGGGGTGAGAATGATGGAGGTCGTGCCTTTGGCACGGGGTTCGGAGATCCTGTCAAAGAGAAGCTCGGCCGCCTGGCGTCCGAGTTCAAAGGAGTGGATTTTTACGGAGCTGATCTGAGGAGAGAGAGTGCGGCAGACCGAGGTGTCGTCATACCCCACGATTCCCACGTCGCGACCCGGCATAAGCCCCCGATCCATGACCGCATCGTACGCGCCTTTGGCGATAAGATCGGTAAAGCAAAACACCGCGTCCGGGGGGTTTTGCTCTTCCAGCATCCGCCCCATCTCCTGATAACCCGGCGCCTCAAACTCCCAGGAATCGGAAAACACGGCCAGCCCGGGCTCAGGCTCGACACCGGCCAGGTTCAACGCGCTCAGATAGCCCATGTATCGATTCAGGGAGATGGTATACCGGGGATGGGAGATATAGGCAATGCGCCGGTACCCCTGTTCCAAAAGATGCCGGGTGGCCAGAAAGCCCCCGTGGAAGTCATTGCTCACCAC
>NZ_JAQYWB010000033.1 GCF_030145185.1 Desulfoluna sp. | reverse complement strand
GAAGAGGCGGGGATACACTCCGGGGATTCGGCCTGCGTGCTCCCGCCCATGAGCATTGCCAATCGTCTCATGGATGAGATCCACGAGGCCACCCGCGCCATGGCCAAAGAACTCGGCGTGGTGGGGCTGATGAACGTGCAGTATGCCATCAAGGACAACCGACTCTATATCATTGAGGTGAACCCCCGGGCGTCGCGTACCGTTCCTTTTGTGAGCAAAGCCACCGGGATTCAGTTTGCCAAGCTGGCCACCAAGGTGATGCTGGGGAAAACCCTGGCCGAGGTGGGTCTTTTGACAGAGTTTGTGCCCAAGCATATCTCCGTGAAAGAGGCGGTGATGCCCTTTGATCGCTTTCCCCATGTGGACACCCTGCTGGGACCCGAGATGAAGTCCACAGGAGAAGTGATGGGCATGGCCGATGATTTCGGCATGGCTTATGCCAAGGCGCAGATCGGCTCCGGCGATGACCTGCCCCTCTCCGGCACTGTCTTTATCAGTGTCAAAGAGGGCGACAAGGGTCAGATGCTGCCCACGGCCTCCCTGTTTAAAGCCTTGGGTTTCACCCTGATGGCCACCAGCGGAACCTCTGATTTTCTCACGAAAAACGGGATCTCCAATGTTCTGGTGAACAAGGTCTCCGTGGGGCGGCCTCACGTGGTGGATGCCATTAAAAACAAAGAGATTCAACTGGTGATCAACACCCCATCGGCCTCCAGCGAGACCACCCATGATGGGTATAAGATCCGTCGGGCCGCCTTGAAATACAGGGTGCCTTTTGCCACGACCCTGACGGGTGCCATGGCGGTGGCCCGGGCCATTGCCCGATTGAAAGAAGAGAGTTGCGCGGTTAAGGCGCTTCAGGATTATCACATCTAAAAAACCAAGGAAGGCGCGGCCCGTGCCGCGTCTTCCTGTCCGCTTCAAAAAAAGTTCTTTCCAACAATTTTTATTGAATAATCTGCAAACACAGATTAGTTTGAAAGTTGGTTCGGCAGTGCAGAAGGGACGACAGTGGATCTCTATTGAAAGGAGGCTGGAGGCTTCATGATCGAGACGCGATATCTCAAGGATAACATCCAGAATATCCAGAAACTCATGAGCATTCCTGCTTTGAAGAATTTCGAGACCCGTTACCTCGGAAAACTCTTAAAGCTGAGTAAAATCCGTGAGTACGAAGACGGTGAGAAGATCATCAAAGAGGGGGATCGGGATCCCTGGCTCTATTTTCTCCTCGCCGGTTCCGTCCGGGTGTCCAAGGAAGAGGTGGAGATTACCCGGTTGGTCAAGATTGGGGAACTCTTTGGGGAAATGCGGATTATTGACTCCCTGAAGCGCTCTGCCACCGTGACGGCCATTGGTCGGACGACCTGCATTGCCGTCAACACCATGGCCGGGGAAAAGTTGGAAGGGGATGGGGCTGATCACGATGAACGCCTCGATTTTCTTCTGCTTCTCTACCGTATTTTTGCCGAGTACATGTCCATTCGCCTTCGGGCGACCAACGAAGAATTGATCAAGACCAAACAGGATCTTCAGCGCATCAGAGAAGAAAAGATGAATGTCATCATCAGGCGTCACATTGAGGGCTCGCAGCAGTGATGTCGGACGAAGATACCCCCCAGGCTCCAGCCCCTCGCTGGCAGGGGGATCGCTAAAGGTTTTTAGACGTTTGTCAGGACCATCGTCCATTCTTACCGATGCTGCAGGGTTTTGTCCGTGTTTGGATCGCAGATTGTCCGGGAGGCTCCCCTGTCTGAAGATCCAGATGAGAAGGACAAACCATGCGAAAGACTGTATCCTTTACAAAAGACGCCACCAACCTGTTTTTTCATCTCTTGACGGCGTGTAACCTCTCCTGCCGCCACTGCTATATCAATCCCCCCCAGCACGGAAGCAACACCCTGCCCATCGAGACCATTGAAGAATGGCTGGCTCTTTTTGCCTCGCGTTCTAAAGAGGCCAATATCATCTTTCTCGGCGGAGAGCCCACCCTGCACCCGGATCTCGCCCGCGCCGTGAAGACGGCCAGAGCCCTTGGCTACGCCTCCATTACCATCGATACCAACGGGTATCTCTTCCACGATATTCTGAACAAGGTGACCCCCGAAGAGGTGGACGCCCTCTCCTTCAGTCTGGATGGGGCCACCGCTCCAACCAACGATGCCCTGCGGGGTGAAGGCTGCTGGGAAACCTGCGTGAAGGGGATTCGTGAAGGGGTGGCCAAAGGGTTCTCCACCAGTCTGATCTATACGGTGAGTGGGGCCAATCTCCATGAACTGGATCAGATGCCGGCCCTCCTGGAGGCATGGGGGGTGGAACACTTTTTTATTCAGGTGCTGGGGATCCGGGGCAACTCGGCCCGGGAAGAGGCCGAAGAAGAAGGCCTCATGCGTGTGACCCGGGATCACTGGATGGAGGTGGTGCCGAAGGTGGTGGAGGAGGCTGCGCGGCGCGGGATCAAGGTGACCTGGCCCAAAGTGTTTCTCGATGAGGGGGAACCCTTTGAGTGTGCCGGCAACGTGGCGGACAACCTCTTTCTTTTTCCCAATGGCCGCGTCTATCGCTGCCCGCTGTGTGAGGATTATTCTGTTCACTCCATGGTGATTGAGGAGGGCGTGTTGAAAAAGGCCCCCCGGATTAATGAGAGCGATCTCTTTGATTTGTCCATCGCCGAGGGCTGTGTCATGAACCGGATCATTCAACCCGGAAACATTGTATACAAAGAAAATGGTGCCCCGGAGTGGCGTGTTGCCTGTTGCCTTCTCAAGGAAGAGATCACGCCGTAATTCTCGAGTATTAGGCGTATAAACCCCAATATGTTGAAGGCTTCTCCGGGGGGTTCCACTATATCGGGTAGAGTCGGGGCAAGAGAGCGGATGCCCTGATGTTTCGGTACCTTCGGTTTTTCCATCCATTCGTGGAGAAACATCTTGACAGATTTATACGTCATAATAATATAAAATTTACTTCATGAACGATGGAGGATGCGTGACAGATTTGGCACCGAGCAGAAAGGAGCGTGAATACAAAAGGCGTCGAGAAGAGATTCTGGGAGCAGCTCTTTCTGTTTTTGCAGAGAGAGGGTATTACGGCACCACGATGGCTCAGATCAGTCAGCAGTCGGAGTACCCCCTGGGGACGATTTATAAATACTTCACCGGGAAAGAACAGATCTTTCATGACATGGTGATGGATCGAGGCATCCGTTTGGGGCGTCTGATCGCTGAAGCGGCTTCTCGGAAGGAGTTGTCTCCCAAGGAAAGGGCTTACGCCTGTCTCATGGCCAACGCTCAATTCCTGAGAAACAATCAGGCCTTCGTTCGGGTGTATATCTCTCTTCGAAGCAGCGTGGATATGATTCTGGCTCCCGACCTCAATGCGGATATCAATCGCATGCACGACCGAATGGTGGCTGTGTACACCGAGATTTTTCAGGAGGGGGTGGATAAAGGCGAGTTCAGGCCCTATCCTGCCGAGGATCTCTCTTCCCTGTTTTACGGGGTTATTTTTTCCGCTATCTGGCCCTGGGTTTCTGGGAGCCGGGAGACCTATGATATCGAATCCTGGTTGAATCGGTCGTTTGAGCTCCTGACCAAGGGGTTCTGTGTGTCAGAGTGACCGGGGTGTCGGGATAATTATTGACCGACAGGTAAAAATCTGGAATAATGACGCATTAAATTGATAATTAGAGCTTTTCCACTGGTAACATCTATATTTGGAAATCTTATCAGGCATCCTGAGCCTCCAAATCCAAGGTTTGGCCCATCGGAACGGGATGACAGCATCGGTTTTGGTTGATTATTTTTGAGATAAGATAAACATAGTTCTGCTTTGCGTAATAATGATCTGGTGGAAAGGGCTGTAAGGGAAGGAAATCGTACTATATTTTAAAACTGGCAAGGCCTTTAAGATGCCTTAAATAATCTTACAATGTCTTAAAATAAGGAGAGATTTAGGTATGGCACAACAGATTGCAGACCGCAGGGACCAGGATTTCGTTCTTCATGAAGTGTTGAACGTCGCTCAGTTTTCCGAGACCGAAAAATACGGTGACTTCAATAAGAAAACCATCGATATGGTTCTTTCTGAAGCCAGAAAACTTGCCGTCAATGAAATCCTTCCCACCCAGAAGCTTGGAGATGATGAAGGCGTTAAGCTTGAGAACGGTTCCGTTAAAGTTCCCCCCTCATTCCACAAGCCCTACAAACTCTTCTGTGAGAGTGAGTGGGTTGCCATGGCTGACGATCCCGAAGTCGGTGGTCAGGGCCTTCCCCACGCTGTCGCCCTGGCTTGCGGTGAGCTCTTCACCGGTGCCAACTGCGCCTTTCTCATGTACCCCGGCCTGACCCATGGGTGTGGCAACATCATCGCTTCCCTGGGGTCAGATACTCAGAAAGCGCTCTATCTGAAAAAACTCTACACCGGCGAATGGGGCGGCACCATGTGCCTCACCGAAGCCAACGCAGGCAGCGACGTGGGCGCCCTTGAGTCTATCGCCACAGCCAATGACGATGGCACCTACAACATCGTGGGCAACAAAATCTTCATCTCCGGCGGTGACTCCGACCTCGTTCCCAACGTGGTTCACCCTGTCCTCGCCCGTATCGAAGGTGCCCCCGCCGGTACCCGCGGGATCTCTCTGTTCATTGTTCCCAAGCTCTGGGTCAACGAAGACGGCAGCATCGGCGAAGAGAACGACGTTGTGATTACCGGTGTTGAGCACAAGATGGGCATCCATGGTAACGCCACTTGCTCCATCGCTTTCGGCGGCAAGGGAAAATGTCGCGGTACCCTCATCGGTGAGAAGAACAAGGGCATGAAAGCCATGTTCCTCATGATGAACGAAGCCCGTCAGGGTGTGGCGCTCCAGGGTCATGGCTTTGCCACCACCTCTTACATGAACGCAGTGAACTATGCCAAAGAGCGTATCCAGAGCCCCAACCTGCTCTCCATGCTCGATGCAGAGCCCAAAGGTGTGCCCATCATTCAGCACCCTGACGTTCGCCGCAACCTGCTGATCATGAAATCCTATGTTGAGGGCATGCGCGCCCTGATTTATTACATGGGTTACTGCTTTGATAAGGTGGGTACCAGCGAAGATGAGGCCATCAAGGATAAGTTCAACGGCCTCATTGAAATCATCACTCCCGTTGCCAAGAGCTACTGCACCGATAAGAGCTTTGACGTATGCTCCATCGGGATCCAGGTTTACGGCGGGTATGGCTTCATCGAAGAGTATCCCCAGTCACAGCTTCTCCGTGATTGCAAGATTACCGCGATTTACGAAGGGACCAACGGTATTCAGGCCATGGACCTCCTCGGCCGCAAGCTCGGCATGAAGAAGGGCAAGCCCATGATGGACCTGATGGGTGAAATCCAGGCCACCATGGCTCTGGCCAAGGAAGCCGGTCTCGACGATTTGGCTGCCAAGGTTGAAGCGGCTCTGAACAAGGTGGGTGAATGTGCCATGGCCATCGGCGGTGCCGCCATGAGCGAGAAAATTCTCGACGCATTTGGTTCTGCAACGCTCTTCCAGGAGTGCTGTGGCGATCTGATGATGGCTTGGATGCATCTCTGGAGAGCAGCCGTGGCTCAGCCGAAGATTGAAAAAGCCAAGAAAAAGGACAAAGCCTTCTACGAAGGTCAGGTCATGACGGCCAGATTCTTTATCGAGCACATGCTGCCCGTGGGTCTTGGCAAGATGGATTCCGTGAAAGCCCTTACCAGCTCTATCATGGAAATGCCTGAAGACGCCTTTATTGGATAGATGACAGATCACCGATAAGGGATTGATCCCGGATCTGTGATGAACGTTGAACCCGGAAGAGTGTTGCCTCGCATCCTCTTCCGGGTTTTGTTATTATAAGGGGGCCTGGCTTCCAAGGGCCTTGAATAAAAGGACCGATCCAGAGCATAAAAGCAGCCTCCGGCGGCAAGGGCGGGGAAGCCACTCAGGCAAAAACACCTTGAAAGCAGGATGCGAATAACGTTAGATAAACTGTATATTGCCATGCAGCAGTGCGCCGCGGCTGTTCTGAGGCTGGGGCAACGGTTTTTTTTTAACATGGATTCTTTTTGACCAGCAATAACCCGGATGGGCCCCAGAAAAATTGCGCGCCATTTTTTTTGTGGTTTATCAAACTTTGAGGACGTGATCATGCACCAAAAGGCGGGAACCGGTATCGGTAAAGTGGATGAGATCCTCGACGGACTTCGGATCGGGGACAACGTGATCTGGCATGATGACTCGGGAAGCCTCGCGTCCGATTTTTGCCTGAAATTGATGGAAGCCTCCGCCCGGGAAGAGAAACCGGTGATTTATGTCAGTTTTGACCGATCTCCCAACAACCTTGTAAAAAAACTGGGATCCCTTGCCGACGCCCCCGGACTCACCGTTCTTGATTGCTTTACCCACGGCAAAGGGGGGGGCAGTGAACTTTTTCTCAAATATTACAGTTCACCTGAGAAAAATGCCCACGTCACTCTGGTGGAGAATCCTTCGGACCCGGAAGCCCTGACCCGGGCCCTGGAGGAAACGCTCTCCGACAATGGCCTGGACACACGGTTTATCTTCGAATCCATCACCGGCATGCAGGATCTCTGGGGCGATGAGGAGCGGATCCTGAAGTTTTATACCCGCACCTGCCCCAAACTCTATGAACTCAGCACCATCGCCTACTGGCTGATTGAACACCGCGCCCACAGCGATCGCCTCAAGGCCGGGATCGCCCAGATCGCCCAGGTGGTCATCGAACTCTCCGTCAAACGGGGAAAGTTTTTTTTCAACCTCATCAAAGCCGAGAGCCGTGAACACGGGCCCTTGAACAAACCCCAGGGGTACTGGGTGCGCGATGGGGAGGTGGTGTTCGGGTCCGGGGACCAGAAAGGATGGGGCCGCATCGACATCGGAAGCCGCCTCAAGCATTTTCGCACCTCGGCAGGTCTCTCCCAGACAGGGCTGGCCCGTCAGGTGGGGGTCACCCCCAGCACCATCAGCCAGATAGAAAATGGTCAGATTTATCCTTCCCTGCCCGCCCTGTTTCGCATGGCGGAGCTCCTGGCCGTGGAGACGGGTTCCTTTTTTTCTGATAACTCATCCGGAGAGACGACCCCGGTCTATGAACCGTCCCAGTGGCAGGATGTCAATATCCCCGGTATTACCGGAAAAGGGGGGGGGATCCGTCAACTGATTCCGTCGGGGGGCGACACGGGCTTTGAGGTGTGGCTCCTGGAGATTGAACCGGGACGGGTGATCAAACAGCATTTTTTTGACGAGAAGTGCGAAGAGGTCGGCTATGTCATCGAAGGCACGGTTTTTTTCCAGAGCGGCAGCCGGGACCTCGAAGCCGTGAAAGGCTCCCTGATTCACCTGGTGGAACGCACCCCTTCCCGCTGGAAAAACAAAGGGGAGGAGAAGGCTGTGATCCTCTGGCTGAAGCTGCGGCAGGTCTAAACCCGCTTTCGAGGTGCCACACCTCGCCGCCGGAGTGAGTCCGGTTCATGTCAACCCGTGAATGGATACGGAAGCACCGGCAGCTCAAGCCCTTGCGACATCCGTTGCCACCCCTCAGCCGTCACGCGAATGCGGATGCGAGGTGCTAAGAATTTCAACAGCCGTAGAGCATTCGCAAACCCGCTTTCAAGGTGGCCCCACCTTGCCGCCGGAGGCAGGTTTTGCTTTGTACTTTAACCATAGAAGGCTGATTTTATAGGCTGAATTGTTGCCTTTGGAAAAGGATTGCGTGTCATGATGTTGAA
This sequence comes from Desulfoluna sp., assembly GCF_030145185.1. Lineage (GTDB taxonomy): Bacteria > Desulfobacterota > Desulfobacteria > Desulfobacterales > Desulfolunaceae > Desulfoluna. The sequence continues at coordinate 54,146 of NZ_JAQYWB010000033.1, read as the reverse complement.
TGAAGCGTGCGAGGTGGCCGTGGGGTCGGGGAACCCCAACAAGCTGGATGCGGTGAAGCGAGCTTTTGCCGGGTTTCCTGGTTTTGAGGCGGCCTCCTTTGTTGCCAACGCCTCCCCGTCCGGGGTCTCCGATCAGCCGGTGGGGTATGAAGAGACCCTCAAAGGCGCGGACAATCGGGCTTTTGGGGCTTATGGGGGGCGTGGCTACGGGGTGGGGCTGGAGTCCGGTCTGGTGCCCATGGCCGGGACAGACACCGGGTACATGAATCTCACCGCCTGCGTGATTTATGATGGCGTCTCTTTTTATCGCGGTGTGGGACCGGCCTTTGAGTTGCCGGCAGAGGTCTGCCGCATGGTGGTGGACGGGCATTGCGAGCTGGATGAGGCGGTGCATCGGGCCGGCCTCTCCCAAAACGAGCGTATCGGTTATGCGGAAGGGCTCATCGGGATTCTGTCAGACGGAGCCGTCACCCGTGCCGATTACATGGTCCCGGCCGTGACCATGGCGCTGGTGGCCCTGACAGCAGGAGGGATAGGCCGGTCCCATGCGTGATGAGCAGACCGTTTCCGTTCTGGGGCAAGAGCTCTACGCCGTGTGTGTGAACGGGGAAGAAGGGGCTGGCGATCCCATTGTTCTTCTGCATGAGGGGTTGGGCTGTGTGGGGATGTGGCACGATTTCCCTGAGGCGCTCAGTCTGGCCACAGGGCGTACGGTCTGGGCCTGGGATCGCTGGGGTTACGGAAAGTCCTCGCCGCTTACCCAGTGGGAGGCCAACTCCCATTACCCTCTCTATGAAGCGGAATCCATGCTTCCGGCGATGCTGGACGCTCTGGGCGTGGAGCAGGCCCATTTCTTTGGCCACAGCGATGGCGGTACCATCGCCCTTTTGTTCGGGGCCTTGTTCCCCGAGCGAACGGCCGGGATCGTCGTCGAGGCCTGCCATGTGTATGTGGATGCCCTGACCCTCAGTGGCATCGCCGAGGCGGATGCCTCCTTTGCCAGGGGCCTTTTTCGTGAGAAGTTATCCCGACACCACGGCGCCAACACAGAGAAAGCGTTTCGGCGCTGGGCCGATACCTGGCTCTCTTCCGGTCATCGCAGTTGGAATATCACCGGGACCCTGGCTTCGGTGATGGCCCCCACCCTGGTGATCCAAGGGGACAACGATCCCTACGGAACCTGGGGCCAGGTGGCCTCCATCTGCCGCTCTGTTCCGGGGGCCATCTCACTTAAGGTGGAGGACTGCAGCCATGTTCCCCATCATGAGAAGCGGGGACGGGTGGTCGATGCGGTGGTTCGTTTTCTAAGCGGTACAGGCCGGTAGGTACCCAAGGGTTCTCCGGATGAAAGAACGCCGGGGCAACCCTGCTTCTCGGTTTCCTGAGGTCTGTTTTTCTCTTCTTTGTCCCGTCTTGATCCTTCGTTGCAACGGGTGTATAGTGTAATGGCATCAACATATTGGCGTGGCAGCTTTGCCGGGGGGCCTGTCCTTCGGTAAGGGTGAGAACGACGGCCGGGCGCTGCCAACACCGATTCCATCTCTGATGATCCTGTCTTGTGTGTCTCCTCTTCTTTCCCCCCTTCTTTTTCCCGTCCCGTGCCTGATTTGCTTTGCGCCGGGAGGTCGTATGTGCATGATTATTCAAATAGATACTGAAGAAATATCCCATATGGCTCATTTGGAGCGACGTTTTGGCTTTGACCGTCGGGAGCCCTTTGAGCGTCGATTGGGATATGGGTTGCTTCACAGTACCGAAGAGGGTGTTGGGGAGAGCCGATGCAGTTTGGAACGGCGACGTTCCTTCGAGCGTCGTTTCGGGTGGTTCCGCATGGGGCGTTGGAGCAGTGGGTGTGACAAAGGCCCTGCATGAGCGGCTGTCGAGACGGCAAGGGGGTGACAGATGACAATCATTCAGGAGAGGAGAGCGCACCAGAATGCGCGATTTCACTTTGATACCTATCCCAAGTGGAGGCGACGTGGTGACGAGCGGCGCAGCCGTGGGGCTTTTGAGGGCAAAGGTCTTTTTCGCCGACGCCTCGCTGATCGACGGCTTGGCTTTTTAGCGCGTATCTCACGGTATATTTTCCCTCGGGGATTTTCTGAGGAGGGATAATCCTTCAGAGTCTCTGCATCAAAGGGCAGAGTCGGCAGGCCTTCACCAATCCATGGCGGCTTCTTCCGATGTCACACGGCAAGGTCGGGATGGCACGGGGCTTCCACAAGCGTTTTTCAGACCACCTGAAAAGAGGCGGGGTTCATTGTGAACCCCGCCTTTTTTTATCAAAGGGGGGCTTTAATGAGGCTAACCCATCAGAAAAAAGGTGAAATGAGCGTTCCGTCAGGGTACATAAAGAAGGCCCCGAAGAGGACAGAAAAAGGGGCCATGCCGCACTTTTTTCAGGGGCCTAACAAAACGCTCATAAAAACGTATTAAAACGAGTTCAGCCTCGGTGGCTCCAAGACGTTCGATCTTACCCCTTATTCCATGGAGAGACTCATGAATCCCAAAGCGTATATCCTGGTCGTGGATGATGAAGAAGATATTCAGGAGCTGATCAAGTACAATCTCGAGCGTGAGGGGTTTCGGGTGGCCTGTGCCGGCAGTGGAGAGCGCGCCGTCACTATAGCCCGACAGGAAGCCGTGGACCTCATCGTTCTTGACCTGATGCTGCCGGGGATCGATGGGCTGGAGGTGACCCGACTCTTAAAGGGGAACCCGGAGACGGCCGCCATTCCCATTGTCATGCTTTCTGCCAAAGGCGAAGAGGCCGATATCGTGACGGGCTTGGAGCTTGGAGCAGATGATTATCTACCCAAACCCTTCAGCCCCCGAGAACTTCTGGCTCGGATCCGTGCGGTCCGGAGGCGCTCGGAAAAAAAGGCTGAAGCGGCGGAGCCCGATGACGCTCTGATTTTAGGGGCCATTGAAATCCGTCCCGGCAGGGCGCAGGTGAACGTGAGCGGAGAGGCGGTTGAGCTGACGTTTTCAGAATTTTCTCTGCTGCTTCTTTTGGCCCGTCGCCCCGGGTGGGTCTTTACCCGGTCACAGATCGTGGACGGGATTCGCGGGGACAACTATGCCGTAACAGACCGCAGTGTGGACGTGATTGTGGCGGGGTTACGTAAAAAGTTGGGTGCCTGCTCACTCTATGTTGAGACGGTTCGGGGGATTGGTTACCGGTTTAAAGAGATGTGATTCGGCCTCCCCTCCTGCCCTTGAAATGCATGGACCCTTGATACAGGCAAAAAATCTATGATACGACGTAAACGACTGTTCTGGCAACTTTTTCCTTCTTATTTGGGCATCATCGTTGTCGCGCTGATCGCGGTGAGTTTTTTTTTCCTGGCCTCCATGAAATCCTTCTATCATCAACAAACCCTACAGGATCTGGAATCCCTGGCAGGGGTCATGCGCCTTCGGGTCGCCCCCTTGATAAACGAGGCGCGCTTCGGGCGGGTGGATGCCTATTGCAAGGAGGCGGCCCAAAGCGCGGGGAGCCGCGTGACGGTCATCGATCGTCATGGACGGGTTCTGGGGGACTCCACAAGGGATCCGGCCACCATGGAAAACCATGGAAACCGTCCGGAAGTGGTGGCAGCCCTGGGGGGGAAGACCGGCTCTTCCCTCCGCTTCAGTTCGACCCTGTCCACCCACATGATGTATGTGGCGGTTCCCATGGAGAAGGAGGACGGGGTGATCGGGGTGGTTCGAACGGCCTTGCCCATGACGGCATTAGAGGAAGAGGCCCGCATCGTGCGTCTTCGTATTGGCCTTTGGGGGGGGATCACGGCCCTGGTGGCAGCGCTTATCACCCTGATGGTCTCGCGGAAAATCAGTCGGCCCATTGCCGAGATGCAGCGAAGCGCCCGTCTCTTTGCCGAGGGAGACTTCCGTCACACCCTCTACGTCCCGGATTCCCATGAGATCGGTGGCCTGGCAGAGTCCATGAATCAGATGGCGCAGCAGCTTGATGAGCGGATTAAGACCACCACTCGCCAGAGAAATGAAATGGAGGCGGTGCTCTCCAGTATGGTGGAAGGGGTGATGGCCGTGGATGAGCATTTTACCATCATCAGCATGAACACGGCGGCCCGCGGAATTTTTGGGGTGATTCCCGGCGAGGGGGTGGGCTTTGGCGTGTCCGAAGCGATTCGAAATATGTCCCTTCTCCGCTTCGTGGAGAAGGCGTCCGGCACCCTCGGGACCCTGGAAGAGGACATGAAGCTCTGGGATGATCGGGAGACCCTCCTGCATATTCGGAGTACGCCCCTGCGTGGGGTGGGAGAGGTGCGTCTCGGGACCCTGCTTGTGTTTGATGATGTGACGCGAATGCGTCAACTTGAGACCATGCGGCGAGATTTTGCCGCCAACGCCTCCCACGAAATGCGCACCCCGCTGACGTGTATCAAGGGAGCCGTGGAGACCATTCTTCTGGAAAAAGAGGTGATCCCTCCAAGGCATGATCGCTTTTACACCATCATCGAAAAAAACGTGGATCGGATGGCGCAGCTGATTGAAGACCTGCTTGAGCTTTCCCGCATCGAACAGCAGCACCCGGGAGGTTTTCCGTTGAGGGTGTCCCCTGTGGACGCGGTGTTGGCCTCCAGCCTCTCTCTTTTGTCTCCACGCGCTGAGGAGCTGGAGCTCATCCTTGAGGTCACAGGGGACAAGGGGGCTTTGGCTCAATTTGACCCCAGGCTTCTGGAGCGGGCGGTGGTGAATCTTCTGGACAACGCCATGAAATACAGCCCTCCCCGGAGCACCGTCACGGTCTCTGTCGAGACCAGGGACGATCGGGTGGAGATTGCCGTCTCTGATCAGGGATGCGGGATCCCCGCTGAACACATTCCTCGGCTTTTTGAACGGTTTTACCGCGTGGACAGCGCCCGGAGCCGCGCCCTGGGAGGCACGGGCCTGGGGCTGGCCATTGTAAAGCACGTGATGCATCTTCTTCAAGGGGAGGTGCGGGTGGAGAGTGTCCCTGGGGCGGGGTCTGTGTTTACCCTGAGCCTTAAGGCCTGACCCGTCGGGGAGGGTGTTGAGATGAAAGAGATGAGGGCAAAAGCCCGAGACGACGGGAGACATTCTCCGTGGGTGTCTCGGGCTTTTTTTGTCTAAAAAGGGGGGGCGATTCGAAGAGGGATTACCGGCCCTTGACCCAGAGGAGGCAGCCCCCTTTATGGAGAGGCAGTTGCATGACAATGGTGACGGGGAGCATGGAGAGGGCTTCCGGGAGATGGTCCCGGGTGTTGCTCTGCATCAAGAGGGTATCAAAATCCGGGTCTCCACCTTTCAGGATGTCGTAACAGCGTTCCAGATTGTCCATGGGGGGCAGGTGAAGGTGTCCGTAAAAGCAAAGGGAGGCGCGAAGTTGACGATCCACACCGAAGGCTGCCGTTTTTTTGTGGGGGTGGGTTTGGAATGCGGTGATCAGTGGTTGAATCTCTGCCTGTTCCTCCACTGGCATGGTGGCAAAGGGGCCGTGTAACAGGGCGACCCAGAAAATGGCGGTGAGGGTGATAAGACGCCCCGTTCGGGTTAAGGGAATGCTTTTTACCAGGCAGGTCATGGCCGCCAGAAGAAATCCCGCGGCGGCGAGGATGGTGTGGGGACCGTTCGTGAGAAGCCGTCGCAGCAGCTCATTTTCCGCCGGGTTGATCAGGGGACGAAAGGCCGGTGAGAGGGCCATGAGAAAGAGACCGCCAAGAACCACGGAAGACCAGAGGGTGGCGTAGTGATGCATCCACCTGGGAAGCGTCCCGTGAAAGGCAAAGGCTGCCATAAGGGCCAGCGGGGGCAGCATGGGCGTGATTCCCGTGGTACCGGAGAGCAGGGGGACAAGGGCCGAGAAAAACCAGGCGGCGAGGAACAGAGGGGTCTTGTCAACCCCTCTGTTTTTTAGGGCTCCGGCGAAGGAGGACCCCATATAGAGGCAAAAAAGAGGCGTCCAGGGCCAGGTGAGGGCCAGGGCGTTCAGCATCAACGTCGGAAGATCAGGGGAGAGGGTGGGGGTGCCCAAAGGAATCCAGAAGCCATCATTTAAGCGGGGCCTGGGGTGAGCGATGATCTGGGTGGCGATGCCGGCCCCTGTGAGGACAAGGAATGCCAGGAGCGCGGTCAGGTGGAAAAAAAGATACCGAACCCCTGTGGCAAGGCTTGGTTTTTGTGTGGCGAGAAACCAGATGAGACCGAAGCCCCAGAGACACCCGGTGAGGGCGAGGCCATCCCAGGCACCGGTAAGAAAAGCGCCTGCCGTTGCCACTCCCCCCCCAAGGAGCCACAGGGGCGATTCGTCGAAAAAGGTGAGGGAGATGGCGATCACCGAGGCCAGGAGGAAAAACCCAAGGGCGGCATCGCGTCCGATGCTGCTGGAATCCAGGGCAAAGCCGGGCATCGTGGCCAAAAGAGCCACGGCCAGGAGGGCAAAATGCCTGTTTCCATATCGCCGGGCGAAAAAATAGAAGAGCACCAGGGTTCCCAAGCTGAAAAGAGCGGAGGTAAGGCGAAGGGAGGCCCTATCGCCGATGGAGGGACCCATGACATGGGTCACCAGGGCGGCGGCCATGGGATAAAGGGGGGGAAGGTCCGTCAGGAATTCATGGGTGAGGTCCAGGGAGCGATCGGGGGAACCGGTCATATCAAGAGCCGCCGCCGCCGCGATCGGGTCGTCGGTGACAAAGGGAGCCTCACCCCTCATTCCCGCAAAGGGGAGAACAAAAATCACCATCAGCAAAAGGGTCAGAGAAAGGGCGACCCGTGATTTGTCGATTCGGACCATGGTTGTCTGCAGTATAGGCCCCAGCGGGGGAGGGTGGGCCGATGTTGATTGATGATGGCCTGTGTGCGTACGAAGGCCTGTCCAGGCAAAGGAAAAGAGGCGGTGACAGGCGTACGATGATAAACTCGTTTACTTAAAAAGCCAATGTTATCAGTTGAGAAGCATTAGATATTGAAGGCAAAAAGTCAAGAAGATTTCATGGGGATGTTTCGGCAGGAAACCGGGACAGGGGAGAACGGGGAGACGCCGGAATGATTCGGTGCCGGGGTCTCCCCGTTGTGGGTTTAATCGAAGGTCTCGGTGTGCCGGATAATCTCGCCGCGTCGCATGTAGATCACCTCTTCGGCGATGTTGGTGGCGTGGTCGGCCATGCGTTCCAGATGCCGGGAGACGAGAAAGAGGTTGATGAGGTAACCGGCTTTATCCGGGGCTCTGGAGATGGCCTTTTTGATGCGGTCGTAGGCGTTGTTCCGCATGGCATCCACCTCCTCATCCATCTGGCGGACCCGTTCTGCCTTCTTATCGTCCTGGCGCACAAAGGCATCCAGGCTCATCTTCAGCATGAGGCCGGCTTTTTCCGCCATGGGGGTGTAGTCGCAGGTAAAATCAGGGGCCGGTTTGCCCGCCAGGGTTTTGATGCGCACGGCAATATTGACGGCCTGGTCGGCGATGCGTTCCAGATCGTTGTTGATCTTGATCACCACCACCAGGAATCTCAGGTCGCTGGCCACCGGCTGGTACAGGGCCAGGACCTTGAGGCACTCCTCTTCGATCTGTACCTCTTTCAAATCAATCTCCTCGTCTTTATCGATGATCTCCCGAGCCAGTTCCACATCCATTTCATTTAAAGCGCGGATGGCCTGTTTGAAACGGTTTTCGGTGAGGGCGCCCAGGGAGAGGAGCATGTGACGGATTTTATCGAGTTCCCGTTGCAGGTGAATGGTCATGGTTGGTTTCAATCACCCGGCAAGCGGGTGCCTCCTTGAAAGTTATCCGAAACGTCCGGTGATGTAATCTTCGGTCTCTTTTTTGATTGGCTTGGTGAACAGGGCGTTGGTTCTGCCCACCTCAATGAGTTTGCCCATGTAAAAGAAGGCGGTGGTGTCTGAGACACGGGAGGCCTGCTGCATGTTGTGGGTGACGATGATGATGGTGTAGCGTTCTTTCAGCTCGAGAATTAATTCTTCGATCTTTTGGGTGGCGATGGGGTCCAGGGCCGAGGCGGGTTCGTCCATGAGCAGGATCTCGGGTTCTACGGCCAGGGCCCGGGCGATGCACAAGCGTTGCTGCTGGCCCCCGGAGAGCCCCAGGGCCGGCTTGTTGAGGCGGTCCTTGACCTCCTCCCAGAGGGCGGCCTGCTTGAGACTCTTTTCCACCCGAGCCGCCACCATGGATCGGTTTTTCAGGCCGTTGACCACCAGGCCGTAGGCCACGTTGTCGTAAATGCTCTTGGGAAAGGGGTTTGCCTTTTGGAACACCATGCCGATGTGGCGGCGCAGGGAGACCACGTCGATTTTTTTTCCCAGGATGTTCTTCCCCTCAAAGACCACCTCCCCCTCGCTGCGGGTTCCAGCCGTGAGGTCGTTCATTCGGTTGAGGCACCTCAGAAAAGAGCTTTTACCACAGCCGGACGGGCCGATAAGGGCCGTCACCTCACGCTGGGCAAAGGAGAGGGAGATCTCGTGAAGGGCCTGAAAGTCGCCATAGAAAAGGCTCAGGTCCTGGGTCTGGATGATGGTGTCGTGGGTTGTTTTATTCTCTTGGGTCATATGGTTTCATTCCTGAAAAAGCCTCCGGCGGCGAGGTGGTGCCACCTCGAAAGCAGGTTTGCGAATGCTCTATGGTTGTCGGTACTCTGGACACCTCGCTTCCGCATTCGCGTGAAGGATGAGGGGATGCCTCGAACGCCGCAAGCGCATGAGCTGCCGGTGCTTCCTTGTCAATTCACGGGTTGACATTAACCGGAATAACTCCGGCGGCAAGGTGTGCCCCCATGTCACGGCGTAGCCGCAGGCGAAGACGGAAACCGTATAAAGGGTCTGTCCTTTGGTAACCGTGTCGAGGTGAAATGTAGGGTGCGCCGTGCGCACCGCTTAACGTCCGATAAACCTGCAACGCCGCATTTTGTGATAAATGTTGAGACGGGGCCGGCGGTTTGCGTGACGTTGAACGCTGCGGGAGCCGCACCCTACGGGCTGAAACGTTTTTGCGAAGCTTTTTTCAAAAAGAGACCCTCCGGTGATAGGATGAAGCTGAATAGTTACAAACTTGTTTGTTAAACTTTTCAAAAGTTTAGCCCCCGGCAGGGCCGCCGGAGGCCTTTTTTGATCTTTAACCACAGAATCCATTGTTTTCCCTTGATTTACACGCGGCTGCGCTTGCGCAGGCGTGCGCGCAGGATAATGGCGCAGAGGTTCATGCCCAGGACCAGGGTGATGAGGACCAGGGCGGTGCCGTACTGAAGGGGCCGTGTTTCTCCGATATGGGTGCCTGCCGTGGCCAGGACATAGATGTGGTAGGGCAGGGCCATGACCTCGTCAAAGACGGAGGTGGGCAGGTCCGGGGTGAAAAAGACGGCACCGGTGAACATGATGGGGGCGGTCTCTCCGGCGGCCCGGCCCAGGGCCAGGATGGATCCGGTGAGGATGCCGGGCAGGGCCGAGGGCACCACCACGCGGCAGAGGGTCTGCCATTTGGAGGCTCCCAGCCCCAGGGAGGCCTCCCGGTAGGTGTCCGGCACGGCTTTTAACGCCTCTTCGGAGGCTCCGATGATGACGGGCAGGCTCATGACCCCCAGGGTCAGGGCACCGGCCAGGAGGCTGACCCCCATCTTGAGGACGGTGCAGAAGAAGGCGAGGCCGAAGAGCCCGAAGACCACCGAGGGGACCCCGGCCAGGTTGGCGATGGCAAAGCGGATGGCCGACACGACTTTTCCCTGGGTGGCGTATTCATTCAGGTAGACGGCGGTGGCCAGGCCCACGGGAAAGGCCACGGCCAGGGCGCCCATGGCCAGGGAGAAGGTGCCCACAATACAGGGGAGGATGCCCCCTTCCGTCATGGAGTTTTTCGGCATCTCGGTGAGAAACTCCCAGCTGATGGCGGAGAGGCCCTTGCTGATAATGAAGCCAATGACGGCAAACAGGGCCAGCACATTGATCCCTGCGGCGGCTCGGAAGAGGAGGAACCAGAGAGTCTGGATGGCTCCGCGCCTGCCGGAGAGGGTGTTTTTCTGTATGGAGAGCCTCATGATGACCCCTTGAGCCGATACCTGCGTGAGACAGACATCGCCAGAACGTTGAAGAGAATCGTGAAAAGAAAGAGGGTAATCCCTGTGGCAAAGAGGGCGTGGTAGTGCTCCCCCCGGAATGGGGCCTCCCCCATCTCTGCGGCAATGCTCGCCGGCATGGGGCGAATGGGGTCAAACAGGGAGGTGGGCACGATGGCTGCGCCACCGGCTACCATCAGGACCACCATGGTTTCTCCGATGGCTCGGGACATGCCGAGAATGATGGAGGTGGTGATGCCGGAAAGGGCTGCGGGCACCGTGACCTTTGAGATCGTTTCAAAGGGGGTGGCCCCCAGGGCCAGGGAGGCCTCCCGGTAGGTGACGGGGACATTTCGCAGGGCGTCTTCCGAGATGGTGCAGATGGTGGGGATGGACATGAAGGCCAGCATGATGGAGGCCGTAAAGAGGTTAAGGCCTGTGGGAATATCGAAGAGCTGCTGCATCAGGGGCGCCACGGCCACCATGCCGAAAAATCCGATCACCACGGACGGGAGAGAGGCGAGCAGTTCAATGGCCGGCTTCAGGATTTCAGCCACCCGGGGAGGGGCGATCTCCGATAAATAAATGGCTGTCATCACTCCCGAGGGCACGGCAATCAGAGAGGAGATCAGGGTCACGGAAAGGGAGCCCATGATCAGGGCCAGGATGCCGAAATCGGGGGGCTCATCCGTGGGGTACCAGAGATGGCCCAGGGCAAATTCCCGGATGGAGACAAAGGAGAACGTCGGGGCTCCCTCCATGATGAGAAAGGCCATGATGAGCCCTAAGACGAAGAGGGAGACCAGAGAGATGACAAACAGTAAGGATTGGGCCGTCCAATCGCCTAAGGCCGTGTGTTGTCTCGTGAGAGAGTCTCTGACGGCCCCTTCCGCGACCGGCGAAGGGGCGTCGTGATGCGTACGGGTGGCGATGGGTGCGGCTTCACGATGTTTCATGTGAGGGTTCCTGCTCCAAACAAAAGGCTGACTTTGGTGAGTTTGCCGGCGGGGGTGACCGAAACGAACCCTGGAAAGGGTCGTGTCGGTCAAAAGCGTCGTCGCCGGGCCGTGGTCGGTTCTTAGTAAAGGGGGATGCTCCCGGCCTCTTCAACCAAGCTCTGGCCGTTTCGGGAGAGGATGAAGTTGATGAAGGAGAGGGTCTCTCCCTTGGGCCAGCCGTTGGTGAACATGAAGAGGGGTCGGCTGATGGGGTAGCGGCCGTTGAGGGTGGTTTCGGCGGATCCTTTAATCCCGTTGACTCGAATTGCCTTGACCTCGTCATTCAGGTACCCCAGGGCGATATAGGCGATGGCTCCTTCTGTGGTGGCGACCTGGGTGACGAGCCCGCCGTTGGAGGGTTGAGTCAGGGCGCGGGGGGTGACCCGCTCTTTTTTCATCACCAGGCTTTTCCAGGCATCAAAGGTGCCGGAGGAGCTGTCCCGGGAGATCACCACGATCTTTTTGTCGGCGCCGCCCACCTCTTTCCAGTTCGTGATCTTGCCCTGGTAGATCTTCTTGAGTTGATCCAGGGTGAGGTCGGTGACGGGGTTCTCGGGGTGGGCCACCGGCACGATGCAATCCAGGGCGATGCGGTGGGGAACGGGGAGGACCCCTTTTTCTGCGGCCAGCTTCACCTCTTTGCCCTTGATGAAGCGCGAGGAGTTGCCGATGTTCGAGGTCTGGTCCAGGACCGCTTTAATGCCGTTGCCGGAGCCGCCACCGGACAGTGAGATTTTTACCTCAGGGTGAGCGGCCATGTAGGCCTCGGATATTTTCTGTGCAATGGGAAGAACGGTGGTGGATCCCTTAAGAACGAGCTGGCCGGCCGATGCCATTGAGACGGTCGCTGCCAGGCAGAGGGCGGTGATAAAGAGGGTGAATCCGATACGCTTTTTCATGGTGTCTCTCCTGTGGGGGATTGCGATGAGGGTTCGAGGCCAGGGGCCTCAATGGTTTCCCAGAGAAGATAGAGACCTTGTGTTAGGCGTTGGTTAGGGGGAGGTGAGGGTTTTGTGGCTTGATGAAGATCGCTTGATGCGAAATCCTCATGGGGTGCTGACACGGCTCACACAAAGGGGATGGATACTCGCCCCATGGAACAGATCAATGAGCCCATAGGGCAAAGGCACAGGGAGAGGGAAGAGCCGGGACGTGTCGGCCGATGGATGGAGACCATTCATCCAAGAAAAATTTTTTTCATCACCCAGGAGGTGATGGTTAATATCATGATTGTCTACATCATCGTGGTTTTGGCCGTAGCCTTGGGGAAAACGCTGATGGATGCGGGAAAGCTGCTGCATGGCCTCAACGGAGAGGGCTTCACCTCCGTGGTGGCCGAGGTGCTCTCCTTTCTCGTCATGTTAGAACTCTTCAGAGGGTTTGTGGATTTCTTCAGCACCCAGAGGATCCGGCTCCACACCATGATGGACCCGGCCATCCTCTTTGTGGTGCGTGAAGTGATGATCGCCCTCTATCGAAACGAGGCAAAAGGCCCTTCCTGGGAACTCCTCATGGGCTTTTCCCTGCTTCTTGTCAGCCTCGGCATCATCCGAACCCTGGCCGTCCGCTACACCCCGGGTTCGTGAATGCTCCCAATCCTCGATCCTCGGGTCGATCACATTCACTGACGGGCTGCTCCCGTGTGGGGGGGATGCCGCATAACCTGCGTCATTGGGCTACGGCGCGGCAAGCGAGGGCGAGGAGCCTTTGCGAACCCTTATCCCCGGGCGTGTTTTGAGACGTGGCCGAGCTCGGGGAAGATCAGGTTTTTGCAGGCGAGCTTGCAGGCGGCGAGGCTTCCCGGGATGACGAAGACCACAGAGTCGGAGACGATGCCGGCGGTGGCTCGGGAGAGGATGGCCGCCGAGTCGATTTCGTCAAAACTCAGCTGGGCAAAGATGGGGCCGAAGGCGGCAAGTTCTTTGCGGAACATGGGCCGAACGGCTTCAATGGTAACGTCTCCGGCGGTGATGCCGGTGCCGCCGGTGACAATGATGCCATCGGCGTCGTGGTCACGGGCGATGTCTCGAATCGCTTTTCGTATCTCTCCTTCCTCATCCGGGACCACCCGGCGGGAGACCATCTCGTGCCCCTCTTTTTGGGCCTGTTTTTCGATCCATGCCCCGCTTTCATCGGTGTCCAGGGTGCGGGTGGTGGAGACGGAGACAATGGCTACCTTCAGTTGCTTTTTGCTCTCTTTTCTGTGCTCTTGGGTTCCCATAATTACCTCTCAGTCAAGGGTTACCTGATCGAATGTGTCGTGCTCGCTGAGCAGGACGTTGACATGTTGATCGTAGTCGTTTTCTACTTTCTTACCGGTGTAATCGGGCTGAATGGGGAATTCCCGGTGGCCGCGGTCCACCAGAACGGCCAGGTTGATCCGTGCGGGCCGTCCGAAATCCATGAGGGCGTCCATGGCGGCTCGGATGGTGCGGCCGGTATAAAGGACGTCGTCCACCAGAAGGATATCTCGATCGTTGACTTCAAAGGGGATCTCGGTGGGTTTGACGATGGGTTGGTGGCTGATGCGGGTCCAGTCGTCACGGTAGAGATTGATGTCCATCTCTCCGCAGGGGAGGGTTTTGTCTTCCATCCCTTCGATTTTTTCGATCTCTTTGCGCAAACGCCTGGCGATGAAGACCCCCCGGGTCTGGATGCCGATCAGCGCAAGTTTTTCGACTCCGCGATGGTGTTCGATGATTTCGTGGGCCATGCGGGTGATGGCACGTTTGATGCCCGTGGCGTCGAGAAGAACAGTGGCGGTGCTCATAGCAGGTTCCCAATGAAGTTGATGCCTGTATTTGGAACGTCTTGCCGATACCTTGTCGTTGGATCGTCAGGCGTGGGTGTGGAAGGGCGGTTCACTTACGGGCATGCAAGGGGTTGACGATGCCATAGACAAACAGTCCGATGGCTGCGGGATGACCATCGCAGGTGCGAGAGACATCAATCCTCTATTTTTATCTCATTGAAGGGTGATTGATCAAGTCAAATATGGTCAAAAGAGGCGGAAAACCCGTGGTTCCCTCTTCTTGAAATGCCTTGATTTTGCGTATTATTTTTGACAGACTTTCCCCATTAACCAACGAGGGAGTGACGATACGAATGGGAATTTTTGATTGTACCGGCGTGATTCTGGCCGGCGGATTGAATTCCAGGATGAATGGAACCAATAAGGCGTTTCTTGAACTGGGAGGAGAAAGCGTCATTGCACGGACCCTCGCCCTTTTCAATGAGATCTTCAGTCAGGTGCTGGTGGTCTCCAATAACCCCCAGGCTTTTCTGGAGTTTGATGTAAAAATCGTGACGGATATTTTCCCTGAACGATGTTCTCTCGCCGGGATTCATGCCGCTCTTTTTCATGCCGAAACCCCTTGGGTTTTTGTTGCCCCTTGCGACAACCCCTTTCTCTCCCGCGCGATGGTTGAGCTGGTTCTCTCCTGTCGCTCCGAAGGATCCACCATCGTGGTGCCGGAGACCAGCAAGGGACTGGAACCTCTCTGTGCGGCCTATTCCCGGGAAAACCTCAAGCTGGCCGAGAGACGCCTGGCCGAAGGCCGCTACAAAATTCAGAGCCTTTTTCGCAGGAAAAGGACCCGGAAAGTCCCTGAGGAGGCGATTCGGCGAATTGATCCAGAGTTGCGGACTTTTTTTAATATCAACACCCCGGAAGACTACGCGTGGGCCCAGTCCCTCCTTGACACAGAGCGAGACCTTTAACCTCGGATACCTCCAGCGTTACAAAAAGAGGAGGAGAAAGACCTCCTTCCCTCGTCCTTTTGGGGGGACCTTGCGGTGATTCCCCATAACGTCTGGTGCTTAAAGGCGGTTCATTTATCCTTAAAAAGGCAAAAAAAATGATTCAAATTGATCAAATGATTCGTGAAATCAAGGCCCACCCTGATTTTGGCAAAGCGGGGATGGTGCTGGCCCATAACGGGGTGGTGCGGGAGAGTTCCCGGGACGGGCGCGCGGTGACGGGACTGACGGTGCATGTGAACCACGAGCGCCTGGACGAGCTCATGGCCGAGTATCGGGGCCGGGACGGCATTGTGGAGATTCTTGTCGCCATCGAAGAGGAGACCTCCCTCTCCGTGGGGGATGACGTGATGGCCATTGTCGTGGCCGGCGATGTTCGGGAAAATGTGATCTCAACCCTGGAGGGGCTTTTGAATGCCGTGAAGGCCGAGGTGACGTCGAAGACGGAGCATTTTGTGGTGGGTGCGTGATGTGAATTCGGGCGCGAGGCGTAGGGCCTGCGTAAAAATAAATCATACAAAAAGCGATGCCTCCGGCGGCAAGGTGAGCCACCTTGAAAGCAGGTTGCCGCAGCGCTTTAACCCTCGTTCCTCGGGTCAAATCACAGCGGCGTTATTATGAAATTTCTGATGCCTTGCATATGAGCGCACCCAACTCGTGAAATATCCGGGGTAGAGCATTTGCAAGCCTGCTTTCAAGGTGATTTTTGCGACAGTGGCTTCGCCACCTCGCCGCTGGAGTTACTCCGGTTCATGTCAACCCGTGAATGGACACGGAAACACCCCCAGTTTATGCGCGTGTGGTGCACCTCGCATATCCTTACCCTTCACGCGAATGCGGACGCATTACAGCTTAAAATAACGAGACTTGATGCGCATTCGCAAACCCGCTTTCAAGGTGGCGCCACCTTGCCATCGAAGGCATTTCTATTTAAAAAAGGTTGTTATGAAAGAGTTTACGCATATTGATGACGACGGAGCGGTCCGCATGGTGGACGTGACAGACAAGGCACCCACCGATCGCCGGGCCGTTGCTGAAGGGCGTATCGTGATGACTCGCGACACCTTCGAGCGGATCACAGACACCCGGGTGAAGAAGGGGAACGTTTTGGAGACGGCGCGGATTGCCGGGGTGATGGCGGCCAAGCGGACCAGCGAGGTCATCCCCATGTGCCACCCTCTGTTTATCACGGGAGCGCGGGTTGATTTTTATCCTGAGCCGGAATTCCACGCCTTTCGCATTGAGGCCGAGGTGCGGGTCAAGGGGGAGACCGGGGTGGAGATGGAGGCCCTGTACGCAGTGTCAGTGGCGGCGCTTACGGTCTACGACATGTGCAAAGCCTACGACAAAGGGATGACCATCGAAGGGGTTCGTCTGATGGCCAAAAGTGGCGGTAAGTCCGGCGTTTATCAGCGGGAAGGGGCTTAGATGGAGCCGGGTGGAGTGGTTCAGGCGTTGATGCATCCTTCTCTTGGGATGGGGCTGGTGGCGGGAGCTGGGCTGGCCTGGGGCATGGCCTCGTTGCGATTGAAAGGGGTGAAGCGCGCCCTTGCCGAGGCCCTGGAAGCTCGGGAGGCCCAGGAAGAACGCCTTTTTGCCCTCTCCGGCGAGGCCGCCGAAGCCCGGGGCCGGCTTTCTCATCTTCTGAGCCTTGAGGAGACCTTAAGCCAGCGCGAGGGGCTGCTGGCCGAAAAACGAGAGGAGGAGATCCTCCTCCGGGCACGGCTGGCAGGCCTGGAAGCCGAACTTGCCGGTGAGCGGGAGTCCATGGCGGAAAAGGTGGCCCTTCTTTCGGCCCAGAAAGAGGAGGTCCGGGAGATGCTCAAGGGGGTCTCCGCCGATGCATTGACGGAAAACTCGAAAACCTTTGCCCGACTCTCCAAAGAGACCCTGGACGCGGTGATCGGCGAGGCCAAACGCGATTTTGAGAGGCGGGGCGACGCGGTGAAAGAGATTGTGGCCCCCGTCACCGAGGCCATGAAAGCCTACGATGAAAAGGTCCGCCAGATGGAGATGCAGCGGGAGAACGCTTACGGCGCCCTCACCGAACAGATGGAGACCCTGACACGGACCCACGATGAACTTCAGAAGGAGACCACCAAACTTTCCGGGGCTCTTCAGGTGCCAAACGTGCGCGGACGCTGGGGGGAGATCACCTTGAAACGGGTGGCCGAGCTCTCTGGCATGGTGGAACGGTGCGATTTTTTTGAGCAGGTGAGCATGAAGGGGGAGGGCGGCGGCATGCGGCCCGACATGGTGGTCCAACTCCCCGGAGGGCGGCGCATCGCCGTGGACTCCAAGGTGCCTCTGGCCGCCTACCTGCGGGCCATGGAAGCCACCACCGAAGGGGAAAAGGCAAGGCACCTTGCCGATCACGCGCGGGCCCTCCAGCATCATGTGCAGGTCCTGGCCGGGAAAGCCTATTGGGCCGGGTTGAAGCCCGCCCCCGAGTTTGTGGTCCTCTTTATCCCCGGGGAAAGTTTTTTTTCTGCGGCCCTGTCCAAGCGGCCGGAGCTGATTGAAGAGGGCATTGAAAAAGGCGTGGTGCTGGCCACACCCACCACCTTGATTTCCCTCTTAAAAGCCGTGGCCTACGGATGGCGCCAGGAACAGGCGGCGGCCAGTGTCCTGGAGATTCAAGAGCTGGGCAAGGAGCTTTACAGCCGCATGGTGACCTTTGCTTCGCATCTCAACAAGCTGGGGGGCGATCTCAGCAAGGTGACCTCCACCTACAATCAGCTCGCCGGTTCTTTTGAACGGCGTCTTTTTGTGTCGGCACGGCGCTTTGAGGGGCTGGGTGTGCGGGAGAAGGAGACCACGATCATTGAATCGCCGGAGCCTGTCGAAACGGTTCCGAGGCGCGTGGAGGCGGGATGATGACAGACAGGAAGACCCTCGGACGCCGGGGGCCATGTTTTTTTCTTTGGGTGCTGTGTCTATTGCTGACAACCGGCTGTGCCGGTGTTCACCAAAGGACCGCAGAGGGTCTCCCCCCGCTCGTCCGGGTGACTCCGGGGGAGAAAACATACCCGGTTTTTGTCGATGACATGGGGTTTGACGGGTTGGAGGCGGCGCTTATCGAAAGCCTGGCATATTATCGCCGCCAGCCGATGTCCCGCACCTTCACCCTGGGCAAAGATCGTTACAGCCTTGATACCATGATGCGTTCTGCCGTGGCCCTTCTTTATGTCATCCAGCAGACCCATGATCCCGAAGCCCTCTCTCGATTTATTCAAGAAAATTACAGCGTGTACCGCTCCACCGGGCACGATGGAGAGGGAACCGTTCTCTTTACCGGATATTATGAAGCCGAGCTCTCCGGCCATACGGAAAAAACAGATCGGTATCGTTATCCTGTGCTGTCACGGCCCGATGACCTCGTGACCATCGATCTCTCGAAATTCCCCGGGGTTAAAGGGGCGGGAAAACGGCATCTCATCGGGCGGGTGTCGGAAAACCAATCGGTGGTGCCGTATTACGCTCGCCAGGAGGTGGGAGATGGGACCTCCCTGGTGGACCGGGCCGAGCCCCTGGCCTGGGTGGACGACCCCGTGGCCCTGTTTTTTCTCGAAATTCAAGGCTCGGGTTTGATCACCATGGAAAATGGCGAGGTGCTGCGAGTCCATTACCAGACCAAAAACGGTCACCCGTACCGCAGTATCGGCCGGTATTTGATCCAGAAAGGGGCCTTGAAAAAAGAGGAGGTCACCAAGCAGTCGATCTGTCGGTGGCTGGAAGAGAATCCCCATCGCCAGCAGGAGGTGTTTAACTACAACCCCAGCATGGTCTTTTTTAAAACGGAGGTCGAAGGCCCCATTGGCTGCTACAACGTCTCCGTGACGCCTAAGCGCTCCATCGCCACTCAGAAACGTCTTTTTCCCACCTGCGGCATTGCCTTTATCCAATCGGAAAAGCCCGCTGAAACCACCCCTGAAGAGGTTCTCTCCTGGAAACCTTTCGGCCGCTTTGTCATGAATCAGGACACCGGCGGGGCCATCAAAGGACCCGGACGGGTGGACCTGTTTACCGGCCACGGCCCCGAAGCCGAAATGACGGCGGGCCACATGAAACACTCGGGAACCCTTTATTTTCTCGTCCTGAAATCGTCGGTAAGGTAAGGAACAAGCAGCCTTCTATGGTTAAAGTTCGGGGCAAAAACGTGCCTCCGGCGGCAAGGTGGCGAAGCCACTGTAGCAAAAACCACCTTGAAAGCGGGTTTGCGAATGCCCTTTGGGTGTCATCATTCCGGGCTGAAATGCGTCCGCATTCGCGTGGAGGGTGAGGGGTTGCGTTGTGGGTCGCAAGCAGATGGGCAAAAAAAAGGGTGACCCTGCATTGAGGCCACCCTTGGGGAAGATAGGAATATCCCCGGTATACCACCGGAACTCCCTTTTTTAAACGTTAACCTTTCGGACCTTTACCCTGCCCACGGTTACATGAATGGTGTTAAAGTTCGGTGGTAATCTTTATCAAATTTCGTCTCAATTTCATCTTAAAATCAGTCTATCCCTCCTTAAAAAACGATTCAAGATCAGTCAAAGTTGGCAGTAAAAAACAAGGTTATAACAGCGAGTTAACCCCGCGGAAGGCCTGAGGGCAAGGGGTTCGGTGTTTTTGTGCGGTCGTGGCGGGTAAGCGGTGCCTCTGTTGAGCTGACTTTGAAAAGAACTGAAGCGGCATGCCTTAATTAAGCTATAAAATCAAATGTATAACCAATGATCATGTTCGCGAATTGGTTTGACATGCTCGAAGGCCGGTGCTTCAATGGCAGGAAATGCCTGTTTTTTAGGCACATACAACCGCATCGGCTTGCCTTTAAGGTGCGGTCCACCTTGCCGTTGACTGCGTCGCGGAGCCATCGTCCGCGCGAAAGGGGAAGAGGATGGACGCCGAGATCTTTTTGACCATGGAAGAAGCCAAAAATGCCGTATGTATGGATCTGGAGCATTACGGGGTCCAGAAAGAGGACTTAATCGAGGTGGCTGAACTCGCCGGGGGCGGGTGGCCCGACCGTTTTCGGGAGGTGGCAAGCGTAGATGAACCAAGCATCGATAAGGTTGTCTCCCTGGTTCAAGAGTTCCTGAACAGCCCCACCGTCACCGAAGAGGTCCTCTGCGGCTCTTTCTCCATCATGTTTTGGGGGCATGTCCGAAAAGCCGTGGGGCCGGACGGAGACGAGGGCGTAGGCCTTGCCACCGGGCTTCATGATTTTTCATGTATCCAATGCGGCCAGTGCTGCACCAACCTGGATTACAGCCGGGCCTTGACCGCAGAGGATGTTGCCCTGTGGGAACAGGCAGGCCGCCACGATATCCTTGCCTGGGTCGGCAAAGACAAAGAGGACGGAGGCTACACCATCTGGGTCCACCCCGAGACCGGTGAGCCCGAAGAGTCCTGCCCCTTTCTCCGCTTTGAAAAGGGGAAATGCCTCTGCACCATCCATGACATCAAACCCGCCATCTGCCGCGAATACCCCGCCACTAAAAAACACGGATTCATGACCGACTGCACCGGGGTGAGACAGATGGTGGAAAAAGAGCGGGCCGGGTGAAAAAGCATGCCTTCTATGGTTAAAGTGCCCAAAAGAAGCCTCCGGCGGCAAGGTGTGCCACCTTGAAAGCGAGTTTGCGAATGCTCTATCGTTGTCGGAACTCTCAGTACCTCGCATCCGCATTCGCGTGAAGTGCGAGGAAACGCACAGTGCGTCGCAAGGGCATGAGCTGTAGGTGTTCAGAATCCAACTCAGCCGTTGACTTTAACCGGAATAACTCCGGCGGCTTTTTTTGGCGCTGAATAGTTACCAGCGGCTTTAATCTGGGAGTCGGCGGGCAGGGGCTGTGTCCGTGGTTAAATTTACGGTAAAAGCGTTTGTGTTTTTTTGCCGGCTGTTGTTTCGCTTTATATGGTAGCTATTTGGGGTGAAGTTGACGTCACAACCGAAGCGTCGTTGCAAGCATCATGTGGGTATGGGTATAATCATATCAATTTGAATAAATGGGCGTTATTATTTCGCTGCCGAAACGATGAGGCTGATATCCGCGATGAATAAAATTGATCTTGAGACTCTTGTTGAACTTCGTATCCGGGACGCGGAGGTTCTACTTCACGGCAACTGTTATGCAGGGGCATACTATCTTGCCGGCTACGCGCTGGAGTGTGCTATTAAGGCGTGTGTTGCCATGCAGGTGAAAGAAAATGACTTTCCGGACAAACAACTTGCCAATGCATCACATACCCACAGGCTGACCGACTTGATCGGCGTTGCCGGGTTGAAACAAAAACTGAACCAACGCGCCTCGACCGATGAGATGTTTCATTTGAACTGGACGATTGTTAAAGACTGGTCTGAGACGGCACGGTATGACCGGAGTGTGGGGAGAGCGAGGGCTGAAGATATGTATCATGCAATGACCAACGTAGAGTCAGGAGTTTTGCCATGGGTGAAGACATATTGGTGATAGAGAATCTTACAGAACAGATGATGGCCGCCGGTGCCAGGTTGGTCCAGAGGCTGGATGACACAGCCGCCGATGTTGCCGCAGCTTTCTGGTTCTATTCCTCCGAAAATAGGTCCTGGCGTTTGATGATTGCGTCACAAAAAGTTGAGTTCGATGGGCCGCGGAAATATTACAAGCGTATCCTGGATGCCAACAAGGAGGCGGGCGAGACCGAGTCGGTGGTGGCCCTGGAGGATACCGAAGTGACCGATACCTCCGCCTCCATCGTTCAGGTGCTGAAGCATGCCGTCTCCACGGGGCCGGGGATTTCCGGCCTTCGGTTTTCCCGGAATACGGTGCAGGGGATGTTTATCGACGATGTGTATGTTTATCGTATGAATATTGATTGAGGGGCGGCAATGGCTCTGAATATATCTGGCCGAATGGAATCTTTGGGATCCCGGCGCCTGGTGCAAATCAGGGGTGGGGATTTTTTGTTTTTGGGCAATTGTTCATTCGATTAAAGGATGACCTATATGTGTTCAGGGTGATTTGGTTTATTCAAGTAGTGGTATGAATTCAACCGAAGGAGATTTTCCATGAAAGAATCCCAGCACATGGAGTGGAAGGCCTCTTGGAGGGATGAGTACCTGAAGTGGCTTTCGGGGTTTGCCAACGCGGAGGGTGGGGTGTTGGTGATTGGCCGGAATGATAAAGGCGAGGTGGTGGGGCTTTCGAATGCCAAAAAATTGCTGGAGGATATTCCAAATAAGGTGCGGGATGTGTTGGGCATTTTGGTGGATGTGAACCTCAAAGAAGAGGCAGACGTCGAGTACTTGGAGATTGTGGTGGAGCCGTATCCGACACCGGTGAGCTACAAGGGGGCATATTATTACAGGAGCGGCAGCACACGGCAGGAGCTCAAAGGAGTCGCCCTGGAGAGATTTCTGCTGAAAAAGCGGGGGGTGCATTGGGACGGGGTGCCGGTGCTTCATGTGGGAGTGTGCGATCTTGACGAGAAGGTGATTTCACATTTTCGTGCCCAAGCGCTTAAGAGTACGCGTCTTTCGGAGGCCATTGCCGGGGAGGGGGACGCGGGGCTTTTGGATAAGCTGCATCTGATGGACAGGCAGTATTTGAAGCGGGCAGCTGCATTGCTTTTTCATCCGGATCCGGAGCGGTTTGTGACCGGGGCGTTTGTGAAGATCGGGTTTTTCAGGACCGATGCGGACCTGTTGTATCACGATGAGGTACACGGGGATCTGTTCAACCAGGTGGAAAAAGTGGTGGACCTTCTTTTGACGAAATACCTTGCGGCGGGGGTTAGTTATGAGGGGCTCCAGCGGCTGGAGACGTTTCCTGTACCGGAGGCGGCTTTGCGGGAGGCGGTTTTGAACGCTGTGGTTCATAAGGATTACGCCAGCTGTGTTCCCATTCAGATCAGTGTCTATGCAGATAAGTTGATGATCTGGAATCCAGGGGTGTTGCCGGGAGATTGGACTGTGGAGAAGCTTTTGGCCAAGCACCCGTCACAGCCCTTTAACCCCGATATTGCCAACGCTTTTTTTCGGGCGGGCATGATCGAGGCCTGGGGGCGTGGGATTGAGAGGATGATAGACGTCTGTCATGAGGCGGGGGTTCCACCAGCGGTGTTGCGGTATGAACACGGCGGGTTGTGGGTGGATTTCTATTTTTCTCAGACAGAAGTAGAAACGCCGGTAGAAACGCCGGTAGAAACGCCGGTAGAAACGCCGGTAAAAACACCTGAATTGATCCTTGAGCATTTGCGGAGGCACCCGGGTGATTCCCTTTCTGATGTGGCTTTAGCCATTGGAAAATCCTTGCGAGCCGTTGAGCGGGCCAGTTCTAAATTGGCCAAAGAGGACAGATTGCGTTTCACAGGCCCTAAAAAGGGTGGCCGTTGGGAAATTATGGCATGAGTTCAGGGTGTGCTTGCGAACTTACTTCATCGCCGGCAGGTTGCCTTCCCGTGTGTTTTCAAAGAAATTTTTAATATAGAGAATATGCTCGGCCATGGCGGCGTAGGCGTTGCCGCTGCTTCGTTTTGCGATGGCGTCGAGGATCTGGCGGTGTTGGGCGAGGATCTCTTCGGTGCGGTCGGGCATGTCGAAGAAGCGTTTGAGGCTTTCGTTGATGCCGTAAAAGATAAAATCGTGGAAGTATTTCATCATGTGGACCTGGAGGGGATTTCTTGTGGCGTGGGCGATGGCCATGTGGAAGTGGGCGTCTTCGTCGGTGCCCACCCGGCCTTCCCGAATGGCCTCTTCCATGGTGGCGATGCTTTTTTCCATGATGCGGATGTCATCTAAGGTCGCTTTTTCGGCGGCCAGGGCGGCACCGTTGCACTCCAGGCCCATGCGCACCTCGAGGAGATCGGTGATGGTGGCGTTGTGAGAGGACATCAAGTCCATGATGGGGTTGTCTTTGACCGAGCCGAGTTCCCGGACGAAGGTGCCCTGGCCCTGCCGCTGGTCCACGAGACCCATGGCCGCGAGTTTATTCAAGGCTTCCCGCACCGAGTTGCGGCTGACCCCCAGCTCTTTCATGAGCTCCCGTTCGGGCATGATCTTGTCCCCGGGTTTTAACTCCCCCCTGAAAATAAGATCACGGAGCTGTTCAAAGACCTGGTCGGCGATGCGTTTGGGTTTGATGGGGGCCAGGTGGCTGTTCATGGGGTCGGGTCCTTTGCTTGATTGAAGATCGAAAAAAGGCCTCCGGTGGCAAGGGTGGTAAAGCCACGTTAGGCCAGAAAACACCTTGAAAGCGGGGTTGCGAATGCGTCTCAAGTTTTATCACCTCGGGCCGTCAGGCGAGCATTCGCGATCTATTTTTCTGACTGGCTGAAATGGTTGTACCATGTTTCAGTTGATCTGGACAGGGAGGGGAATTGAGGCCTCCGCTCCGGTCCAAGCGCTTGAGTGTAGGGGCTTCTTTGAAAAAAATCAACGCAAAAGATGACCGGTTTTCAAGGGTATGGAGTTGTATTCCTTGGGAGTTCTCGCTTTTTTCTTGACACGATGCCCCCCTATGTTCCATATTGGTACGACCAATTTGTGGTTGTACCAATGACGATTCGTGGGCAACCCCAGGCCGCCGAGTGGGTTCAAAAGAGATTTTTTTGTTCATCCGGGGGGTTGGGAGGATGCCATGCCATCAATGACGATGCCTGTGAGACGAACGCTGTTTATATGACGGCTTCGTGCATCATGCCCCTATGGCTGTTAGCAGTCAGGATGCTGGAGGGGGGGCGTGCTGTGTATCAGGCGGCAATGCGGATGAGCACGTAACAGGCCGGAACCCCGGTCGCCTCGCAGATAGAACAGCCTGCGGGACGGGTAACGGGGGGGCGGTGCCATCGAGAAGAAGGAGGGCGAAGTGAGTCAGGGTGAGATAATTGAATCCATGAGAGCGAGGGCTGAAAAGGCGGCGGCGGTTGTTTCGTCGGCAGCAACCCTTGAAGAGGCGATTGCGTACGCGGTCAATTTGACAGCGGAAGAGGGTGGCACCACGTTGGCGGCTCCGGGCATGGACGATGCGGCTCGGGAAGCCTTGGGCAAGGCGTGCGGTGAGAAGGGCATTACCCTTCTGGACTCGCCCCTGCGCGATAAGATGACCCGGATTCACACGGCCTTTACCTGGGCCGACAGGGGCATTGCCGACACCGGCACCCTGGTGCTTAACTCCAACTCTGAGGAACTTCGTCTGGCCACCATGCTCAGCGAAACCCACGTGGCTGTCCTCCCCACCGACAAGGTGGTCCCTTCCATGGATGAACTGGAAGGCTACATGACCGATCATTTCAAAAACGGTGCGGGCTACGTGGCGTTTATCACCGGTCCCAGCCGGACGGCAGACATCGAGCGGATCCTCACCATTGGGGTGCACGGGCCTGAAAGACTGCACATTTTATTGGCGGAAAATCTTGATGGAGGTGAGAAATGATTGAGACCCCTGAAACAGACAAGGCCTTTAAAAAGCAGATCAAGACCTCTCTGGAAAAAGACTTTCTTCGAAAGACCCTCAACAATTTTTTTACGTCGTACCGTCAGTCTCGTGGAAATGTCTTTGCCGATCTTGACTTAGAGGGGATGCGCGAGGATGTGGCCTGCATGAAAGATGCGGGGATTCCCAACCTCTCCGAACTTTTTGACGAGTTTAAAAAGAACGCCGAGGCCGCCGGGAGCATTGTCCATGTGGCCAGGGATGCCGAGGAAGCCAACTGCATCATCGCTCAGATCGCTAAAGAGAACCAGGTCAAGAGCATCGTCAAGTCCAAGTCCATGACGGCCGAAGAGACCTTTTTGAACGACCACCTGGAAAAGGATGGGTACGAGGTGGTGGAGACCGACCTCGGGGAGTGGATTATTCAGATGCGGCATGAAGGGCCGTCTCACATGGTCATGCCCGCCATCCACCTTTCACGGTATCAGGTGGGTGATCTCTTCTCCGATGTGACCGCCAAGAAGCAGGACCCCGAAAATATTGAGGGGCTGGTGAAGGTGGCTCGAAAAGAGCTGCGTCCCAAGTTTATCGGGGCGGACATGGGCATCTCCGGCTGCAACTTCGCCATCGCCGACTCCGGTGTAATCGGCCTGGTGACCAACGAAGGCAACGCCCGCCTGACCACCACCCTGCCCCGGGTGCATGTGGCCCTGATGGGCTTTGACAAGCTGGTTCAGGATTATTCCTCGGCGGTCAAGATTCTCAAAATTCTTCCCAGAAACGCGACGGGGCAAGCCCTGACCTCGTATGTCACCTGGATCAAGGGCACCAACGAGTGTGCCACGGCCCCTGAAGAGAAAAAAATCCAGCACATGGTGTTTATCGACAACGGGCGCCTGGAACTTGCCAAAGACCCGATTTTTTCTCAGGCCCTCCGGTGCATTCGATGCGGCGCCTGCGCCAACGTGTGCCCCATCTACCGCATGGTGGGCGGGCATACCTTCGGCCACGTCTACATCGGGGCCATCGGTCTCATCTTGACCCCCTTCTTCCACGGCAAGGAGAAGGCTCGGGAGATCGTGAAGTGCTGTCTCAACTGCCAGTCCTGCAAAGCGGTCTGCCCGTCCAAGATCGATCTGCCCTTCCTGATTAAGAACGTCTACGCCAAGATTCAGGATGAAGATGGGGGGAAACCCTTTAAAACCCGCATGACCTCCATGCTCCTGAAAAACCGCCGGCTCTTTCACACCGCCTTGAAAACCGCCTCCAAGATGCAGGGACCGGCCACCGATGGGCCGTATATCCGGCACCTGCCCACCTTCCTGATGGGAGAGCACAACTTTCGGCGTCTTCCTGCCATTGCCGATCGTTCTTTGCGTGATGACTGGAAATATGTGAAGCCCAAGGTGAAGAATCCCAAAATTAAAGTGGCTCTTTTCGGTGGGTGCGCCGGGGATTTTATCTATCCCGAGCACGGAAAAGCCTTTGCCAAGCTCTGCGAGGCGTACAACATCTCCGTGGATTACCCCATGGATCAGACCTGCTGCGGCCTGCCCACCATGATGATGGCCCAGATGGATACGGCCAAGGAGATCGCCCTTCAAAACGTGAAGGCCTTTAAATCCGGGGATTATGATTACATCGTCACCCTCTGTGCCTCCTGCGGCTCCCACATCAAGGAGAACTTTCCGAAGCTCCTGACCAAGAAGGGTGCAGTGCCCGCCGATGTCCAGGCCATGGCCGACAAGCTCATCGACTTCAGCTCCTTTATGAATGACGTGGTGAAGGTGAAGGCCGAGGATTTCATGAACCTCGGACGCAAGGTGACCTATCATTACCCCTGCCACCTGATCCGTGGCCTGGGCGTTGAAGAAGCCCCCATGGCCCTTCTGGAGAAGGCGGGTGTGGATTTCAAGGCGTGTGATGAGAGCCAGGTCTGCTGCGGATTTTCCGGTTCCTTCTCCGTGGATTTCCCCATGATTTCCAAAACCATGCTGGACCATAAGCTCGATAACGTTTCGGCCACCGGTGCCACCACCCTGGTTACCGACTGCCCAGGGTGCACACTTCAGCTTAAAGGCGGCATCAAGGCGCGTGGTATGAACGTCACCGTCAAGCACATGGCCGAGGTGCTCCTGGAAGAAAAGAAATAAAAAAGGTGCCTTCGACGGAAACGTCCTCCTCGTTTCAAACACCTTGAAAACCGGTTGCCCGTTACGTTTTGTCTCCTCTGTCTTCTGGGGGCAAAGCGTAACGGCTTCATGGCCACGCCCGCACCTGTTTTTGCCGGTGCCCCGGCGTTGGCTGTCGAGCCTTTAGTTCATGACCCGATTCGGCCCGCTCCGGTGTTGATTTCCATAGCCCCCTCCCACAGGATTATGGTGTCACCGGGGCGGGTTTTTTATTTTTTGGTTCGTGGATGGAAGGTGAAAGGCAGCCCAATAGGGCACCTTCCCCTCGCGGTAACCCTGGATTCCTTTTTTCCATACTTCCAGTTCTGAAATTCGGACTTTTCGTTGCGCATGAAAGGTGTTAAAAAAGAGGGATGCTTCATTAACATATTGGTTATATTCGCGGAATTTTTTTGCCGTTGACACAGCGGCTGGTGACGCGAATGCACGATAAAGCCTCTGGTGGCAAGCACCTGTGGATCATTCGCTGCCTGGTTGTTCACCGGATGTTGGGCGTTGGAGTCCTGTCCATGATGCATACCCCGAGGTTGTGAACGAACGGGTGTTTATGTCGGACAACCGTTCCCTCTTGAGTGACCAACCCGGCCCCTAAAGGGATGGGGGGCCGTCTACTTTATGATGACTCTTCTTTCATTCCGGGCGCAGGATATTCTGCCTTGCGACCCTAACCTCTCTTCATCATAGTCTTTACAGAAGGTTGCCTTTGCCCTGTTTTCCGTGATTGATCAGGGGAGTTCAGCAGGTAAGCTTTGTTTGCTTGAAATTATGGCACGACTTTTGTATGTTTCCCGGGTTGTCGCAAATCGCCCCCGCGGGATGTAATTCCAAAACACCAGAACATTTTTCACCTTCTTTCCTTATAAAAAAAATTCCACTTCGTGGGGGTGGTTTTCGACTTCTTATCGCATGATTTTTAACCAAAGGCCTGTTTTTAAAAGGCTTTTGGCCAATATCTTGGGTGCCATCAGGCGGGCCTACGGCCCAATGTCCGGCATCTGATGTGACCACAGGCAACACACCTCGTGTGCGTAAACACAGACGGGGTTTTATATAATGAAGCAGTGCATCCGTCCGTCCCTATTTATAGGGGCGGTGCAGCAGGCGGACCGCACCAGCCAGGTCTGCTGCATGAGAACAAACAAAGACAAGGGAGTCTTCTTGTGAAACAAAGCAAACAGTTTAAAAAGACCATCGACGGTAACACGGCTGCAGCTCATGTGGCGTATGCCCTGAGTGACGTGGCGGCTCTTTATCCGATCACCCCCTCTACCCCCATCGGGGAAGCCGCCGATGTGTGGGCTGCCGCCGGTAAAAAAAACGTATTCGGAGATGTCCTCACCATCAAGGAGATGCAGTCAGAAGCTGGCGCGGCCGGTGCCCTTCACGGTGCCATCGTGGCAGGCGCTTTGACCAGCACCTTCACTGCATCCCAGGGCCTCCTGCTGATGATCCCCAACATGTACAAGATCGCCGGTGAGCTTCTCCCCTGCGTCTTTCATGTGACAGCCCGTGCCATCGCCTCCCACGCACTCTCTATTTTCGGCGATCACCAGGACGTTATGGCCACCCGTCAGACCGGGTTTGCCATGCTCTGCTCCAACTCTGTTCAGGAAGCCCATGACATGGCTCTGGTGGCTCATCTGGCCACCCTCGAAGGCCGTGTGCCCTTCCTGCACTTCTTCGACGGTTTCCGTACCTCCCATGAAATTCAGAAGATTGACGTTCTGGAATACGATGCCATCAAAGAGATGGTAGACATGGACGCTGTGCGCGAGTTCAAGGCCAACGCCATGAACCCCGAGCACCCTGAAATTCGAGGCACCGCTCAGAACCCCGATATCTATTTCCAGGGGTGTGAAGCGGCCAACCTCTACTACGAAGCGATCCCCTCCATCGTCGCCGATTACATGGACAAAGTGTATGAAGTCACAGGTCGAAGGTACCGTCCCTTTGATTATGTGGGCCACCCCGAAGCCGAGCGTGTCATCGTGGCGATGGGTTCTTCCTGCGAAGCCATCGAAGAGACCATTGAGTACCTCATGGCACAGGGTGAGCGCATTGGCCTGATCAAGGTCCGTCTCTATCGCCCCTTCAACGCCGAAGCCTTCCTCAACGTGCTGCCTGCCACCTGCGACCGCATCACCGTTCTTGACCGCACCAAAGAGCGTGGCGCCTTGGGTGATCCTTTGTACACTGACATCTGCACCGCGTTTATGGAGAGCAACGTTCTGGCTCCCCAGATCACTGCCGGTCGTTACGGTCTCGGTTCCAAGGAGTTCACCCCCTCCATGGTGAAGGCCGTTTATGACAACATGATGGCCACCTCACCCAAGAATCACTTTACCGTGGGCATCAAAGATGATGTTTCTTATCATTCCCTTGATGTGGTGGATGAGATTCACCCCGACACCGAAGGGACCGTACAGGCCAAATTCTGGGGCCTCGGATCCGACGGAACGGTGGGTGCCAACAAGAGTGCCATTAAGATCATCGGTGACAACACTGAAAAATATGCCCAGGGGTATTTCTCCTACGACTCCAAGAAGTCCGGCGGCATCACCGTGTCTCACCTGCGTTTTGGTGACAGCGCCATCCGATCCACCTATCTGGTCACCGCGCCTGACTACGTGGGCTGCCACGTGCCTGCCTATGTGAAACAGTATGATGTGTTGGAAGGGATCAAAGAGGGCGGCACCTTTGTGCTCAACTCCTCTTGGGGTGCCGATGAGATGGAAACCCGTCTCCCCGGCAGCGTGAAGCGTGTTCTGGCTGCCAAAAACATCAAGTTCTACACCATCGATGCCGTAAAGATCGCTGGGGCCGTTGGCCTTCGTAACCGAACCAACATGGTCATGCAGACCGCTTTCTTCAAGCTGGCCAACGTTCTTCCCATTGATGAGGCCATTGCCTATCTTAAGGCTGACATCAAAAAGACCTACGGCAAGAAGGGCGACAAGATCGTCAACATGAACATCGAAGCCGTTGATCAGGCCATGGACAAGCTTGTTGAGGTCACTGTTCCCGCAGCGTGGGCAGAGGCTGAGCTTGAGACATGCACACGGGGTGAAGAGCCTGAGTTTGTCACTGATGTGATGAGGCCCATGCTCTCCCAGAAAGGGGATGATCTTCCTGTCAGCGCCTTTGAGCCCGATGGTATCTTCCCCGTTGCCACCAGCCGCTATGAAAAACGTGGCGTGGCCATCGAAGTCCCCGAGTGGATTCCTGAAAATTGTATTCAGTGCAACCAGTGCTCCTTTGTCTGCCCCCATGCAGCCATTCTGCCTATTTTGGCCACGGATGAGGAGTTGGAAGGTGCCCCCGAGACCTTCATCACACTGCCTGCCATGGGCAAAGAGCTCAAAGACAAGTTCAAGTTCCGTATCCAGGTCAACACTCTGGATTGCCTCGGTTGCGGTAACTGTGCCGATATCTGCCCCGCCAAGACCCCGGCTCTGGTGATGAAGCCCCTCGCTTCCCAGACAGTGGCTGAGGTCCCCAACCAGGAGTTCGCTGAGACCGTTGAGTTCAAGGACGATGTCATGCCCAAGACCAGCGTCAAAGGCAGCCAGCTTCAGCAGCCCCTCCTTGAGTTCTCCGGTGCCTGCGCCGGTTGTGGTGAGACTCCCTACGTTAAGCTCATCACCCAGCTCTTCGGCGACCGCATGTTTGTGGCCAACGCCACCGGGTGCTCTTCTATCTGGGCTTCTTCCGCTCCCTCCTCTCCCTATTGCGTGAACAAAGACGGTTTCGGTCCCACTTGGGGCAACTCCCTCTTTGAAGATGCTGCGGAATACGGATACGGCAAGATGTCCGCCATTGGCCATCGTCGCAACGCCCTGAAAAACCAGGTAGTTGCTGCCATGGATCTGGAGGTCTCTGCAGAGCTCAAAGCGGCTATGGGCGAGTGGCTCGAGAACATGAACGACGCTGAAGGGTCTAAGAAAGCCGGTCGCGCCCTTGAGGCTCTGCTCGTTGTTGAGCCCCTCGATGACGAATTGATTGACGAGATTGCGGCTCAGGCCGATCTCTTCACCAAAAAGTCCTTCTGGGTCTTCGGCGGTGACGGTTGGGCATACGACATCGGTTTTGGCGGCGTGGACCACGTCCTGGCCTCCGGGGAAGACATCAACATCTTCGTCATGGATACCGAAGTCTACTCCAACACCGGCGGTCAGTGCTCCAAAGCCACCCCCACCGGATCCATTGCCAAGTTTGCCGCTTCCGGTAAGAAGGTTGCCAAAAAAGATATGGGCGCCATCGCCATGAGCTATGGTTACGTTTACGTGGCCTACATCTCCATGGGTGCCAATAAGCAGCAGGCCCTGAAAGCCTTCTTGGAAGCGGAAGCCTACCCGGGTCCCTCCCTTGTGATCGGTTATGCACCCTGCATCAACCACGGTATCAGGAAAGGAATGGGCAAAACCCAGGAAGAGTCTAAGCTGGCCGTTGAGTGTGGTTACTGGCCTCTTTACAGGTTCAACCCTCTCTTGAAAGAACAGGGTAAGAACCCCTTCATCCTTGAGTCCAAGGCTCCCAACGGTACCATTCAGGAGTTCCTGGGCGGTGAGAACCGTTACGCCGCACTGGAAAAGAGTTTCCCTGAAGAGTCCAAAGAGCTTCGCATCAAGATCGAAAAAGAGATGATGGAAAAGTACGAAATGTACAAACTCCTCTCTGAGCGTGGTTCTGAAGAGAAGTAAGAGTTGAAGATGTGAAAAAGTGCATCCTTAAAGATGTGCCGTGAATAAAAAAAGCCGCCTTCCCAAGTTTTGGGGGGGCGGCTTTTTGTTTTTAAAAAACGTCCGGAAGGCGCTGCGGTGATCAGAGGTTGGCGGCAGTCAGCAACTCTTCGAAGGCCTTCTGGCTTTTATCGACCTGGCCCTTCAGAGAGTCTCGTCCCTGTTTGCAGGCGTCGAATCCACTCTTAACGATTTTTTGGGCTGGCTCGGGGAAGATGGGGTTTTCGCTGAACAGGCGGAAGGTGACTTCCTCCGCTTGCGCCTGAAAAGACCCCATGGCGTTGTACACATTTTCAAAACCGCTTTTGTTGAATTCATAGGCTTTGCGGATAAAACTGGTGGCTTCATTCATGCTGCACCTCCGAAATTAAGAGTGTTTTAAAGATGAACCCTGAAGAGGGTGTTAACATAAACCCTTTGTATTGTTCTGTTAAAGAATGTAATACAGGCTCAGATTAAGTCAAGGAAAAAATGTTGCAACGCAACATAGGAGAGGTCGGAAAGGCGGTCAGGCCCTGCGGGGTCTGCTTTTTCAGTGGATGGTGGGCGGGAAAAAAAAGGAGGCACCGAGGAGGGCTCCTCGGTGTGGGGTGAAGAGGACGGAGAGTCCCGATTTCAGAATCAGGAACTCCCGGCGCTAAGCTGCCTGTCAGGCGTGGTAATCGACAACACGCCGCTCATCCATCACCTGTTGAAGGAAGGCCACCACTCTCTGATGGTCCGGGTGGTTGGCGTATCGGTTCAGATCCTCTTCGCTGTCAAACTCGGCATAAAGGGAGAGGTGAGCGGTCTGGCGGTTGGAGAAGAGGTTGATGCCCACCTCAAGAGATCGGATTTCGGCAATTTTGCCCACCAGGGCGTCTAACATGGTTTTTAACTTCACCGCGTTTTCGGCGGCGCTGGCCCCTTTGGCCTCGTCTTTGAGTTTCAGCATGACAATATGTTTGAGCATCATTCCTCCTGTGTCCTGAGTGGGATCCCTTCTTAAAAGAATCCACGAAAGATCTGTTATTTTTTATCCGTATGTATGTGACGCATGGGGGGGGACATCCCAACCCGTCGGTTTCTTCCTGATTGATGACAGCCGGTTAAACGTGTGAGGTGGAGGAATGTGCAGCGTTTGGATGACGAATCGCTCGGGAGGGCGGGTCGCTGCACGGCTGGTCATGGGGCTCTTTTTTTTGAATGAAAAAGAGATTGATATGAGAGTTCCCGAATGGGAACTCTCATATCAGACGCAGTTTTTGGAGTATTTTTGTGTAACACTGTTAAACCCAGCAGGAGAAAGAGAATTTAACAGGTTGCCTTTAAAATATACAATTATTGTGCCATGTACAATAGAAAAGTGTATCACGCCCGGAGATAGGGTTTTGGGGGGCATGGTTCCTGAAGATCTGCAGGGGAAAGGGTCTCTGGGGCTGAACATTTTTATGAAAAAGAGGACCAAAAGTCCGGTATTCAGTACCCCGCTGACCGGCGGGCCGGGGCGTTTCTCAGGTCCTGCAGGGGCCTATTCCGATGAGATGGAGATCTCCTTCTTTTTTAAGAGCGTGTAAAAATGGGATTTCGAGAGCCCGGAGATCTGCATGATCTTTTTGGCGTTTCCTCCGGTATGGCGAATCAGCTCCTTTAAGTATTGTTCTTCCATGATGCCCTTGAATTCTTTGATTTCCGGGATACGGTTGCCGAAATGGTGGGTCACCTCCACACCGGTTTCAGCCAGAATTCGGGAGACCGGGGAGTCGGTGTCTTCGGCATGCGCTGAGGATTTCGGGGCCTCGGTCGTGCCTTGTCTGAGGGAGGCCTTGGCCACCTTGATCCGGATGTGGCTGGGCAGGTCCATGGCATAGAGGGTGCAGGTGCGACCCGAGGTGATAAAGGCCATCTCCAGGACGTTGAAGAGCTCCCGGATGTTGCCCGGCCATTTGTAGGCGGAGAGGGTCTCAAAGAAGTCGGTATCAAAGCCTTTGTTGGGGACGGTGTACTCCTCGCAGAGCCGGTCGATGAAGAACATGGCCAGGCGCTTGATGTCTCCCTGGCGGTTTCGTACGGGGGGCAGCTCCAGGTTAATCGCCCAGAGACGAAAGAGGAGATCCCTTCGGAAGGTCCCCTGCTCCACCATCTCTTCGAGATTTCGGTTGGTGGCGGCGATGAGTCGAAAATTACTGGTCACCTCCTGGGTTTGGCCCACAGGCCGGAATCGTTTCTCCTGGAGCACCCTCAAGAAAGAGCGCTGGATGGACAGGGGCATGTCCCCAACCTCATCGAGGAAAAGGGTGCCGCCGTCGGCCACTTTCACCAGGCCGGTCCGATCGGCGTCCGCACCGGTAAAGGCGCCCTTTCTGTGACCGAAGAGGGTGCTCTCCAGGAGGGTTTCGGTCAGGGAGGCACAATCCACGATGACAAAGTTGTTTTCAGCGCGGGGGCTGTTTTCGTGGATGGTACGGGCAAAGAGCTCTTTGCCGGTGCCGGTTTCACCGGTGATGAGGACCTGGGAGTTGGAGACCGCGGCTTTGGCCACGAGGTCAAAGCATTTTTTCATGGAAGGGCTGGCCCCGATGATGTTGTCCAGGTTCAGGGCCACCGGCGTTTCGGCCTGTTTTTCTTCCCGGTACTTCAGAGCCCGGGAGAGGCTGAGGCGGGTCTGTTTGATGGAGGTGGG
The DNA here is from genome assembly GCF_030145185.1 of Desulfoluna sp. Lineage (GTDB taxonomy): Bacteria > Desulfobacterota > Desulfobacteria > Desulfobacterales > Desulfolunaceae > Desulfoluna. The sequence goes on along the minus strand of NZ_JAQYWB010000033.1, from coordinate 19,350 downwards.
CTTGACCAGGTAGTCCCAGACTCCGCCCTGAATGGCCAGCTCTGCCCCATCCGGGTCGCCCTGGCCGGTTAAGATGATCACCTCGGGTTCGGACGGGGCTTTTTTGATGAGGGGGAGGGCGGTCAGTCCGTTGCCGTCGGGCAGGCGCACGTCAAGGAAGACCACATCCACCGAGTGCCCTTCCAGGTAGTCCGATCCCTCCTTCAGGGTGTGGGCCGTGAAGCAGCGGTGCTCCATCCTTCTCACCAGGCTTTCCATGGTTTCACAAAACTCGATGTCGTCGTCAATGATGAGGATGGTGGTGGTCATTGGATCTCCTTGGGAACTCGATGCAGGACGGTGTTGATGGTTGCCGACAGGCTTTGTCGGTTGTACGGCTTAATGAGAACGCTTTGGACGTTGTCTGTTCGATCCATGGTGAGGCTTTTCTGGCGTCCTGAGACGATGATGACCGGGCAGTCCGGCGCGATGTTGCAGAGCTTGGTCGCCAGGACGAATCCGTTGTCTCCGGGCATGTCGAAGTCGGTGATCACCAGATCGATGGCCTCTGTCTGCTCGGTGACGGTGACAAGGGCCATGGCGGCGTCGTTGGCCACCAGGACATGGTAGCCCAGGCGTTCCAGGACTCGGGGAACCGTCTGCCGCTGCTCTTCATCATCTTCTACAAAAAGAATGGTTCCCTTGCCGGCTGCCGGGGGCAGAACGCCTTGCGCGGTTTGTGTGTCTGGTTTTTCCGTTCTCGGAAGGTAGATATCAAAGGTGGTCTCCACCCCGGGGAGGCTGCTTACATGGATCCCTCCGCGATGCCCTTTCAGTATACCATGAACCACCGCGAGGCCAAGGCCTGTTCCCACCCCCTTCTCTTTGGTGGTGAAAAAGGGGTCGAAGATTTTGTCCATCACGTCGGCAGAAATTCCGGGGCCATTGTCCGAGATCGTAATCCGGCAGTATTCGCCTGTCTGGATGGTGATCAGAGCGGCCTGGTGGTCGTCCACTTCGGCCGGGGCCACGGAGACGGTGATGGACCCGCCTCCCTTCTTCATGGCATGGAAGGAGTTGGTGCACAGGTTCATGATGATCTGGTGCAATTGGGTGGGGTCGGCCAGGCAGATACACTCGGAACACTTCTTCACTTCGTTTAGCTCTATGTTGCCCGTGATGGTGGACCGGAAGAGGGAGAGGGCCTCTCCCACCACGTCGGTGACGTTGACGATTTGAAACTCTTCGCGTGACGGGCGGCTGAAGGCGAGGATCCGGTTGACCAGTTCACTGCCCCGTGAGCTGGCCTTAAGCACCCGCCGGAGGTCTTCCGCGGCAATGGCCTGAGGATCGATGTCCTCTAAGGCCAGCTCGGTGGAGTTGATGATGGAGGTGAGGATGTTGTTGAAGTCGTGGGCGATGCCCCCAGAGAGGGTGCCCAGGGCTTCCATCTTCTGGGATTGCACGAGTTGCTTTTCAAGGTTGACCTTTTTGGTGATGTCCTCGGCCGTGCCCAGAATGCCTGTGATGTTGCCGTTTTCATCGCGTAAGGGGATCTTGTTGATCTCCAGGCACACCTCCTTCCCGTTAACTTTTTTGATGTTTCGACGAATTCGGTAGCGCGGTTTTCCGAACTGGACCACGGTGCGGTCGACCTCGCAGGAGGTGCGGATATCTTCGGGCTCTGCCATGATGTCGGTGTAGGTGACGTTGACATTTTTAGCGGGGTCGAGGTCGTAGAAGAGCTTGAAGGAGCGGTTTCCCCCCACATAGGTGAGGGCGTTGTCCTGCCAGTAGACAAGCTGGGGGATGTTGTCGAGGACGATCTGAAGCTTGTTCTTGGACTCTTCCATGGCAATCTCTGCCATTTTTCTCTGGGTGATGTCCTCACCGATGCCCTCCACGTGCTCCAACTCGCCGTGTTTGTTTCTCACCAGGCTGGCGTTGAGGGAGGCCCACCGTTTTTCCCCCTGGATGTTGTAAAATTCGATCTCCAGGCCTGTCACATCTTTGCCGATGCGGATCATATCCCGGAACCGTTTCTGGGTCTCCCTGGAGCCGTAGTGCTTTTCAATCTTGTCGATATGGGTGAGGGCCTCCCGTCGGTCGCTGTAGCCCAGCATTTGAGCAAAGGCGTTGTTGATGTTGAGGATCCGCCCGGTGAGATCCGACAAGAAGATCCCCTTGGTGGCATTTTCAAAGATGCTTCGGTATCGCTCTTCCGCTTTTTGCAGGTCTGACTGGGCCCGTTTCATGTCGTTGATGTCGAGGATGGCCCCCACCAGCCCGCAGATTTCGTTTTTGGCGTTGCGGTAGGTGGCTTTGTGCAGGATCACATGGTGATGATCGCTGCCGTGTTTGAAGATGCGGGAGTGGTAGACCCGGACCCCGTTCTCGGCCGTTAGGTGGGAGTCGCTCTCATCGGAGAGGGGGGGTACATTTTTTGGATAAAAGAGATCGTCGGTGTGGCCGATAATCTCCGCCCGGTTGACCCCGAACCAGCGTTCAAACTCTCGGTTTATGCCCTGGTAGTGGCCGTTCATGTCCTTAAAATAGATGGGAATGGGGACCGTCTCCATGAAGATCTCGAGAAAGGAGAGCTGATCCTTGAGGTCCTCCTCGACCCGCCAGCGTAAGGCGATGTTCATGACCAGGAAGATGAAGGCCAAGGTGAGGGTGGCAAAGCTGATGGCCAGTACCCAGAAGAGGTCGCGGTCGAGTTGGTAGAAGGGCTGTGGCATGTGGAGCACTTCGGCCTCTTCGGGGAGGGCGGCCAGGGGAATACTGAATTTTTGAAGCTGGGTGTAGTCGAAAAGCCAGCGGTATTGGGCGTCGTAGGAGACGGGCAGGTTGGAAATGGGGGTGCCCTTTAAGATCTCAAGGGCCATTTTTGCGGCGGTCTCCCCATGAAGGTGGCCGCTCGTGACACGGCCTCCCACGGTGCCGTCACCCACGAGAAATTTCCAGAAACCGTAGATGGGGGCGCGGGTGTTCCGTTCCAGGTCCGGAACGATATCGGCGGTGCCGTAAAAGGTGCCATCCCCGATGCTGTACTGGGGGATAAAAAAGAAGATGGTATCCGGCGTTGCCGCCCGGACCGTCTGATAAAGGATGTCCCGGTTGGCCATGTTGATGAAGTCGATGCGGAGCTTGCGGCTTTTGTCCGGGTAGCCTTTTTGGATTTGTCGGCTGATGGCCCGGCCGGTGGCCGAGGAGTCGGTGATCACCACAATCCGGTTGCGGGTGGGGTGAAGCTTCAAGGCGATGTTGATGTTTCCGGAGACATCCACGGATTCCGCCACACCGGTGACCTGGGTCTCGCCATGGAGCAGCTCGGGGGTGTAGTCGTTGACCCCGCAGAAGACGAGGGGGACGTCTGGAAACAGAGTTTGTCGGTGAGCGATGGCAAAGCGGAAGGCGTTGTTGTCTGAGGCGATGACGATATCAGGACGGAAAAAGGTAAGCTTGTGGCGGTAAAGGGAGAGCAGGGTCTCTTCCACGGCCTCCCCACGATACCGTTTGGAGTCCATGTATTCGATCTGCAGTTCAATGGGCACGCCACTCTCCTTGAAGACGGCCCGGATCCCGTCCATGATGTTGTCGGACCAGGCGTAGCCGTTTTCATAGGAGTTTAAAATTAGAATATTTGTTTTTCCGGCCATGGCTGGAGTGGCTGCAATGAAAAGAGCCATTGTTGCCACAAGCCAGAGGGTAACCGCGCGAATCATGACCTTTCTCTCCTTTGTAAAAGGCGGCTCGCATGGAGGAACGCATGCGGTCGATCTTATTAAAAAAATAAATCTTTTTTCAATAAATCAATGTATTATAATCAAATGGTCCTGCCTTGAACGTCATTCGCTGTGTTGGCCTTGGTTTCGGCGTGGTTCCACGCCATGCTGAACAGGCCATACGCCTGCGCGTATCCTTTTCTATAAGAAACCTGCACCGGGCGCATGGGGCGAGATGATGGGCCCCATGGAGCAGATGCATTGTAAAATAGGTTACACGAATTTATGCTGGCATGCTTATCAAAAAAAATATTCCTTCGCCACGCCCCAGGCATCTCGTCATTGCCCAGGTGACTCTGCGCGAAGACCCTTTTCTCTTTTTCTCTTCCTCTTCTGTTTCAACCAATCAAGATTCATGCCAGCGGACAGGCCGGTTCATAACGATGGTTTCAGGCATCCGTGAGGCGTGGCTCGAGGGCTTTTATTGCTGAACCACAGTTCGGGGGGGACGAAAGCATGCTTGTCGGTTCCGTGGCTCTCTGAGGCGTTCCTTTTCACAGGACACGCCCCCTTGGGTGGGCGAAAAGGGCAGGGCTCTTTTTTAACGATTGTGTCCTGAAAAAAAGACCAGGGCCCACAGGGCGGGATTTTTTGGTTTGTCTGCTCAAAAATACCCTGCCGTTACGGCTGCGGCATTGGGTATAATGACTTTAAAATCAACCTGTTACTCTGTGGGTATCGGTGGGCGTCTCTCTCCAGGGGGGGCGGGCCATTCGTTCATTATGGGAGAACACGATTTCACGGCGATGTCCTTTTTTTAGAACTCTTAACCTCGGGTATATCAAGTGTTCTGAAGGCTCAGTTTGTTTTTCAGGAGTGTAATAGTCGTTTTACGGAGGAACACTGTTACAGCTCCGGGACGATATTCCACCGCCAGAAGGGGCTAAAGCCGCGACGGGTAAGGTGAAAAAAAAAGGAAAGGGTTCAGGCACGGAAATTGTAATCAAGATAAAGCAGCGTTTTGTGGTTCTTCCTTCACTCATTTCATGCGGATCGAGGCCACTCGGTCACGCAGGCGAGAGAAAGCAGGTACCAAATATGCCCTTTGTTTTCGGGGTTCACCGCACTCAAATCTAAAGTTAGGGGGATTTGATATGTCGTTAGGAGTATTAGCACTCATTGCCTTTATTCCCATTGCTATCGTTCTTGTCTTTATGGTGGGGATGAAATGGCCCGCCACGAAGGCGATGCCTTTAGCCTGGGCCGTCTGTGCCCTCATCGCCATGACCGTCTGGAAAATGCCGGTTGGCTTTATTGCCGCGTCGACCCTTGCGGGTTTTGGCAGTGCCATCAACGTGCTTATCATCGTCTTTGGTGCCATCATCATCTTGTACACCATGCAGGTGAGTGGGGCCATGGAGACGATCAGTTTCGGTTTTATGGGGATCTCCCGAGACCGACGCATCCAGACCATTATCATTGCCTTTACCTTTGGTGCCTTCATCGAAGGAGCCGCAGGTTTCGGAACGCCGGCAGCCATCGCGGCTCCTCTGCTTCTGGGACTGGGTTTCCCTGCCTTGGCGGCGGTGTGTGTCTGTCTGATTTTTAACTCTGTTCCCGTGACCTTTGGTGCCGTCGGTACCCCCGTCTGGTTTGGTTTTAAAACCTTGCGGACCCCTGTTGAAAAGGCGCTGGCTGACGGAAGCATCGCCACCGGATTCACCACCTTTGACGGGTTCCTTAAGAACGTGGGCCAGTGGGCTGCCATCACCCACGCCATCATCGCCTGTTTCCTTCTTGTTTTCGTGATCTGCTTTCTGACCCGTTACTTCGGGAAGAACAAGAGCTGGAAAGAGGGACTGGGGGCCTGGAAATTTGCCCTCTTCGCCGCCGTGACCTTCGATGTTGTTTACCTCGCCACAGCCTTTCTGGTTGGCGTTGAGTTTCCTTCCCTTATCGGTGGCCTTGTAAGCCTTGGTATCGTGGTAACCGCTGCAAAAAAAGGCCTCTTCATGCCTGAAGAGATCTGGGATTTCGGAGAGCGTGCCTCCTGGGATAAAGATTGGGTCGGCGAAATCGAGCCCGGTAAATCAGATCTCAAGCCCCATATGAGCCAGGTCATGGCCTGGATGCCCTATGTTCTTATCGCGATCATTCTTGTCCTTACCCGCTTGAGTTCACTGCCCTTCAAAGGGTGGGTCACCTCGTGGGTGATCAGTTTTCCCCATATCCTGGGGTATGAAAGCGTTAACTTCGCCACCAAACTCCTTTACCTTCCCGGCACGATTCCTTTCATGCTGGTGGCCCTTATCACCATTGGCCTTCACAAAATCCCTGCGGAAAAAGCAATCGGCGCATGGAAAGAGAGTTTCGTTCGTATGAAAAACCCCACCATCGCCATGCTCTTTGCTGTGGCCATGGTGGAAATTATGAAGCAGTCCGGAAACAACGTGATGGGGTATGAGTCGCTGCCGTTGACCATGGCAGAAGCCGTGGCCGCCATCGCTGGCCAGACATGGCCGATGTTTGCCTCTTATGTGGGGGCTCTGGGCTCTTTTATCACCGGTTCCTGTACCGTTTCCGACCTTCTCTTTGCTGACTTCCAGTATGGCCTGGCCGCCAGCATCGGTGCCAGCCGTGAGATCGTTGTTGCCCTTCAGGGTGTCGGTGGTGCCATGGGTAACATGATTTGTGTTCACAACGTGGTTGCGGTCTCCGCCACCGTCGGTCTGGTAGGCATGGAAGGCACCATTATTCGACGCACCATGATTCCGCTGGTCCTTTACGGCATCATGGCCGGTACCATCGGTACCATCTTTTGCTACGTGCTGTTCCCCGGTGTCTTTTAAAGCCGGCGGTACAGAGACTCTGTGATCGTGAAAAGTAAATCAGGGGGATTCTTTCCAAGCTTGGTTCGGCAAGGATCCCCCTGTTCTTTATCCAGACCGGGTATTTTTTACAAAGAGACATAACGAACCTGTGGGAGGGGGCTATATGATTTCTGGGAATTTGAAAAAAGAATTTGAGAACCTTTTAGGCGAGAAAAACGTCATGGGTGACGAAGTCACCCGTATGAACTACGCGTATGATGCAGCGGTTCTGGACCCTGTCATGCCAGCCTTGGTTTTGCGTCCCGATTCCAGCGAGCAGCTGGGCGCGGCCATTCGTCTTTGCGGTGAACATGGCGTTCCCGCCACCGTGCGCGGTGCCGGAACCAATCTCTCCGGGGGCACCATCCCCTATAAAAATGGCGTGGTGATTTTGACCAACGCCATGAACAAGATCATCGAAATCAACGAAGTGGATATGTATGCCATCGTTCAGCCCGGTGTGGTCACCGCAGACTTTGCCGCCGCGGTCGCTGCAAAAGGCCTCTTCTATCCGCCGGACCCCGGCAGCATGAAGGTCTCTACCCTGGCAGGCAACGTGGCGGAAAATGCCGGGGGCCTGCGTGGCCTCAAGTATGGGGTTACCAAAGACTATGTCATGGGCATGGATTTCTTCGATGTCGAGGGCAACCTGATCAAGACCGGCTCCAAGACCGTCAAGGGTGTGACCGGGTTTAACGTGAGCGGGCTCATGATCGCCTCCGAAGGGTGTCTGGGGGTCTTTAACGAGATCACCCTGAAGTTGATTCCTCCCCCCAGAGCGTCTAAATGCATGATGGCTATTTACGACAGCGTGGCCGAGGCCACCGAATCTGTGGCAGCCATCATCGCGGCCAAGATTGTGCCTTGTACCCTCGAATTCATGGACAATTTCACCATTCGCGCCGTGGAAGACTACGCCAAGGTTGGATTGCCCCTCGACGCCAAGGCCCTGCTTCTGATTGAAGTGGACGGGCACCCCGCAGAGGTGGCTGACGACGCGGCCAAGGTGGAGGAGATCTGCAAGAAGTACAATGCCAGGGACATTCATGTGGCCAAGGACGAGGCAGAGAAAAACAAGGTGTGGGAAGCCCGTCGTGCGGCTCTTTCCGCTCTGGCTAAACTGAAACCCACCCTGGTTCTGGAAGATGCCACCGTGCCGCGAAGCAAAATCCCGGATATGGTGAGCGGGCTGGATGTGGTGGCTGCAAAGTATGGCCTCTCCATCGGGACCTTCGGTCACGCCGGGGACGGCAACCTCCATCCCACGATTTTGTGTGATCGCCGTGACGAAAAAGAGTGGCATAAGGTGGAAACAGCCGTCAAAGATATTTTTGACCTGGCCCTCGGTATGGGCGGCACCCTTTCAGGAGAACATGGGATCGGCATTGCCAAGGCCGGTTTTATGGCCCAGGAGGTGGGAGAACAGTCCCTGTCCTATTTCCGCAAGATTAAAAAAGCCGTGGATCCCAAGGGGATCCTTAACCCCGGAAAGGTGATAGGAGATTAGCCCATGAAAGACATTGCCAATCTTCGAATCACCCTTTCTGAACTCGATGATATGCTGGTGAACTGCATGCGTTGCGGGATGTGCCAGTCCGTCTGCCCCGTTTTCCGGGACTCCATGCTGGAAGGCGATGTGGCCAGGGGGAAACTGGTCCTCATCGACAGCCTGGCCAAGCGGATGATCGACAGCCCTGGAGAGGTGAAGGATCGCCTTGACAATTGCCTTCTCTGCGGCTCCTGCGAGGCAAACTGCCCCAGCGGGGTCAAGGTCATGGATATCTTCATCAAGGCCCGTATTGTCCTGACCAACTACATGGGCCTGTCGCCCGCGAAGAAGGCTATTTTTCGAGGGACCCTGGTGCACCCGCGGTTCTTTAACGGCCTGGTCTCCATGGGGTCCAAGTTCCAGGGGATCATGACCAGCGAGGCGGACTCCTTTCTCGGGACCTCCTGCTCCAAGATCATGTCCCCCCTGATCGGGGACCGTCACTTTATGCCCCTGGCCAAGCGGCCCTTTCGCAAGGATCATTCGGGCATAGACTCCGGCAAGGGCACGGCGAATATCCGCGTGGCGTTCTACCCGGGCTGCGTGGTGGATAAGATGCTCCCACAGGTGGGTCATGCCGTGATCAAGGCGTTGGAACATCACGGGTGCGGGATTTACCTGCCGAAAAAGCAGGCCTGTTGCGGGATCCCCTCCCTTGCCTCAGGGGACGAGGAGAGTGCGATCAAGCTCCTGAAGCAAAACTTGAAAGCCTTCTCCAAGGGCAACTACGACGTGCTGGTCACCCCGTGCGCCACCTGTACCTCCACCATCAAGAAGCTCTGGCCCAAGATCGCGGCCCAGATCTCTCCCGAGGCGGAGAAAAAGGCCCAGCGTATCTCCGACCGCACCATGGATATCAGTGAGTTCCTCGTCAAACATTTTGATGTGGACCTCTCGGCCCATGCCGCGTCCGGGAAAAAGAAAGTGGTGACCTGGCATGACCCCTGCCACCTGAAGAAATCCATCGGCGTCTCCGCAGAGCCCCGGGCCATCCTCAAAGGCCTGCCCGGTTACGAGTTCGTGGAGATGAATGAAGCGGATTATTGCTGCGGCAACGGCGGCAGCTTTAACCTCCAACATTACGACACCTCCAGCCGCATCGGCAGCCGAAAGCGAGACAACATCATCGCCTCCGGCGCTGACGTGGTGACCACCGGGTGCCCGGCCTGTATGATGCAGATGACCGACATGCTCTCTCAAGCCCACGACAACGTGGCGGTCAAACACGTCATCGAACTCTACGCCGACGCGTTGTAAAGCATAAGATGACCCTCCGGCGGCCCTGCCGGGGGCCAACCTTTTGAAAAGGTTGGCAAACATATTGTACCCTTTGAGCCCCTGAGCCGAAGCGGAATCGTTACCAAAAAGCCGCCCTTAATTTTAAGGGCGGCTTTTTTTTGCCTTAGCCCGGATATTTCACGAGTTGAGTGCATTCATACTTAAGGCACCAGAGCTGTCGATGGAGTGGTTTACCTCAAAGCTCTGATAACGCGGCAGATGAGTGCACCCGGCTCGCCCGAAGGGTGAGAAAATCAGACAGAATACCGTGGATTACATTTTGCATTTTTGAAACGACTGAAAATATGACAGCGAAGAACTGTCATTACGGATTATGCCTTAGTCCTGATTGTTTTCTCATGAAATATCCGGGTTAGGGGGCACGGGTAGCGATCTTGAAAGCAGGTAGCGAATATTCATCGGGTCCCAAAATTGAGGGTATGTGATTGGTTGTTGCAGAAAACCAATCCTGTCATGTAGTATGATTTTGCTTAAAAAAGCCTTAACATACCTTGAAACAAGAGAATAACAGTTGGCAATGGTGTCGGCCAGAATCACAAATATTCATAGAGTCAGCGAATAATTCATTTCGTTCTTTTCATGCCTTCTTTGATAGTTATGGGTTCGGGAGTTCTTGTATGCGAATAAAACGTCTTTTAATGCAACATGTCGGTCGATTTGAAACACTGGAGATGCCCTTTGCACCCTCGGAGGAGGGAGAAGGGCGTGTAACGGTCATTATTGGCAACAATGGCGCAGGTAAATCATCGATTCTTGAGGCGTTGTCGACAAGTTTAAGTTGGTTGGTGGCTCGGATTCTCAGAGAAAAAGGCGCAGGAAAAGCCATTGATGATCTTACTATCTGCAACGGGACATCCTATGCGACGGTTGAAACGGTGGTGGAATCCAAGGGGATAGAGTTTCGCTGGAGTCTTGCCAAGACCCTGAAAGGAAGAAAGAAATGTGTTGACAGCTATTTAGGTGGCGTCACGAAGCTTGCTGATACGTTTCGCAGTTCCCTGACCGAAGATGACTCTTCATCGCTTCCTATCATGGTTTATTATTCAGTAGAGCGCTCCGTGCTGGATATCCCTATGAAATTGAAATCCATGCATACGTTTGGTCAGTTGGATGGGTACGATAAATCTTTGCATCAGGGGGTCGATTTTCGTCGTTTTTTTGAATGGTTCAGGGAACGTGATGCAACGGAAAATTCGAGTTTTTCTCATCAATTTGAGCGAGTGATATCGGATGTGGGCGGAGTGCAATCCATCGAAGATATCAATCAAAATAAGGAGCTTCTTCAAAAAATACTTCGGTTGCGTATTGAATCCCGGGATATCCAATTGGACGCAGTTCGTCAGGCGGTTACTTCGTTTATGCCTGGATTTGAGAACCTGAGATTGGAAAGAAAGCCCAGGCTCCGCATGATGGTCTCAAAGGGCAATCAGGAGCTGGATGTGTCCCAGCTTTCACAAGGAGAAAAGTCTCTCATGGCCCTTGTGGGAGATCTGGCCAGGCGGCTTGCCATGATGAACCCCAGTTTGAAGAATTCCTTGGAAGGTGAGGGGGTGGTTCTGATAGATGAATTGGACATGCATCTTCATCCATCGTGGCAAAGAAATATTATCCGAAACCTTCAGGGCACCTTTCCTAATTGCCAGTTTGTTTTAACAACCCATTCTCCGCTTGTGATCAGTGATGCTCCAAATATTCTTACCTATGTGTTGGATGATGGGGAGCTGAAAAAGGTCGGAAATCTCTACGGCTTGGATGCCAATCAAGTCCTTCTTCAAGAGATGGATACGGATATTCGAAACCCTGAGGTTCAGGGGCGATTAGACGATCTTTTTGATAAGATTCAGGATGGGGAGATTGAAGACGCGAAGGTGATGCTTGCGGCCCTCGAAGAAGAGCTGCCCCTGGATCATTGGGAGCTTAATAAGGCACGTATTCTGATTCTCCGAAAGGAGGCGCTGGGTGCGTAAGATTATCAAGGAGGCGGAGCCGGAGATTCTGGCAACGTGGAAGCGAAGCCATCCCAACGGACGATACCGTGATTTGGATGAGGGGGGATATTCTGTCCGCGAGGGGATAAGGGCTGCTGCCCTTAAGGAACAACAAGGACTTTGTTGTTACTGCTGCAAATCAATTGATTTAAAGTCTTGTCACAATGAACACCTGGAACCTCAGAGGACAGCACCGCAAAGGTCATTGGACTTTTGTAATATTGTGGCCAGCTGCAACACGCGAAGGCAGTGTGGCGACGCCCATGAATCAAAGCACTTGCCTTTGACGCCATTGATGGATGCCTGTGAAACAGAGTTGAGTTTCAGACTTAATGGAAAGGTCAGAGGGCTGACGGGTCGTGCTGACCGAATGATAGAGATACTCAAGCTGGGCAATGGAAATAACCGAATGCTTCAGCAAACACGCAAAATCGGTATAGATGCGTTACTTTTTACCCATATCGGGTCCTTTGATTCATTGGAACTATTGGGAGATGATCTTCTCTCCATTTTTCTCGAAGACATTGAGTCAATAACTTCACCGCAACTTCCCGCTTATCAGCCAGTCCTTGTCAATATCCTGAAGCAAGAACTCCAAAAATAAAATTTTTCGTAACTATTCAGCTTATGCCTCCGGAAGCCAACCTTGTGAAACGGTTGCTAAACAGGCTTTAGCATTGGCTCTCCATAAATGCGGATGTGATTTGACCCGATACGTCCGCCTACGTCCATCTCTATGCGTCACCATTCGATCTACATCAATGGGCTACGGCGCGACATGGGGAGCGCACCCGAAACCTGCTTTCAAGGTGGCTCACCTTGCCGCCGGAGGCACGCTTTTTTGCATGTCGTTGTATCACTTCGTAAAGAGATTGAGATTGGGGGTGGCGGCGAGGTCCAGGGGTTGGGAGAAGGTCTGGTGGACGTTGTCCCGAAGGGCCTCCAGGGTGGTGGCGTGGGCCAGTTGTTTGAACACGGGGTGGCCGAATTTGAAGTTGGCGGCAAAATAGAGGAGGAATTTTTTATAGAGGCGGACGGCGTAGCTGGGGGCGAAGGCCGCTTCCACCAGGTCCAGAAAGCGCAAGGCGATTTGAGGGTAGAGCTCGGGACCGAAGGTTTTTTCTTCGAGCATCTCGGCAAAGACAAAGGGGCGGGCGATGGCGATGCGTCCCAGGGAGACACCGTCACAGCCGGTGGTGGTGACCATGCGGGTGAGGTCTGCCGTGTTGAAGACGTTGCCGTTGCCGAAGACGGGGAGGGCAACGCTCTCTTTGACGGCTTTTATGTGTGCCCATTTTGGGGGGCGGCTGCGGCGGTCCGGGGAGATCCTCGGGTGAAAGACCAGGGCGTCGGCCCCGGCAGATTCAAATCGCTGGCCCATCATCGCGGCAAATCCGGCGTCATCCTTCCAGCCGGTACGGTATTTGACGAAGAGGGGGAGGGTGGTGGCTCTTCGGACCTCCCGGACGATGGCTTCCGCGCGGTCCGGGTCTTTGAGGACGGCGGCGCCGCCCTCTTTCTTGCAGATGGAGGCAACGGAGCAGCCGAAGTTGATGTCTACTCCGAAGAGCCCTTCTTTTTCGATGCGTTCGGCAGCTCGGGCCATCTCCAGGGGGGTGGCGCCGACGATTTGCATGACGAGGCGTTCTGCCTCTTCATCCCGCCATCGGAACATGGGGGAGATGGCTCGGTTTTCGAAGGGCAGGGCTTTGGCGCTGCACATCTCTGAGAAGAAGAGGCCGCAGCTTCCGAATTCATCGATGATCTGCCGCATGGCCACGTGGCCGAGGCCGGCCAGGGGGGCCAGAAAAAGGCGGTTGGGGATCTCTTTGCCCCCGATGGTGATGGGGGTTTTTATCATGTCTTGTACGGGGTTCATGGTTTTTATTGCCGTGTGCCTTGTGGGTTCTTTGTGGGTGTGATGCCAACGGTTTGATCTCATGTCACGCGCCGACGTCCTGGGTACCGACCGTCAGTCCGAGGCACCCGTTTGCGCCGTTGAAACGTCGGTCGCCGCGCTGTCCCTGCCAGGGGGGCTGCGGCGTGGTACATGAGAGGGGAGATCCTTCGTGCCCTCAGGTTGTCAAACAGGGGGGATACCCTATCACATTCATCCCTGTCCGGGAAGATGGATGCCGATTGATCTTGGTTAGATAGTGTACTATAGTGACGGGATACCTTCGACCTTCGTTTGACATGAGCTGAAACGACTCTGGTGATATAGATAAGTGAACATTCTGGTGTAACGGAAAGAAGGAGCAAGGAAGAGATGATCGAAAGCAAGTACTATCTGGTGGAAAAAAAAGAGCATGTGGCCTGGGTATGGTTCAATCGGGCGGATAAAAAGAACGCCATGAATCAGGACGCCTGGATGGACTCCCCGGCGGTCTTCCAGGCCCTGGACGAAGACCCGGAGGTGCGCGTTATCGTGGTGGCCGGTAAGGGGGATGCCTTCTGTGCCGGCATCGATCTCATCGGGATGGTGGGCTCCATGCCTGAGCTCATGGAAAACGAGCAGAAAGGCGGGCTCAAGTGGAAGCTTCTGAAGAAGATCTATCCCCTTCAGGAGACGATGAGCGCCATGGAGAAGTGCCGTAAGCCCGTTATTGTGGCGATTCATGGGTATTGCATCGGTGCCGGCCTCGATTTTATTACCGCCTGCGACATCCGGCTCTGCTCGAAGGATGCCACCTTTTGCCTCAAGGAGACCGCCATCGGCTTTGTGGCCGATGTGGGTGTGCTCCAGCGCTTGCCTTTCATCGTCGGTCAGGGGGTGACCCGGGAGATGGCTTATACCGCCAAAACCATCGATTCCCGTCGCGCCTTGAATATCAACCTTGTAAACGAAGTGTACGAAGATGCCGAGGCCCTGTTTAAAGGAGCTCAGGCCATGGCAGATGTGATCGCGGCCAACCCGCCCATCGCGGTTCAAGCCTCTAAGGATGTGCTGAACCACGGGACCGAACAGGCCGTGAACGAGGGGCTTAAGTATGTGGCCTCCATCAGCTCCAATATTATCCCGTCACACGATTTGATTGAAGCCTTTACCGCCTTTGCGGAAAAACGAAAACCGGTTTTCACGGGCAATTAGCCCAGACGGCAGGTCTTAGATTCACAGGTGTTCTGTGACCCATTCTCTCCGTTGGGAGAGGAGGGGCCGCAGAGACCCGGTGGGTTGAAACGGGCCTTTGCCTCAGGAGTTTTGTTAAGATCCATGAACATTTACTTGGTCAGCCTCGGTTGCGCACGCAACCTCGTCGACAGCGAAGTGATGCTGGGCCACCTCACCGAGGCCCGATGCACCATCATTGATTCACCGGAAGAAGCAGATGTGATTGTTGTCAACACCTGCAGCTTCATCACGTCCGCGGTGGACGAATCCATCGATACCATCCTCGAGATGGCGGAATACAAAAGCAAGGGCAAGTGCCGCTATCTGGTGGTCGCTGGGTGCCTTCCCCAACGATTTGGAGAGGATGCCGTTCCCGAATTTCCCGAGGTGGATCTTTTCCTCGGCACCGGTGGGTACGAGCGCATTGCCGAAGAGATCAACCGGCTCATGGCCGTGGATGGACGCGTGGGCAAGGCCACCTGTGTGCTTCCTGACCCCAACAGCGTCTCCCCGGCCCGGACCGATTCGCCCCGAGTAACCACCACAGGCCCCCTGGCCTACCTGAAGATTGCCGAAGGCTGCAACAGGCATTGCACCTATTGTATCATTCCCACGCTCAGGGGCAAGTATCGCAGCCGATCCATCGAAGACATCACCGCCGAAGCACAGCGCCTTCTCGATGGCGGCGTTCAGGAGTTGAACCTCGTGGCGGAGAGCACCACCGACTATGGCGAGGACTTGGGCGAGCCCGGCAAGCTCTCCCAGGTGCTGTCGTCTCTTTCAGAGATTGCCACAGGGAAGTGGCTTCGTTTTCTCTACGCCTTTCCTGATACCTTAGATGATGCCACCATCAAGCTGGCGGCCGAAGATGAGGCGGTCTGTGCCTATTTTGATATCCCCATTCAGCATGCCTCGGATCCCATCATCAGAAAGATGGGCCGTCAGTACACCCAGGAGGATTTACGGGTTCTTTTTACCCGGCTTCGCGCCGAGGTTCCGGGCGTGGCTCTTCGCACCACATTGATTGTGGGTTTTCCCGGTGAGACGGAGGAGGATTTTCAGACATTGCTCGATTTTATCACCGAGGTGGAGTTTGACCATCTGGGTGTCTTTACCTATTGCGACTCTGAAGAGCAGGCCTCCCACGTCCTTCCCGATCACGTGGATGAAGAGGTCGCCCAGAAACGGCAGGATACCATCATGGCCGCCCAGGAGGAGATCTCCGCCAGGCGGAACATGGCCCGCGTGGGAAACACCTACCGGGTGCTTATCGAAGAAAACCCCGAAGAGGGGGTGTTTATTGGCCGGACCTTTTTTCAGGCCCCGGAGGTCGACGGGCTGACCTTTGTCTACGGCGAAGGGTTGACCGTCGGTGCCTTTGTTGACGTCCGCATCACGGATGCCATTGTCTACGATTTGTCAGGAGAAGTGGTATGAGCGATTTGAAGGCGAAAATTTTAGGTGAGGTGGCCGGGGAACTTTCCGCCATCGAAACCGCACTGAAAGAGAACCTGAATCCCTGGGCCGAGCTGGCCGGGGAGGTGGCGGGTCATCTCCTGTTTTCCGGGGGGAAACGCCTTCGTCCCCTGCTGATGATTCTGGCTGCCCGGGCCTGCGGCTCTGACAGGTCCGACCTTGCCCGTTATTCCGTTCTTTTTGAGTACCTTCATGCCGCCACCCTGATCCATGACGATCTCGTGGACGAGGCGGTGATGCGGCGAGGCAAGCCCGCCGCTCATGCGGTGTACGGAGCTCCCGAAGCGGTTCTTACCGGGGATTTTATCCTCGCCCGGTGCCTGACGCTGACGGCCGAGACCCGCAACTTTGCCATTATCGATGAGATTTGCGGGATCACCGAGGCCATGAGCCAGGGGGAGATTCAGCAGCTCTACAATAAGGGCCGAATGGATCTCACCGAAGCCGAATACCTTGAGGTGATTGAACGCAAAACCGCTGTGCTGCTGAAGGGAGCCTGTGTGACAGGGGCCCTTCTGGCCGGTCAGCCGGAAGAGGGGGTGGACGCCATGGGCCGCTACGGCTGGCATATCGGCATGGCGTTTCAGATGGCCGATGACCTTCTGGACTATACCGCCGACCTGAGCGTTTTGGGGAAAGAGCCGGGAGCCGACTTGCGGGAAGGCAAATTAACTCTGCCTGTGATCCACGCCCTGTCAAAGGCCTCGGACGAGGAAAAGCTTCGCATGGAAGTCATCATGACCGACCTTCATTTTACCGAAGACGCCTTCTCCGAGTTGGTGGCCATGCTGGAGAAACTCAATGGGATTGGATATACGCAAGGGTGCGCTGCAGATCACGTGGCCAAAGCCAAAGCCGCTCTGGGCGGGCTTCCCGAAAGCCGTGAAAAAGAGTTGTTGCTCCTTGTGGGCGATTACAGTCTGGGTCGAAAATCATAGGAAGGAGGGGTGAGCAATGCTGAAACGGACCTGTGCATGGATCGTTGTGATACTTCTGACTGTCTCTTTCGGACAGTCCGGTCTCTTGTGTGCAGAGGAGGGGGCCGCTCCCAAGGTTTTTTTCTCTCTGGGCAAGGGGGACATCTCCCGAAATAATATTCCAGCCGCCAAAGAGAAGGCGGTGAAGGATGGGCTCTATGCCTCCATGGAGACGGCTCTCTTTGAGCTTCTCTCACCTGGGGTGATTGCCGTTAACTTCGATACGGTGACGGAGATCCTCACCGATTCGGCCGCGACCTATATCGATGGGTACAAGGTTGTGGCAGAGCGGCGGTCCGGGGCGTATTACCATGTGGCTGTCGAGGCCTCCGTGGCCATGGAGCGTCTGGCAGAGCGTCTGACCTCTCTGGGGATTGTCCTCGCGGGGAATGATAAGCCCAAGCTTCTGTTTCTGATTTCCGAGAGACTCTCGGGGAGTTCGGCCTTTGACCATTGGTGGGGGGCCGGCAAGTCCTTTATTGTCACCATCTCGGATGACGCCATCTCAGGGTCCATGGCAAGACGTGGGTTTGAGGTGCTTCCCCATCGGGCGATTGTTGAGGATGCCGCCGCCTTGGGGCTCGATGGGCTGATCAGCCGGGAAGAGGCCTTGCGCATCGGCCGTGCCTTTGGTGCCGATGTGGTGGTGACAGGGAAGGCCTGGACCGAGCCTTCGGGAAACGTTATGGGTGAGGAGCGCTCTTTTCGGGCCTCCGTTGAACTCGAAGGGCTCCTCGTCAGTACGGGACGGCCCCTTAGCCGTGTCCGCAAGGCAAGCATCGCCGTGGGGACGGACCCCGGTGAGGTCAGCACCCGAGCCATGACGGAAGCGGCCCGGGTGGCCGGTCGGGATCTTTCTTCCCAGATTATTGGAGCGATGAAGGAGAAAAAGAGCCGCACCACGATGATTGAGGTGGTGGTGGAAGGGACAAATTTCTTCGAGAATTTGACCCAACTCTCCCGTGAAATGGAAGGGCTCGAGGGGGTTCTTTCTGTCAGGCCGCGAGAGCGTCGCATCGAGCGCGCCGTGATGGTTGTGAACTTCACCGGTGAGGGCAAAAAACTGGCTGAAAAGTTGTTGGCTCGCAATTACAAGGGGTTTTCCATCACCCTTTCCGAGGTCTCCAGTGATCATATTAAAGTGGATATGGTGGCCGGAGGAAAAAACACCGTCATGCCCTAACGCGATATCTGGTTGTTACCTGAAGGGGTTAGGGGTCGGGGCAAAAGAAAGGGCCGTTTCTCAGGTGCCCAGGCGCTTTTTTCTGCTTGACACCTATGGGTATCGCTGCTAAATGTATCTTGTTTTTTACAGGTAAAACCTAAAGGCGCGTAGCTCAGTTGGTAGAGCGCTACCCCGACACGGTAGAAGTCATCAGTTCAAGTCTGATCGTGCCTACCATATATATGAAAGGGATCCAGTTTTCTGGATCCCTTTTTTTATTCCCTTTTTTTATTCCCTTTTTTCATTTTCCCCTTCTCATTCTCATTTTCTATGGGTGCTCCGTGTTCCAGAGGGCATCTACCGCCTCAATCCCAAAGGGGCGGACCACGATGTATTGAATCTCTTTCCCTTCAAGATCGTAGATCTCCATAACCGGCCCCTGGTGCTCAGGATGCTGCTCAAACCATGCGTTGAGCCTGGGATAGACCTTTAAGGTTCCCAGAACCACAGAGAGCTTGCCCTTGTACGGAAAGGAAATGGCGGGAAGCCTGATTTCAGGGAGGGTGGCGATCAGATATTTTTTCCTGAGCGGTTCCCATGTCCCGACCTCCTCTCCCGCCAGGATGCATCCGGCCAGAGACCTCAGATTCTCCACGGCCACCTTTCTGGGGTTGTCGTAATAAAGTCCCACCCCTTTCGTGGAGGAAAGGCCCTCATTTTTGAGATTTTTGTAAATCTCATCGATCATATGACCGCTTTGGCGATAATTCCCCATCTGTTTTTTATAGACAAAGCTGAAACCAGGAATGGTTTGTTCTGAGAGCGTGACCTCTGCAAAGAGGCCGTACCAGGTAAGGATGGAGACAATGGCGGCCAGGGTGATGAGCGTGACGGAGAGAATAGGTTTCATCCGTGTATCCTCATAGAGGGTGGGGGTCCTTCAGGATTAACGTGGGCAGGACCGGTTTTGCACCGGATGTTTTCGCCTGAAAACATTGAAAAACTGATGCAAATATCATTTACCATAATCGCTATCCTGAAACAAGCAGAGGGATTTGCATACCTATCCCGGATATTTCACGAGTTGGGTGCGCTCATATGCAAGGCATCAGAGCTGAAGATGTAGTGGTTTACCTCAAAGCTCTGATAACGCGGCAGATGAGTGCACCCGGCTCGCCCGAAGGGTGAGAAAATCAGACAGAATACC
>NZ_JAQYWB010000032.1 GCF_030145185.1 Desulfoluna sp. | reverse complement strand
GCCGTGCGCACCGTCAGGCGTATCGTAAACCGGAAACACCGCATTTTGAAATAAGACTCGTGGTCATCGTTAACTTGCGAGGCTGAGGGTCCTCTCTACGGTAGAAGGTGCGGGAGCCGCACCCTACGCGGTGATGAAAAGACGGGACGTATTGACATTTGAATCTTTCTGTCATTTGCCTCGAACGACCTGGCGAAGGCAAGCTGAATAGTTACAAATCTTTAAATGAAAAATTAACGTCACTAATCACCTCAGAAACCCGGAATCTCACCTGATTCGTTCGAAACGCAGTGACGCCTGGGACCGAGGAACGAGGCCCCAGGCGTCACTGCAATCCGCTTTCGAGGTGGCACACCTCGCCGCCGGAGGCTGCATTTTTATAGATTCCCTTTCAAATGGAGGAGCTATGGCAGATACGATGACAACGATGGAATGTGTGGAGGAGGAAAAAGCGGAAATCTGGCAGCCAAAGATCCTCGCCTTTGCCTGTCATTACTGCGCCTTTGCAGCCGCCGACCTGGCCGGGGTGATGCGTCTCTCCTACCCCACCAGCGTAAAAACCATTCGGCTCCCCTGCACGGGCAAGCTGGACCACGGCTATGTGCTGCAGGCCTTTGAAAAAGGCTTTGACGGGGTCTTCGTGGCGGGTTGACTGGAGGGCCAATGCCATTTCCTGGAGGGAAATACAAACGCCGCCAAGCGAGTCGTCCGTCTCAAGCAACTCATTACCCAGGTGGGCCTGGAACCGGAACGCCTGGAGATGTTTAACCTGTCAGCCGCCATGGGACCCCGATGGGCAGAGATCTGTCGTGAATTCACAGAAACGATCCAGAAACTTGGGCCGTCGCCCTTCGGAGAAACCCATCAAGGAGATGAGCGATGATCGTCGGACAGCAAAAACCGTTGGAAGAGATCTGGGAGATGGTCAAGGATCGAAAGCGACTCCTCGTGCTTGGCTGCAATACCTGTGTGGCGATCTGCCATGAGGGGGGCAACAAGGAAGCCGGCATCATCGCCTCCCTGCTTCGCATGAAGGCCCAGAAAGAGGGCGTATCGATAAAGATCACCGAAGGGGGCATTGAACGTCAGTGTGAAGAAGAGTTCTTTGCCCCGGCCCAGACAGACATTGACGAAGCCGACGCGGTCCTCTCCACCGCCTGCGGCATCGGGGTGCAGTTTATCGCCGCCTTCTGGAAAGACAAACCGGTTTTTCCGGCTCTCAACACCACCTTTCTGGGAGGCGTGGAACAAATAGGCGTCTTTTCCGAACGCTGCCAGGCCTGCGGAAGCTGCGTCCTGGGTCGCACCGGCGGAATCTGCCCCATCTCGCGATGCGCCAAGCGCGTTCTGAACGGACCATGCGGAGGATCTGTGGACGGGCGATGTGAAATCAACAAAGAGATCCCCTGCGCCTGGCAACTCATCGTCGATCGCCTCAAGGAGTTAGGACAGATGGACCGTTACGAAGAGCTGTCACCCCTTCAGGACTGGTCCAAAGACCGGGCCGGCGGACCGAGAACCCTGAAACGGGAGGATCTGTAACCCATGAGAGAAAAACGAACCCCACGAACCTCAAGTCGTCTGGAAAAAATTCTCGCCGAAGGGCATCTGGCCGTCACCTCCGAATGTGGACCACCCCGAGGCTCCGACGGTGCCGTACTGGAGAAGAAAGGTGCCATGCTTAAAGGCTACATTGATGTGGTCAATGTCACCGACAATCAGACCTCCATGACCCGCCTCTGCAGCCTGGCCGCTTCCATCCGGCTCAAACAGGCCGGTTTAGAGCCCGTCCTTCAGATGGTCACCCGAGACAGAAATCGCATCGCCCTTCAAAGCGACATCCTGGGAGCCGCCTCCTTTGATATCAACAACATCCTCTGCCTCACCGGGGACCACCAGAGCTTCGGAGACTGCAAGACCGGTCAGAATGTTCACGATATAGACTCCATGCAGCTGCTCCAGATGGTGCGACAGATGCGCGACGAAGGTCTCTTCATCGGCGGCGATGCCATCAGCCGTCCCCCGGAGATGTTCATCGGTGCAGCCGCCAACCCCTTTGCCGATCCCTTTGAAATCAGGGTCCCCCGCCTGGCAAAGAAGATCGCCGCCGGGGCCGAGTTCATCCAGACCCAATGCATCTACAACATGGAGAAGTTTGAGGCGTGGATGCAGGGCGTCCGGGACCGGGGCCTTCATGAAGAAACGTATATCCTCGCCGGGGTCACCCCCTTTAAGACCGCTGGCATGGCCAAATACATGCGAAGCCGCGTGCCGGGCATCGATGTTCCGGACGAGTTGGTAAAACGCATGAGCGACACGCCCAAAGAGAAACAGGCGGAAGAGGGTATCACCATCTGCCTGGAGACCATTGAACGCCTCAAAGAGATAGAAGGTGTCTGCGGTTTTCACATCATGGCCATTGAATGGGAAGAAAAGGTTCCGGAAATTGTGCAGCGAGCCGGCCTTTACCCCAGGCCGGACCTGGAGGCCCCAGGCCAGGAGCCTGCAAAAGTGGCCACATCCTGACCCTCCAATCGCCGAAGAGGCTGGCAAAAAGCCAAGGCCGAAGGCTGTCATAAAAAAAACACGGCTCGCCCGCTCCCATGCATGAACGCAAGGAATGCCCCTTGCCGAACATACCCCACCCCTGGTCCAGGCGGATATCCGCCTGGGGAGGCGCTGGCCTGATCCATTGGAATCAACAGATCACAGACGGCGCCACAGCCATGAACCCATGCCGAAAAAGGAGGTTGTCATGACCGAAAAAAAACGTATCCTTGTTGTCGATGATGAGCCTGACATGACCCTCGTCATCAAAAAACGTCTTGAAAAAGAAGGCTTTCTTACCGATGTAGCCTACAACGGAACCGAAGCCATCGCCAAAGTACAGGCCAACCCCCCGGACGCCATTGTCCTTGATGTCATGATGCCGGAGATGGACGGCTACGCCGTCTGTGACCAACTGAAAAACGACGAAAAATATGAAGACATTCCCATCCTCATGCTCACCGCCGTCGCCGATCATGTCGGCTCTACCCGCTACTCACACTACAACGGCAAAGCCATGGAAGCCGATGACTACGTCCCCAAAGGCCCCGACTCAACCGAGGAGATCGTGGCAGGTGTGAAACGGCTTCTGAGCTGATCATGCCTCGAAAGACCGGCCCTCTATGAAAAAATCAAGATCCGGGTTCCCCGGCTCTCTCGCCCATGGTTTCGCTGGGCTCCGGTATCATCCCAAAGACCGGAGCCCAGCCCCTCCCCTCAGGGTTCGAAAAACCACCTTTAAACATGTAATCCTGTGTTGAACCAAGCCCACCATTCGTCTGGAATAACCGCGAACTCGTGGGATGGGCAAAGGTAGTGCCGTGCCCATCTGGCGCGGGTGCAACCGGTCACGCCGGGGTGAGACGTTGTGTCCCCAAAATTTATGTAATTTTCATGGGTGCGGTTTTCCCGACGGCCAGATGGGCACGCTTCGCCCTTTGATATTAAATGGGTGCCCATCCTACGGGTTGTCGTTGTGCGGGCGGTGATGAATTATCGACGGTTTTATCAATCGGAGGCGTGGTTCTTATTGACGGCGGTCACGGAAAACCGGCATCCTTTGCTTGTTAAGCAGGCTGTTCGCAAGGGGTGGTATGAGTCAGTAGAATAAATAATTCATTATTGTAACTATTCAGCTTCATCCTGTCACCGGAGGGCCTCTTTTTCAAAAAAGCTTCGCAAAAACGTTTCAGCCCGTAGGGTGCGGCTCCCGCACCGATCAACGTCACGCAAACCGCCTGCCCCGTCTCAACATTTATGACAAAAGGCAGCGTTGCAGGATTATCGGACGTTAAGCGGTGCGCACAGCGCACCCTACATTTCACCTCGACACGGTTTCCGTCTTCATCGACCCTACCGTAACGGTGTGTGGCGATTGGGTGGCGTGAACTGAATGGTTACTCTTTATTTACAGGTATTTGCAAAGCAGAAATTTCCAATCCCGCGACAGATTTTCACGCTGGGAGCGGGTCGTGGTCAAGGCATCCGACCTGAAGGTGTAGGTTCCCTACTCCGAGGGGAGGATAACGCAGGCCACGGCCCGCTCCCAGCGCCCGGAGGGTGGAAAATATTGGCCCACATCTTAACTGGTAGAATTCAAAAGATTTACCTTGTGTGGGCCAAGATTTTTCATGAAAATTTTAGTCGGGGATGAGGTCGTAGTAGTACCTCATAACGTCGGTACGGGTAACAATCCCTATCATCTCCCCGTTTTGCACCACAGGGACCCGACCGATATCGTGTTTGATCATCAAGCGTGCGGCCTCAAGGGGACTTTTCTCAGACTCAATTTGCACGACGGAGGGCGTCATATAGGCCTTCACCGGAGACTTCATCTGAGTCTCCTTGCGAATCTTTTTAAAATCGCGGCGGGAGATCACGCCCACGACCTTGCCGTGATCAGTGACGGGCACGCCGGTGCAGCCTCTTTCCCTCAAAAGCGCCCCCAACTCTTCCATAAGAGTGGTCGTCTCCACGGACACCACGGGAAAACTCATGATATCGCCCAACTGTACCGAGGCGACCTGATCGTTCTCCACCAGGTTACAGATCATGGTAAAAACGGCATCGGGGTTATGAAAATCGGATTTAAACTGAGTGGCTCCCGCGCCCGGGTGCCCCCCACCGCCCAAGGTGCGCATGAGTTTTCCTACATCCAGACTTTCCACCTTGCTTCGGCCGATAATCATGCATTTGTTGCCCTCTTCGTCGTAAAACACACCGAAAGCCCCGTCGCTGTTTTCAAGGTCCAGGAACATGTTCACCACCACCGAGAGGTTTGCCACATGGCCTTCGATGGGCACCGAGGCAAAGGAGAGGGTGTAGCCGTTCACCTTTCGCCTGTCGGGGTTTTTCATCATTTCAAAGAGAACCGACTTCTGCTTCTCTCCGTAAACCTGCTTTAAAAAACCGCCCAGCACATTGAGGTCGGCCTTGCGATCCAGCAACCAGGCCACGGCCCGGGCGTCCTCCGGTCGGGTGGAGGGGTAAGAGAGACTGCCGGTGTCCTCGTAGATCCCGATCAGAAAAAGGGTGGCCAGAATCGGCGTCAGGACCATACGCCGGGCTTCCAGCTCAAGGATGAAGTGAGTCACGGTGGACCCCAGCCCATCATTGCGGACCTGATCCGCTTTGATGTCTCCGCCGTCATGGTGATCCCAGAGGTGAATGGTCAGATCGTCACGATCCTTCAAGGGAGAGAAGCCATCGAGACGTTTCCAGCTGTTGGTGTCCACAACAATCAGGTGGGTCACTTCATCCAGATTGATTTCCTTGGGATGAAGGACCTTGAAAAGGTCCTTGTGAATGGCCATGAAAGCACGGACATTGGCATTCACACTTTTAGGAAGAACCGGAACAGCGTCCGGGTAAATCATGGTGGCGGCAATAAGAGAAGCCAACGCGTCGAAGTCGGTCCCCTTGTGGGTCGTCACGATCTGCATAGTGTCTCCTGTTTCTCAACACTCCGGTCCCAGAGGTCGGATTGAATGGTTTTCCTGGTCATCATCCTCCCGATAGCAGCACCCTTTATGGATCATCCCCAAGCACGCGAAACCCTCTGCCCCCCAGGGATCCATAAAAGGTTTGAGAACTGTATCAAGCCTATTGTAGAAAGGATAACGAATTTTTCAACCCCTGGCTCAACTTTTCGCTCCAAAAAGTCCGCTATCCGGTCCCCGTATCATAAAAATTGCGCAAACACGCAATCCGCTTCGATTCAGAGCCACCCATCCCATAAAATTGTCCCTTTATAATGGCAATACGCGACTCACGCCCGCGGGCTCTCCCCCGATTAAAAATCCTTTATTGAGGTTTTCAGCAATCGTATAAACACCCTCCCCTCCCCCTCCCTGCGTCGACACGCTCAAAAGCGCTATCCATTTATTTTAAGGGTGTTCA
Source organism: Desulfoluna sp. (assembly GCF_030145185.1). Taxonomy (GTDB): domain Bacteria; phylum Desulfobacterota; class Desulfobacteria; order Desulfobacterales; family Desulfolunaceae; genus Desulfoluna. The sequence continues at coordinate 56,869 of NZ_JAQYWB010000032.1, read as the reverse complement.
TGCAAAACAGTTCATGGTACATAGGACAGATCGTGTCAAATCTTCACGCCTTCGGGAACGACACGATTGATATTTAGCGCTGAAACCGCGGGACAGTCTTCGTATTTACGCAATCGCATGCTTGCCTACTGATGGAATACACTGAACAGACCTCCCCAGACAGCCCATTTCACTCAATGGCCCCGAAAATCACAGGGCCATACCAACACTTTAGAGTCAGGTTGTGCACATGAGCAAGATCATCATTACGGCAATCGGGAAAGACCGACCCGGCATCGTCTCTTCGGTGGCCCGGGTTCTTTTTCAGCTGGGCTGCAACATTGAAAACGTCAGTCAGACTATTCTTCAGTCGGAATTTGCCGGCATTTACATTGTTTCCGTTCCGGATGGCACTGATTTTGAAACCTTCTCTGAACAATTTCGAGAGGCGTTTGGTGAGGTAGGACTTCACGTTCACATCGAGTCCATGGAGACCGAGCTCCCCCATGTTGAGCCCTCCGGCGAACATTTTATCATCACCACCATCGGCCCGGACAGCAAAGGCCTGGTGTATGATATCTCCACGGTCATTGCCGAGGCGGGTGTCAACATCATTAACCTGACGGCGGTGTTTGAAGGGGGGGACAACCCAGAGAAAAACATCATGGTCTACGAGGTTCTGGTCCCCGACAGCGTGGATCGCCACATTCTCTCTGGAACGCTGAAGGAGAAGGCCGCAAGCCTCAAACTGGCCCTCACCTTTCAGCACAAAAACATCTTTGACACAGTGAACCGCATCTGATCTTCCGGTCACCCGGTGTTTCTCATCAATACGTCACAGACATTTCAGGATAAGACCATGCTTAGCGAAAGCGAACTGATATCAACCGTCGAGATGCTCAAATACGAGCACCTGGATGTACGGACCGTCACCCTGGGAATTAACCTCTTCGATTGTGCCAGCCATGACTTAGAGGTCTTCAAGGCCAACCTGCACAAAAAAATCACCCGCCTGGCAGGTCCCCTCGTGGAGACATGCAACACCATCGGCGATAAATATGGCATTGAGGTGGTGAACAAACGCATCTCTATCAGCCCCATCGGCGTGGTGGCAGCCCCTTTCAATTCGGCCCAGATGGTGGAAATCGCCAAGACCTTGAATGATATTGCCGTGGAAGTGGGCGTGGACTTCATCGGCGGCTTCTCTGCCCTGGTGGAAAAAGGCATTGCCAACGGCGACCGGGCACTCATCGAGGCCATTCCCGAAGCCCTCACCCAGACCGATCGCATCTGTGCCTCCGTCAATGTCGGCTCCACCCGGGCAGGCATTAACATGGACGCCATCCTGCTGATGGCCAATGCCATCAAACGCGGGGCGGCGCTCACCGCCGACAAAGACGGCCTGGCCGTTGCCAAGCTCTGCGTCTTCTGCAACATCCCCCAGGATGTGCCTTTCATGGCCGGCGCCTACCTGGGAACCGGAGAGGCCGACGCCGTCATCAACGTGGGCGTCAGCGGCCCCGGTGTGGTGAAACGCGCCATTGACCGCGCCGTCGAATCCGGCTCCAGTCTCGGCCTGGGCGATATCGCCGAAGTCATCAAGCGCACCGCCTGCAAAGTGACCCGCGTGGGCGAGCTCATCGGCCGTGAAGTGGCACAGGCCCTTGATATCCCCTTCGGCGTGGTGGACCTCTCCCTGGCCCCTACCCCCACCGTGGGCGACAGCGTGGGCGAGATCTTCCAGAGCATGGGGCTCACCAGCATCGGCCACCCAGGCAGCACCGCGGCCCTGGCCATGCTCAACGACGCCGTGAAAAAAGGCGGCGCCTTTGCCAGCTCCCACGTGGGTGGCCTCTCCGGTGCCTTTATCCCCGTGAGTGAAGACCTGAACATCGAAGAGGCCTGCAGAAACGGCTCCCTCAACATCGAAAAACTCGAAGCCATGACATGCGTCTGCTCCGTGGGCCTCGACATGGTGGCCATCCCAGGAGCCACCTCCGAAGAGACCATCGCAGGCATCATCGCCGACGAGATGGCCATCGGCATGATCAACAACAAAACCACCGCCTGCCGGCTCATTCCCGTCCCTGGGAAAGCCGCTGGGGACAATGCCCACTTCGGTGGCCTCCTTGGCCACGCCACCATCATCGACGTAAAGAACTGCGAGGGCCAGAACGGCTTCGTCCGCCATGGTGGTCGCATCCCAGCGCCGATTCACAGCCTGAAAAACTAGCAAATCCTGCTCCGCAGGCGGGGTCATTCGCCCCAAGGCAATGTGACCAAGACATTCTCCGAGAATGCAAAAAGCCCGAATCATCCGTTGAGATGATTCGGGCTTTTTTTGTGTTCGCCTTGCCCTGGAGCCAAGGTTTTCCATGATAAAAAAAACGAGCGCCCCATGGGGTCGCCCGTTTTTTATATGATACGATTTATTCTATTTTCAGGCGGTGTAGTTGGCCCACTTCGCGTCGATCATGCCCTGCATCTCATCGGTCAACTCCTGGGAGAGAGAGCGAAAACGACGCTGGGTTTTGAAGTATTCCTCGACGGGGGTGCGCTCTTTGCCCACGCGCTTGGCGGACTCGCCGGTGAGGGAGAACTCGCCCTTGACGATCTCATACAGATCAAAGAGACCGGTGGTCACGCCCAGCTTGCCGATGTGGACGGTGTACTGAGGCGCAAAGCCCCAGCCCGAGGGACACGGGGTATGCACGTGGATATAGCGGGTCCCGCCCTTCATGGAGGCGGCCTTCTTCACCTTGTCGTAAAGATCCAGGGGATAGGCGGCGGAGGCGGTAGCCACGTAGTCAATCCCATGGGCGGCGATGATGCTCGGCACGTCCTTTTTGTGCTGAAGCTTGCCTTTGATGGGGGTGGTGGTGGTCATCACCCCTTTGGGGGTGGTGCCGGAACGCTGGACCCCGGTGTTCATGTAGGCTTCGTTGTCGTAGCAGATATAAATGATGTCTTCACCACGCTCGCAGGCGCCGGAGAGAGCCTGGATGCCGATGTCTCCGGTCCCGCCGTCACCGGCAAAGGCGACCACGTTAAGATGATCCCGCCCGGTGGCCCGCAAGGCGGCACGCACGCCCGTGGCAGCCGCAGCCGTGGAGGCAAAGGTCACGTTCACGCACGGAAGCTTGGTGGAGGCCACGGGATAGAGCCCCTGAAGCACGGTCAGGCAGCTGGGAGGAACGGCCAATACCGTGTCCTTGCCCAGGGCTTTCAAGGCGGTGCGATACACAATACCCAGACCACAGCCGGAACAGGCCCGGTTGCCCGGATTCACAATCTCTTCATCCGTCAGAGTTAAAACCGTCGTTTTCTTATCATTATCCATAGCAGGCAGGCCTCTACAGCTTTAAGCCGACCCACTGGGGTTCATCCCCAATGGCGGCTTCGTTTTTGATGGATTCGGTCAAGGCGTCATAAAGGTGGTGGGTTTTGATCTCCCGCCCCCCGAGGCCCACGATGTAGTTGTGCACAAAAGGACGGGTCTCGGCGCTGTAGAGCGCGGACTTGACATCCGCATAGAGAGCCCCCTGATTGCCGTAAGAGAGCGCCTTTTCGAACACAATGACCCCCTTATGAGCGGTCAAGGCGTCACGCACCGCGGCATCGGGAAAAGGACGATAGACCTTCAGGCCGATAACTCCAATTTTGGTCCCCTCTTCCCGCATGGCATCCACCACGTCGCGAAGTTGGTATGAAAGAGACCCCATGCAGAAGGCCACGTAATCGGCATCCTCGCAGCGGTAGGGCTCCACAAAGGGATCGCCGCCCCGGCCGAAGGCCTCACCAAACTCGCCGTCAATTTTTTCGATTTCGGTCAATGCCGCGCGAAGGTCCGAATGAAGGGTCTTGCGGATCTCCATATAGCCGGGAGCCGTGTTGCCGTGAAGGTCGGGTCGGACATCCGGCAGGGTCACGGTGTTGAAGTTCCGGGGCTCCTCCGGGTTCAGGAAATGGGTGGGTTTAAACGGCGGCAAAAAGGCGTCCACCTGCGCCTGCTCGGGGACGTCAAAGGGCATGTAGGTGTGGGAGAGGAGGTAGCCGTCGTAGCAGACCATCACGGGAATGCTCACGGTTTCAGCCAGTTTAAAGGCCTTGAGCACCGTGTCATGAATCTGCTGATGATCGGAACAATAGAGCTGAATCCAGCCCAGATCCCTCTGGCTGACGGTGTCCTGATGGTCGTTCCAGACGGTCCAGGGCGCCCCGACACCGCGGTTGGCCACACACATGACGATGGGAAGCCTGGCCCCTGCAGCCCAGTGAAGCTGCTCGTTCATGTAAAGAAGGCCGTTGGCGCTGGTGGCCGTGAAGGACCGTGCACCGGTGGTGGAGGAAGCGATACAAACCGCCATGGCGCTGTGCTCGCTCTCCACGGGGATGTATTCCGCCGAAAGCTCGTCGGACTCGACAAACTCAGATAATTTTTCCGTCAGCGGGGTCTGCGGCGTGATGGGGTAGGCGGCGATCACCTGGACTCTCGCCAGTTTGACCCCTGTTGCGGCAGCCACGTTGCCTGATTCAATCACATGCATGGTCTATTTCTCCTCCTTGGTAAAGCTCGCTTCATCCACCATGGTGATGGCGCCGGCGGGACACTCCTCGGCGCAGATACCGCAGCCCTTACAATAGGTGTAGTCGATGGTAGGCGGAAGGGTCTTGGTGACCACCGCATCGGGGCAGTAGAGCCAGCAGTTGAAACAAGAGGGCTTCCCAGTCTTGGCCGGGATGCACTTTTCCAGATCGATCACGGGACGGACCACCCGCCAGGAGCCGGTGTTCCCCCCGTCTCCGGGGCCAGGCTCACTGACTGAAATCATGCTGCAAAATTCTTCTTTGGACATCAGGCACCTCCGATGACTGTACGATCATAAGTAAGGGCAGCCGCCCGCGCGTTCTCTTCGGGCTTCATGGCGGAGAACTCATGGCGGATGGCCTCCCTCAAAAGCTCCCGACTCACAAGGCCGGTGGCCTTGGCAAAGGCACCGATCACCCCGGTGTTCACGATGCCGGGGGCAAGGCCGGCCTCAAGGGCATAGGCCGTCACATCGGCCACTGAGAGCCGATGGGCACCAAAGTCATAAGAATCTATGGATTTCGGAGTGTTGAGAATAATCTGCCCCCCCTCCTTCAAGCCGTGGGTCACATCCACCTCCTCAAGGAGGGTATGGTCCAAAACCACCACCATGTCAGGGGTCGCAATGGGAGAGAGATCATAGATCTTCTCCCGTGCAATCTTAAGGGATGTATAAACGGGGGCGCCCCGTCGCTCGGTCCCGAAGGTGGGGGCCATGACCACGCCGTTGTAGCCCGACTTGAATGCGGCGTTGGCCACAATCTTGGCGGCGGTAATGGCACCCTGACCTCCCCGGCCGTGCCAACGGATTTCAATGATGTCCTGTCTCATGCTTTCACCACTTTCAGCACTGATGTGCCTTGATCATGCCTGGCACCCGAAGGAGGCAACCTCTTCAGGCGCAGAATATCATTTAGGTATCCGACCCGGAATCATTCCGAGACGGAAGGATACGATACCACTGAGTCGGCCTTTCCGTCTACCCACGGAAAACCCGGTCATGTGAAAACAAAATCGCATCCCCTCAGGTCCACTGTCTTGGTCTGACCTTGACGTTAACGTTAAGATCAATTGCAAAGCAATATCCCAAACCAAATTCCCTTGTCAAGAACCTTTCCACAACTTCGGCCCATGCAGCAAAAAAACTTTGTTAACAAGCGTTTTTCAAAGACATTGGCCATATTCTCCTTGATTTAACCTTGGGATACCGCTATCTAAATTTAAATCCTTTGCGCACTTGCCGCTCAAGGCATCACCCGGCCGAGACCGATTCGTCATCCAGCCTTTCGGTCCTCTACCCCGGCCCAGGGTCAGTGCCTGTCCCTTCTGCGCATCCGAATGATCGAGGCACATTTAAGGGCATTGCACCCGAAAAGTCTCTCTCTTATCTGACTGTATTCTATGAAAGATAACTCTGAAGGCCGTGTTTTAATTTTCCCTTATTCGATGCCCAAAACAATATTCATTCCGAGTGACGATTCGTCATCTGGTAAATCAACCCCAATGGCTCCGTACATCACGCTGCCATGACCAGAATTTTGAGGTTCCCTAATGGAAATTGCTATCAACAAAATCGATACACCCAAAGCTCATCCCGATGAATCCAATCTGGGATTTGGTACCTTTTTTACCGACCACATGTTCTGCATGGACTACACCAAAGGCATCGGCTGGCATGATCCCCGCATCGTCCCTTACGGCCCCTTTGAAGTCAGCCCCGCCACCATGGTACTGCACTACGGCCAGACCATCTTTGAAGGGTTGAAAGTCTACAAGACCGGCGACGACTCCGCACAGCTCTTCCGACCCCGGGACAACTTCGAGCGACTGAATCGCTCTGCCGAAGCCCTCTGCATTCCCGAGATCAATGTAGACGAATGCATGGAGGCCCTTGAGGCACTGCTGGAGATGGAAAAAGAGTGGATCCCGTCTGCTCCCGGCACCTCGCTGTACGTCCGCCCCTTTATCATCGCCATGGACCCCTACATCGGCCTGAAATCCTCCCCCATCCATCGGTTCATGATCATCCTCTCCCCCGTGGGTGCCTACTACCCCGAAGGATTCAACCCGGTAAAAATCTGGGTCTCTCCCGAGCACGTCCGCGCGGTCCGAGGGGGCCTTGGCGCCGCCAAAACGGCCGCCAACTATGCCGCGAGCCTTTACGCCACCGAGATCGCACAGGCCGAAGGCTACACGCAGGTACTTTGGCTCGACGGGGTGGAACGAAAGTATATTGAAGAAGTGGGCTCCATGAACATCTTCTTCGTCATCGACGATGAGATCGTAACGCCCGAGCTTAACGGAAGCATCCTGGCCGGGATCACGCGGGATTCAGTTCTTAAGCTGGCGCGTCATCAGGGCAAAAAAGTGGTTGAAAAACGCATCTCCATTGACGAGGTGTTCCAAGCCCATGAAGAGGGACGCCTCCAGGAAGTCTTTGGCTCCGGGACGGCAGCCGTTATCTCTCCCGTAAACCAGATCAAGTTCGGAGACCGGGAGATCACCATCGGAGACGGCAACGCCGGCCCCATCTCCTCCGGCATGTTCAATGACCTCATGGATATCCAGTTCGGCCGCGCCGAAGATCCCCTGAAATGGATCGTGCCTCTCAAGTAAAACTTTTTTAGAGTTAAAAAAAATATAAAAGGCGGTATCCGAAAACTGGATACCGCCTTTTTTTATTTACAATAAAAATTCACTCTGCAATTCAAGCCATATTGTACAAAAGATGCCTATGTTGCAACGTCTTAAGACGTTATCCCACATTCGAGAATCGACAGAACCGGGGTGAATGGGCCGTGGAAGCCCGGCTCGCCCGAAGGGTGAGAAAATCAAACAGAATCCCGTGGATTACATTTTGCATTTTTGAAACGACTAAAAATATTACTGCAAAGAACTGTAATTACGAATTATTCCTTAGCCCTGATTGTTTTCTCATGAAATATCCAGGTTAGATGCTTCGGGGGTGGATCGGGTGGGGAAAAAAATCGTCTCGGTGAGATAACCCCAAAAGGGAGAGCTTGCTTTACGCCAGATGACCGGCCAGACGCTTGCCCAGCCCAAGGAGGGTCAGCGTGGGGGGAAGGCCCCAGGCTTCAGGAACCACCGAGCAGTCACACACGTAAAGATTTTCCTTTTCTGTTTTCAGGTCTGTGTCCACCATATGATTGATCTTCAGAGTTCCGCCGGGGTGGGCAGCCGCCCGCCATCCGGTGTACACGCTTTTTGCTCCGGCGTTTTTTAAAATATCGGACGCCCGGGACACCCCGGTTTTCATCTTCACCAGGTCCTCGGCGGCCAGGCTCTTACGGACCCCGCCATTCCACGTAATCCGCCCCCCCAGCTCGTCTTTGACCTTAATCATCAGCATCAGGGTATCCGGCCTGGAGAGCATGCGGTGAAATTTCAGTTTCGGAGCGATCTGGGCGGCAAAAATCGGGGTCGGGAAATGAAGATCCACCATGAGATACCCCTCCTCTTCCATGTTAATGCCGGCGGACATCTGAGGTTCCCCTTTGCTGTTCAGCCCGTCGACAGACCCGAAGACCATCACGAGAGGATCAAAAAAGAAATCATAACCGGCGCTGTAGAGGCCGCTGTGACGCAAAATGACCGGGGACCCGATCCCCCCGGCGGCGATGACCACCTTGTCGGCAAAGACCGAATGGGATTGAAATCCCTTTTTATAGGTCACGCCAATGGCCGTGTCGCCATCAAACAGAACCTTCTCGACTTTGGCCCCGTTGATCAGGATGGCACCACCGTCTACGGCCTCGTTCACAAAATGGCGAGCGGTCCACTTGGCATCGTAGGGGCACCCGTAGCTGCACTTTCCACACTCGGGCCGACACTTTTCCTGGTCGATGAACTTATTTAATTTTTCCCACGCATACCCGAGATCCCGGGCGCTTTCCATCAGGCGAAGGGCTCCGGGACCCATCAGCTCATCTTTAAGGGGAGCCACAGGAACCTCCCGTTTCGCCTCTTTCACCTCGGCACGGATATCGATGCCATAGGAGTCGAGCAGCTCATAGGGCGGCTCAAAGGCCGTGGCACAATAAAAAATAGAGCTGCCCCCCGTGCAGGTGCCTCTCACCATCCCCAAAAGGGTCTTGTCGCTGAAAAGAATATTTTTACCCGGAACACCGGCATTCTTTGCCAGTTGAAGCAGGGATCCTTTGACCGGCTTGTTATCCCCCCACTCAAGAATCAGCACCTTCTTCCCCTGAGCCGTGAGCTCTCTGGCGACGGTGGCCCCACCCGGCCCGGAACCCACTACAATCACATCAACCTGTGCATCGATGGTCTCCATAATGCCTCCCTCTTGTAATTGTCGACAATCTACAATATTGAGCATTACACGGTTGCGAACCTATGTCAACTTAGATTAACACCGTTCACCATCATGGCAAAAAAGAAGCAACCCATGGAGGGCCACCGCCTGGCTTATCTTGGACAATGGATGAGTAAAGAGGATCGGAGGGCTATCAGCGCATACTCTTTTTCAGTCGCCACATAGGTCTCAATGGCCTGAACCCCCCCGTCAATATCATGGGTTTCCAGGCAATCAATGATGGTTTTAAAATAGACCGTTTTATCGATGAGACAGGCACGTCCCATGGAGATAGAGAGGTATTGCAGGCGTTGAATATTGGGCAATAAGGCAAAAAGGGTCTGCGTCAGAATGGGGTTGTTCGTCGTCTCCAGCCCCACGGTGGCAAAGTTGAAAATGGCCGCGTAGACCTCTGGGGAATCCCCCTGCTCGGCAGCAGCCACCATCTGATCGTGGGCGAAGATTAGCTGCATGCGGTGAGCCTCACCGCATCGCTCGATTCAGCGTCGGACCACAAGGCCATACAAGACCGCCAGCACATCGGCGTACCCCTCAATGGTCTCCTCAGTGACCTGGCTCACCCTCGCCCCGCACCGGGGGATGATCTCCACCAGTCCACTCTTTTCAAGGATACGAATCGCTTCCCGGATGGGAGATCGGCTCACCCCCAACTCGTCGGAAATGGTCTGTTCAAGAATCCGTTCCCCGGGTGCCAGCTTCAGACGAACGATCTTTTCAGTCAGGTAGGTGGCGATGCGATCGGATAAATTCTCAGAGATCTTGAAGGCCATGGAGTACGCTCCCAATCGAAGAGATGAGATGAGATGTCGACTGCCGATCGTTCACCCATACCACCCGGATTGTTTTTTGTCGACAGGATGTTACACGAGCAAGTCTCTGTACCTTTCCGCCACCTGAAGAACCGGCAGAACGTCAATGTACCGGCACAATAAAACAGCTTGAATTGCCTCAGACATACAGGATGACGATAACATTCCGCCATGCGAGACCTCGTAGGGTGCGGCTCCCGCACCGTTCAACGTCACGCAAACCGCTGGCCCCGTCTCAACATTTATCACAAAATGCGGCGTTGCAGGTTTATCGGACGTTAAGCGGTGCGCACGGCGCACCCTACATTTCACCTCAACACGGTTACCAAAGGACAGACCCTTTATACGGTTTCCGTCTTCATCGACCCTGCCGCATCGGTGTGTGGCGATTGGGTGGCATGAGCTGAATAGTTACTTTTTTTATTCCACCGTCCGGTCATCCCAGATCCCCGGCTCCAGCTGATCCTGAATCTCGGGGTATTTTGAGGCGTCGAAGGTGGGAAGCTTTCCTGATTTAAGCTGATCGTTGTAGTCCCTGGCCAGCTTCACGACCACCCCCGAAAGAAGTAAAATGGCGATGAGGTTGATCAACGCCATAAATCCCATGGAGAGGTCTGCCATGGACCAGACCAGGGGAAGCTCTGCCACGGCACCAAACATCACCATCCCGAGAACCAGAAAACGGAAAACGGTCAGACCGCCGGGATGGTTGCGTTCGAGGAAGATCAGGTTCGTCTCCGCGTAGGAGTAGTTGGCGATCACCGAGGTAAAGGCAAAAAACAGAATGGCAATGGCCACAAAGCCATTGCCCCAGCTGCCAACGCTTGCGGAGAGAGCCTTTTGAGTCAGTTCGATGCCGCTCATGCCACTGCCCGTCTCCAACGTTCCGGAGACAAGAATCACAGCGGCCGTGGCCGTACAAATCACGATGGTATCGGTAAAAACACCCAGCATCTGAACATACCCCTGGGAGGCGGGATGCGGAGGATAGGGCGTGGCCGAAGCGGCTGCGTTCGGGGCCGAACCCAAACCCGCTTCGTTGGAGAAAAGCCCCCGCTTAATCCCGTTCATCATGGCCTGGGCGATGGTATACCCCAAGGCCCCAGAGACGGCCTTGTCCCAACCGAAGGCACTCTTTATGATCAGGGAGATCACGGCCGGCACTTTCTCAATCTGAGACCCCACAACATAAAAGGCCAGGATGAGATAGACAAGGGCCATGACCGGCACGATGAGCTCTGCCACCCGGGCGATGGTGCGAAGGCCACCGAAAATCACGATCCCGGAGACGACCACCAGAACCATCCCCATGATCACCGGAGAGATGCCAAAGGCCACGTCCATGGCCTGGGCGATGGAGTTAGCCTGAACCGCGTTGAACACCAGCCCGAAAGAGATAATCAGAAAAATAGAAAAAAGGACGCCCATCCAGCGCATCCCCAGGCCCTTCTCCATATAATACGCCGGACCACCGCGATAATTACCAGCATCATCACGGGTCTTATAAAGCTGCGCCAAAGCGCTCTCGGCAAAGGCGCTGGACATTCCCACCAGGGCCACAAGCCACATCCAGAAAATGGCACCGGGCCCCCCGAGGGTCAAGGCAACGGCCACACCAGCGAGATTACCTGTCCCCACGCGGGCGGCAAGGCTGGTACAAAGGGCCTGAAATGATGAAATGCCTGCACTGTCCGCCTTCCGACTTTTTCTCAGCACAGTAAACATATGGCCAAAATGACGAAACTGGATAAACCCCAGGCGAAGGGTAAAATAGACCCCCACACCAATCAGGAGATAAATCAAAACAGATCCCCAAATCAAACCATTCAGACTATTTATAATACTGTTTAACACACGTTCCTCCTTACTGTTTTCAGGAACAGTCTTCTTGTCAATGTGACTCCAAAATAAAAAAGCACGAGCCCGGGGAGCGTCTGTTTACGCTATCCCGTTCGTGCATGCATGTATTTAATTACGCCGTTCCTGATGATTCACATTTCACATTTTCGAATAAAAATATAGTATGTATTACCTTAAATTGCAATCATGTAAAGTCACCTAAAATTCAAAATTTATTTTCCAGAAAACTCATCAACGCTTGATAAACAGGCCCCACACGTTCCCGGTCTGCAGGATCAAAACAAGCCAGACCCCTATTTATGTACAATATTTCAGCAAAAAATATTTACTTTATCTTTACTTAGCATTATACTTTTTTCCTCTTTAGCTTCCCTTCACGGGAACACTATCCATCAGAATACCGACAGAACACGTACCCGAATTTTATCTCATCCCAAGTGATAATACATATCACGCGCCAACAAAAAGGGGGTCCCATGCGTTTATCTGATTTTACGGGAAAAGGAACAGTAGCCGCTGCCATCCTCATCATGAGTCTGTGGATGCAAACGGCCTTTGCCGGCACCCATCGCCCTGCAGAAGTACGGATTGAAAACCAGAGCGTCACGGTAAGCACAACGATCTCCGGAGCCACCTACCTCTTGCTTCGGATCATGGGGCCTTCCGGAAACCATATCGGCGACTGGCAAACCACGGGAGCGCCCGTTACCTGGGCTTTACCGGAGCAGGCAGAAAATGGCCTCTACCGTTACGAACTCCGCGTAGGGACCACCCCGAGGAAGGCACGAACGGCAGACACAAACACAGCCCCTGCCGCGCGTGAGCATGTGGAATCCGGCGTCTTCCGGGTCACCAGCGGCACCATCGTCATCCTCGACCCCACCGCAGAAGAGACGGGCATGATAGACAACCTGGGCACCCAGGCCCTTACGGCTGTTGTGTGGGTCCTGGATGCCATCGCCTCCCCTGCCCATGCCGACCAGGTTATCCTGGACGACGCCATCATCACGGGCAGTGAATGCATCGGAAACGACTGCAATAACGGGGAGAGCTTCGACTTTGACACCCTGCGCATCAAGGAGAACAACCTGCGCATCCACTTTCAAGACACCTCCAACTCAGCCAGCTTCCCCCAAAACGACTGGCGAATCCTCATCAACGACACGGCCAACGGCGGGGCCAACTTCTTCGGCATCGAAGACAGCTCAGCGGCCCGACGGCCGTTCACCATTGAGGCCGGAGCTCCGTCCAACGGCCTTTATCTCTCCGCCACCGGTAACCTCGGTCTGGGCACCGCCACCCCCCTTACCGACCTTCACCTCGTCACCGGCAATACCCCCACGGTGCGCCTGGAACAAAACGGAGCAAACGGTTTTGCTCCTTACACCTGGGACCTGTCCGGCAATGAAAACCGATTCTTTCTCCGAAACGTCACCACCCAGACCAGCCCCCTGGTGATAGATGCCGCAACCGGCGCCATGGGGCTGGGGACCCTTGCCCCCCGTGCGGCCCTTGAGATCCAGCAAACTTTCAAAAATGCGGACCTTCTTCTGTCGTACAAAGATGTAACCAAGGATGGGGAACCTGAGGTCATTACCAAAATCGAAGCCTCCGACACGGCAGCGCGCATGGGCTCGGCAAGCAGCCACCCCCTTCAGTTGATGGCCGCCTCCCAACCCTTTGTCACCCTTACCCCTGAAGGCCGCCTGGGCATCGGAACGACCACCCCTTCCGACACCCTGCATGTTACCGGCAACGCCTTTATCACCGGCAACCTCGAACTGGGGAGCAGCCGAACCTTAAAGTTCAACATCACCCCCCTTGCCCCCCACGATGCGGAAGCGGCCCTTACCGCCCTTGAACCGGTCCGGTACCGCTACAAATCCGACCCCGACGAAGAGTCACTGGGCTTTATCGCCGAAGACGTGCCCGACCTTGTGGCCACCAACACCCGAAAGAGCGTCAGCCCCATGGACATCGTGGCCGTCCTCGCGCGGGTGGTCAAAGACCAGCAGGAGACCCTCGCAACGCAGCAAAAGGCCATCGACGCCCTGCAGAAGCGACTCGACGCCCTGGCTCGCTGATTACAGCACGCCCCAACCTCAGGACCTCTCACGCGGATGGCATCATGACCCGACTTGTATCCCTACCCACGCTCCTTTCTTTTGCGGCCTGGCTCTTTGCCTTTCCGGTCTCCGCCGGAAATATCACGGTACACGATGGGGCTCGACTGGAGCTCCATTCGTCCACCCTTACCCTCAACTGCGGTGACCTCTCCGTGACCTCAGGGGGAGCTGTTCACCTGGGATCCGGCACGGTCCTGGGCAGCCGTTCCATGGAAGCCGACGCCTCCTCCACCCTGGAGTTGGGCACGGCCGCCATCAACCTCTGCGATGCACCCGGCCCTCCGGCCCCCACCACAGGGACTCTTTTCATCGACAGGGTACCGGATGCCGTCGTCTCGACCTGGAGTCTTTCCGGCCCTGTCGCCCGGTCAGGAAATGCCGACACAAAGCTGACTGATCTCCCCGAAGGGACCTACGCCCTCACCTGGGGCGATGCACCCCCAGGCTGGAAAGGCCCCGCAACTGCCATCCAGCCCCTGGCCCTTCCCGCCGGAGTCACCGCCACCCTGACAGGCACGTACACGGCCTTAGACGCAGACAATGACGGCGTGCCCGATGCCCAGGACACCGGAGACTCCGATGGAGACGGCCTCTCAGATGCCTGGGAGACCGCCCACCGCCTGAACCCGGCGGTAAACCAGGGCATCATGGATCAGGATCTGGACGGTTACTCGGACTTTCGAGAGCTCCTTGCTGGGACCTCACCCACCGACAAGGCCTCCACCCCCTCGGCAACCACCGTCTTTGTCACCCCCGACGGCACCGGCTCTGGCACCTCCTGGGGCGATGCCTTTGGCAGCATTCAGACCGCCATCTATTATGCCGGCCCCGGTGAGGCCATCTGGATGCAGGCGGGGACCTACGTTCCGAAACAGAACCCTCATCGCGTCCCCACGGATATCCGCAGGGAGGTGGATCCGGCCACGGGTATCTTAATAGAGCCCCTCTCCCCGCAAGAAAATCCACGTTCGCGCCATCTTGCCTTAAAGCCAGGGATCACCCTCTACGGGGGGTTTGCCGGCACGGAAACCGCGATTGACCAACGGGATGTCCTCGCCAACCCCACCTTATTGAGCGGCGACCTTGCAAGAAACGACAATCCAGACGATGAAACCACCCTTACCGACAACCTTTACCACATCATTTATCATCCCACAGAGAGCACCCCATGGGACGGCATGGCGACCTTAAACGGACTGACCCTCTCCGGTGGAAATGCTGCCCCATCCTCCCCTGAGGAGGTTCTCCCCGATGACGCCCTCCGAGGGGGAGGGCTTTTCCTAAGCGGTATCAACCTCCATCTCATCGACTGCCGCATCGAAGGCAACCGGGCCACCGAAGGGGGTGGGCTTTACCTTGCCGACGGAGAAGCAACCCTCACCGCCTGCCGCCTCGAAAACAACCGTGCCACGGATGGGGGGGGCGCCTATGGAATCCGTGCCTCCATGAAATTCACCAACTCGGTTCTCGCCAGGAACACCGCAACAGAAAAAGGCGGAGGGTACTACAACACTTACGGAAGCTTGCTTGCACTGCGTGGCTGCACGGTCGTCGGCAACATGGCAGCCAATGGGGGCGGTGCCTTCCTGAACAGTTGGGTTGAAACCGCTGACAACTGTCTTTTCTGGAACAATACCGCCGCAACTGGGTCCAACATAGGGTCTCCTTCATACCCCTACGAGATCTTTGACTTCGTCACCAAACATTCATCCAACCTGGATCCCCTGTTCGTCAACACCACCGAAGGCAACTACGCCCTGCAGGAAGGCTCCCCGGCCATCGATGCCGGCAACCCCGACACGGACCTGAACCTCTTCGGTATCACGGACATGGCCGGCAATGCCCGCTACGACGGTCGCCTCGACATCGGAGCCTTTGAATACCCCTCAAGCGCAGCCCTGCCCCCCGAAGGGGATGCAGACGAAGACGGCCTTACCAATGCGGTAGAAAGGGCCGCAGGACTCAATCCGCGCCTTGCAGACTCCGACGCCGACGGCATGACCGACGGTTACGAGTCAAACAACGGGCTCTCGCCCCTTTCGAACGATCGCTGGCTGGATGCCGATGAAGACGGGTTTGTCAACATCCGGGAGTTCACCGACGGGACATCGGCCAACGATCCCGGTGCCACGCCGTCCTCCCGTGCTGTCTGGTATGTGTCGCCGACAGGAGACGCTGCCAACGACGGACAAAGCTGGTCCACCGCGTGGAAAGATCCCCAACGGGCCATCTGGTATGCAGCCCCTGGCGAGGCGGTATGGGTGGCAACGGGAACCTACACACCGACGTGGTCTCCCAACCTCCCGGGAAACCTCGACCCGAGAGCCCGGCATTTCTCCTTGAAAAAGGGAATTGCTGTTCATGGGGGATTTACCGGCACCGAAACAACCCTTGCCGATCGATCCTTTGCTGCAACTGAGACGATCTTCACTGGGGATTCTTTGGGAAACGACAACCCCCTGGCTCCCGAGACCTGTTCAGAGAACCTCAGGCACACCTTCTACCACCCGGCAGGTCTATGTCTTGACGCCACGGCAACCCTGGATCGTGTCACGATCTCCTCCGGCAACGCCGATGGGACAGACCTCCACAGCCTGGGTGCTGGCATGCTCAACCTGTCTGCCAGCCCCACCCTCACCTTGTGCCGGTTCACAAAAAACCAGGCCAGCAACGGCTGCGTACTCTACAACGACAATGCGTCTCCCAGATTGGTGCAATGCCTGGCAACCGGCAACCAGGCCATTGCCATCACCAACCGCAACCACAGTCGCCCCAACCTGATCAATACCACCGTCGCCAACAACACCGGCGGAGTCATAAACGACCCCACAAGCTCGGTGCGCCTTGATAGCTGCATCATCTGGGACAATGGGTTTGAAGCCCAAGTCTCAGACGCAGGTAACACCAGTACGATTCTCTGGTCCCTCGTGGGCGGCCCCGAGCAAAACCCAGCCGCCGATCCTGAATTTACCGACCCCGAAAACGATGAGTTCACCTTAAGCGACACCTCGCCCGCCATCCATGCCGGCAACCCGGCCGCAACGGTCGACACCCTCGGCACCCAGGACCTCGGTGGAAACCATCGCCTCTGCGGCCCCATCGACATGGGAGCCTTTGAAAACCACACCGCCGATATCGACTGTGACGGCATCAAAGAGGCCGACAAAGATTCCGATGGAGACGGCCTGCCCGACCTCTATGAAAACGCCCATGGCACCGACCCATCCCAGGCCGACACCAACGGGGATGGCACCCCAGACGGCAGAGAAGACACCGACGGAGACGGTCTCAACGCCCTTGAAGAACTCTCCGCAGGAACCGATCCCGCCCTGGCCGATACCGACGGGGATGGCCTCACCGACCGTGAGGAGGTCGCCTTCGGATCCAGCCCCACCGAAAAAGACCGATGGGCTGACACCGATGAAGACGGCTTCTCCAACGGCCGGGAGGTCATGGCAGGCACCCTGTGCAACGACGCGGCCAGCTACCCCGCAAAGCAGACCGTCTTTGTGGATGTGGACGCGTCCGGGGCGAACAACGGATCCTCTTGGGGCCAGGCCTTCACCAACCTCCAGACGGCCATCTTCTATGCGGCCCCGGGGGAAGAGGTGTGGGTGGCTGAAGGCACCTATGTGCCCTCTGACGCCCCCCACCTCCCTGACAACACGGAACCCAAGGGGTATCATTTCACCCTCAAGGCCGGGGTGTCTATTTATGGAGGATTTGAAGGAGACGAATCTCTGCGGGACCCGCGAGACACGGAAACCCACAAAACACGCCTCAGCGGCGACCAGGGAGGCGGCATCCACAGCAACCATGTGATCTGGCACAAGGCCCTCAGCAGCTCTGAAACCCTCCTGGACGGGGTCACCGTGGAAGAGGGAGACGGCACAACCCCTTCCGCTGACATAACATCCACTTATGGCGGCGGCCTGCGAAACGAAGGCAACCTGCGGCTCAACCGATGCAAAATAATCAACAACAGCGCCTTCTGGGGGGGAGGCATCCATGCCGCCGGGGGCAGCCTGACGATCACAAACTGCCTCATCGCCACCAACACCAGCCTCATTCAGGGTGGTGGTCTCTATCTCTCCGGCGATGACTTCAAACTGATAGCCACCACCGTCGCTGAAAATACGAGCCCCAATGCCGCCAACCTCTACGTTGCCAATGCCACCTCTACAGTAGCGGGTGAAGAGACTCAGCAGATCTCCGGATCCATCATCGGGACCGGCTTTACCGTGTTCAAAGGGACCCCGCTTCATATCACCGGCTCCTGCATCCCCGAAGGCACCCTGAGCTCTGTCGACGAACCCGGTAACACGGTCTCTGCGCCCCTGTTCGTGAATGCCTCCGGCGGTGATTTCCACCTTCAGAGCATCTCCCCCTGCCGCAATACCGGGCCCGTCAATACCGAAGACGGACCAGGCCTCCTGGACTTGTCCGGTGAGCCACGGGTGAGATGCTGGATAGACATGGGCGCCTATGAATTCCAGGAGGAGCCAGACACCGACGGCGACGGCACGCCAGACTGTACGGATGAATGCAGTGCAGACCCCGGCAAGGTAACTCCTGGCTGCAATGGTTGCGGCACGCCCGACGTGGACACGGACGGCGACGGCATCCTGGACTGCCGCGACGACTTCCCCGGGACACCCGGTGAATCCGTGGACACCGATGGCGACGGCGTGGGCGACAATACCGACTCGGATGATGACAACGACGGCATGCCCGATGCCTGGGAGCAGGCCCATGGCCTCAACCCCCTCTCCCCGGCAGATGCCGACCTTGACATGGATGGAGACGGGATCAGCAACGCAAGAGAGTATGCCCTGGGAACCCTCCCCGACAACCCAGCGGATCACCCGGCACGGGCGATTCGGGTTTTGCCGGAGAGCGGATCGTTTACCGACCTGGCCCCGGTCCTCACAGCCCGATACGGGGACGGAACCATCAAAGGAGTACTCACCCGTGCCCGGTGGCAGATCGACACAGACGACAGCTTTTCTCACCCCGTGGTGGACCTGTCCATCGCACAGCCCCTCATGGAGCTCGCCGTACCTGTCCTGGTGCTGGAGCCCAACATTCGCTACTGCTGGCGTGTCCGATTTGAAGATGAGGCGGCACTCTGGTCGGCGACCGCGTGGTTCACGACGGAAAGCCAAGGGGTGAAGGACGGCAACTACAACGGGATCGCTGACGCTCAGGAGACCTGTCGCACGGCGGATAATCCAGAAGTGCTCTGCCTGCCGGGCCTGCCCGTGAAGATCGCCCTGACAGACCCCGGCGACCTGCGACAGGTGGAGAAGATCACACTCCTGCAACCTGAGAAAATCACCGACAGCAGGAATATCCCCTCACTCCGGCCCAGCTGGATGCTCGGTTTCCAGGCGGAGGTGAACACCCCCGGAGAAACCGTCACCTTGACCTTCACCACAGAGGCTCCGATTCCAGAGGGCATTGTCTGGGCCAAATACGATGCGGCAAGGGGCTGGCAGGACTTCAGCGATAAGGTGACCCTGGATGACACCCGGACGCTTCTCAGCCTGACGGTCACCGACGGAGGCCCCGGTGACGCCGACGGTGTGGCCAACGGGATCATCGTGGATCCCTTCGGTCCCTCCAAGGGCGAATTCCCCGTGGACCCACCGGTTGACATCCCCCCGGAGGACCCGACGACCCCCGAAGACTCTGGATCGTCCCACTTCGGCCCCTGTTTCATCGGCATCCTGGAAAGCGAGGCATAGCCCGGAAACAAAACAAGACAAGGCAGCCCCATGATCGCACCCGACGTCATGGGGCTGCCTCAACCCACCCTGCCCTCCGGCCTGACCCATGACTTAAAAACATCAGTCAAAATATCCCCGCATCTTTTTCCTGATTTTTCCCTCTCTATTCAATGTGCCCGCGGCGGGTCACTGTTTGCAAAAAATGACGCAAAAATGCTCCGGTTACCACCGTCTGCTTATCTAATTTTTCATGGTCTTGTTCTTTGGCAGGAACGCCAGAGGCTATCATTGACGCAAAGGTTACATTTTTTACTAAAAAAAATTTAACCTGGCACGCCTTTGGAGTATGGTGACTCTTTTGATTGATGATCTGTGTTAGACAAAAAGGAATCGTGATGCTGGAATTATGGAATGAGTCCCTGCCTTATATCATACGGATTCTAACCGCCGCCGCCCTGGGCGGGTTGCTCGGGCTGGAGCGGGACATCCATGGCAGGGAGGCCGGGTTGCGAACCCACCTCCTGGTCTGTGCGGGATCCGCTCTGTTTATGACCCTCTCCACGACCGTCTCCTCCTTTGGCGTGCTGAAACCCGAAGCCTTTCAAGGCGTCACCGATCCCGGCCGTATCGCCGCACAGATCGTTACGGGCATCGGTTTTCTCGGGGCCGGTGCCATTATCAAAGATGGCCTGTCGGTTCGGGGCCTCACCACCGCCGCCTGCCTCTGGATCACCTGCGCCATCGGCATGTCGGCAGGAGCCGGTCTCTATATCCTGGCCGTCACCACCACCTGCATCGCCCTCTTCTCCTTGTCCACGCTGAATATCGTGGAGAAAACATACAAAAAAGATGTCTACCGCAACCTGACGCTTTCCCTTCCTCTGGGAGAAAAACCAGAGCATGCCGTGGCGATCATGAAACAAAAAGGGCTCAAAATCATCTCCACCGAGCTGCTGAAGGACTACGACGCCGGTATCATCAACCTCACCCTGGGACTCCAGCTCTCCTCCAGGGGCAACGTCGACAACCGCTCCTACGATATCATCGCCGCCCTGGAAGAGAGCCAGATCCCCTTAAAATCGGTAAAATGGTACAAAATATAACAAGGTGACATACCTTGTCGTCTAAGGTTTGCTTTTGCCTTTTCTCAGGCGCTCCTCGATGACTCTGTGATGAACCTGTTTAATAGTCGTACCATCCTCTGCCTGCCTTGCGCCCCATGCGACCGGCATCGAGATGTTCGCGGAAAATTCCCGGGGCCTTGAAGCGCTCCCCGTAGGCATCGGTTAAAATGGTATGGACTTTGCCGAGGAGATCAAGGCTGATGTTGTCGCTGAGCCGAAAAGGGCCCACGGGGTGACCGAGTCCCAGGCGACAAGCGGTGTCTATATCTTCTTTGGTGGCCACGCCTTCGTCCAGAAGCCGATACGCTTCGTTCATCAAGGCCAGGAGGATACGGTTCACCACAAAGCCCTCGACGTTTTTCACTTTCACGGGCTCTTTGCCGATGGTACGGCAAAACGCCATGGCAAATTCTATGGTAACCGGGGTGGTAAGCAACCCGGGGATCACCTCAACGAGTTTCATCATGGAGGCAGGAGAGAAGAAATGAAGCCCGACGAACCGCTCGGGTCGAGCCGCCGAGGCAAGTTTCGTGATGGAGATGGATGAGGTGTTGGAGGCAAAAATACACTCGGGTTTGCAGATGACGTCCAACTCTTGAAAAAGGGTCTGCTTCACTTCGGAAACCTCGAGAATGGCCTCAATGACAAGATCCACCTCGTCGAAACCCTCATACATATCCGTCGGCTGGATGCGGGCGAGAACATTCTCCTTTTCCTCCGTGTCGATCCTGCCCTTGTCCACCGCCTTGGTAAGAAGTCTGGCAACGGTCTGTTTCCCGTTGTCCGCGCGTTCCTGGGTCACCTCCTTCATGATGACGTCCATCCCGTTCCATGCACAGCAAAGGGCGATCTCTGCCCCCATCATTCCTGCTCCCACAATCCCGATTCGCATCACCTTACTCATGGTTGTCATCCTTTCGGAAATCTATATGTTCACATGGAAACTATCTGTTGGCCTCAAAATAAAACCTCACGTCAACGTAATGTTTAGAGGCGATCGCGTCAAGGGATTATGTATACCATAGTAAACGATGTTACTGGCCTTGATGCCACACGCGAAAGGAAGATCCCATTGATGGCATGTTCTATTGTGCCTTGATCAATGCCCCGAAGTAGCCTATGACGACACCAGGGCATGCACTTAGCCCGGATATTCCACGAGTCGGGTGAGAAAAGCGAACAGATAACCGTGAATTACATTTTGTATTTTTGAAATAACTGAATTTTTCGCAATAACCCAATGCAATAACAGTTTATTGCTTTGAATCGATCGTTTTCTCATGAAATATTCGGGTTCGACGCACCCCTGTGACTGGCCATGCGCTCAAAACATGGTCCCATTCAACTCTTTTTCCGGCCACCCTCAAGGCTGGCCTCCCATGGCAGGTGGATCCCCATGCATTCTTCTCTCGGCCTCAAACTCGCCCTCACCCCAGGCATTATCGCTGCCGTCACCTTCGCCGGACGCCGCTGGGGTGCCCTGGTCGCCGGATGGCTATCCGCCTTCCCGGTGATCTCCGGTCCCATCCTGTTTTTCCTTGCCATAGAGCACGGTCCCGCCTTTGCGGGCAACGCGGCCATGGGCACCCTTTCCGGCATCCTGGCCTTTATCGCCTTTTACCTGGCCTATGCCTGGAGCGCCACACGGTTCTCCTGGCCGGTCTCCCTGTCTCTGGCGCTGTTCGCCTATACCTTGTCGGCAGGCCTTCTTCTCGCCTGGTTTCCACCGCTATACATCGGCCTGCCCATGATCCTGGCGGTGCTGTGGATCTCTCCCCGGCTGTTCCCGGTCACCGCCCCCCAGGCATCGGCTGCCACCACGCACCCTGATGAACTCTTGTACCGAATGATCGCCGCCGTGACCCTGGTCCTGGCCGTAACCTGGGCCTCCTCTGCCATTGGCCCCCGAGCCAGCGGAATCGCTGCCACCTTTCCGGTCATGGGCTCTATCCTGGCCGTCTTCTCTCATCGCAAACAAGGCGCAGCCTATGTGGGGAGACTGCTTCGCGGCATGGTCTTCGGCCTTTACTCCTTTACCGCCTTCTGCCTCGCCCTGAATCTCACACTCCAGACCTTTTCCATGACAGAAGCCTTTCTCCTCTCCCTGGCCGTCGCCCTTCTGGCCCAGGGGATGGCCTGGCGTCTGTTGAAACCATAAAAAAGTGCCTCCGTGGAGTGAACCACGAAGGCACAGAAAAAAAGGGACTGAATTGTCACCGTTCGACCGACCGCCGTCGGCTCCCCCTGTTATACCGCCTTCCTCAACGCGATTTGTTTCTCTACTCTCACCACGCGACGGGTGGCATCCAGCCGGATCCAATCCCCGGTCTCAATGATCTCCATGGGATCTATTTCCAGGCGATCCATCGTGGGGATATCGTTCATCACGGCGTTGATGGCAATGACGGGCTCGGCTTCCTGACAGATCATCCCTTTGGGTCCCGTCTGGAAAAGACAGGCATAAAAACCGATCAAGGCACCGGTGGTGGAGCCTCTTCCCGAGGAAAAAACAAGAATTTTATCGGAAATGATGGCCCCGGCCTGGTCGTGCAGATCGTTCACCCGACCGGTGGTGAGATCAAAATCCCCCAGAAAGGAAAACGGCATGGTCAGCACCAGGGCCTCCCCTTCCACGCATCCCTCTTTAATGGTGTGGCCTGTAATATTCATGCGTCCTCCCATGTTCCGGTCACGGCCGCGTCAAGGCATTGCCGGGTACTGCCATAATACGTATCCATCACCTTCCCCCCGGCCACCTCTCCGGCCCCCCCGCGAAGCAAATAATGAGCGCAACGCGCAGAGTTGGTCGCCACTCGGGCAACCGGCTCCTTCATATGAGCAAAAGGAAAGACCGCGATACAGGAATCCGTAATGATAAGCCCCCCTGCTTTTTCGATGATATCGTTGTACCCCATCCGACGACAAAGGCTGGAGACCCCTTCGTTTGTGGCCAGAATAAGCCGCACCCCGTCGGCGACCCGGCGTCCCTCCAGCATATAGGCGATATCCCTGATTTCCCGCATGGTCAAATGCGGGCAGCCCATGGCCACAACCTCCACCTCCGACGAGGTGTAATGGCTAAGCTTCGAAACGGCATCCCGCATCTCAAAAGGTGAAAGGGTCAGCGTCATTTCGGGCCTCCGGTTGCCAAGAGCCGCCTCAAGGGTCGGAGCTTCCGGCGTGATCCCTGTCAGATGACAGAGGCTCACCGCCCCGGAAACGGGCATGGGTGAGAGCAGGTATTTCAATTTTTCAAAGGGCACGGTGGAAGGCAGGCCATCAATCACCACATTCTTTGTTTGAGCCATGGCACCGATGTGATAGCCGATGGCGCCCATATCCGCATCGGAGAGCTGTTCCACATCGACCTTCTGAAACCGGACCACCACATCGGCATAGCGTTCTTCGCTTCGAATGCGCCCGAGCTCTGGCGTCAGGCCGGTGATGGCCGAGCAGGTCATGGCAATGCCCGAGTCCCTGTTTCCCCGAGCACCGAACAGCGAGTTGTTAATAATAATCCCGGAAGAGCCCGCCCAGGAAAAAACGTGGCCCTTTTTAAGCGCATTGCCCATCACATACGGGGCGCAGCTCAGGGTCATAAAACACCCGAGCCCCTTATAAATCTTTACGGCCTTCATCGTATCTTCAATCACCGGGCTGGCGGTATCCTCCTTAAGGCCCAGGTCCCCCACCCACGGACTGGTCAAGGGAGACAACGAGTGGATCGTGGCAAGGGTCCGCACACTCTTCACCCCTTCGGTCAGCTCCGCCAGCATATGCACCGGATCGGGTAAAATATGAGCGCTGTCCACCCGAATCAGCCGCTGGGCATCAAAGGCTTCCCCATATTCAACGAGAAACGACAGGGCTTTCTGGACTCCCGGGCCGGACTCCCCCCCCAGCATTCTTTTTTCCTCTTCTGTTAACAGCATACGTCACCACTTTCACACGTCATGAAGGATTAAACACAGGCCCCAGGAAGGGGACAAGCCCGGATACCGAGCCTGCCCCCATCGTCCAAAAGGCCAATTATGCCGCCCTGGGAGGAATACAGAGAAGATGTCTCTCGGGAACCACGTCAGGAAGATTCAACCCGGCATCCCTGATCAGGCTATCCACCGTGACTTCCGCCCCCACAGCAAAAAAGTGAGGGTAATGTTTCTTCACCGAATCAAGGAGGTCATAAACGGGGAGATCCGGGAAGCTGCCGTAATAATGCACATACTCCATGTGTTTCTCCCCCTTGAGGTTAAACTCGGGATAAGTCGAGTCATGAATTCCGTCAAACTCCGGAGTAAAATACCCCAATTTTTCACACAGCCCCCGATCGAAGGAGGGGGTCGCTCTCACCCATTTGCCCTCGAGATAAAGCTCGGCAAACCCATGAAAGGCGAAAATATTCGTCTGAAGCAATTCGTCAATTTTCCCGGGATTCTGGTGATTGATCAGGTCGGCGAAACCCATACGGGCCGGGATCCCCACAGACCGGGCCGCCGCACACAAAACCAGCCCTTTGGATACGCAATATCCCGAGGCCTTCTTCAGGATATTACTGGCCTTCATGTAAAGGGGATTGATCTCATAGCCAAAGAGATCGTACTTGATATCATCTCTCACCGCATAAAAGAGGCTGATGGCTTTTTCCCGAGCCGTGTAAGCCCCCCGGCACGCCTCCTGTGCATACTCTGCGATTTCGATAGAATCAAAATCGATAAAAAAAGTAGATTTCAAATACATGGAAAATTCTTCGGTTTCAGTCATGGCTTCGGTCTCCTCTTTTTCCCTGATGGGATCAGAATAAGAACCTCCGGCGACGAAAAGCGCACCACCACTCTCGGCAGACACATCCTCACTTGCAGGGTGTGACGGTGCCGTACGCCTGCGTTCACAGGGGCACGACACCGTCACCTCGTACTTCGTTCCGGAAGGTAAGTGATCAACATTTCATGTGGCGTTACCGACACGTCCCGGCCGGTGCGTCTCTGCCTTATTCATTCAGCTTCATGTAGGTTCCGATCATGCTGGACACCCCTTTTGCGAGGGGATAAAGCTGCGACACATCCACCTTGTCCAGGGTATCGTCGGCGGTCAGCAGATAATAGGGCTGGCCGATCCAATGAATAAAATCAACCCCTGTATACATGTGATAATGACCGGCTTCCCCGGGAGGCACCGGCCCCAGAAGGGTGGAGGGAATCATCAGGGTCCGCTCGGGTTGGATTTCCTGCATCATGCGGGACGCCGTGGCGATGGCATTGTAATCCTCGTTAACAAAAACGATGGAGAGGGCCTGCTCGCCATCGAACTCTCCGTTGCCCTGGCCATCGTCCACATAATTTCGGGCGCCTAAGTGCTCTAAGTTGATGTCGAGAACGGCATGTTTCAACAGGTCTTCGGCATGCTTGTGCGCAAAGGCTCGAGACCCTTTCCCCCCGTAAAAATGGCCTGTTGTCGCAATAAACAGCAGGGTTTTTTCCCGTTGTTCCAACGGCACCTGAGCCCAGGTTTGGGCCATGGCCAGGACCATGCCCACGCCTGTGCCATCCTCGGTGGCCCCCTTAAAAGCCGAGTCGTGATGGGTACTGACAATGATGGTCTCTTCGGATTTGCCCGGCAGAATCCCGCAGATATTACGGCCCACCCCTTTCTCCAGGGAGCCCGTGATGGTGAGTGTCGCCTGGCCTCCGGCCTGAGCCAGGGCCTTAATTTCGTCATTTTTATAATGGGAGACGTACATGCAGGGCATGGATTTCATTTTCCCGGCATAAGGACCCCAGTGCGTGTTGATATCAAACGGATGATCCTTTAAAACAAGCACCAGCCCTGCCGCGCCGCCATCGCTGGCCAGCCAGTAGACCGAATTGGGATTGTTCTCTTCCGTGTACTCCGCCGGAAAATTGCTGCGCACAAAGGTCAGGTCCTGAGAGCTCAACAGGTTGAAGGACCCCGTGGGGTCCGAGGTATAATACCCATCGTCATAAAGCATCTGCACCAACCCCACCGGAAACTTAGGAAAGGTGCACTGAGCCACGACAACCTTCCCATGAATATTTCCCAGCTTATCAAACTCTTCCGGCGTCCCTTCCCCCGCCCAGACCATCTCGCCAGCCACAAATCCGCCGTTGGGTTTCTCTTCGTAGACAATACCGGTGTTCACCGTATAAAAGGCCGGAAAATCAGACACCACACCGTCTTTTTCCAGTTCCAGTTTCCAGGAGTCGGCCTTGTACACATCACAGTCAACCTCCTCGACGAGGACATTAGCCGTGCCTAAAATCTCCTCCATTTCACCGATGATGTACTCCTCGGCGATCTTGGCCTCAGGCGAGCCAATACGACGATGCGGCGTCTCACAAACCTTTTGGACATACGAAAAGATCTCCTCTCCGGAGGGGATGAATTCATCGGCGTTTACGGGAACAGGAAGGGTCAACTGGACGGCCGAGGCAAAGGCCCTGATCCGCTTGAAATGGGGAATATCCATGATCACGCGCATCAAAAGCTGCACGGAAGACTCATCGCCGCTCGGCATAAAAAGCGCCGCCCATCCATCGGCAGGTTCACTGGCTTTGCTGAAAAAAATGTATTTCCAGGCGACGATTTTGTACCAGTAGTATTTCCCAATATCTGCCGTGGCGTCATCATAGGTCGGCGTCTTCAGCACAGGGCTGATGGGGACATAGGGGCCGGCCATATTACGGGCCCGAAAGACACTGTAACCCGTGGCTTTATTGACGGGGTCCCACTGCAGGCGCACTTGATTTTCAAACCGCCCGTTGCTGGCCACCACGTTGGTCGGTGAATCCACCTGGCTGATCCACTGCAAGCCGTCAGATAGAGACACCTCATTCATTTCATCTGCGTAAGCCGATGAAATACAGAGAACAAACAAAGCCGTCGCCATGGTCCACATGATTTTATTCATGCACTCCTCCTTCCAGATTCGGGTTAATCATTCATAGGTATAAGATTCATAAAGTCGGTGAGGCAGGATAGGGGTAAAAGGTCATCCGTCGCGGACATATCGTCAATTCGCGACACCGGCCTGCCCACTTGCCACAGACCCTTTTTTTCTGTTTATCAGGGAGAATAAAGATAAGACGACTCAGATTCACTCAGGATATCCGGGATCGTCATACCTGACGAAGCCACGGATTTAATCTCTGACCTCCAAGAATTTGCATAAAGCGTGCCACCTTCTCCTTTTCTTGCCAAAAGACGACAGGACAAGGGGTGCGCATCCAACATCGCGTGGGTGCAAAACAAAAAAAGAGTGGGGAGAATATCCCCACTCTTTCCATGCGCTCACCCAATCGCTTGTTTTAATTATGTAATGATCAAATAGAGGAAATCTTCCTTACATTGGGGAATTATTCCTCACGGTCAGGGGCCAAATCAAATTTTTTAATCTTTGATGCCAGGGTTTTCCGGTCGATGTTCAACTTTTGAGCCACACGGCTCCGGTTCCATTGATGCCGCCCCAGTTGACTCAGGATAATCTCTTTCTCAAACCGCTCCACCTGAAGCGCCAGGGAACCGGAACTCCCGGAGTTGGAGGCATTGGAGCTGGCCCGTCTCGACTCACCTGAGACGTCGGGGAAGCCAGAAATTCCGCTAAAATCCAGTTTATTCAAGGCAAGGAACCGATTCAAAACATTTTGCAGCTCCCGCACGTTACCCGGCCAGCTGTACCCCATAAAAGCCCGTCGAATCTTCTCTGAAATCCGGGGGAGCGGCTTGTCGGTCCCTGCCTTCATCAAAAAATGGTCCAACAGCAAAGAAATATCCTCGGCCCGGTCCCTTAAGGGGGGCATCCGGATGGGAATCACGTGAATCCTGAAGAAAAAATCCTCGCGCATTTTTCGTTGTCCCACCAGCTCCGTCAGATCCCGGTTGGTCGCGGCGACAATGGAGAAATGCGCATGTTTCACCTGATTGCTGCCAATGGGGGTGTACCCCCCGCCTTCAAGCGCTCTCAGAAGCTTGACCTGCATATTGAGACCGATCTCCCCCACCTCATCCAGGAAAAGGGTGCCGCCGTCGGCCAAATCGAGGAAGCCCGCCTTATCGCAAACGGCCCCTGTAAAGGCGCCTTTTTTATATCCGAAAAATTCGCTTTCTATAATGGTATCCGGGATGGCCCCACAGTTCACCGGGACAAAGGGCTTGTCAGCCCGGGGGCTCATATCATGGATGGCCCGGGCCGCGAGCTCTTTCCCTGTTCCCGATTCTCCGGAAACCACCACATTGGCAGGAGACGATGCCGCCTGAATGATCCGTTCATAGACCCGCAGCATGGCGTCACTCTTGCCGATGATGTTACCGAATCTCTCGCTTTTCTGAATGGATTTCTTCAGATAGATATTTTCGACACTCAGCTGCTGCTCCCGCTCTTTCAGGGCATCTGCGGCTTTTTTCCGTTCCGTGATGTCCCGGGCCACACACTGCAAAAGAATAACCCGGCCCCCTTCAAAAATAGGGTTACAGGTCACCTCCACATAAAAATCAGGACGATCCTTGGCGTAAAACAGGAACTCAAAGGAGTTGGTTTCACTGTCTCCGGTAAAGGCCTGGGTCAAAAGGTCCAGGGCCGTCTCCAACTCCCCGGGATCATGCAGATAGGCAGAGACGTGGGTGCCGGTCATCTCCCCGGGGCTGTACCCGCTGAATTCTGAAACCACCGGGCTGATGTAGTCAATGAGCAGGTCAGGGGTCAAGCCAAGGACCACATCTTTGATCTCTTCCGTCAGCATCCGGTACTTGGTCTCACTTCGACGCAGGGCCTCCTCGACGGTCCTTCTCTCGGTGATGTTCCGGGAAGCGCCTGTAATTCCGATAGGATGGCCATACTCACTGAGAATCAACCGGGTGATGGTTTCAATCCAACGGTTGGTGCCATCCTTATGAAGGCACTGGTACTCTGTGGTGAAGGGTACCCGCGCGTCATACGTTCCGAGGATCCCCTCCTTCAACATTGTCTTGGCCCGGCCATAGGATTCCTCAGAAAAAAACTCATGCAGCTTCAGAAGCTTAAATTCTTCCTGGGTATAGCCCGTCACCCATTCCACCGAGGGACTGACGTAGGTCACCGCAAGGTCAAGATCGGTCATAAAGACGACGTCCGTGGAGTTTTCCGCAATAAGCCGAAAGGGATCGTCCTTTTTTCTGTCTGAAAAAGAGGGAACGGGTTCCGCCGCCATGCAGTTTTTAATGACGACCAGACTTCTGCTGGTGCCGGGAATCATGGCCACCTTAATCGTCTGTTCCCGCACCCCCCCCTTATGATCAATCAGGCGACAGACATAAGATTCGGGGACATCGGCGGATGGCTGCCGGCGCTCGCGATGATATTTAAAAAGTCTCTCGGCGTCCTGCTCATGGACAAACTCCAATATGTTGAGGGGTCTCTTCAGCTCGGCCTTGGAAAATCCGGAGATCTCCTCAAAAATTCGATTAACCCGTATGATCTTCATCCCCTCGTCCAACACGACCACCGCATCGCCCTTTTTCTCAAAGAGCGTCTGAAGCCTTTCGTCGCGATCCCTTAAGGCCACATCCATATTTTTACGTCGCGTCATGTCAAAGGCAGTGCAACTGACGGCTTTGACTTGATTGTCCTCACCACAGATCGGGGATGAGGAGACATCCGCCCAGAAGACATCCCCATATTTGCAGACAAATCGACGGGTCGCACGAAATGATTCAAACTCCCCGCGAGTCAAAGAGGCGTAATTATTGTGAACCATCTCATAGTCATCCGGATGAATAATCTCCCGGATGTGAATGTTGACAAGCTCATCATCGGAATACCCGGAAACACGCCTGAAAGATTCATTGTAATCCATGAGTTTGCCTTCTATGGACAAAATCACAAGAATGATAGGGGTTGCATTGAAAACAGATTTGAATAAAGTGGACTCCTTCATGGCTTCCTTTCACACGGGTCACTCAACGTTACATTCGGGATAATGATGACGATCGCGGATCCGTCGCAACTCAATGGACACACCAGGCTACGCCCCTGAAAAGGGTCAAACACACGGATGAATACTGGAAAAATATAATAAACCGCCATCGCGGACTCAGGAAGATTCAAAAAGTTTGATCGGTCACTCAGAATGCAGAAGCCTGACGTGAAATTTTTACGTCTGTACTATTTTTAGCGTATAGCGATGTGGATGGGTGATGCGGGGGGATGAATACAATCCTGCCCCCCTGAACGGTCGAATTTTTATTATACAACAGTAAAATTAAATTCTGCAAGGGCAGAATGAAATACCCCTAATTATAATAGCAACAAGACCTTACATCAGCCCTCTGAACGATCAACCAGGCATCATTTCATGTTTTAATTTACAACGACAAGACGCTTGTTATCCCATCAAGGGCATGGCAACGATCTATTCGACCCCATGGAAAGTTCAGGAAACCTTGAAATTCTCACCGCAAGAGGCTATAGCCCCTATGTCTCCATTGTGTTGGCATAAAGCAAAAAAATGACCGAAACTGATGAGATCGTGTATCACTATCCGGAGGAACAATGAAGGAACTTTTCGACGTCACACGTCTTGGCAATCTTGAGCTCAAAAATCGATGTCTGAGGGCCGCCACCTGGGAAGGAATCGCTGAAGAGAAGGGCCAGATCAATGATCAAACCCTGGCTCTTTATGCAGACCTGGCCAGGGGCGGAGCTGCCGCGCTCATCACCGGCTATGCCTTTGTTCTGGAAGAAGAGCAGCCCAGCCCGAAAATGTTTGGAGCCTACAACGACACCTTTATCGACGCTTACAAATCCCTGACTGACATCGTTCATGAGAACGACAGCAAGATTGTTCTTCAGTTGGTCTACGGCGGCTCCTTTACCTGGTTCAACACCGAAAGCCGCGTCATATGGGGTCCTTCAGCCGTCACCAACAAAATCTCCGGGGTGACCCCCCATGAGATGACCCCCTTAGATATCCAGACCCTCATTAACGCCTTTGGAGATGCGGCCAGACGCGCCATGGAGAGCGGCTTTGACGGGGTGGAGATGCACGCAGGGCACGGCTACCTGCTGAACCAATTTCTCTCCCCCTTCTTCAACCGGAGGGAAGATGTCTTCGGTGGTTCAAGCGAAAAGCGAGCGCGCATTATTTTTGATATTTTCGAAAATATCCGCAAAAAAACCGCTCCGGATTTTCCCATCCTCATCAAGCTCAACTGCTCCGATTTCATGGGGACCAAAGGCTTTACCTTCGAAGAGTGCCTGGCCCTCTGCAAAAAGCTGGACACCCTGGGCATTGCAGGCATCGAGATCAGTGGCGGGCCGGTCTTCCGAGCACCCAAAACAGAAAAAGAGCCCACCCTTGAGGTAACACTCCCCGCCCAGGACTCCTACTTCAGCGAATACGCCCGGGTGATTGCCGAAGCCGTCAGCGCCCCGGTAATCCTCGTGGGCGGCAATCGCTCTGTCGAGACCATGGAAAACCTCCTCAACGAAACGGAGATCTCCTGCTTCTCCTTCTCCCGGCCTCTCCTCTGCGAACCCGACCTCATCAACAAATGGAAGGCCGATAAAAGCGTGAAACCCCGCTGCACCTCCTGCGGGCAGTGCTTCACCCTGGATGGCAATAATTGTATCCAAAACCGAGAAAAAGCAGCTTAGCCCAGATATATCCGCGTTAGCTTTTAAGAAAGAGCCTCCGGCATCCCTGCCGGAGGCATCCGCTCATTTGTGCTTCGTTCGTGGTCCATCGTGCTGGGTTATCACACCTCTTTGCTCTGCCGTTATAAAAGGACAGGGGTATGGCACATCCATGGACCCAAGGCTCTCTTTATCCAGAGAAAGCATCCCTGGGTTCATTATCTCCTCTGTGAATTCCGCCCCCCGCCATTTCATTCCATTCTCAACAGATGTATAATGCCCCAGACCTGTGGCCAAAAGCCGCAAGGTAAGAAGCGCTTCTGTTACGGCCTTTGGCCGGGCCGATGCCCACATAAACGGATAAAATCAGGAACCCGTGAAACCATGACACAAATCATCAAAGCGACCCTCCTCTTCGACGGAAATGGAGGGGCTTTTAAAGACCGGTATATCACCCTCAAAGACAACCGCATCGAAAGCATTTCCGACACGGCCATCCCCTTCGACATGGAAGGGGTGGTAACCCCTGCCTTCATCGACCCTCACTCCCACATCGGCCTGGAGCGCGAAGGGGAGCCCCATCAGGAGGGAGAAGCCAACGACGAGATGGGCCAGATCCTGCCCCTGGCAGACCCGCTGGACAGCCTCTACTTCGACGACCGCGCGTTTTCCGATGCCGTGGATTTCGGCATCCTCTACAGCTGCGTGGTCCCGGGAAGCGGCAACCTCATCGGGGGGAAAGCCAAGGTCATCCGAAACTTCGCGAAATACAGAGACGAGGCGGTGATCAAAGACTACGGCTACAAAATGGCCCTGGGCCACAACCCACGCTCCACCACCGACTGGAAAGGCGTCCGCCCCACCACCCGCATGGGACTCTACGCCATGCTCGAAAAACGGTTCGATGAGCTGCTCCTCAAAAAAGAGAAGGCCTCCCTTCAACGGGAGAAAAAATTCAACGACCTCTCCGATAAGCAGGCGAAGGGCGAAATCAACGAAACCGATCACGCCTTTGAATCGGACTTCATCGACCGCGAGTACCAGCTCTCCTTCAATACGGAAGAGAAAGCCCTTCTGGAGCTTTTAAGTGGGGAAAAAATCGCCAAGGTCCATGTCCACAAAGAAGACGACATCCTCTACCTGCTGAAACTCGTGGACAAGTACGGTCTCTCGGTCACCTGCGACCACGCCTGCGATGTCTTTCATACCGAGATCTTTAACAAACTCGCCGAAAAAGAGATCCCCGTGGTCTATGGCCCCATCGGCTCCATTGGCTACAAGGTAGAACTCAAGCACGCCGAATACAAAAACGCCGCCAAACTCATGGCCTCCGACGCCGTCTACACCATCATGAGCGATCACCCGGTCACCCTGGCCTCTACCTTGCGCGAAGGGCTGAAATACTTTCTTATCCAGGGCATGAGCGAAGCCGAGGCCATCGGCATCATCACGGGCAAAAGCGCCACGATTCTGGGCATCGACGACCAACTCGGCTCCATTGAGCCGGGCAAACTCGCCAGCCTCGTGGTCTGGGACCAGACCCCCTTTCACCTCGGGGCCTTTCCCAAGGCGGTTTTCGCCGAAGGGGAGCGGGTCCGATAGGAGAAGACCACGGCCCGATGCCATCGGTGTGACAGTTTAAATGAACACAGAGATGCCATAAAAAAAGCCGCTGTGATTGACCCATAGCCCGGGTTAGACGGGGTCAATCGCAGCGGCAAGAGATGTCAAACGTTTGCCCCGGCTGATTCACCAGAGCCAAAGTTACCTCCGGCGGCCCTGCGCTATCGGTAACCTCAACATATCATTTATTATTCTGGTTACCAACTTTCCTTCCCCAGCCATGTTTGAGTGATCAATGGACAGGTTTTGGTGCAACATAACCTGCAGTACGCTGGTTATCGTTGGAAACCTGTAGGATGGGCAAAGGGTGTGCCGTGCCCATCTGGCGCGGGTGCAACCGATCACGCCGGGAAAAGAGGCTGCGTCGTCGAAATTTATGTAATTTTCATCGTTGTGGGTTTCCCGACAGCCAGATGGGCTCGCTTCGCCCTTTGATATTAAATGGGTTCCCATCCTACGACGCCGCCGTAATCTCACCTGTGTGGGTGACATTGGAGCCTGGAATGAACAGGGAACCCATGGCTGTGAATAAGAGAAAATCAGGCGAGGCTGTTTGCGGTGAGTTCTTTCGCCCACGCGCCTTTGTCTGTTTTAACCGGTGTGTAGGCCCTTAGCCGTCGAATCAGATCCTCCGGTTTTTCATCCATCAAAACCATGGAGCTGAAATTCTCTTCGATAAACGACTGACCGGCCATGTGGTTAAAAAAATCGAGTAATTTATCGTAATAGGCGTCCACATTGAGAAAACCGCAGGGCTTTTCATGGATACGCAGCTGAGACCAGGTAATGATTTCAAAAATCTCCTCCATGGTCCCAAACCCTCCGGGGAGAGCGATGAACCCATCGGAGAGTTCCGCCATAAGCGCTTTTCTTTCGTGCATGGTGTCCACAATCCTCAAATCATCCAGATCGGTCAAGGCCACCTCCATGTCATACAGATGACGGGTAATCACCCCGGTGACGCTGCCTCCGTTTTTAATCACGGTCTCTGCGATGGCACCCATCATTCCCAGGCTTCCTCCCCCGTAGACAAGGCGGATGTCGTTTGCGGCCATCTTTTCACCAAGCGCCTTGGCTGCGTTTACATAAGCAGGATTGGAGCCGGGGCTTGCACCGCAAAACACACAAATATTTTTCATGAAACGTTCCTTCTCTCTTTTTCTCATCTTTCGTATTAACCCATCCCTTGATCTATGAACCCTCAAGGAATGGAAATATCTAATTTATAAGGTGTGTCACAACCACCTGTCATGCGACGATGGGAACAGAGGTCCGAACGCACCAGCTGTTTCTTCCCGTCTCTTTGGCCTGATACAACCCGGCATCCGCCGTTTCAAAAAGATCTCGCTGAACATGCTGCAGATCCGGAGTCATGGTTGCGATGCCGATACTGATAGTGACACACGCCGCCGTCGGAGACGCCCCATGCGGAACGTTAAGATCGGAGACAGCCCTTCGAAGACGCTCCGCAACATGCCGAGCCCCTTCGGGTTCTGTCTCTGGAAGAAGAACGGCAAATTCCTCACCGCCGACCCGTGCCACTTTATCCGTATGTCTTCTGGCCGCATCAGAGATGGCAAAGGCGACCATTTTCAAGCAATCATCGCCTGCCGCATGGCCGTGGGTGTCATTGTAGGCTTTAAAAAAATCGATATCCAGCAACAACAGGGAAATAGGTGCCCGGCCCCGGAGACCCCGCCGCCACTCCATGTCAAAAAAAGTATCAAACTCTCTTTTATTGTACAGCCCGGTCAACCCGTCTGTGGTGGACAGGAGGCGAAGCTGCTCGTTGGTTTCTTCCAGCTGCTGCTGCAGCTCTTCGAGTTCAACGAGCTTCTGGTCGAGCTCACGTGTCTTTTTCCGCAGGGCGTCCTTGTGGCGAAAGAGCTCAATGAACACCCCGACCTTGCTCTGAAAAACCTTTTCATCCAGAGGCTTAAACAAATAATCCACGGCACCGCTCTCATACCCCTTGAACACCTGCGCCTCCGCTCGAAACGCTGCCGTAATGAAAATAATGGGGATATGCTTTGTCTTTTTGTTGCCACGCATCAACTCGGCGACTTCATACCCATCCATACCGGGCATCTGAACATCAAGGAGTACCAGGGCGAAATCATGGTCCAGCGTCAGCCCCAGGGCCTCCACGCCGGAGGTGGCCCGCACCAACTCAATATCGGGTTCATCCAGCAGGCTCTCGAGTGTCAACAGGTTCTCCGGACGATCATCAACAATCAGTATCTTAGCAATTCCCATGACAACCTTTTATGGCTTAATTCGATAGAGCCGATCAGCTCTTTTTAAATCAACGGTACCCTTGGACACCGGAAGCGGTATACGAACCGTTACCATCAAGCGCCCTCACCGAGCCCGGAGAACCAGGGACTCATTCCCCTGGAGAGCTCTCATGAAGCCCCTGACGAGCCAAGGTTTGCAGAAAAGGGCCGATACAGTCAAGGGGTAACACATAATCCACCGCCGTGGACTTCAGGGCCGCTTTGGGCATGGCATCGACTTCAGCGGTGGCTGGGTCCTGCACGATCGTCAACCCGCCAAACTGCTTGATCTTAGCCAGTCCCGCAGCGCCGTCGGAATTGGCCCCGGTCAAAACCACCCCCACCAGTCGATCGCAAAAAACCTCCGCCGCCGTTTCAAACAAGACATCCACCGACGGACGGGAAAAATTCACCCGCGCTTGCGCTGACAGGGCCATGGTTTTGTCCTCCTCCACCATCAGGTGATAGTTGGGAGGCGCGACATAAATGGTCCCCGGCCTCAGGGATTCTTTATCTTCTGCTTCCTTGGCATGCAGTGCACACCGCATGTTCAGATGCAAAGGGAGATAACTCTCCATGTCGGGGCTGAGATGCTGAACCACAAGCACCGGCATCATAAACGAGGCGTCGAGAGTCGGCAGAATCGCGTCCAGCGCCGCAAGCCCTCCGGCAGAAACACCTATCACGACCGCTTCATATTTTTTCAAGCGCCCCCCTTCCACCTGATGCCCTGCAACAGCAAACCTCTTACAGGGTCGATGGGCTTCGCTTCTTTCGGTAAATCTTTTCACGTTCCGAGACCACGTCAAATTTGTCGGCAACACTTGAAAACCGCAGGCTCTCCTTGGACCCCAGACAGAGGAATCCTCCCGGGCACAGGCTGTCCCAAAAAAGCTGCAGCACCCGGTTCTGCAGCTCTTTGTTAAAATAAATCAAAACATTTCTGCAAAAGATCACATTCATCTCACCGAACACCCCGTCAGTCACCAGATTATGAGAGGAGAACAGGACATGGTCCTTTAACGAGCGCTTCATAATCACGTTGTCATAATCGGCCGAATAGTAATCCGAAAACGAGCGAAGGCCTCCAGCTTTCTGGTAATTTGCCGTGTAGTCGCGCACCAGATCCATGGGGTAGATGCCGTCTTTTGCCTTTTGGAGAATCAGCTCATTAAAATCGGTGGCGTACACCTGCACGCGATCGTCCATCCCCTCTTCTTCGAGAAGAATGCACATGGAGTAGACCTCCTGACCCGCCGAACACCCCGCATGCCAGACTTTAGCATACGGATAGGTCTTGAGGTGAGGCAGCACCACGTCACGGATCCGCTTGTAAAACCAGGGATCCCTGAACATTTCCGTCACATTAATCGAGAGATCAAGGAGCAGGCTGTTGAAAAAAGCCTCATCATAAATCACCCGATGCTGCATTTCTGAAAAATTTTTAAACCCTTCTATAGACCGACGATGCTCCAGCCTCCGCTTGGTATGAGTAAAGGCGTAGCTTCGAAAATCATGACCGTATTTCAGATAAATGGCTTCTAGAAGGAGCTGAATCTCAAGCCGCTCGTTTTCAATGATCAGGGTATCATTCATATCAGTACAACCACACCCTCAACATAGAGAGAAGTTTTTCGGTGTTCACCGGCTTGGCAAGGTAATCACTGGCACCGGCCTCAATGCATTTACTTCTGTCCCCTTTCATGGCCTTTGCCGTCAAGGCAATAATCGGCAGCCTGGCAAACTTCTTTATTTTTCGGATCTCTGTCATGGCTTCATACCCGTCCATTTCCGGCATCATGATGTCCATGAGCACCGCGTCGACCTGGGCTGTCTCTTTCAGCTTTTCCAGACTTTCGCGTCCATTTCGAGCGATGATCACCTGGATGCTGCGCTCTTCCAGGACACTGGAGAGGGCAAACACATTGCGCATATCATCGTCCACAAGCAAGAGGGTCTTGCCACTTAAAACGGCCTCTTTGTCATGGACCATTTTAAGCATTTTTCTCTTTTCTTCTGGAAGATTGGCCTCTACCCGATGCAGAAACAAGGCCGATTCATCGAGCAGTCGCTCCGGAGATTTCACCCCTTTGACGATGATGCTTTCCGCATAGCGATTGAGTTCTTTTTCTTCATCGCGGGTTAAATCACGTCCCGTATAAATGATAATCGGGACCCGTGCGGAGGTCTCGCTCAGCCGGATCTTCTCCAGCAGCTCAAACCCGGACATGTCGTCTAAGCCCAGGTCGAGAATCATGCAGTCATACCGCCCTGTTTCAAGCTCTTTCAATGCTTCACGGCCCGTACTGACGGAGGTGGTGGCCACGTCACCGTTTCCAATAAGCGCCTCGATACTCTCACGATGGATTTTATCATCTTCCACCAGCAGGAGCCGGCTGACAGGCTTGGAGACAATGTCTTCGAGCCTGCTGAGCGCATCTTCGACCTTCTCCATGCTGACCGGTTTTGTCAGATACCCCACCGCGCCCATGCGCATGGCATCCAGGGAGCTATCGTTTGCCGACATAAAGTGAACCGGAATATGCCGGAGCTCCGGATTGTCCTTGAGACGCTCCATGACCGTCCAGCCATCGATACCGGGCAGGCCGATGTCAAGAATAATGGCGCTGGGTTTGTAATAATCAGCAAAATGAAGCCCGGCCTCGCCGTCTTCAGCCACCACGCATTTAAAACCCCGCTCACGGGCAAAATCTCGCATAATTTTGGCGGAGTTGAGATCATCTTCAATGATCAAAAGACTTTTTGTCTCAGGGGTGAGCGCTTTGCGGTCATCGTCCACATAATCGTTCTCACACGGCTGCGAGTCCCCTCCCCCGATGCCACTCACCACGGGCTCTTTTAATTCTGTGCCCTGCGCGACAGGCACCGGTCCCTGAGGGACAGGTGCCCCCTCTTGGGGGGGCATTAAGGCGGAGGGCACGACGTGACGGGTCAGGGGCAGCCCGGTTCCAGGGGTGGACACCGCTTCACCCGGGAAAGCCGTCCCGTTGTACACCTCAGGAAGGATGACGGTAAAGCGACTGCCCTGCCCTTCGGCACTTTCCAGGTAAATCGTCCCCCCAAGAAGCTTGGACAACTCCCTGGAAATAGACAACCCCAGTCCGGTGCCGCCATACTGTCGACTCGTGCTCCCGTCTGCCTGTTTAAAGGCCTGAAAAATAGCGTCTTGTTTCTCTTTTGGGATCCCGATCCCGTCGTCCTTGACCGTAAAAGCCATGGCCCCCTCAAGGCAGGTCGTAACGCCGGTAAACACCGCCGGATCCGGCCGGGAGACAGTCAGTGAAACGGTTCCCTTCTGGGTAAATTTAAACGCGTTGGTCATCAGATTCCGAAGAATTTGCTGCAACCGTTGCGAATCGGTTCGGATCGTGTCCGGGACCTCTTCAGCAACCTGTAAATCCAGGGCAATGTGTTTATCCTCGGCAACATCTTTGTACAAACGCCGAATATCCCCGATCAGCCCGCCGATCTGTACATCTTCAATGACCAGCTCCACCTTGCCCGCTTCAATCTTGGACAGATCAAGAATTTCGTTGATCAGAGCCAGCAGGTCCGCCCCCGAGGCATGAACGGCGCTGGCCGACTCCACCTGTTTCGCGGTTAAATTGCCCTCTTTGTTTCTGGATAAAAGCTGGGAGAGGATCAGGATACTGTTCAACGGAGTCCTCAGCTCGTGGGACATATTGGCCAGGAACTCCGATTTGTATTTGCTGGCGATCTCAAGATCACGGGCCTTGTGCTTGACCACCGTCTGTGCCTTGACAAGGTCGGCGTTTTTACTCGTGATGGCTTCTTTCTGTTTTTCAAGGGCCTGGGTCCGTTCTTCAAGCTCTTCGTTGGTAACGCGAAGCTCCTCCTGCTGTGCCTGAAGTTTGGATTCCGACTCCTTCAGAGCCGTCGTCTGTTCCTCCAGCTCCTCATTGGTGACGCGAAGCTCTTCCTGTTGCGCCTGAAGTTCGGATTCCGACTCTTTGAGGGCCAGGGCCTGCTCTTCCAGCTCCTCATTGGAAACACGCAGCGCCTCCTGCTGTTCCTGGGCCTGCTCAAAAAGATCGTGAATCAATTGCCTGGACCGGGCGGCGTTGAACAAGATGGCGGCATTTTCAATATTCTGATCGATAAAACGGCGCTGCAAGGGTGTAAACGGGTTCACAGACCCCAAAAGCATCACGCCGACAACGCCCCCTTCAAAGGAAATAGGCGCCGCGATAAAATGAGATGGGATGGTTTCCCCGGCCCCGTAATTAATGACAGGCACATCGGCCTTCATATCGGTAAAAATAAGGACCTCGTTTTCCATGGCCGCCTGACCGACCATCCCCTCTCCCAGCTTGATGCGATTAAAATTCCCGCTGCGATCGGTGAAGGCATAGCTGGACTTGAGTTCGAGCACATCGTCGGTCAGAAGATACAACGCCCCAAGCTGAGCATCCATGTGCCGGGTCATAAAGGAGGCGAAACGGCGAGCCAAAAGCGCGCTGTCATGCTCCCCGCGCAGTTTGTCGTCCAGCCCCTCTTTTCCGGCTTTAAGCCAATCGAGTTCCTGGAGCTTTCGAGCCATGGTGTTCAGCGCCGTTGCCAGCTCCCCGAGTTCGTCTTTCTGGGACAACTTCAATGTCAATCCCAGATCCCCGTTGGAGATGGCCTGGGCAAAACGAATATCGGAGATCAGGGGACGGGTGATGGTCTGTGAAAGAAAAAAAGCCCCCACTCCGATCAGGGCGATCAGTATTCCGGCAATCACCGTAATCGCCTGGGTGACCTTTCTCACCGGCGCCGTGATTTCATACTTGTCGATCTTGGAAATTAGATACCAGTCAAGCCCATGGAGTTTCAGCTTGTTGTAGGCCACAAGGACTTGGTTCTCCTCGCTATCG
Source organism: Desulfoluna sp. (assembly GCF_030145185.1). Taxonomy (GTDB): domain Bacteria; phylum Desulfobacterota; class Desulfobacteria; order Desulfobacterales; family Desulfolunaceae; genus Desulfoluna. The sequence continues at coordinate 15,880 of NZ_JAQYWB010000032.1, read as the reverse complement.
GTATAGATAGCGTGTCCGCCCTCATCACCGGCCCCCACAGCATCCGTCCAGTAGTCCAGGGGATTTTTCAGTGAAAAGCCGACCGTGTACTGGCCCTCCCCCATCGTTTTCAAGTTGCTTCGAAATTCAAACCGATTTTCATTCGTGTGGGCCCGCAAAAGATACGACTCACCGGACGCCCCCATCCCCAGCCGGGCATCCACGATATGGGTCACCTGCTCAGGGGAGAATTGAAAGATCAGGACCCCCTTGACGGCGGCCTCATCATCGAAAATGGGTTCTCCGATAAAAAGCGCCTCCAGGCCCCTGCTGGGTGCAAAAGGGAAAAAATCCGAGACAGCCGTCTTACCCGAGGCCACCACACCCCGCCACACCTCGGCCAGACCGCTCTCCTTATAGGCACCGAACTGGAGATTGGTGCCGAGATCATCCTCTCCCGCAACGGAAAAAAGAACCTCTCCCTGGGCGGCATCCACCACCAGAATATCATGGTAGCCGGCATCCTGTGCATAGGCCTCCAGCATTTTGCCATAGGGATCAACCTGACGCCAGTAGGCGGCAGATCGTGTATCCAGCCCCAATTCCTGGCCTTTCCGTGAGAGCGTTCTCTGTGTCTTGAGAATCGCCAGCAACTCCTTTACCCGCTTGGAACCGGATAGAAATTGGATCCCCTTATACCGGTCTTCAAAATATTGCTCAACCTGGTCTTTTCGAAGGGTCTGCACCGTGCTTAACTGGTCGAATGAATTGTCCATTAAGGTGGTCGTGACCAGCCGACCCCCAAAATACCCGGCAATCAACAGGGGAATGGAGCCTGTGATGATGAACAATAAGACAAGTTTAAATCGGATCCGCATATCTGAAAAACGAAACATTTTAACTCCGGAAAAAAAATTACGGGGAGAAACAGTTACCTCCATGGGTTTATAAGGTTTGCCCTAAAAAAGGTCAACCGCTGATCTAAAGAGAATGTCTGCTCAATTTTGACTCAACAGATAAAATCATGCTGAGGCCGTCTTACCTTAAGTCAAAAAAGTTAAAAATATGATTCTGAATTTAGCGTCTGACAGCCCCAGAACAGCCCCCTGTGTTTACAAAACATTCGACACAACGACACAAAGAATCAGGAAAACATGACCCGACACCCACCTCATCCCAAATCGCATCGTCCACCGACAACCCTGTTGACAGCGATCCGATTGCTCTTTACATATAGGCGTCGTAAGGCGAAACGGGACGAAGGAACAGACACTGACAGGGCGGAAAAATGAAACCAGCAGACATGCTTCAGGCACAGCTCACCTATGTGCGTTACCATCCAGACATTGATGAATCCCTTTTTGAGATCACGATGAGCTGGTTTCGAGAGATAAATAGACTCCATGAAACATTGAAAACACTGACGCAAACGATCAGTGGTCATCCGAAAGGCCGTTTTGACATGCTCAGGGGCCTTTTTCTCCATCCAGAAGGCAGCATGAGACCCACCGACCTGGCCAGGGTGGCCCGCATGACCCGCGCCTCCTCATCCCACAATCTGGACGTCATGGAGCGAGACGGCCTCATCCTCAGAAAAACCGATCCCAAGGATCGGCGCTCCGCCCGAGTCAGCCTGACCCCCAAAGGCCGCCAGTTCGTCTCAGAAATCTTGCCTCAATACCTGAAAGCCATTGAAACGGTGGCCAAAAACACCTCGACTCCTTTGAAAGAGGTCTCAGTGCAAAACATCAGACACCGCAACACCCTCCTCGAATCCATCATTGAATCCATCAAAGAAGAACAGAAGAGTGACAGGCGATAAGGGTCAGGGAACAGCGACGAGATGGATAATCTCAATCAGAGTGCCATACATATGAAAACTGACGGCACTCTTTTGCTGCCGGGCGGTGCCTTCCACTTTCAGGCCCTCTGTTTTAAATGCGTCAGGAAGATTTATCGGATCATACGCGTGGCCATCATCACCTTGGATGACAAAAAAACCGCCTTCAAGCGCCACAAATTTTATCGTGCCTGAGAGGGCTAATATCTCTGCCGGTTTGGCTACAGTCCCTTCAGAGATAACGCCCTGCGACGCAGGGGCATTGGGCCCGGACCCCTGAAGGGCCTCGGTCACCGAAATATCATTTTTGCATCCCCCCAGGATCACCCCCGCCCCTATCAGAAACAGCCCTATCATTTTTTTCATGACCACTTTCCTTTGCTGAAACTATGTAAAAAACCGGAATTTCCATTCCAAGCCAACCGGGCCACCCCGGATATTTCACGAATCGGGTGCGCTTATCTGCAAGGCATCAGAGCTGCAGATGTAGTGGTTTACCTCAATGCTCTGATAACGCAGCAGATGAGTGCACCCGGCTCGCCCGAAGGGTGAGAAAAGCGAACAGATAACCGTGAATTATATTTTGTATTTTTGAAATAACTGGATTTCCCGCAATAAACTATCGTAATAACAGCTTATTGCTTTGAATTGACCGTTTTCTCATGAAATATCCGGGTTAACCGGCATGCTCGGTGCCTATATCAAAGAATTCTTTCTTCAAATCAACGGTTGACTGGTTTCCGATGGCCTCATAATTTTTCTGGAGCCACCAGTCGGCCGTCGCCCGTCCCCGCTCAAAGAGATCCGTCAGAAAAGTCCAATCACTGTTGAACTTACTGGAGACCTTTAAATCACACAGAATTTTGTCCGCACGAACCGAGTGAACAAACATATGCTTCAGGCGATCTTTGTATTCATCCTTCAGCCACCCCTCCTCAATAAGCTTTGTCACAAACGCAATGGAACGCAACTCTTTCATCAGAGATGAATTAAACTCAATTTCATTCAATCGATCCATGATCTCACTGGCATCGGTGGGCAGCCCCTCTCGGATGAGAGGGTTTATATGAATGATCACCACATCACGCGTCTCCGTGTGGTAAAACAACGGGAAAATGGCCGGGTTGCCCATATACCCACCGTCCCAATAATACTCTTTGTCAATTTCAACGGCCTGATACAGTTGGGGCAGGCATGCCGAAGCCATGACGACATCCAGGGTGATTTCGTCTGTCGTAAAAACACGCACCTTCCCGGTTCGGATTTTGGTGGTGCTGACAAAAAGGCGGGTCTCCTGGCAGCGATTCAACACCTCAAAATCCACGGCTTTAGCAAGGATATCCCGCAATGGATTGATGTTCATCGGGTTGAACTGATAGGGGGAAAACGTCCGGCTCATGAGGTCAAACAGGTTAAATGAAAATGAGGTGTCGATATTCCATTGATCAAACATTTTTTCCCAGGGAGGCGACCCCATCGGATTAAACATCCGCGCGGTATCACTGACGTCTTTCCAGAAAGCATGCATCGCCTGCCTCGCCCCCTCCGCCCCGCCGACCATGTTCCCATAGGCATACACCACGGCATTCATCGCCCCGGCACTGGTCCCGCATAACCCGTCAATTTTCAGGCGCCCGTCTTCAATAAATCGATCCATCACGCCCCAGGTAAAGGCTCCGTGAGACCCGCCCCCCTGGAGGGCAAGGTTGATGTTTTTCTGGTGATTCCCCTTCCCATCAGGGGCTGGGCAACCGCACGCATCCGTCGCTTCACGGGCTTTCCCGTTACGCTTCATGGCGAAACTCCTTCATATTCTGGGTCATTAAAAAGGATGATTGACGCCTGGTATCAGGCCGCACGATGTCTTATAGGACGAGGCGAATCACGAGGAGGCGGGGCATGAGGATTGTCCGGTCATCCCTGGACAGGGGTGGCATACCAATCATCGATTGATGATACGCGTTTTCTTTCTAAAGATCGCCTGTTTTCGGTTCCTTGAAAACAGCATTCCGGGCAGCGGGTCAGGTGAAAAAACCGACCACGCCTGGGGTTCATTCCAATCGCCCCTCCCCTGCAGAAAGACAGGGAAGGGGCAATCCGATCATAAAAATTCGAATTATGCCATGTACAAGGCTTCAATGGTCTCTCTGTAGTTTTTAGAAATCACATGTTTCTTGGTTTTCTGGGTGGGTGTCAACTCACAGGTTTCTTCCGTGAACCGTCTCTTGATCAACGCGTAATTCTTAATCGATTCAAAGCCTTCGAGTCCTTTATTGGCTTCTTCCACTTCTATTGAAATCAGCTCCTTAAGCCTGGGGTTTTCTATAAAGTCATCCCCCACTTCCACGCAGACGGGTGCGCCGGTAAAATTTGAAAAGACAAGTTTGCTTTTATCGTACGGAATGCTTTCGCTCTCAAAGACAGAGATAACATGCATAAAATTGGGAACGATCAGTGCGGTCAGATATTTTTTCTCGTCCCCCACCGGAAAGACCTGTTCAACGTAAGGGCTGGTTGCAAACACGCCCTCGACTTTTAACGGGGCAATATTTTTCCCCGTGGACAGACAAATAATCGCTTTTTTCCTGTCAACCACTTTAAAGTAACCATTATCGTCCTGAATGACGATATCCCCTGTTCGGGTCCATCCGTCCGCAGTAAAAGAGACCTTGTCCTCTTCCGGCTTGTTCAAATAACCGGAAAACAGACCGGCACCCCCGATTTCAAGCTCGCCGTCCTCGGCGATTCGTCCCGTGGAACCGTTTGCCGGAGGCCCGACAAACCCAGGCTTGCAAGCGGTCAGAGGATTAAGGACACAGGCATTGCAGGATTCTGTGGAGCCGTACCCTTCAATGACCGGGAAACCAAGGATATAATAGAATTTTAAGAGATCAGGCGAGATGCCCGCGCTGGCCGAAAAAGCAAAACGAAAACGGCTTCCAAAAAGGGCTCTGACCTTGGAATAGATAAGCTTGTCAGCCATTTTGTACTTGAACCTGAGCCAGGAGGGAAGCCGTGACAGCAAATCGCATGAAGGCGACATATCAATTCTGCCGAACTCATCCGTTTTATACAGAATCGCATCTTCCCCCACCGAGATGGCCCAGTTAAAGAGGGCTTTTTTTACGACACTTTGAGACATGGACAGCCTGAGCTGAATATAGATCTTTTCATACAGGCGAGGCACACAGTTAAACCACGTGGGATTGTACCTCTTCATATCGGCCAGGATGGTCGACGGTTTGTCGGCATAGGCAATCGTGGAACCCTGCCAGATCGCCATGCCCTGGCAAGAGCCTCTGTCGAAGATATGCGCCAGGGGAAGAAAGGACAAGGTCACGTCCTCCTCGGTCACATCCATATCGTACTTGCTGAAATAATCTCGAACCCCCCGCATCCTTGAGGAAAGAGACCAGTGGGTGAGGATCACGCCTTTCCCAAGCCCCGTCGTCCCGGAGGTGTAAAGTATGGTGTACCAATCCATGATGTCTACACCTTTCCATCGTTCTTCATAAAGATGAAAAGATGCTGCCGCATACTCTTTCCCAAGCGCCATCAACTCTTTCATGCTGATGATTTTCGGGTCATCGGAGGTATACGCCATATCCAGGATAATAATTTTTTCAACGGATGGCATCTTATCGAGCCCCGGCAAGACTCTCTCCAGAAGTTCCTTACTGCCGATCAAGAGGTAGCGGCACTGTGAATCGTTAACGATATAATCAATTTCAGAAAGAGAAAGCGTGGGATAAATGGACACACTGACGGCACCGGCGTTGGAAATGGCCATATCCACATGGGTCCAGTATGGACTGCTCGCGGCAAGGATTCCCGCACGGTCCCGCCTGTCCAGCCCTAACGAGAGGAGCCCGCATGCCAGGTACTCAACACGCTGCTTCATCTCATCCCAGGTAAACGTTCCGACACCTTCGGAATAGAGGGTGGAATTAAATCGCTGGGCAACCCGATCCCCGAGCCTGTTCGCACTGGTGTAAAAAGCTTCACATACCGTCAGTAATTTTGGCTCTGTCATAGACGACCTCACTCTTCTCTTATTGATTAGTGTACGCAAGGTATAGACGTGATTTATGAGGGGACTCAGCAACTTGCTGGGACTGCCTCAATACGAGAATCCCTTTAGCCTGACAAAAACTTAGCATAAGAACTTTTGTAAGACAAGCACGCGAGGGGAACCTCTGGGCCCCAAGGGGAGCTGACAGAACCCGTATTGATTGATACAAAAAAGAGACACAGGCACGATGACCGGCACCACAGCTCCTGCAACCCGGAAGCATTCAAAATGCTCCTGTCGATAGAACGTGACCGCATGGAAGCGCCCCTTTTGGGGGTGGACCTTTGCATATAAAAATTCAATAAAACCGATATTTTTAATGGTCTAAGCGCAGAAAGCGCATGCCTCTGTCGGCAAGGTGAGGCCACCTTAAAAGTGGGGCTTGGCAAAGACGCCAGGCAGAGCGGAATGTACCACACATAGCGTTCACATTCGCGTGAAGGGTGAAGGTGTGTGGGGGGGCACGTGTCGCAGCAAAATAGGCTTTTCCAAGAGAACTTGGACCCGTGAGCGGATCATTGGTCGCAAGCGCATGCTATGAAGGTGTTTCCGAATCCATTCACGGGCAAGCATGAACCGACATCACTCCAGTGACACTGTGTGCCACCTTAAAACAGCCTGAAAGGGTACGAAAAAATTAAGGCAAAATTTTCATAAAAAAATTCCGAAGGGCTCAGCCCCTCACTCTTTACTGAGCAGCTGCAGCTCCTGCCACTCCTGCAACAGGACAGGTCGGGTACTCATATCCACCCCCGGCTGTCTTCCCATCTGCTGAGCCAATGCGATGTCAAAGGGCGTATCATAGTAATCAAAAACCCACTGGTACATCTCCTCAGGCGTCTCAAAAACCCATTGGCTGGCAAAGGCCTCCCGCCGATGAACCACCCAATCACTCTCCGCAATGGCCTGCTGAGCTTCCAGCTTTTCCTGGTCTTCTTGATGAAGAACCTTGCAAATCTCCTCGATCCCGCCCTCGTTCAACGGCTCAAGGACCAGGACGACGCCCTTGTCTTTGAGGACCCTTGAGGCCTCCTGAAGCGCTAACCTGCTGTCCTGATGGTGAAGAGAAAGGCTGAATAAAACGAGGTCAAAACGGCCGTCAGGAAAATCCAACCATTCCCCCGAACCCACGAAAAAATCTGCGCTCGGCACTTTCTTCCTGGCCGTTTCAATACACTTGCCATCGGGATCGATGGCGGTGAGGTGTTTCACCTTTCCCACCAGCCAGGAAGTAAGTCGTCCATCCCCGCATCCAATTTCGAGAACCTCTGACCCCGTCATATCCACACATTGCAACATCACCTCAAGGGTTCTCTGCTCACTGTTTTGTCTCATCGATTCTCCCGGATCCATTAGAAGGGGGATGGCTGTACCATCAGTGCGTGTATTCGATCAACTCGATATCCGGACCGATTTTCGCGGCAACGGCATTCCTTATGGCCTCAAAATGCGGGCAGGGAAAACCAATAGGGTTACCTTTAGATATACAGGAAGCAAGGGCAATGACCTCAGCGCCTCGATCCACCATCAGCTTGGCCCGAGCCACCGCACGCTTACCCGGGCACCCACCGCAGGTGACAAATCCCACGATCTTTACAGGGCCTAAATGCTCGAAACCAAGGGTCCCGGCCGAGGCCACCTTAAAATCTGAAGTCCCCGGACACATGTCCTCTGTTTGCTGACAACGGATAATACCTACTTTTTTCATTACTTTCTCCTTGGAAGTGCTGGCACAAAAAAATAAAACAGACAAACAATCGAGGCCTCCGGCGACACCATTCATCTGAACAGTAACCTGCAGCCCGGCTCGCGCTCCCGACTGCCCCCAAGGACATACGCCACGACCCACAATATATCAAGAAAATACAGGAAGTATTGTTCATAAGAACTAACGAGTAACACAAAGAGCAAACTCGGCTCGCCCGAAGGGTGAGAAAAGCGAATAGAAAACGGCAAATTACATTTTGCATTTTTGAAATATCTATATTTTTCTTTGTAACACGCCGTAATAATGTATTATTGTTTTGGTATGGTTATTTTCCCCTGAAATATCCGGGCCAAACGGGCCGAACCCCCATGCTCGAAGAGGCCACAACGAATTTGATTGCCGCCCCATGTCAGAACACGTCTTCATTATTTTTCAGTCCAGAAGACCTTCTTCCCTGAGGCACACCGCAACAACATGATGCACAAAGACAACTTGCCTCGGATAATTCACCAGCTTCAGCATCCGGAAAAGTGGAGACTCCTGGATCAACAGCCTTGTCAGCCTGCGTACATCTTTATCCTCCCCGCTTAAACGATAGGCGGCCAAGACTTCATTACGCATCACCTCCAAGCGTCGAATATGAAAATCGAGATAACTTAAAATCTCTTCTCTCCCCTGCTTCACAAGCCCATGCGCCGGGAGCAGCGTATCGACTTGCTCGGCCCGACACAGTGCCTTCAGCATCTCCAGGCTATGTAGACAATCCTTCAAAGACCCTGACACAAAGACCGGATTCCCTATCCAATCCGCATCACTGACAAACAGCGCTTTCTGTTCCGGCCAGAAAAGCGAGACGGAGCAGGTGCTGTGCCCTGGCGTGGGTAAAAGGATCTTATGGCCCACCCTCCAACCCCGCACAGTCACCCCGCCCAAATTCATAATCTGCAGATCGTCTTGCCTGAGCGGCTCCGGTTCAACAGACCCATTGACAGGGTCTGGCCAGGAAAGACTGCCGACCACGCCGAGTAATTTTCGCGTCATCCTGGGAGAGAGTGCGTCCAGTCCCGCCAAAAAAAACATCAACACATTGTAGGGGAAGGAAAAGGCCAGATAGGGATTGAAGTATTTGCTGGATTCAGCAAACATATTCTCTATAAAGGGTGCGGGTTTATTTTTCACTTCCCCCCCTTGAAACCCCTCCTCATGGAGGTAAATATGGGTCTCTGGAGCCCCGATCACGTCGCTTAAGAAAAAATTATTCGCATGATCCATGTGCGAATGCCCCGCAATAAGAAAGGCCTTTTTCCATTTCACCTGCCCCTTCTTTCTCCTGCGAATATGAGCCTCCACTCTCTTCGCTATCCCTTTCCCACAGGAGGGGTCGAAGAGAATCACTTCATCACCTTCTTCGAGAAAATACATGTGACTGGCCATGGGCTCTATCATCAGATTGCGGGAAATAGACCCATTGAACATGAAAATACCGTTTTTAATTTCCGCGGGCTGCATGTTCATTTTGAGTGTCTCCTTGGCTGTGAATGTGAATTTTGAGATTTTATCTGTCACCTCTTCAGCTTTAAAAAAAGCCTCCGGCGGCAAGGAAGCGGGTTCCGATCTTCTGGGGACAGGCACCAGCGTCTTTTCATTGCCGGCCCCCAATCGGTCTCTCATAGAGCCACGAGTCGCGGCATCTTTCCCCTTTTAAAAAACCGCCCCCTTGCAATTCTATCCATAAGTATCATAAGTATTACAAGGATAAATAATGAGACCAGTAAATAGAAGGAATAACCCTATCCATACGGGAGGACACATGGAAAAGATTTTGATTGTCGGTTGCAAGAAAGCCATGGATGATGTGTGCATCGGCTGTTCAAGGTGCCTGGTGGGTTTCAATCGCCGGGAGGGAGAATTTGAGAGGTATGATCAAGACGCAGAGATAATCGGCCTGCTCAACTGCGGAGACTGCCCAGGGGCCACCATCGTGACACGCCTGGCCCAGGTGAATTTATGGAACAAGCCCATGAACGAAACACCCACCAAGGTGCATATTGCGCCCTGCATCACCGACCACTGCCCGTACAGTGAGACCTTGATCAAAAAAATCAAGGCCAAAGCCGGGGTAGAGGTGATCGAAGGCGCCCACCCGTATAAGCCAAACGATATCTTCTCCTGAATCGAGCGTCGCCCGCAGCAACGGCTTGCGGGCGATGTTTGCACCCCGCCAAAATGAAACATCCCATTGAAGCAATCCATAAACGGCGCTCTCATGCTTATTAAAAAGCATGGAACGAGGATCAATTCATTCGTTTCAAAGGAGAGTCAAACGTTTTTTCGATATAATGTTGAATGTTGCCCACTGCATTTTCAATGCCGTTTCCTTCCTTTATGGCCATTGCAAGAGTCTCTGCTTTTCTTTTCATAGCAGGATAGGACAAAGGGACAGGCGAAATGCGTCTCCGGTTAAATCTCATGTAAGGGCGCGTACCGTTCGTCTGATTCCTGCGAAAAAAAGCCGCATAATCACCGGTGGTTCCATTTAAATTTTGGTGTGGGATGATGAGTCGACGCCTATCCCGGATATTTCACGAATCGTATGTCTTCACCTCAACAGGGATTGGGTGCTGAATTCGTTCTTATCGCTGGCAGGTTCATGCGTTGATTGATGACATGAGATAGGGAAGGGGCGGGAAACCATGGAACCCGCTGGCATGCAGTGGAATTCGGGTGCTATTTTCATGCATTCCGGAGCAGAATGTGGGGACGGACCCTTTCCCTATGGCTTGACCTTTTGCTCAATATGTGAAAGGTTCTACTGAATAACAACACGCCTTATCTATCCTTATTGACTATATTTATTGTCTGTACTTAAGACCCGCCATCACATTTTATAAGATTTACCGGTCTGGTACGATACCGCGAGCCCATGCGAGCACCAGGACCGTCTGTTATGACAACCCGCTTTAATGCGTGGCACCCCCTTCATCACTTTTCGTCTATTTTTATTTGCGACAGCCCTTAATCTTCAGTTGTCCTGCATTTTTTTTTGCGATTAAAGCCGATATTTCTTTTGATCATCTCAAGGAGGTAACATGCAAAGAGAAAGTGTCAACGCTGTTTTGGTTCCAGTCAGTCTGGGTGATGCATCCCATGACTATTCAGGCCATTTTGTGAAGGTCAGTTACATTCAGGCCCTCGGGGGGAATTCTGTTTTCAGCAAAGACCGCTCAGATGTTGCGGGTGATGGCTCCTTCCGATTTTTTATTCCGAAAAAGGAGTTGCTTACGGATGAAAGGGTGACCGTCGAAGTCTATGCGCCTGACGGTGAATTGCTGGGTCGGCAACTCTACAGCTATGGGAGTCTGAATGCGGCGGATATTTCAGGCAGTGCCGATGACGAAACGTCACCTCTCGCCATAGAGGTCGACCCAAAAATAATCACCTTCAACGACATGAGTCCCGCGGAGAAAGCGTATAAGAAAATAAGCGGTAAACTCATTGACCTCACCGGGGAGCGGAAAGCCACGGGGCTGCAGCTTATTGTCATGGCCAGTGAGGACCCGCATGCAGCCTTCGACAGCGAGAGTTACACCCCCGTTTTTTCGGCGGTAACCGATCAGCAGGGATACTTTTTTGGCCGCGCAGCAAACAAAACATACCAGCAGGTGTATGGCGTGATTGCCGGGCTGGAAGCCCAGCCCGTCGCCATTGCCCTCGACGACGGGAAGTTGCCCAAAGAGATCATTCTCGTTGCCGATTTATCAGATCTTCCTGAATGTTTTGCCTGCAACCAGGGCACCCCTGCCCTGCCCGACGGAGACGACCTGGTCAACTCCCCTGCTTTCTCCCAGGATTTGGGCGGCCACTGTGTCGATTTTACGGTGCCGAACAGAACCCTGGAAGAGTTTAGTTTTTATCATACCGTCCGAACAACAGAACCGGAGATCAAAGGGTTAACGATCACGACCCGAGAGAGCAAACTCCTCAGAAATGAGCTGTTTGCCATTTCAGATGATCTGTTTGCTCTGTTCGGCAGGCTCAACAACTCATTGACAGCCTTGTCAGTCATTCCCTATTCCGTAGACGAAGAGATCACAGAGAGCGCCGATGAGGAGCACACCACCAAACGATCGGCAGCCCCGACAGAACAGCCCCGGGGCCTCCGAACCAAGGCCGCCTATGCCCCCGCCGTTTACCGTTTGCAGGTTTCATCGGGCATCAATAAGTTTAAGCTAAACACACAGGACCTCCTGCAGGTGAACAAGGACGTCACGTTCAGCGACCTCATCAAGGTGCTCTCCGAACAAGACCAGCGAAAAAAGAAACTTTTACGCCTCCATCAAAAGCTTGCAGCGGCTTATTGCGGGAAACACGGAGTTCAGGAGGCAAAAACCTATTGTGAAACCCTGGGATCCAAGGCCACTCTGAACCGTGAGACCATGGCATCCCTGCTGGGTCATATCAAAGAGTATGCGGATTTTATCAAGACCAGCAGGAAGCTCAGCAAGGCGTTTGATACCTTTCTGGCCGAACTTCGCGAGTTGTTGAAGCAACCCTATGTGGATTCCAGTCTCATTGACATCATGAAGAGCAAATGCGGAAAATTAATCCATGCCGTCGATAAGGACACTCCGGAGTCTCAAGATCAAGAAGAGCTGCTGGGGTATCTGAGACGGATCATGGCCGAGCTGGTCACGGTCCAGGATGATCAACTCTCGGGTTTCGAGCCTTGTCCCCCTTTGGAAAAGACCGATACGGTTGGCATTCTCTGCCTGATGCATCAATTTGACGACATCAAAGAGACCCTGCGAGACAAGTCGATCTTCTCCCTCGGAGAGATTGTGATGATGCGGTCGAATTATGATACATTTTTGGCCAGTATCTCTTCTTTCTTGAACCTTTTGGGAGAGTTCCACTCTTTTTATACCTCAAGTTCGAAATACATGATCTCCCTCGAAGACGACTATTTCATCAAACACTATGACAACATAAAAAACACCCTGATCTCCTTTAAAAGACAGATTTACAGGGCCATTAATAAGATAGAGGAGATTGAGCGGGCCTATATCTCCAACCATCCGGGCCGGAAAGAGCTAAGCGTCGAAAACAGTGTGGACTGGGACGAAACGCCGACGATTTATGAAAACACCACGATTGCCCACGGACATATCCTGCACTTTAAACAGAAGTGGAAAGCAGATGGATATTCCCTTGGGGACCTTCTTTACAGCCTGCCCCTTGCGCCCTGCCAGGAGAAACAGATTGCCATTGTGGATTGGGACAGAGAAGAACGCGCAGGCAGGGTGGAAACGCAAACCGTTTCGGAAGAACTTGCCGCGGGAATTTCGAGGGATCGGGATATCAGTGAAATCATCAGCTCCTCATTCCGAGAAAACATCAATGCAAGCTCAACCAACAAGACAAGCTCAACCAGTGCCGGAATCGGCGGGGCTTTGGGGGGCTTCTTAGGCCCTGTCGCCCTCGGCCTTGCTGGCGGCGTCTCCCATTCCGGGGCGTCATCCAAGTCGACGGCGGCACAGAACTCGGCAAGGAATCTCTCGGGAAGTTCACTGAACAGGCTGCAGGACACCGTTGCACAATCGGCGTCCGCTCTCAGAAGCCAGAGAAATACGGTGATTCAAACGATAGGGCAAAATGAAACCGTCAACGTGCAGACAGAAGTGATCAAAAACAACAACCACTGCCACGCCATGACCGTCGAGTATTTTGAAGTGCTCAAGCATTACGCCATCGAGCAGGAGCTGGTGGATGTGCAGGAGTGCCTTTTCGTGCCGCTGCCCATGAGCTACTTCGATCATCAGAAGGTGCTTCGCTGGAACCATACGCTGCGTCGGGCCATATACGGACGCAAGCTCCGAAGAGGGTTTGATGCCATCGAGCGTATTGAGACAAACTATGCGAACTCCGATCTTCCTGAAGGGACTTACGGCGACGAGAACATCGAAGAGTTTACCGGCCACTTCAGCCTCTCTTTTGAGCTGACCAGGCCGTACATCAGTGCCATCGAAGAGCTTACCAAAACAGAGGAGTACGACCTCTCTCTTGATTTTCCCTGGTTTTTCGGAAAGATGGTCTTCAATCTGGAGCGGGAGGTGCCGTTGACGGAACAGGAGAAGGACGCTGTTTTCGAAGCGCAGTACGCCCCGGAGATCGTCCGCTCCTTTATTGAAACCCTTCAGGTGGACGGGGTGGCCGACGATGGCACCGAAGAGACACTTGAACTTGACTTTACGCTGCTCTCTCATTACCGACGGGGCATGCCCTTACGCGTCAGTATCGCGAGCAAAGAAAAACAAATCATTACGCGCAAGCAGATCAAGCACCTGCGTTTCCGGGCCAATACGAGCGTTAAACGGTCCTCGAAGATCATCCTGCGCACGGCATACCTACATTACCGAACCCATCATCTCAGTGAATATATTGTGCGTAACGGCCGAGTCAATAACGACATCATCAACACCACAGACGTAAAAATCGATCTTTCGACATTCCCATGGTTTGAGATAGAGACCAAAACAGATGCCGCGCTAATCTACACGCCGCTTTCGAGCAAGGAACTCCGAGACCCCAGAAAAGAAGACCGGGAAGCAGCGTCGCTGTTGATCAACTTTTTGAACGAACACATGGAGCGGGCACATAAAATCATTTGGATGAGCATGGACGAAAGCCGTCTTTTCGGATTGCTTGATGGGTACATCGCCCCCCATTCCGGAGGTAGAAGTGTCGCCAGCGTCGTTGGAAATAACATTATCGGTGTCGTGGGCAACAACCTGGTCCTGAACGTTGTGCCGGGAGAGCGGCTTGACCCTGTCTTCCGGAAACTGCAAGATCTTCTGGCTTACTACCAGCCCACAACGCCTCAAGATCCTTTCCGTATCAGTGTTCCGACCAAAGGCGTCTACGCCGAATCGGTTCTGGGACGCTGCAACAGCTGCGAAGAGATCGACGACACCCGGCTCTGGCGCTTTGAAGAGTCGCCGTGCGGATCGAAACCGACGCCCATCAATGCGGTTTCAACCGAGAGCCGTAAAAGTGACCCGGGCAACCTGCAGGTGAAAGATCTTCCGGCACATATTGTCAACATGCAGTCGGCGCCTGCGGCACCTGATCCCACCGGGCTGGCCGCCGCCTATGCGCTTCTGGGCAAGGGGGATGCCTTTAAAGATATGACAGGGCTCGCCGGGACCCAGGCCAATGCCCTGCAGGCATTGCAAACGACCTCCAAGAGCGTGACGGATCTGGCTGGATTGGCCGCTGATATTCAAAAACAGCAGTCGATGAAAAAAGATATCGGTAAAACACTGAAAACCATCGATGAGGCCAAACAAAACAATCAGATTACAAAGGAACAGGCCAACACACTCACCCACAGTGCGCTCAACTCATTGGTTGGGGAACCCACGAAGAAAACGAAGCTGAGCGAAGAGAAAGAGGTCAAAGAAGCCATCAAGAAAGCCTCAGACAATAAGAAAGATCTTAAAATCAAACGCGACAACGAATCTGTAACCATCGCCGTTCCAGCCTCCGGAGCCAGCACCGGGGGGACGAGCTTCGATTACACGGTGCCCGGCCTGGTCCCCATTGTTGCGCAGCCGACCAACAATACCTGCTGGGCCACGGTGGCAACCATGATGCTTTCCTGGCACGACAAGCAATCCTACACCATTACTGCGGCCATGGACAAAGCCGGAGCCAAATACCGAACGATGTTTGATAACGACGAGGGCCTGAAAGCCGCCGACCATGAGGCGTTTGCCCTGGCTTGTGGCATGAAGGGAGAACCACCGATGAGTTATACGATCAGCGGGATACGCTCGCTCATCGAAACCCATGGCCCGCTCATCGCAATCGCCGATGAAGCGCCGGGGGCAAGCTGGGCCATCCATGCCCGAGTGATTCGTGGCATCTATGGGGACGGCACCGCTGACAACACATTTTTAAGAATCAACGATCCAGGCAACGGTCGGCAGTACAGCGAGTCCTTCAGGGCCTTTGCCAAAAAATACGAGGAAGTCGCCGATGCGCCTCGTATACAGATTATGCATTACTAACCCGGATATTTCACGAGTTGGGTGCGCTCATATGCAAGGCATCAGAGCTGAAGATATAGGGTTTACCTTAACCCGGATATTTCACGAGTTGGGTGCGCTCATATGCAAGGCATCAGAGCTGAAGATGTAGTGGTTTACCTCAAGGCTCTGATAACGCGGCAGATGAGTGCACCCGGCTCGCCCGAAGGGTGAGAAAATCAAACAGAATACCG
>NZ_JAQYWB010000115.1 GCF_030145185.1 Desulfoluna sp. | reverse complement strand
CCCTGATTTGCCGTACTCACCCGGATCGGGAAAATGATTTGAAATTTAAACAGGAGTGAAATGAGTATTCTTTATCTGTAACAATAAATCTTCTATATATCCTAACGTTAGCTTACATATATCGCATATATCGGGCAGGGGCCGGTGTCAAATTATTAGTAACAATTCTGCACAAAGAAATACCTTTCCCATACCGTATTTTTTCCTTTTGAAGATTTCGGATCGTTATGAAACCAGGGAAACCCAAAACCAGGGGACAGGCGCCCACATCTGATGAATAAAGCGACCTCAAAAGTGTCCGTTGGATCGACCCCTGGGGGGCAGGGTTCGATTTCAATGTGTTACCGTCTCCGGGGATCGGTTCCAAGGCGTTGTCCTCACGCCCTGGCACTCTGTTAGTCCGGATATTTCACGGGCTAGGATTGTGTCTATGGACGGTGGCGCGGCTGCTAAAACGGTGAAGCGGCTTTGGGGGCCTGTTCTTTCAAGCACAACAGGCGCATGTTGCCTGTCCCGCCCTTTTTTCTTCAAGCACAACACTTCAAGCACAACAGGCGCATGTTGCCTGTCCCGCCCTTTTTTGTCCCGCCCTTTTTTTTCGTGCCGGTCAGATGACTTGATACTGTTCTTTTCTATCTGCAAAACAACTGCTTATCGGTTGGTGGCAGACTTTTTTCAATTGACCGGCACTATGGATATCTCTTTCATCTTCTGAGTCGTGTATTAAGTTGCCGATTTAATATTGAATGATGGTTCCAGCGCCATAAGGTTGAACGACTTTTTCTCCGTAGGCCTTACGGAAGTAGGAGATGGCTTTGTCCCTGATGCAGTGGCCTGCGTAAAAAGTAAACCCTTCAGCTTTTACGGTATCGGTGTAAGCCACGGCTTTGGCTAAAATCTCCGGAGAGTCATCCTTCAAGTGGAGTCCTCCTACCACCACGGAGAGGATTTTCTCTCCGGGGAACTCTTTGGTGATGGCCTTCAGGATGTTCATGTAGCCGGCATGCCCGCAGCCGTTGATGACCACGAGACCCTGAGGCGTTTTGACCACCAGGGTGGCATCGTCGATTATGGGGCAGGGGCCGGTGCCGTCCTCGTTGAAAAATTTGCTTTTAATGGGCTGGTAGTTGCCCGCTTCGCGGGGGATGTCTGTGAAAAAGTAAAGACCCTCATCGAGTTTTTGAGTGTTGTTGACGGGTTTAAAGGCTGGGCTTGAATACGTTCTGGCCAGATAAGGCATGCCACAGATACGCACCGGGGCATTTTCTTTGACACTGTATTGCTTGTGCCAGATGTAGGGGTGGCCGTAGATCGGTGGTTTTCCGGCAAGACGGGGGTAGAAGGTGAGGCCGCCTGTGTGGTCGTCGTGTCCATGGCTGATGGCAATCCCGGTGAGGTCTTGCAGGGAGATATTCAGGCGCTGGGCGTTCTGGAGGTAAATATCTGTGGTGCCGGTGTCCATGAGCCAGTGGTGGCCGTTGGCCAACTCGATATAAATCGAAACGCCATGTTCCGTGGCAAACATCTCGGATACCGCGGTGTCGTCACATAGGACGGAGAGTTTCAGGCTTGGAGTGGTGTCGGCAAAACTGCAGCTGATTGTTGCGAGGATGAATAGGAAACATGAGGTGAGGGTGAACCAGGCATTTCTTTGAACAGGGTATCGCATTGCTCTACTCCTTGACGGGTTAACCCGGATATTTCATGAGAAAACGATTTGGGCCAAGGAATAAATCGTAATGACAGTTCTTTGCAGCAATATTTTCAGCTGTTTCAAAAATACAAAATGTAATCCACGGTATTCTGTCTGATTTTCTCACCCTTCGGGCGAGCCGGGTGCACTCATCTGCCGCGTTATCAGAGCTTTGAGGTAAACCACTGCATCTGCAACTCTGATGCCTTGAATATGGAAGCACTCGACTCGTGAAATATCCGGGCTATGAAATGGGGCCCTTGAATGATAAGGCTATTCCTGAAATCGATGGTTCAATAATTTCATTGAAGTACAGAATAGAACTAATATCGGGAAGAAATATGATTGCTTTAGTAAAAAGGGACAAGAGAGGAAAAGATAGGAGGGGACAGGCGCTTCTCGGATGTTAAATAAACCGACCTCAAGTGTCCGTTGGATCGACCCACGGGGGGCTGGGGTTGATTTTGATCTGTTTCCGGTTCCTGGGGCTCGGTTCCAAGGCTTTTAATCGGAACCGATGAACTCTTTAAGGATTCGCTTTATGGCAGCCGGGAACGCCCCCCCCCCCGGCAGATCACAGGGCTTGATGGCATGGACTCCATGAAACGCTTGAGAGAGGGGCTTGACGGTTTTTGTCGCTGTATCAGATAAAGCCGCTATAAAGACAATAATCTGCAAACATTTAAAATGAATTCCGCACCCATGCATGAGGCCGTGAGGGCATACGATTTATATTTTGTCCTTGTCCTTGTCCTTGGAAAGGCTGTTCCTGCATCGCCCAATTCTGGTATCAATTGCTAATCATACTTTTCGCTCAGTTCGAATCCATGGCAGTACAACGTTTTTTTTGCGGAAACCATGAGAGAAGAAAATCCTATGATATGACATTTAATATACAAACGTATGTCGTCTGTTCCCTGGTTGCCTTCACCTATTTGACGATCGCCCAGATTGATCCCCCCCTTTGAAAATGCTGCACCAAGCGTCTAAAACAGGCAAGGGCAGGTAGGGTTGAATGCCGATCTGGCCCTTTGGCTGCAGATATAAAGCAAGGCCCAAAATGAGAACCAGAATCAGAAGGGGGCTCGCATTCGCTTCGCTTTGTCCCAATGGCATATGTTGACATGTGATCGGAGAGCAGACCAATGGTCCAAGTCATCAGGCCGGGTTCGGGCGTGTTGTCTCGTACGCCGAGTATGGTCCCTCCTGTTTGGATATCGATCCCATTCCTGATACCTTTCAAGCCAGCTATGACCATAGTGTTATCGGGTGCAACATAGTAGACAATCGGTGTATGGCTTCCTTCAGGCAAAACGACATCCATCGTCATGTAGAGAGGCCTGTTATCCATCAGGCGAAGCGACTGGCTTGAACCAAGGCTGAATGCCAGGCATCCATTCTCAAGTTGCGCCCTGATTTCTTCGGGAACAGGAATTTGCCTGGGGGGCAGAACAATACCGTCATAAGCCAGCCATTCTTCTTTTGCCTTCTTTTCAAGGCGGGTACCGGGCTCGAATGCTACCGCAATCTTGCTGTGCATTACGCAGGCACCGGGGGACTCCGGGCGAGAATCTGTGGTCAGGGTCGTTTTTACGCTCATTGGGAGGAATCCCACCTTGACCGGATGCAGTGTCATGATGTTTTCGGTCTGAGACGCCATATCCACAATCTCTTCCACCTCGACTTGCATGGCGCTGACCTCGTTAAACAAACCGGACTCGGTAACAACACGAATGCTGTAGTATCCTGCTGAAAAATTCGCAGGAAGTGCCAGTGTCGCCCGAAGACAAGACTCACTTTCCAACAGGATCTTTTCAAAGGAAGTACACGTCCCATCTTTGGCGACAAGCAGCACATCTGAAACGGAACGCCCAAAATTGCTGCCAGAAATAGCCATCTCCGTCTCTGTGCCGGGAATAACCAAAATCGGGGTAACTTCAGACACCTCAGGAAGGGGCTCCGGTGCATTGCTTACCGTATAACATGCCTTTAAGGGACGCGAAGATCCGTACTTGTTCAGAATACGAAGGGTATACTCTCCAGTCGGAACGCCCATGGGGACATCGAGACGAAGGAGGGTCGGGGTGCCTGCATTGGAAAACAGGTCAAAGGCTGCATTGGCGTTTGAGAAGCGGACAAGATTTGTTCCCGCAGGCTCCAGGAAATGGGCTCCCTTCAGTATAAGTTCGCGAGAACGGCTGTTATCCGCCACGGCTCCACCGTCAGCCAGCCTTACGTTGCTGATGGTGGGACGGATATCGGTGGTGGTCTGAGAGGTTACCGTACTTAACGCAGAGGTGTTACCGGCCTTGTCCACCGACTTTATGCCAAACCAATAGGTTGTCCCGGCATGAAGCCCCTCCACAGCCAGGTGAAAGGTCCCCTGTGATTGAAAGGCATCTTGGCCGACGCTGAGCTCGGTTGCCTGCGTGAGGGTATCCGGAGAGAACTCGGAGTCCGAATACCACACCCGGTATCTGTCGTTACCAGGCTGGGGACTCCACGAAAGGATAATCGCAGAAGAGACAGGCTCTCCGGTTGCCGTTGTAATGGCTGGCGTCACCGGGGATTCCTGGTCAATGGTCCAGTGCCAGGTGGTGGCGCCGATCCGACAATTCCTGCCTCCCCCTTGCCAGACATCGCCGATTGCCGCATTGACGTATAGGGTATGTTCCCCATCATCTATATCAAACAACTCAATGGGCGTATCCGCCAATTGGCATTGCCACGGACCATCATCCAAGGCGTACGTGTACTCATCCATTCCCGCACCGGCTCCCATCACCGTGATGGTGGCGTTGCTTTCTTGTGTGAAAGATGCAGGCACCCCGGCAAGAATAGCCGCCGGCAGAGCTGGGTTCACGGCCCAATGGGTTGAGGTGGCGCTGGATTTGGTCTGCCAGTTTCCGGCGACATCACCACCCACTACGTCAAGGGTGTGTTCACCCGGAGTTAAGTCCGAAAGGAAGAGGGGGGCACGACACATCCGGATAGCGCTCCAGGGCCCCCCATCAACGGAGAATTGATACACCGCCACGCCGTCGCCACACACACGGACGGCGGCCTCGCCTCGCCCGACCTCACCTTGTGGTCCATCCAACAACCGGGCTGTGGGGGCCATACGGTCAATGCCGACAATGGCCGTGGTGGCTTCGTCTTCTCGTTGCCAAACCCCTGATCGACTCTTCCCCTTAATTTTAATAGTGCAATAGGGCTCCTCGGGTAGAGAAACCATAAGCCGTTTGTCTATGGGTACCTCATCGCTCCATTTCCCATCATTTACTTGACAACGATAAGAGACAACCCCGATGCCACCCACCAACAAAGAAAGTGTCTCTGCGTTCACGGGCTCAGCAGGAAGATCAGTAAAAATGGCGCACGGAGGCTCCTGAGAAACGAATGTTACCCCCTCGTTGTTGCCGTCGTCGAAGCTGTTACCGCAGACGATGGCGGGAGCCCCCTTATAATGGCAATCCCGCACCGTTAGGCTATCCAGGATCACGGTGCCCAAGGCTCGAATCTGCCACGCATTGTTGTCGTTGGTGCTGCCGACAAAAAACACCTTCTCGGCGCAACCTTCAAGCCGCAAGAGGTTTTCAACCTCTTGTGTTGAACCGGCTTCAAACCGAAGAGTATACCGCCTGGAGGAGAGGCAAATGAGGCGATAAAAAGTGGTGGAACCCGAAATTGCCTGATCGGTCCCCGTAAGCACTAAAGATCCGCCCTTTGCAGCAAAGCTTCCACCACTTCGGTTGAAATCGCCGGAAAGATGCAGCTCACCCGAGGTAGAGGCGAAGAGGCCTCCTGCCTGTTGAAAGTCGCCTCCTATGGTAATGGTGGACTGGCTTCCTGTAAATTTCCCACCTGCCATTTGAAAATCACCGACGATGGTCAGTGGAACATCTCCCTGGACAAGGGTCCCGGCAAACGACTCAGGGAGAGATAGATAATTCAGGGTCACGGCCTGATCCAGAAGAATTGTGTCATCACCGGCCCCCGTTAACACCACGTTGTCCCCATCAACGGGCATGACTCCGTGCATCCAGTTCCCGGCATCAGACCAAAGGTTGTTCCCGGCACCACCTGTCCAGCCCACTTCGTCATCATCGATGGTAACCGATACATGCCCCTCTGCGATCTCACAAAAATGCTTATCGCTCTGGCTGTCCACGACCGCCATGGTGACACGAGTGATCTTATCGCCACTTAAGATCCGGTCATCCTTGCCGGTAACGACAACGGTCTGAGGCACCCCCCAGTTGGCGGGGGTGAAGGTAAGGGAAGCCGGACTCACAGAGGCCCAACGGATGTCGTCACTGGTAACACGGATTACCACGTTCGACAAAGGGGCCGAAGTCAGGGCCACGGTAAAGCTGTCCGAGATGCCGGACTCGCCAACCCGAGCTTCAGTTTTACTCAGGCTCATCCCTGCCGTATCATCATCTTTCAACGTAAAGCTGGCTTGGTTCGTGCCTGATGTAACACCGTTGATAACAGAAGAAAGATCAAACGTCAGGGTCTCATCACCTTCAACGAAAAAGTCATCCAAGCCGGTTACACACACCACTCCTGATGCCTGTCCTGCTGGAATTACGAGAGATAAGGTCGAAACGGAATAATCTTCACCCTTGCACGTGGACGTATCTGACAACGACAGGTTTACCGTAACCGCTTTATTAAACGTATGGGAAAGGGAAGCCATGATGTTAGCGGTTCCGCCATGTTCAGAAAGAACAGGCCCCGGCGTCTGGCTCAGCGTTACAGCGGGCTCAGAAATAACGATGAGGGTTGCCTTGTACGTTGACACGCTGTACTTCATGCCGTTATTGACATCAAAATCAAAGAACGAAGAGAGCCCCGTATCATTCCGGTACAAAAGCTTTCCACCATCCAAAGCAACCAAAGAGACCGTTTCGCCGTCTGAAAGAGCACTCTCACCGTCGGTGATGCTGCCGGAGCCATCGTTGTCCACCCACAAAGTGCCTTCGTCTGGAACCTTCACAATTCGTACATGGTCCAGAGGATCTGAGTCGGCACCCGTATACCCAAAATCTGCTGTTTTAAACGCATAGACGGTCTTCTGGTAAATGGGCTCAGCAGTAAATGGCGATGCTGAAGGCGGGTTGGGCTCCATTTCATAAGCCCCCACATCCACCCCTCTGCCCTGAGGCCTTTTTATCCCCCTCTGATCCGTTGCGGGAGCACCGTTATACCCATTGTCACCCTCAGGAATCAAATCGACGGCGATACTCCCAGCAAGCAATGGGTGGGTATGTGTCACACCATCATAGTCCCCCACATTTAAGGTGGCGCAGCCGGTATGATCCGTCTCTTGATCAAAACTTGTCAGCGGCTTATCGCAGAGATTGTACCCTTCGGATGTCAACGTACCGCCCCCCCCGTCAAAAGCATCATGACTCGCGTTGGCCAGAATGCTGTTTTTCATATGAGCGACGGTGTTGTCCAAATAAAGCCCCGAGTTGTTGTTGACGATTGTGCACTGGTTCATATCGGCAGAGCTATCATTACAGTAAATGGCTCCTCCGGAGCCATCGAGCGCTGTGTTACCGGAGATCGTGCAATTGACTAAGGATATGGCCATCTCCGTCAGTGCAATTCCACCCCCTGTCCCGACACTGTTGTCAGCTATGACACACTGATCGAGGGTTATTGGCAAGAGGCTACCCTCATTCACCGCGCGGATACCACCGCCTATGCCATACGGTTCTGAGGCGCTGTTTCCAGACACTTCGCACCTCAATAAATTCAAGTTGCTTGAGTCAATAAAAATGCCTGCTCCATCACCGGTCAATGGCCCATCTGTATCCGCTTGATTATCCGTGATCTTGCAATCTGTCATCACAAGGTTTGAGTCCTTGGAATTGATGCCGCCGCCTTTGCCGATAGTTCTATTGCCCGTGATTTCACAATCGATCATTTCAAGATTTGAATCGGAAACATGGATGCCCCCCCCCTCTGAGTCCCTGGCCCGAGTGTCTGTGATCACGCAATGGCTCATTTTAAGGGACGCTTTGGAAACACGAATACCACACCCTTGCTTTTCTGATGAGTAAGTATTCCCCCCGGTAATACGTACCCCTACAATCTTCACCAGGGTGGACTCTTTGGTTGTGCCTTCAATCTTTAGAACTCTGTCCCAGCCCCCTGCGTCCAGGGATAGGTGCTCTGCGCCGGGGCCAGTAATGGTCATAGATTTTATAATTTTCAGAGGGTAATCAGCACAGGTGATTATTTGAGGGGTCTTAAAGTTCAAATCAAAGTCAATTTCATCCCCGTCAGCGCATTTTTCAATAGCGTTCCGGAGTGACCCCTTGCCGGAATCCCCTGTGGTGGTGATCGTCCATGTCGCGCAAAAAACATTTGTGCAAAAAAATAGAAAAAAAGTAAAAATATATACGATTTTTTTCATAAAAAACTAACCTTTTTTGTGTTTAATCAATAAGTTGGCCTCGGTAGATAGCGAAAGCATATACAAGGAAACACACCACTACCAACCTTCTCCGCGCATTGGCCATAAGGTTTCTAAAGATAACGGGGGGACAAGTCGACACGTTTCATCTTTTGACCGAATACCTGAAAAAGCAAGCAGGTATGCCCGGTAACTCCGGTTGTAATTAGCCTTAATTGTAGAAAAATTTATCTTACCAATTGGTAGTCTCGACGCCTCACCTCTACTCTTATTATTTGTAATTAAAAAGTAGCTATTCAGCTGTGCCTTCCGCGGCCCTGCCGAGGGCTAAACTTTTGCCACATTTTATTAAAAAGGCGGATGCGCTTTGACCCGAGGAATCCGCCTACGCAAAAGCCTCCGGCGTGACAAGCGAGCCGTCTTCGCCTGCGGCTACGCCGTGACATGGGGGCAAAGCGTATCCGCAATCTGCTTTCAAAGTGGCACACCTTGCCGCCGGAGGCTTCTTTTTGAGCTAAACAGAAAAAATACGTCACTGGTATTTAGAATTCAATACAAAATTAGTGAGTTACTCTTGGGGTAACATTGCCAGAGGGATGGCTAAGGTTAGTAAAAAAGTTCTGTGGATTGGTTTTGAGCTTGGAACTTTTGGCGACAGACAGGGGGGGTACGCTGCAGGTTTTGGTGCCTGGAATGCACCCTACGGATCGTTGAGGGTCAACCGGTTCTGATTTTAATCCTGCATATCTGAATATCAACGAGTGAGCGCCCACGTAACAGGCGAGGAACTTATTTTGCCTGTCCCTTCAACTCTTCAACTTGCATTTCAATCACCTTCAACAAATCTTCAACACTTCAACATTCGTGGAAATAGTGAATTGTGTCAAAATTAAATGAATTTTACATCAATAGAATTAACATTTCTCATGAAAAATCAGTACGATAGCTCTTTGTGCATAGAGAGCGGTTACTTAGAGACTATAACCTTATGTTTCCGGTACTGACCCTGCTTCTTGCCATCCCCCCCCGACTGCAGTATATTAAAGGATACAGAGAAACTGCCTCGATTTCACACCCTTACGATTGGTCTTCGCCTCCATTTAGAATCTTAAAACTTTTTCCCTTCTCCCTATCAACGACCAACAACTACGGGCCACCCCTATTCACAAATATTCGTGATTTCAGAGTTCAATGGTGCGTATCCGTGGGAGACATTCCCCGAATGGAGATTCTATGAAAGCCATCGGTCTTACCGAATCCAAGTATCCCATCATCAATGAGGTTGAAATCCCTGCAGGGATATATGCCAACTGGCAGAGTATCACAAACCTGCTGTCACGCATTGCCGGGGTGCCGGCCGCACTGATCATGCGGGTTCATCCCCATGAAATAGAGGTTTTTACCTGTAGCCAGAACGAGGGCATGGTCTATGAGCAGGGGAAAGGGGCACATTGAATACCGGTCTTTATTGTGAGACCGTGATGGACACACGTAAGGAACTGCTGGTGCCCGATGAGACCCCCTATGGTGGGAGAATCCTGACATTGATCTCGGGATGATCTCTTACTACGGGATGCCCATCACATGGCCAACGGATGATATTTTCGGCACCATCTGTATCCTGGACACCAAGCCCAATACCTATTCGACCCATATTCGTGAACTCCTTGCGCGATTCCGCGACAGTGTTCAATTCAGCTTGCAGACTCTGTATGATGCCCATCAAAAGGAGCAGGCGTATGCAGAAACACTTCATACCTGGGACACAGCTCTTAAAGCCGCTGCCAACGCCATTGTTGTGACCGATACCGAGGGTATTGTGCTGTGGGTGAACCCCGCTTTTAACGAAAGCAGTGGCTACGAAGCCCAGGAGGCCGTGGGGCAACCCCTTGAACGTATCCAGGCTGGCAAACATGATGACGCGTTTTCCCAAAACCTCTGGGGCACCATTCGCGATGGCCGGGTGTGGAAGGGAGAATTTCTCAACCAGCGAAAAGACGGGTCTTTATACAGCGAAGCCGCCACCATTACCCCTGTAAAAAATGAACAAGGTGATATTGTCCAATTCATCGCCGTGAGTCAGGATATCACCGAACTCAAGAAACTGGAGGACCAACTCAGACATGCCCATAAAATGGATGCCATCGGCCAGCTCTCAGCAGGAATAGCTCACGACTTCAACAACATGCTTGGAGGTATCCTTGGCGCCTCCGAGCTGCTCGCTTCCGAGAGCCTTGATCTCAGCGAAAAGGCGAAAGAGTACGTTGATATTATCATTCAGTCCTCGACGCGTGCAGCGAATTTGACGCGCAAGCTTCTTGTTTTCAGTCGCAAGAGCAAATTCGCGTCAACGGCTGTTGATCTTCATGACATCATAGAAGAGACGGTCTCTCTCCTTTCACAGACTCTTGATAAAAATATTATGATTTCAGTTACAAACAGCGCAGAAAATAGCAGAATCATTGGCGATGATTCCCAACTGCAGAATGCCTTGATGAATATCGGTATCAATGCCAGCCACGCCATGCCCACAGGGGGGGGAGTTGTGGCTTGATACAAGAAACATCACCCTGGATCAAGCCACATGCGATGCCACTGGCTTTGGCATCCAACCCGGCCAGTACCTGGAAATCAACATCGGAGATACCGGGTGTGGCATCGCGCAAGGAAATCTCGAAAAAATATTCGACCCCTTTTTCACCACCAAAGGCCAGGGCAAGGGGACAGGGCTCGGTCTGGCTGCGGTTTACAGTATCATCCAGGACCACCATAAAATCAGGGGACAGGCACCATGCGCTTGACCTCCATGCCAATCTGTGAGACACTCATTTCCAACAAGTAACCTGCCTTTTTAATTGAAATTCATTCTGAAATTTCATCAATACATGCGTATTTCTGACATGACAAACCAAGGA
>NZ_JAQYWB010000114.1 GCF_030145185.1 Desulfoluna sp. | reverse complement strand
ATATAACCCCCTTTAAAGTGTACGTATTATACAATGCATACACCTCAAAAAGCAAGGGAAAAAAGCTTGATTTTTCAATTGAATAACGCAAATGAGAGTGGTTTTTTGGCTTAAGGTGTGCGCTTTATCCCATTTTCAGGATACAATAGGCACGGGCAGGCAGTCCGTGGCTCCGACCCTCAAGGCCGGTGCGTTAGCCGTGAACCCCCTCTCCTGGACCACGGATGGGGTCTTTGTTTCTGCTGAGAAAAATCTCGGCGCTGTTTTTTTTGATTCTGCGGGCAAGCCTCGAACCTACCCGCATTTTACGTCGGCCAGGATTGTGGACGGGGGGCTGGTTGTCCAGCCTGAAGATGTGGCCCTGGTAACGGTTAAAGGCGGCCATTTTCCTGAAGGCGTCTACCATGCCTTCGACTATTCGCTTTTTTTCATGAATCTCAAGGCGAATATTGCGGAGCGTATCGAGGCATTCAATCGATAGCCCTTTTTATATCGGGGAATGCCGCCCAGGAGGCTATCGAGGCATTTGAAACAATGGGAATGGGTCATCTTATGAAATCTGAGTTATTACATAGCTTATTGATACTGCCAGTGCCTGATTTGAATGCCACGTCTTCTTATTATGAAGAAAAGTTGAGCTTTAAAGCGGTCAAATATTTGGATGTCAATCAGCCGCATATCTGCCTGTACAGGGATCTTGTCGAGATCGTGCTGACAAAATCAAAATTATCTGAAATTCAGCCCAATCGAGTGATTCATGGGGATGGCTACGACGGCTATTTTACAGGCAGGAATATTGAAAATATCTATAACGAGTGTCTGGCAAGTGATGTAAAAATGGTAAAGCATTTACAAATGACTGATTATGGAAACAGTGAGTTTGTGTTTGAAGATATAGATAATCGGTGGATTTGTATTGGGGTCAAAAAGATTTAAAATGGAGTAAGGCGCCTTGCGGGCCTTTCTTCCCCGTCCTCTGGACAGGGAAGAAAGCCTCGTGTAACCGGAATGTTTTGGCGGCGCTTTTTAAAAAGCAATTCGCGGTGGCATCCTTTAAGGGGACCCGTTATCCCACGGCCTCCGTTTTCGAGGGCAGGAAGGGCCAATTCATGGAGGCCCCTTTGCGGGCGCTGCATCGGCCGGTGCTCTCGCTTACGGTGACCCTCAGGAAGGGCGATTTCTCCGGGGTGCTGCAGAAACGATCTCTGGCTTTGCTGTAGTCGGTGTCCATGGCCTCTCCCAAAAGATCCCATCCGCGGGCCATGGCGTTTTTCTCGGTGACCATCTCCGCCTTGCCAAAGAGGGAGATCCCTGCCCAATGGTGCATGGCCGCATCGCTGGTGGTCAGTTTTAAGAGCACGTCGGGGCGTTTTTTTATGTGGGTCGCCGTGGTGCCCCTGGGGTTGATCATAAACCCTATGTCTGCCCCATCCCTGAAGTAAGTGGCCTCAACGGCGTAGGGCGTTCCGTCATCTCTCACCGTGCAGATCGTGGCCCATCCGGCGTGGGTGAGCATCGTCTCCATCTCCTCTATTGTCATCGTTCTCATCCCCTCACCTCCTTTTTTTCAAGGTCAAGGCAAATGGCTTTTGCCATGCCTGCGAAGGCTCCTGCTGCATTGATCAGATCGTTTTTATCGGGATGTTTGGCCGCCTCCTCATGGCGCTTTCTGCGCTCCGGCGTCATGCCGTGGTGGGGATCATCTTTCATGGTGGTTTCCATCATCTTGATGAGTTTGGGGTCCACTTTCCCCTGGCAGAGGAAGGTGCCGCAGAGCTGGTTGCCGGCGAGAAGTTCGCTGACGCGGGTGATGCACTGGCGGCCATGGTCGGAGTCGGGGTAGGCCCCCAGGGTTCCGAAGAGGCCCACTTTCTTGCCGGAGAGGGTCTCCATGAACTGACGGGACTTGGCATCGGCGGTGCCTTTATCCACCCAGAATCCTGTGGCGATGAAGTCAAAATCCTCCGGGGACGGGGCCTCGTCCGACGGGTGGATCTCTTTGGGTTCGGGGAGGGCGTTGTAGATGGCTTCGGCCACCTTTCGGGTGTTTCCGGTGAGGCTGGAATAGACCACGAGTGATTTCATGATGCGTGTCTCCTTTGAGGGCGCTCCACGGTGTGGGGTGCCTTTTGTTTTAAGTGAAGTGCGAAGTGACAGACCCGCGAGAGAAGCTCCAGGTCATGACTGATGAGAACGACGGAGATGCCGGCGTCGGCTGCGGTTTCCATCAGCTCGGCAAAGAGGTGCATGTTGTTGCCGTCCAGGCCGCTGGTGGGTTCGTCCAGGACGAGAAGGGACGGCCCCTGAAGCAGCCCGCAGGCGATGACGAGGCGTTGTTTTTCTCCACCGGACAGGGACTGAGGATGTCGGTCCAGCAAGCCTTCCAGGCCCAGGTGGGAGGAGACACCCTCCACGGTGAAGGGTCCTTGTTGCCGTCCAAATCGGTAAGCTGTTTCCATCTCCTGGCGCACGCTTTTCATGTGGAGCTGGTGGTCGCTGTTCTGAAGAACCACGGCGCTCTCTTTGAGAAGGGCGTCCGGGGTGATGGAGGTTCCGCGTAAGGTGAATCGCCCGGTTTTTGAAGCTTGAAGGCCGGTGAGAATCCGGATGAAGGTGGTTTTGCCCGCCCCGTTGGGACCCACCAGGGCGGTGACCGCTCCGCTGGGGAGGCGGCAGGAGAGGTCCCGGAAAAGTGGCTTCTTTTTTGGAAACCCGAAGCTGAGGCCGGAGACAGCGATCCCGTCCGAATCGTCGGGTGGCTCGGGCAGGGTGTGGATGGGATTCTCCACATGGGCCTCCCGGAGGCCGTGGCGTTTTCGCAGGGCTTCGTCTTCGAGGATGGAAAAAGGCCCTTCCACGGCGATGCGTCCTTTCTCCATCACGACGACCCGGGTGGCCACCTCTTTCAGCCAGTAGAGCCGGTGGTCCACGATGAAGAGGGTGGTGCCCCGGGCGGCGAGGGCGTCAAGGGTGCGGGCCAGCTCGCGGGTGGCCTCGGGGTCCAGGTTGGCGGTGGGCTCGTCTAAGATGATGACCTTCGGGTGCAGGGCCACCACCGATGCCAGGGCCACCCGCTGTTTTTCCCCCTCCGACAGGTGGAGAATTTCATGCTCAAGCAAATGCTCGATGCCGGTGATGGCGGCAGCCTCGTGGATACGGGCTTTGATCTCTTCCGGCGGGAGACCCCGCCATTCCATGGCAAAGGCGATCTCTTCCTCCACAATCAAGGTGAAGAATTGACTCTCCGGGTCCTGGAAGAGGGTGCCCACCCGTGTGGCGATCTCCCCCACGGAGCATGAGTGGTTGGGGCTCCCGCATACTCCCACCTCTCCTTGAAGCTCCCCCTGGAAGTGGTGGGGGGCAAGGCCGTTGATGAGGCGAATCAGGGTGGATTTTCCGCATCCGCTGCGGCCGGTGACCAGGGTGATGGTGCCCGCCGGAACCGACAGGGAGAGGTCTTTAATGGCGAACTCTTTTTGAAAGGGGTATCGGTAACTGATGTGGTGAAGTCGGATCATGGCAGCATCTCCTTGAGGGGACCGAATTCTATGCCAAGGGACAGACCCAGGAGCAGAACCCAGAAGAGGAGGGTGAAGGCGTCCCGGAAGCCCAGGCGCGTGGGATTGTGGTGGGTGCTGGAGGTGGTCAGGCCGATACCCTTGAGCTCGGCGGCCATGCCCAGGTCGTCCGCGCTGCGAAGGGCCCGGATGACCAGGGGAGCGAACATGAGACGCAGGGTGAGAATGGGGTGTAGAAAGAGACTTTTAACGCCA
Source organism: Desulfoluna sp. (assembly GCF_030145185.1). Classification (GTDB taxonomy): domain Bacteria; phylum Desulfobacterota; class Desulfobacteria; order Desulfobacterales; family Desulfolunaceae; genus Desulfoluna. Next base: position 7,512 of record NZ_JAQYWB010000114.1, on the reverse strand, counting down.
ATATGGAACCCTCGAATTTTCAGGCTCTCTCGGATTTGCCTCACATCTTCCATGAACACAGGGATAAACCGGATGGTGGCCGAGGTCGGCAGGTAGATGAACAGGGGCAACCGAAGAGACTTCAGGGCGGAGAGCATGCCCTGGATGCGGTTGGACAGGGCCATGGCAAGCACCACATTCATGGTGGCGATGATTCGTAAAAAGGGCACCAGAAAGTCGGCATAGGAGGCGTCGCTCCCCTTTAAGAGTTTTATGATGGGGATGGCACACCCCGCGGCTGTGATCAGCATCAGGCCGATGAAGAGATACGCCAGCGCCATGAGCCGAAAACGGCCCGTTGACAGGAGGAAAAAAAAACCCATGATTCCGATGAGGGCCAGGGGAAGGGGCTCCTTGAGGCAGACCACCACAATGGAGACCCCGGCTGCCACGGCCATCTTGGTGCGGGCGTCGAGACGGTGGATAAAACCGGTGTTATTCGTGCCTGAGTACGCCTGCATGCGTCAGCTCCCTGCTTAGGTGTAATCCGGAAAAAAGACCCATGAGGCATCCGAGGTAGCCTAAGGCGACGATGACTGAGGCCACCATGACCATGGCTGGCTGCTCCCGCATGGTAAGCCAGGAGAGGCCCAGGGCGATGAACCGGGAGAGAAGGTCAAAGACCGCCACCCCGGCAATGAGGGCGCCGGGTTTTTGGTAGCCGCCTGAAAAATGGATCACCAGATCGCAGAGCCCCCCGGCAATAAGGGCGCCGGGGAGTCGGATGATATTTCCTCCGTCCAGCAGCATGGAGATGAGGGTGCTCACCGTCACAAAGAGGGTGAGCACACCAAATTTTCGCACCTTGAAAACGAGCACCACCAGCAGGGAGGTGGCCACCAGGTTCTTGAGCACCAGGGAGAGGGGGTTCATCCCTCCGCCGGTGAGGGCGATGAGCAGGCTTGACAGTTTGATCATCGCCGAAAAAATGCCAATGACGATGAGTTCCCCCGGTTGCCAGTAACGCGTTGGGGGGGTGAGGGTGTTCAACATAGTGAAACGTCCTTGGATTGAAGATGGCCTTTGGGTTCTGCTTTTTGCTCCATGTTTTGGGGATGCCCCTGTCCGTAAAAGCAGGTCAGGGGCATCCATGAACCCGACGAATCCGGAATGCGGGTAGCGGAGTCCGCGTTCCGGTGCCGTCGGGGGCCCGGCATCAGAAGGTGGCGGAGAGCTTCACCGCCACGGCCCGTCCCGGCGCCTCAAGGGTGCTGTGGGACGGGGTGTAGGCTTTGTCGAGGAGGTTGGTCAGCTCCAGGCTGGTGCGAAACTGTTCCTCCTTTCCAAAGCGAAGGCCAGTGGAGAGGTTCAGGGTTGCCCATCCGGCCAGGGTTTCGGTGGTGTCCTTATCGGGGTCGTAGTCTTTGGCTTCTGAGGCGGCGCGCATGAAGAGGTCCGCATGGAAGCCGGGGAGGAGGGGGACCTCGTTGTCATAGCGCACGCCGGCTTTGCCTGAGAGGCGGGGAGAGCCGGTGTCTCGGGTTTTGTATGTGTCGGTCTCGAATGTGCGGCGCAGGACGGTCCCGGAGAGGTGCGGGGTGATGCCCGAGGAGCCTAAGGGGGCGGACAGGGTCAGCTCGCCTCCGAAGGTCTCTGCCTCGTCCATGTTGTTATAAGTGAGGGTGGTGGGGTTGACATCGGTGGTGGTGATGTAGTTTTCGGCCCGTGAGGCGAAGAGGGCGAGGTCGGCGACGATCCCCCGGGTCTCATAATGCATGCCCACTTCCAGGTTGTCGGAGGTCTCGGCCTTCAGATCGGCGTTGGGAAGGACGGATTTATCGCTCCCATGGGAGGTGCCGATGTAGAGCTGCTGGAGGCTGGCGGTGCGGTACCCCTGGGAGACACTGGTTCGGAAGCTTAAAGGGGGGGCGGCGCGCCAGACGAGGCCAATGCTGCCGATGGTTTTGGACGATTTGTCAGAGCGGTCCGACACGGTGGCCGTGGTTTCATCAAGCTCCGAGTCGGTCCAGGTGTGGCGCAGCCCTGTGGTAAGGGTGAAGGGACCCATGAGCCATTCGTCCTGGGCGAAGAGGGCCAGGGTGTCGAGGGAGGCCTCGTAGTGATTCTGCTCAGTGCTTTCCTTGATGATGGGCATGGGGCCCATGCCCGTGAACGTATTTTTAACGCGGATGGATTCGTCGGCATCCAGGCTCTCCCGGGAGAGGTCCGCCCCGGCGATGACAAGGTGGTTTTTATACGGAGAGAGGTCTACCTGCAGGAGGCCTCCTTGGGTTTCTTGATCATTTTCCGTGTGAATGCGGATCTCTCCGTCCATGGCCATTGGGGGCCGCATGTCCACATGGATGTCCATGGCGTTGGCGAAATCTTTAAAGCTTTTCTGGGTGAAAACGTCCGCCCGGACTTTTTTGACCATACCGGTGAGGTTGCGGCTTTCGACGAAGAATCCCGCTTTTTTTCGGCTCCATTCAGGGAGATCCAGATGAAAGTCCGTCATGGGCGGTTCGATGGCCTTTTCCGGGGTGTGGGAGTTGATGTCGGCGTTGTAGGTTTCCAGGGTGAGGCCCATGCCGAGGCGATCTCCGTTCCAGCCGAGGTAACCGTTGCCGCTTTTGATGTCGTAGTCGGAGTTGTCCAGGGTTTCGGATGGGGTCTCACGGTCTCCGTGGTCGGCGATGGAACCGGAAATTCTGTAGTCCCAGGCCCCTTTAGATCCAAAGAGGGCCAGGTTGTTGTTCCACCCGTTGGTGGCGGAGGTCCAGGCGCTGGAAAGGGACAGAGACAGGGGCCTGTCCCCCCCTTTTTTGGTGATCATGTTGACCACGCCACCGATGGCTTCGCTGCCGTAGAGCACGGAGGCCGGTCCTTTGATGACCTCCACGCGCTCAATGCTGTTGATGTCCATCAGCAGGGGGGCACCGGACATGCTTTTTTGTTCGGAGATCTTCTGGCCGTCTACCAGGGTGAGGGTACGGGCGCCGGACTCCCCCCGGATGACGAGGCGCTGCATGCCGGCAAGGGAGTCATCGGTGAGCTCCACGCCGGGAATATCTTGAAGCAGTTCGCCCAGGGTGGTGGCCGTGGACGCCTTGATCTCTTCCGGCCCGATCAGGGAGACGGAGACGGGGACATCCCCGGCCCGGTGCTCGGTGCGGGTGGCGGTGACCGTCATGGTGGATTCATGGGTGCTTTCGGTTGCCCACACCGGGCTGGCCTGGGCGATAAGCAGGCTGAGGGCCGCGGCCAGAGGGCCAATTTGCTTTAACATAAGAGTCTCCTTCACTGTTTATTACCATTTTTTTGAGCCACACAGGTTCGAATCAGGGATCGCTTTGGTGGAGCAATCCCTATATGCAGGGCTCCGGGCAGCCCATCTCCCGGTAGAGAGTGAGGTAGTCGATGAGCCCCTGGGTCAGGTTGACCTGCCAGAACTCCCCGGCTGTTGTGGGGCGCATGAGGTGGTCGTCAATGTGGACCAAACCTGTCTCTTCCCAGCAATGGATGAGGGGGAGAAGGGCCATGGGGAGGGTCTCACCAAAGGCGCTGCCCAGCCGGGACAGGTCGAGGGCCAGGGTCTCCATTTCTCCGGTGATGTGGGCGGCAAGGCGGTGATTTTCCTTGGGCGGGATGATCATGGATACTGGTTTTTCAGTGCCCACGGCGGCCAGGTAGTCAGTGAGGGTGTCGTTGATGATGACAAGATGTCCGTCCACCATACCTCCAGCGCAGGACCCAAAGGGGAGGCAGGGGCTCTTTTGCTTCATCAGAAGGTTGTAGATGTTGCGTTCCCGGGGGGTGCCGGCCCAGTGGCTGGCAGAGATCCGGCGGTAGTTGTTTGCCGCCATGGCCTCCACCCCGATCTTGAAGAGGGCGGACTGGGCCGGAAGGTCTGCGGCTGGGGGGAGGGCTCCCTTTTGAATGGCTTTATCAAGGGTGCCGCCTTTAAAGACGTTGAGCTGGTAGAGGTCCGCACCGTCAAGTCCCAGGTCGAAGAGGGTGCGGAGGTCCTTCTGCCATATTTCCTGGGTCTGGCCGGGCAGTCCGTAGATCAGGTCGATGATGACAGCGGCCTGGTCCGTGGCCATCAGGGTGGAAAGGGTTTTGATCACCTCGTTCCGATCGGCTTTCCGTCCCATGGAGCGGCGCAGATCGGTGTCAAAGGACTGAACGCCCAGGGAAAATCGATTGGCCCCTGCCTGGGTGGTGGCTCGGATCATCTCGGGTGTCATGTCAGCGATGCGACCTTCGATGGTGATTTCGCAATCGTTGGCCAGGGGGAGGTTGCGATGTGCCGCTTCGATGATGCGGGCAAGGTCGCAGGGCGCAAGGGCTGTGGGGGTTCCTCCGCCAAAGTACAGGGCGTGGATGGGGCCGCTCTGCGGGTGGGTCAGGGCTCCGTCCCGCTTGAGTTCACAGATGACGGCGTTGGCGTAGGTGCCGCTGATCTCTTCTTTCATGGGGTTGATGTAGAACCCGCAGTAGATACATTTGCCCGTGCAGAAGGGCACATGGATATAAGCGGCCCTTTTTTTATTGACTGGGGTGGCGGACAGGGAGGTCCAGAGGGCCTTGGCCTCATCGCCTGTGACGGGTTTGTGCCCGCCGCCTCCGGCATGGATAACCCGCTTGGAGGCAAAGGCGTGGGAGAGAGGGGCGTCTGTGGCTTCAGGAAAGCATCCCAGGGATTTGGCTTTTCGGAAAAAATCGGTAAACCCCTCTACAGGTGTCTCCGGTGTTGTGCTCTCTATGGCTGGATTCGGGGCAGGCATCAGTCGGTTTGGCATCTTTATATCCTTGACTTTCGGCTAATATTAAAAAGTTAGTCTATCCAAAAACGGGGGTTTAAAAAAAAGCGCGGAAAGCGCGTTAAAATCTAAATAAGTGTCTTGTCTGTTCACGGCTGGGGGCCAACCATTTGTTAAACCTATCTTCATAAAATCAGGCAAAAGTTTAGCCCCCGGCAGGGTCGCCGGAGGCCTGCGGCTTCGCCTTTTTCTGCGTGTCAAGGTGGCGGGCCACGTAATCTCTCAGGGTTTTCGCAGAGCCTTTGGGGCAGAGTTTTACCGCTTTTTCCAGCCAGATCAGGGCCTCTTCGGGGTTGTCCTGCTGGAAGAGACTGTAGCCCAGCATCATAAGAGCATGGGGGTGTTTGGGCCGAAGTGTCAGGACCTGCCGGAAGGCCTTGGCCGCACCCGAAAAGTCATTTGCTTCGAATCGCAACTGACCGGTGAGGAGCCAGAGCCGGGGCGTGTCCCAGGTTTTGACTGCATTTTCGAGCACGTCCCGGGCTTTTTGGGGCTGAAAACCGGCCATGAGGGTTTCCGCCTCCTTTCGGGCGAGGACGGCGGAGGATTTACCCTTGTCGGCCAGGCGGTGGTAGCATCGCGCGGCATCCAGGGGGAGCTTGTCCATGCGTAAGAGGTCCCCCAGGGTCATAAGCTCTCCATCGGTGAGGGCGCCCAGGTGATCGAGATTTCGAAATTGAACCATGGCTTCGCCAAAGCGTTTTTCCTGCAGGAGGAGGTTGGCCAGGGCCCTTCGGAATCGGGGTTTTTCTCCCATGCGGGCGATCTGTGACGTCAGGGCGTCGATAACCTCGGGGCGTTTTTTCGCTGGCGAGGCGGCGGCCGTCGCCAATTCAATCCAATCCACGTTGTGGATCTCCGGGAATCGGGTAAACAGGTCCAGGCAGAGGCTGACGCAACTCTCCCATGACTCTTCCTTGTAGCGGGCCAGGGCTTCGAAATAACGAAGGGAGGGACGCGTTTCTTCGGTGAGAAAAAACGCCTGGCCCAGGGCATCGGCTGCTTCGCTGTATCGCTGGGTTTCGTACGCCACCCGGCCGAGGTTCTGCCATGCCGGGGCGTATGTATCGCAGAGGGTGGTTGCCCGGCGAAAGTGCGTCAGGGCTTTTTCCGGTTGCTGAGCCTCGACCAGCTGCACCCCCAGGTGGAACTCCAGGAGGTGATGGCTTCGTTTGCCGGCCCGCTTGGATGCCTTGATCAGAAGGGCCAGCGCCTCTTCGGGCTTATTATCCTCAAGGGCCGTTGAGGCCTTGTTGAGGGCAAGAGCCACAGCAGGGGAGGGGTGCCCATCGCAGGTCCCTCCATGACAGACGGCTGCAGAGAAAAAAATGCCTGCGATCATCAGGAGTGCCATGGGGCCTTTGACGTAAAAAGGCTTGTTTGTGATGTGAAAGGCCATGCTCTACTTCTTTAAATCAAAATGGATGGTTTTGGTTACACGGACCCTTACTTTTTCTCCGGTAATCTCACCGGGGTTGTAGGTCCAACGGCTCACGGCATCTAAAACTGCCTTGTCGAACACCCCGGCTGGGGTGGATTTTACGATCTCCATGTTGCTGACGCTTCCGTCTTTTTCCACCTGAAACTTAAGGGTGACGCTTCCTGCCAACCCCAGCCGTCTTGCCCGAAACGGGTAGATGGGCGCTGTCTTATGGGTGGGCATGGGGGGCCGGTCAAGCTGTGATTCTCCAAAAACCAGGTCCCCGGGTGATGGCTTGAAGGCCGTGGTGTCCAGCTCGGGAAGCCCCGGGCTGACTTTCAATGTGGGCGCTGCCGCGGTGTGCGCTGGGCTCGGGTCAATGGGCAGGTCGAGCCGGGGTTTCGGAGGGGCTTCCAGTTTTTCGGGCTTTCTGGGGGCCTCCGGGGGCGGCGTGGGCTTCATCTCTTCCAGGCGGACCATGGTCACGGGCCGCACGCGCAGGACATCCTCACTGTGGCGCGGGGCGGTTCGCATGCCCGGCAACAGGGCGAACAGGAAGAGATTCACCCCAAGGGCCAGGAGGGCAGCGGTGGCCATGGGCCCCCGGGATCGTGCTCCGGTCATTTGGCCCCCTTGTTCTGTGTGGCCACGCTCACCCGAAGGGCCCCGGCCAGGCGGCACTGATCCATGACGCGGATCAGGGTCCCGGTGGGGCACTCCTGGTCGGCGATGACCACCACATCCGCGTCGGGCTTGTCGGCCACGGCACGCGCAATGTGAAGACGAACGCTTCTTACATCAATGGCTTTTCCGTCGTAGTGCACCGCTCCTGCGCTTGAAATTCCTACAAGAATGGCGTTTTTCTTTGAGACCACGGCGGTTTCAGCCTGGGGTCGGTTGATGTCGATGCCTGTCTCTTTGACAAAGCTGGTGGTGACCATAAAAAAGATCAGAAGCAGAAAGACCAGGTCGATGAGGGGGGAGATGTTCACCTCCGGCGTGCTGCTGTTTCGTCTCAGGGAGTCCCGGACCCGTATCACGTCATGCTCCTTTGTATTGTGCTGATGGTTTCATCTAACTTGGCTGCAAGGCGTCGTGAGCGGCGCGTGAGCAGCACCCCCATGAACATCCCGGGGATGGCAACGGAAAGACCGCTCTGGGTGGTGATGAGGGATTCGGAGATCCCTCCTGCCATGGCTCGGGCGTTGCCCGTTCCGAACAGAGCGATGACATCAAAGGTGGTGATCATCCCGCTGACAGTGCCCAGAAGCCCTAACAGGGGCGCGACGG
>NZ_JAQYWB010000031.1 GCF_030145185.1 Desulfoluna sp. | reverse complement strand
CCGTCGGGGGCTGGTTGACGAACACAACGTTGACGGTGGTGGTGGCGGAGCTTTTTGCTCCGTTGTTGTCTGTGACGGTTAATTTAAACGTGAGGGTGGCGCCGTCGGGGCCAATGTCCGGAGCAGTGAACGAGGCGGTGGACGTCGTGGCGCCAGTCAGGGCCGCGGTCGGGGCCTGGGCATCGGGGACCTGTTCCCAGAGCCAGCCGGTGAGGGTGCCGTCGGCGTCGGAAGATCCCGCGCCGTTTAATGTGACCTGGGTGCCTTCATTGACGGTCTGCACTGGCCCGGCTTGGGCCGTCGGTGGCTGGTTGACGAACACAACGTTGACGGTGGTGGTGGCGGAGCTTTTTGCTCCGTTGTTGTCTGTGACGGTTAATTTAAACCTGAGGGTGGCGCCATCGGGGCCAATATCCGGAGCGGTGAACGAGGCGGTGGACGTCGTGGCTCCAGCCAGAGCCACGGTTGGGGCCTGGGCATCGGGAACCTGTTCCCAGAGCCAGCCGGTGAGGGTGCCGTCGGCGTCGGAAGATCCCGCGCCGTTTAATGTGACCTGGGTGCCTTCATTGACGGTCTGCGCTGGCCCGGCCTGGGCCGTCGGGGGCTGGTTGACGAACACAACGTTGACGGTGGTGGTGGCGGAGCTTTTTGCTCCGTTGTTGTCTGTGACGGTTAATTTAAACGTGAGGGTGGCGCCGTCGGGGCCAATGTCCGGAGCGGTGAACGAGGCGGTGGACGTCGTGGCTCCAGCCAGAGCCACGGTTGGGGCCTGGGCATCGGGAACCTGTTCCCATAGCCAGCTGGTAAGGCTGCCATCGGAGTCGATGGAGCCTGTGCCGTTTAATGTGACGCTGGTTCCTTCATCGACGGTTTGCGTGGCTCCGGCGTCAGCTGTTGGACGCTGATTGATATGAACGATATTGACGACGGTGGTGGCGGAGTTAATTGCCCCATCGTTGTCTGTGACGGTTAATTTGAAGGTGAGGATGGCACCGCCGGGGGCAACGTTCGGAGCTGTGAATGAGGCCGAAGAGGTGTTGGCTCCTGCCAGGGACACGGTCGGGGCCTGGGAATCCGGTACCTGTTCCCAAAGCCAGCCGGTGATGGAACCATCGGGGTCGGTGGAACCCGAGCCGTTCAATGTCACGGGGAAGCCTTCATTAATGGTTTGGTCAGGGCCCGGATTGGCAGTGGGGGGGAGGACCGGGGTGATGGTGATCTGTACCCTGTCGGTTGCGGTTGCCCCTTCGTTGTCGGTGACAGTCAGCTCAAATTCCAGGGCGGTTTCCTCGGTCACATCGGGCGCGTTAAACGAAGGCTGGGCGGCCGTGGTACTGGAGAGAATGGTGGTGATATCGGTATAGGAATCCACACGAGCCCAATGATAGGCGGAAATGGATCCATCCGGGTCGGTGGAACCTGAACCGTCCAGCGTAATCAGTGTCGGAATGCCGTTTGCAGTTTCGGGGTGAGCCTGGGCCTGGCCTGCATCCGCAGTGGGCGTGGTGTCTCTGGATATCGCTGAGGTTGTTTTGGTTATTTCATTGGTAAAGTCTGAAGCCTTATAGCAGTTGTTAAAGGCTTTGACGGCGAAATAATAGGTGGTGTTTATTTTGAGTCCAGGCACTGGGTAAATAATGTGAGAAGGAAGAGGCGATGGCTGCATGATGTTAACGCTGCTTTGTGAATATGCTTTTGACTCCGTACCCCAATAAACAACATAGTGTGTCGCCTCGGCGCATGGTATCCATTTTAGTGTGATGTAGTCGACTTCTACGTTGGTAATAGTGATTGTCACGTAGTCGGTATCGGAGTCCCCCTCGTTATTGGTGACGGTAAGTTCAAATTTCAGGGCGGTGTCTGATGTGATATTGGGTGCGTAAAAAGTGGGCTGAGCTGCTGTCGTACTTGAGAGAACCGTTGGCGTGTCCGTGAAAGGGTCTACCCGTAACCATTGGTAAGAACTGATTGTACTGTCAGTGCTGGTAGATGCCGATCCATCTAAAGTAATAACCGTGGGGCTTCCGTTGGTAATTTCAAGATGCGTCTGATCTTTACCAGCATCGGCATTAATTCTTTTTGCCGGGGTGGTTTTTGATACTTCATTGGTAAAGTCCGAAGATTTAGAACAGGCGTTAAAGGCTTTGACAGCGAAATAATAGGTTGTGCCTTTGGCGAGTTCAGTAACGTTATGGGTGATTTGCGACCCAAGGGGGGAGGGCTGTTGGATGCTTTCGCTGTAGCGTGTGTAGTTTTTGGATTCGGTTCCCCAATAAACGACATAGTGTGTTGCCTCGTTGCATGGCGCCCATTTTAATGTGACTTCTGCTGCGTGAACATACATGGGCAGAGAAACCAGAATAGTGAAAACCCAGAGGCAGAGGAGGAAACGGTCACGCATCCGTTGGCGGGTCCCTCTGGGGTTGGCCCCGGTGCAAAAAGAGAAGAATCGCCTTGACAGGCGAGACGGCTGACGTGATTCCAAACGGCTCATGGGATTTTCTCTTTGCGGGGGTTTTGGCATCATGGGTTTCCGTTCATCTGTCATGGGGGGGCGGTGTTTTCGCGGCAGCGGGGACGCAATTCATATTCGGGAGTGACCCCAGAATGGGAAGCCGGGTGTGCTCGGCGATCTGTTTTTCGGATTTGTAGGAGTCGTCCATCAGTTCACGGACGATCTGAATAAAAAGGTACACCAGGATCCCTGCAATAAAGCAGAGGAGGGTGGGCAAGGTTCGGGAAGGGCTCCAGAGGGACCGTGATGAGATAGCCTCATTGACGACCGGGGGGGCGATCTGGGGTGGAGTGAGATGTGACGCCTGCCTTTTGTATCCTTCTTTAATGCGCTCATGCAGGGTGGTGCTGTAGTAGAAGACGATGTGGTTTCCTACTCCTTTATCGTCACCGGTGTAGGTCGTTTTTATTTCAGTGTTTTTGTTCTTCATCGCTTGGAGGGCTGACGTTTCTTGGTATATCGCGTCAACCTCGCCTCGCGAAAGACTCAACCCGTATCCCCTTGGGTAGCCCATGATGCGTTGGGGGTTGAAATTTTCTCTGAGGAATGTTTCCCAGAGGGCAGGGTCCGAGAGAAAGGTCTCGAGGGGGATGTAGCCGGTGGGGGTCCCTGTTTCGGCAATGGGCGCCTCAGCATCGACGGAGAAGGTGGCCGATATGGTGTGAATATTTGGGATAAAGGCCATGATGATGAGGTACGCAAACGTGGGGGTCAGGGCCAGCCAGAAAAAGGCCCGGTTCGCCGATAGACGGTAAAGCAGTCGCTCAAGGAAAAAGATCATGATCAACCTCACGATATCGTGGTTAGCGGTTAGGGGGTGGCGGAGACGTGATTCTTTTGATCCGGCATGAAACGGTGGTTCGGGAGATGGCTCAAAGGGCTTAGAGGATTTCTCCACTGATTGGCAACGATGCCGAGAACCAGAGCTCCGCTTGACTGAAGTGCATAGCAGGCACCTTTGGTCTTTGATCTTGGGGTGACGTGGGTCAGGGAGACCACAATTACGCCATCGGCGGATTTGCTCAGGAGGATGGGATCGTTCATGTTCAGGTTCGTGGGGTAGACAGCGGAGGTGTCGATGAAAATCTGGTCGTATTGATCTTTGGCTTTGTTGATCAGTGCGGCCTGGTCTGTCACGGAACAGGCCTCTTTCCAACTCTCTGTTTTCAAAAAAGCCGCGACGGTCAGAACAGAAAGATCTCCCATTTCCTGGACGTGCGTGACTTTGTCGAGGGGGGGGGGAGATGCGGTGAGTGAGGGGAGGGCGGCAATGCCGAATTGCGTGTGAACCCCGGGGGCAAACCAGTTCCAATCGACCACCAGGACTTTTTTGCCCTTCTCCCGGGCGGCCAGCGCCGCCAGGTTACAGGTCAGGGTTGTTTTTCCTTCCCCCGACCAGCCGCTCGTGATGAGGACGGCCTGGGGCGAGGTTGCCCCCTTCTGTTCAAACAGCACAGAGTAGATGCGTCGCGTTTCAGCACTGCTCCTGAGGGGGGACGGTATGTTGCGGTTGGTCTGGCCCATGATGCATCCTTCGTGTCTGGGGTTGATGTGATGCGCTGATAATGGATTGCCCTTGTTGCAACGGTCTCATCTGGGAGGACCCTTGACCTTGTGTGTCGCAATCGGGTGGGTCCCCGTATTTTTCAGAGACGAATGTTCAGGTAGTGGATTCGATGAGGAAGAACTGGCGTGGCCACGGTTTTATCCCTGCCTGCTGTTGGGCATAATTCCCGTGGGCGTCGCTGTGTGGAGAGATGAATTTTAATGTGTGTTATCCTATAAATATAGTTTAATGTCAGGTTGTTTTCAATGAATATTAATGTGTCATTTATTGTTTCCCAGTCCGTTTTTTCGGCCATTTAAAAGAATGATGTCATTTTATGATAATGGTTTTCCAGGGGACCCCAGGGGCAATAACGAATTCAAAATCTGGAGCGAAGCGATTTCTGGGGTGGGGCCGGCGGTTCGTTGTCCTTTGTTGTTGGGGATATCCTGTTGTGTTATTGGTGTAATCCACGTACATCTGTTTTGTCTTGTGGCATGAAAAACGGGTTAAAATATGTAACCGCCTCTCAGGCGGAGGGTTCGGGAAAGGGAGCGGTAAGGCATGCATGAGAAACGTGGTGTCACCATTACAACGGAAGGCGATGAAGGGGTCGTGTCTCTTCATGGCTCCTGGCGGGAGGCTGGGCCACGGCTTCGGGTTGCTGATTCCCTTAAGACTCTGGGTGCAGTGCGTCGGGTCCGTTTTGAAACGTCGGGGTTGATCAGCTGGGGCTCTCTCCTGGCTGTTTTTGTTAGCAGCCTCGTGGACGCCTTAAAGGCCCGGGACGTAAAGGTGGACGACCAGGCTCTTCCTCAGGGCATGCTGCGGTTGATCGCCCTCGCCGCTCAGGGAAAGGGGCGGGTGGATGACTCAGGGGCCTTGCCCCGTGACTCCTTTCTGATGGGTATGGGGCGGTCAGCCTCTTCTGTGTGGATGGCGGTTCTGGATTTTCTCTCTTTTATCGGCGAGGTGGTCCTGGGGTTTGGCAGGGTCCTGGTCGGTAAAGGGCGCTTCAGGCGTGATGATTTTTTTCTTCTTCTTCAAGACTGCGGGGCATCGGCCCTGCCCATTGTTTCGCTCATCAGTCTCGTCATTGGCGTGATTTTTGCCTTTGTGGGCTCTGTACAGCTGAAGCTGTTCGGGGCCCAGATTTATGTGGCGGATATCGTGGGGCTTGCCATGGCCCGTGAACTTGGGGCCATGATGACGGGGATTATCATGGCGGGTCGCACAGGCGCAGCCTTTGCCGCCCAGCTGGGCACCATGCAGGTCAATGAAGAGGTGGATGCCCTCACCACCATGGGGCTGAATCCCGCCGAGTATTTAGTGGTGCCGAGGATGATCGCGCTGGTTATTATGATGCCGCTGCTTTGTCTGTATGCAGATTTCATTGGCATCGGCGGCGGCATGGCCATCGGGGTGGGGATGCTGGATATTCCCTGGGTTCAGTACTGGCATCAGACCTGTTCCTCTTTGGATGTCACACAGTTTATGCACGGTATTCTCAAAAGCGCGCTTTACGGGGTCATCATCGCCCTGGCGGGATGTTACTACGGCATGCGGTGCGGCCGCAGCGCTTCGGATGTGGGCGGGGCCGTCACCCAGGCGGTGGTTGCAGCCATCGTGGGGATCATCATTGCCGATGGTTTGATCGCTGTGGTGACCAGTATTATCGGGGTATAGAGATGGTAAAAAAAAGTAGAGACACTGCCCCCATCAAGGTGACGGATCTCACCATGGCCTATGGGACGCGGGTGATTCAAAGAGACCTCGATTTTGTGGTGAACCGGGGTGAAATTTTTATCATCATGGGAGGCAGCGGCTGCGGGAAGAGCACCTTGCTCCGCCATCTTGTGGGGCTGAAGGAGCCTGCAAAGGGGAAGGTCTTCCATGGCCGGACCTCCCTGTACGAGGCCTCGGAGAATGAACAGAAGGCCTTGATGCAGCGCATCGGCATTCTTTACCAGAGCGGGGCGCTTTTCAGTTCCATGACCCTTTTTGAAAACGTGGCGCTGCCCCTGTACCAGTACAGCGATTATTCACCGGGCGAAATTCGGGAGCTGGTGATGTTTAAACTCGCCCTGGTGGATCTGGCCGGGTTTGAAAACCATCTCCCCGCCGAGATCAGCGGGGGCATGAAGAAGCGGGTGGGCCTGGCCAGGGCCATAGCCCTTGATCCGGAGATTCTTTTTTTTGATGAACCCTCGGCCGGGCTGGATCCTGTCAGTGCCCGCCGTCTGGACGATTTGATCCTGGAGCTTAAGGCCTCCCTTGGGGCCACCATCGTCGTGGTGACCCATGAACTGGCCAGTATCTTTGCCATTGGGACAGATTCTGTGTTTCTGGATGCCGAGACGAAGACCCTCATCGCCTCGGGCAATCCCCGAGACCTTCTGGCACACTCGAAGGATCCACGGGTGATTCAATTTTTGACACGTGGTGAGGACGGGCATTAGCCTTTTCGGGCACCAGAGGATGGCCCGTATCCACGGATCGGGCCTTAAAACCATGGGAGTGGTTATGAATCAGAAAGCGAAACTCAGCATCATCGGAGCCTTTGTGGTGGGCGCGTGCATTCTGGCGGCCGGGATTGTCATCACCTTTGGTGCGGGTCAGTTCTTTACGGAGAAAGAGCGTTTTGTCCTCTATTTTGAGGACTCCCTCAAGGGGCTGGATGTGGGGGCTCCGGTGCGTTTTATGGGGGTTAAAGTGGGCCATGTGACGGGAATTGACCTGATTTTTGACAGCCAGAATTTTTCCTTTTGTATTCCCGTTTATATTGATGTGGATACCGACCGGATATCCCTGATGGATTACGGCAAGGAAACCAAACGGATTCTGGGGTCCATGGACGAGGAGGCTTTCCGGAAGGAACTTGTGAACTTAGGGCTTCGGGCACAGCTTAAAATTGATAGCCTGCTGACGGGGAAACTCTATGTGGATATCGGATTCCATCAGGACAAGCCCTATGCCCTGACCGGTCGCATGGACGATGCAAAGGAGCTGCCCACTATCCTTTCAGGGATTTCAGAGTTTTCAAAAACCATAGAAAATATTCCCGTGGAAGCCATTATGGATCGGGTAATCTCCACGGTGGAGTCCATCGATCGACTGATCCTTTCGGTGGAGGAGAACAACACCCTGGACCATATGAATGGCGCCATTAAGGAATTTGAAGGGTTGATGAAGCAGGCGAGACAAGCCATCGGTCCTATCAGGCATTCCATTGAAGGGACCGCGCAGGAGACCCGAAAACTGGTTGTGAAGTCCGATGCGGGGGTAAAGAGAGCGCTTGATGTCCTGGAGGGGGTAGGTACCTCGTCCCAGGCCATGATGGATAAGGCGGAAAAGGCTCTCGAAAGTATGGAGGCCAGCCTGGGTGAAGACTCGGCCGTCACTTACCGGCTTAACCGCATGCTTGGCGAAGTCGCGGAAGCGGCACGCTCCATGCGTATCCTGGTCGATTATCTTGAACGTCATCCAGAGGCTCTGGTTTTTGGCAAGGACAAAAGGCAATGAATCCCGCAGGGACAAGCCAACCTGTCCCCGCGAATAAAATAATGGAGAAAAAGATGCCAAAGATTTTTTATGTGATCACGGTCGGAGCCCTGCTGTTCATGACAGGCTGCCTTTCTTCCCCCTCGCCCGCGGTGACCTACCACTTGCTTCATCCGGCAGCGGTACCCGCGGAGGAGACCGGAAGCTGGGATCCGTCCATGTATGTGGTGGTGGGACCCGTGGTGCTGCCGTCTCATCTGGACAGGCCTCAGATCGTGGCCCGTCGCATGAACCATACCCTTTTGTTGAATGATTATCAGCGGTGGGCGGAGCCCCTTCGCGAGGGCATCGCCCGGGCCGTGGCCGAAAATCTCTCCCGGCTCACCGGCGCGGAGAAGTTTTTCATCTATCCCTTTGATACCCCGAAGGGGGGTGTCTCCATGCAGGTTTTTATGGATGTGGTTCGTTTTGATACCGATGAGGCGGGCAATGCTTTCTTTGATCTGCGGTGGGGGGTGAAAAATGGAAAGAGGCAAACCCTTACGACCGCCCACACGACTCTGCAACGAAAAGTAGGTGGTGCAGACCAACCGGCCCGAGTCGAAGCCCTGAGCCGGTTGATTTCCGTATTCAGCAGCGAAGTGGTTGAGACCCTCAGACAATTGGAATAAGGGCTCAAAATAAAATAAAGAGTAACGGTTCAGCGCTGAAAAAAGCCTCCGGCGGCAAGGTGTGCCGCCTTGAGAGCAGGTTGTGGGTGCGCTTTGCACGGAGCCGCGCGAGCAAAGCACAGTGACACATCTCTTTTCAGGGGCTTACCTCAAAGGCTGGCATCGTCTCTTCTTTTGGTGGCGACTCAGCGGTCTGTTCAAATCAGGTTCTTGAACATCCCTGTCACTCCCTCACTGCCCGAGAAATCGCCCAGGTCGACTTGGACCGGATCCAGCAGCGTGGGGTCCACATTAAATCCTTTGAGGATCAAGGTGTCCATGACGCGGATTTTGTGGCGAAGCTCTTTTTCTGAGTGAGAGGGGCCGATCATGCCCTGCATCATCATGGTTTCCATGGTGAGGGTTTTTAATCCCTCTTCAAATTGATGCGCCTTTTCAGCGGCAGCCTCCATGTTCTGGCGAATGGCAAGGAAGTGATCCATGAGGGGGTAGGCGCCGGTAAAGGAGCCCATGGTGATAATGGCCGTGACCAGGAGGGTCTCCAGATCGGAATCCTGGGCTGACAGGCCAGCCAGCAGACGTGTGGTAAATCCGGTGGTTTCGTCTGACCATCTCATTTTTTCGCCCCTCAGCAGGACAAGAAAAAGGGTGCCTTTGTCTTCTTTTAAATGGTTTTTTGCTGCATTGACAACGCTCTCAGGTGGGTTTGCCTTCATATTAAGGCGTTTGACGAACAACTCCTTGCACTCTTTCGGAAGGTTAACCTGGATCGGGTCGGCGGATGGCCCCAGGCTGATATCGGCCTGAATCCTCTCTTGGCAGACAGCCTCAAGGATCGCCTTTTCATCTTCGGCGTTGAATCGATAGGTCGTGAAGAGGGACTCAAGCTTCAGCTTGGTCTTCCGATCGGGAAAAAAGAGCAGCTCAAAGAGCATCTCGCGATCCGTGCTCTCTTGATCCTCTAAAAAGAGCCTCAGCTCTTCCTGGCGGCTGATGGAGAAGGTGGATTCAAGAAAATGGCGCATCTCCTCTTCGGGGGTGATCCCTCTGCGGAGTTCTTCAAGAATCTTCAGGGATATCTCGTCACGTGGGCTTTTCTGGTTCATGGTCTTTCCTTTGTTGAATGATCCATGGTTGAAAATTCAATGACAGAGGCTATACTGCGGTGTGTTTCTTTTTTTGGTACAGGGGGTTTTGGAGATCTCAACGCGTCGGTTTGTACAGATTTCGCATCATGGCAGGCGGCTGATAAAAGCGAATTGAATGGGCAGCTGGGGCCGGAATCTTACGTATATAGCATGATATATTATCTGAATATTATAGCATAAACTCATTTTTGAAGACAGCGAATTTGGTGCGATAACCTGTGAGGGTTGAATAGAGGGCCGTGGATCGTTGGCATCCCCTTTTTGATAGTGTGAGCAAGCCTATACCCGAGGGTAAGGAGGAATCATGAACAGATCCAGAATGTTTTCGCAGGCAACAGAGCGTGGGCGTGTGTGGGATGTTATCGTGGCAGGCGGTGGTGCCACCGGCCTTGGCGTGGCGGTGGAGGCCTCCTCCCGAGGGTTCTCCACCCTTCTTCTGGAGCAGGCCGATTTTTCTCAAGGGACCTCCAGCCGCAGCACAAAACTCATCCACGGAGGCGTTCGATACCTTCAGCAGGGCAATATCACGCTGGTTCTGGAGGCCCTTCACGAGCGGGGGCTTCTCTTTCATAATGTGCCCCACTTGGTTCGTCATCAATCCTTTATTGTCCCCAATTACAGCTGGTGGGAAGGGCCCTTCTACGGGATTGGCATGAAATTCTACGATATGCTGGCCGGAAAACTCGGGATCAAGCCTTCCAAGTATCTTTCCCGGGAGCGGACCCTTGAACTGATCCCCACCCTGGAACCGGAAGACCTCAAGGGCGGGGTCATGTACTACGACGGCCAGTTTGATGACGCCCGACTCGCCGTGACCCTGGCGCTGACGGCGGAAGACCATGGTGCCTGCCTGGTCAATGGCATGCGGGTGGCGGGTCTGATAAAGAACCAGGGGCTGGTGACGGGGGTTCGGGTCGTGGACGAGGAGAGTGGCGAAGAAGTCGAGCTGACAGGGCGCTGCGTCGTCAATGCCACGGGCATGTTCGTCGACGATCTCTGCAGGATGGACGATGCCGCCCGAGAGCCCATGATCGCCCCGAGTCAGGGGGTGCACATTGTCCTGGAGAAATCCTTTCTCCCTGGGGACAGCGCCATCATGGTGCCCCAGACCGACGACGGCCGCGTTCTTTTTGCCGTGCCCTGGCACGATCGGGTCATCGTGGGGACCACCGATACCCCCATCGACAAACCCGTGATGGAGCCCCGGCCCCAGGACGATGAGATCGAGTTTCTGCTGACCCATGCCGCCCGATACCTTACCAAGAACCCGGAACGCCGCGATGTCCTCAGTGTGTTTGCCGGCGTTCGTCCCCTTATCGGCTCCACCGACGCCAAAAAGACGGCGGAGATCTCCCGCGACCACCACCTGGAGATCTCCAACTCCGGGCTGATTACCATCGCCGGGGGCAAGTGGACCACCTATCGCAAAATGGGCCAGGACGTCGTGGATCATGCCATGCATGTGGCCGGTCTTCCGGACCGACCCTCCCGGACCGAGTACCTCAATCTCCACGGCTGGTCCGCCGACGAAGCGGGCAATGCTCCGTATCCCCTTTACGGCAGCGATGCCCGCCTGATCAAGCGCATCGAAAAAGAGTCCCCGGAGCTGGCGAACCCCATCCACGAGAAGCTGCCCTATCGTCAGGCTGAAGTGGTCTGGGCCACGCGAAACGAAATGGCCCGTACCGTGGAGGATGTCCTGGCGAGACGCACCCGCGCCCTGATCCTGGACGCCCGGGCCGCCATGGAGGCGGCCCCTGTTGTGGCCCGCCTGATGGCCAAGGAGCTCGGCAAAGACCAGGCCTGGGCGGATGCTCAGGTGGACCGTTTCATCGCATTGGCAAAGGGATATATTTTGGAGGGGTGAAAAGCCGGTGCGAAAATATAAGGAACTATTTGATTCCCTTGGCCAGAGCCTGCAGGCCTTTTCCTGTGAGCCAGCAGAGAAGGGCGATGCAGGGAAAGACGATGAGGGCCGGTGTGTTGGCGAGTTTGGCGGCACCTAAGACCAGTTGACGGCGAACCGCCGAGAGCCGGTCGTCCAGAATGAGTTGCAGAAACCCGAGGTTCAAGGCTTGATGGGTTTTTACCCAGGCCCATCCTCCTTTGTCAACGAGGAGGATGACTTGAAGGATCAGGGTTTTCAGAATCAAGTAAACAGAGAGCGTGACCCCGGCCAGGGGAAGGTAGGCCAGATAGTGGATGACAACAGCGGTTGCTTTGGATGCCGGACGGCTCATGAGGACCTCGTGCGTATGTCTTGATGGCCTTCTAAGAAGTGCCGCACGGGTCTTGGACGGTGACTTTTTGTGAGCGCATCAATCGTTGTGAATGTAAATGTTTACTCTATAGTAAGGGTTGTCGGTTTGGCAACAGGGTTTTCATGGGGAGGAGGGCAAACAGGTTGATTCCTGGGGTGGGTTGAGATAATCTTTCCTTTTTTTTGTCCGACAGGTGGGAGTGCTGGGGTTGGTCTCAGGGCTCCTCATGCCATTGGACATGATCAAAACAGCTCCGCTGGATCTGGAGGTCATGGCTGAAAAGACATGCCGGATGATGTGATCAGATCTTGAAATGAAGCCGCAGTCAAAGCGGTTTGGAGTGTGTCAACGATGTGTGTTTCATTGGGAGACGGTGTCTCCCTGCTTGTGAATGCAGGGTATGGCGGGTCAAACTGCCTTTTTATTGAGGACGATCGTCAAGTTCTTGTGGAAACCGGTGGAGGCAGAGCCTTGTCGGAGATTAAGCCGGAGAGTGTGGATCTCATTATCAACACCCATCGCCACATCGATCATGTGAAGGGCAACGGGCTTTTTCCCCGGGCGAAGGTGTGCGTCCATTCCCGGGAGCGTGCGTCCATGGATGATGTGGCCCTTGTCGCGGCAAGCGGGGGCTGGAGCCACTTGATGGAGGGCGGGTTTCAGGATCATATGGATGAATTTCCGGTGGACCCGACGCTCCTCTATACTCAGCGTCCGGTTCATGGCACCCTGGCGGATGGCCAGGTGATTGATTGCGGGAAGACCCGCATGGAGATTCTTCACACCCCCGGTCACACGGCGGGGCATTGTTCGGTGTTTCTCCCGGAGGAGGAGATTCTCTTCACCGGGGATATCTGTTTGACCGCGGTGGGCCCCAATTATGCCGACCCCGATGCGGATATCGACGATCTGATGGCCTCCATTGATCGGCTGATTGCCCTGAAGCCCAGGGCCATGGTGACCTCCCACAGCAAGAAGGTCTGCAATGGCTCATCGGCAGAGGTCCTGGCTGAATTTCGAGGGCGAATTTTTCAGAGGGAGGAGCGGATCCTGGATGCTATCAAAGAGCATCCTTCTGATATTCATTCCCTGGCAAGCCAACGGCTCATCTACCCGAAGCATCCCACCCGGTTTGTGTTGTTTTGGGAGAAATGCATGATAGAAAAGCACCTCGTGCGGCTGGAGAAGGCCGGGATGGTAAAGGGCTCAGAGGAAGGACTCTGGTACGCGGCATAGCCTGGCAACGAGAGGAAAAGGTTCTTCGTGCTTGGTTCTTAGTTCTTCGTTCGAGGAGTTGCAATGCTTCATCCATTGTAAAAAAAGCCATGATGATTGTTTCGGCTACCTTCGTGATTTTATCACCATTTTTCGCTCATAGGCTCTGCCTGGTAGCGTCGAGAGAAGTCCCGCAGTTTATGCGCTTGCGTCCTGCGAGGCACGTCCTCACCCTTCACGCGAATGCGGACGCGAGGTGCCTATCGTACCGACAGCCGTAGAGCATTCGCAAACCTGCTTTCAAGGTGGCACACCTTGCCGCCGGAGGCTTTTTTTCAGGCACTTTAGCCACAGAAGGCAGGCTTTTTGTCTCTTCTATTCGTGTGCGTTCGTGTTGCGTTTTTGTTTTTCTCGCCCGAGATAGGCGATCATGCCCAGCAGGATTCCTCCCAGGACAGCCCCGTAAAAGGGGCTTTTTTCGTATTGGACCAGGCGTTGAGTGATGACGCCGAGGAAGAGCAGATAGACAAGGAATCCGGTGCCCGTGGAGAGGCTGTCGATCACTGATTCACGGACAGGGTGGCGGTGAGGAAGGGAGCCGAACTGGCTGAGGATCAGGCAGGCGACCGGGATAAAGGGGGTGATGTCCTGAAATCGTTGATAGGCTTCAGGTACCACGAGTCGCAGCAGGAGCTCATAGAAGGGCACGATAAGGGAGGCGCAGAGGAGGTAGAGTATCCCTCGAAGGACAGGAAGGAAGTATCGAAGCGAGGTCGGGGCACCGCTCTGGAAATATGAGGCGGTGGACGCCCAGGAAAAAAAGGTATTTGTGGCCAGGAGTACCAGGGCCGTGCCTGCCCCCAGAAAGAGAGCCGAGGCGATGTCGGTGCTTACCGAAAAGACGCTTACCAGCCAGAAGATACTGAAAAAAACCACCCATCCCGGCAAACCGATCCATAAATCATAAAAAAAATGACGGAAAAGACGCCCGATCGACTTCATGCGATACTCCCTGTAATCTGAACGGGTGGGGTCCTGCGGAGGGTCCTCATCCGTTCAAACGATATATGTTATCTGATGTATCACAAACTCATAGCACATTTCAGGGAAGGGGGGCAGGATATTCGGGCGGTGATTTTTTATGAGTGCTTTCAGTGGAGAGCCCGTGAGCAGCCCCCCCAGGCTAAACATCGGGGGGCTGTTTATTCTATACTCAGGCGTTTGGGCATCAATCTTTGCGGCTGATAACTTCCACGAGGTGGTAGCCGAAATCGGTTTTTACGGGCTCACTGACCACGCCGGGCTCTGCGGAAAAGACCACCTTGTCAAATTCGGGGACCATTTCGCCGGGCTTGAATTCACCTAAGAAACCTCCCTGTTCACCTGAGGGGCACTTGGAGAATTTTTTGGCGAGTTTGGCAAAGTCGCCGCCGTTTTCAATTTTTTTCTTCAGGTCTTTGCACTCTTTTTCGGTTGCCACAAGGATGTGGCGGGCTTTTGCACTGGCCATGGTTTGATCCTTTTTTTATTGTCATGATGATTTATTTTCGGATAGTTACCTGCGTCCCGGGTGATCATCTGAACTCTGGGTTCCGGGCGTCTTCTTGGGATACTTTTCCTCTATATCATGCAAAGGGCGGGGATGCAGAGACTTATTATGCAGATTCTGGAAAAGGACGGAGTCCGGCTAACCCCGGCAATCCACGGTTAGACAGTGCCCGGAATCACTCCAGTGGCTTTTTTGCGGGATCGCTTTTTCTCCCGTTTTGCCATGGAAGAAGGCCGTTTCTATGGCTCTGTCCGGTTGGGGCGCACCCGGTGAGTCACCCATGCCGCGATTTCATCCGGAGATCCGGCCGTAGGGCCGCTCATTTTTACCGCCGCTATGCCCCATCCGTAGGTGACGCCCAGAAAGTGGGCCCCCGCGTCCGTTGCGGATTGCGCATCGGACCGTTGATCTCCGACGAAAAGAATCTCAGACGGCGTGATGCCCAGAATCTTTGCTCCTTTCCGGATCGCCTCTGCTTTGGGAAGCCCCTCGGTGGTGTCGTGGGTGAAGACACAAGGGGGGTGAAAGAGGCTGAACGCGGATTTCAGGGGTTTTTGGATGTTGGTCAGGGTGTTTGCCGTCACGATGCCGAGATAAAGACCTGAGTCTGTCAGGCGTTGCAGCATCTCTTGAACCCCTTGAAACACGGGTATCCGGTAGCGTTTCGTGAAATGCATTCGATACTCATGGTCCCCTCTTTTTGCCTCCTCTTCAGGAAATCCCACCGCACGGAAAAAGGCCACCATGGGGCTGATGGGAACCCCGCTTCGGGCGATGCGTTTGAACGCCGCGATATCGGGAATGTCGAGTCCCAGTCCGTATTGGATGTTCAACGCCCTGCAGAGGGCAAGGTGGGGGGGGAGGGAGTCCAGAAGGACGCCATCCACATCGAAGAACACGGCTTTAAAGTCGGGCATGGTGTGATTCGCCTATTCATTTTCTGAGGGTCTCAATCTGTCACTATTCAGCTCTAAAAAAGCCACCGGTGGCAAGGTGTACCACCTTGAAAGCAGGTTGCAGATGCGTTGTTTGAACCCCGGAAGGGCCGCCGGAGGCACAAGCTGAATAGTTACCTAACTCTTCAGGACCTTCGCGGCAAAGGTTTTAAACGCGGCTTTTTCCTGGCTGAGGCCCTCGTTTACGTGGACGGCATTTTGCCTTTCAATAAAGCCTTTCACGGTTTGCATCATCTCCCGGTTGACAGAGGTGATGCTTTGCGCCAGCTCCAGGGCGCGGGCGAGCAAGGTCTCTTCCGAGAGCACTTCATTGACCAGGCCCCAGTCAAAGGCTTTTTTGGCCGTTATTTTTTCGCAGGTCAGGGAGATTTGAAGGGCTCGTTTTCGGCCCACAGCCTGCTGTAGGAGTTGGGTCATGCCCCAGCCGGGGTGAATTCCGATTCTGGCGTGGGTGTCCATGAAGCAGGCGGTTTCATCAGCGACAAGAAAATCGCAGTTCAGCGCCAGCTCAAAGCCGCCGGTGATGGCGTAACCGCTCACTGCGCCGATAATGGGGGTGGCGCACGCCTGAAACACATCCACCATGTCTTTGCCGTCGCCTCGGGGGTTGACGATATTGTCGGTGGCCAGGCAGTCCAGGTCGATGCCTGAGCAGAAGCTGCTCCCCTGTCCTGTCAGCACCAGAGCACCCACTTCCGTATCTGCGTCAGCCGCTTCTACAATATTAAACAGCTCGGTAAGAAGTGGTTGGGTGATGGCGTTGCGGCGCTCAGGCCGGTTGAGGGTGATGAGCCCGACCGCCCCCTTCTTTTCATACAAAACGACTGATGTCATAATTTGTAGTCTCCTGTTTCATGGGATGGCTGGTGTGGCAAAGCCACGTCGAGAAAAAATAATTTAAAACGTCATTATTCAGCTTTGATAGAGGGAAAGATTCTCCGGCGGCCCTGCCGGGGAAGACGACAAGGTGTGAAACTCCATTCGCGAACCTATTGATTCGGGTTGTGCATGGCAAAGGCCATAAGCATCTGGTTTCGGTCTTCCATCTGGAGACAGGATTCCAGGCCACCGGCGTCGATGTTGGCGTTGATGGCCTCTTTGGTCATGCGGATTCCCAGGGGGTTTTTGGAGAGCATGAGGGTGGCCAGCTCGGTGGCGGTGGGGATCATCGCCTCTTGGGTCACGAGGCGGCTGGCAAAACCCAGACTCATGGCATCTTCGGCGCTCATCCAGTTGCCGGTGAGAAGGTATTCGTTGGCCCGGCCCGATCCGATGAGGCGAGGGAGAAAGTAGCTGGAGGCCATGTCTGCGCCGCCCAGGCCGATGTTGATGTAAGCGGCGGAAAAGCGGGCGTTGTCGGCTAAGATGCGAATATCCGAGGCCATGACCATGGAGAATCCGATGCCTGCGGCGGCCCCGTGAACGCAGCAGAGGATCGGCTGCGGGATGCGGCGCATGGCAAGCATCAGGCGGCTCATGCGCGCCTGGGCGTTGTAGGCATCCACCGGGCGCATGCCGAAGATGGCCGGTCCGTAGCCCTGCATGTCGAGTCCGGCGCAGAAGCCTTTGGCCTCGCCTCCGTCTATAATGAGGACACCCACCTCTTCATTGTACATGAGCCGTGCGAAAAGGGCCTCAAGCTCTGAGACCATCTCTTCGTCAAAGGCGTTGTATTTGTCGGGGCGGTTCAGGGTGAGTCGGCCGATGCGTCCTTCGCAGGTGAAAATGAGTCGTTCCATGGCGGTCTCCGTATCCGTTGGGGTGGGCTGCATGTTGTCGTTACGGTGAGTTAATCAGTGAATGCTAATGGGATTATGGATCGTTCGTCAAATGAATAGTGAGGGTTGTGAATATTCCTGCCGATGCCGGTCGATAGGGGGGAGTTAAGTGGTGGGTGATTCCAGTCTGTTTTCGTCGCCATTCGCCCCACGTCAAAGGGCGACGGCGCGACAAGCGATCCGTCTTCGCCTTCAGCTGCGCTTGGAAAAAACGGCTGCGCCGTGGCAAGGGGGCACAGCTTACCGCCGGAGTCTTCTTTTGGAGCTGAATCGGTACCAACCGTCTTTTTTCAGGCAGATCTTAGAAGGGGGGCCGCGGGCTGCTCAGCCCGGATGCGGTCTTCGTTCCGGGCGTGAAGCGGGTCTTTGAAACGTCCGCGAAACGCACCGTTTCCTTTCTCATCACACCAGAGAACAGGCTGCTTCAGGTCCGATGGCAAGAGCATTCGGCCCCAGAAGCGGTTTCGTATCCCCACCTGGTTCATCAACAAAGGGGCCTCAGAGCCCATGACCGGTCGGCCGTCGGCATCGGTTCTGGAGACCAGTGCGTCGGTGGAAGAGAGGGACCCCGTGAGGATTAAGCGGTCCTGGACCTCCGGGGGAAGGTGACGATGGATGGCGGACCAGATCCAGGACCCGATGCCGCGTCTTTTCAGGGCGTCGGGCAGAGAAAACCGGCCGACACACATGAGCAGCTCTCCGTGACCGTTTTCAAACCAGCTCTGAGATTGCGCATGGCGCTTTACCGCGCCGCCTGATGTCGGGTCCGGATAGGTGATCACAAGGGTGACGCGTCCATGGCTGCAGGAAGGCTCCGAAAAGGAGAAAACCACATCGCACAGCAGGATGTTCCGGCGTGTGCAGAAAAGGCGATACGGGATACTGCGGCAGGATGTCACCGGGGCTGTGTTTCCTCACGCTGGATATATTGTCGGGCAATGGGACGGTCCGGCTCTAAAAGGTCGTAGCTGAGAAGGGCCTCCGGATGAACCCAGTCGATGCGGTCGTGATCCACCGGAATCAGGTCCCCCTCTACCCAGATCAGCTCAAAGACCAGCAATCGGATTTCTGCATTGCCGTTGTGGGCGATGCTCTCTCCAAAGTAGGCAGAAACAGTCGTGAGGATGCCCAGCTCTTCCCGGATTTCCCGGACAATGGCCTCCTCCGGGGTTTCTCCGGCTTCGGGTTTTCCACCGGGGAATTCCCAGCGCCCTGCGTGGCGGATGCCGGGGCGGCGGCGTGCCACAAGAATTTTGCCCTCTTTGCGGAGAAGCGCCGCGGTGACGGTGAGCATGGTCGATCCCTTGAATTCGGGTTTAAAAAAATGTACCCTACCAGCTCAACCAAGCGTGCGCAAGCCCTTGCCTCAGCCCTGATTCTGGCATTGTCTGGGAGTCACTATTCAGCTTATGCCTCCGGCGGCCCTGCCGGGGGCTAAGCTTTTGCCTGATTTTATTAAAAACGGGTTTAACAAACAGATCATAACCTTTGCCCCCGGGGAACATCACGTTTCTTTTGGCCCGTCTTTCGGCCCCTATTCGGGAGCCTGACCCATCTCTTCAAAAAGAGGGGAACCCTCGACTTTGTGTGGAAATCGGTGTATCTGAAGCCATGAGTTACGATGAAAACACCCCCAACCCACAGGGCAGGACCGCCATGAAGGAAAGCCACCCCAGAGAAGATCGGAATTTTGACGATCTGGCCGATCGCTTTGCAAAGAATATTTACGGAACCATCAAGGGACGCATTCGCCTGGCCCTGCTGACGGAAGACCTGACGGAGCTTGTTTCGGGGCTCTATGGGGGGGCTCAGCCCCTGGATATTCTGGATGCCGGCTGCGGCATGGCGCAGATGGGATGCGAGCTGGCGGGGCAGGGCCATCGGGTTCATTTCTGTGATTTATCGAAGCGGATGCTGGAGCTTGCCGATGCCATGGCGTCGGAGGCGCAGGTGATGGAGCGTTGCTCTTTTCATCAGGGGCCGTTTCAGGATTTTATTCAAGACAAAGATGAAGGCTTCCAGCTGATTCTTTTTCACGCGGTCCTGGAGTGGTTGGTGGCTCCAAAGGCTTCCCTTGAGGCCCTGGTGGACTCCCTGGCTCCGGGAGGCACCCTCTCCCTGATGTTTTATAACGTCAACTGTTTGATTCAGCGAAACGCCACCTTTGGAAATTTTCGCAAGGTCATGTCCGGGGAGTTCGGCGGTTTATCCCAAAGCTTTACACCGCTCCATCCCCTGGACCCGGCAGAGGTCGAGGGGTGGGTGGCCGGCATGGGGCTGACCGTCGTCCGGAAAACCGGGGTCCGGGTCTTTACCGACTACATGACAAAGGATGTCCAGAAGGCCCGAAGCTACGAAGACACCCTTGAGGTCGAGCGCGCCTACTGCCGCAAAGAGCCCTTCGCCTCCATGGGGCGCTATGTGCATCTTCTCTGCAGAAAGGCCTCTTAATGAAATAGGTCCATTAAATGACGAAAGGGGCTGGTTTTCTGAATAAATGGTGCTTAAGCATGTTGTCTATGGGGGATCGGATGGCGGGATGTTCTCTCCACTCCAGTAGATTGGGCTGAATGGTTACAAAAGGGGTAACTATTCAGCTTCATCCTGTCACCGGAGGGCCTCTTTTTGGAAAAAATTTCACAAAACCGTTTCAGACCGTAGGGTGCGGCTCCCGCACCGTTCAACGTCACGCAAACCGCCGGCCCCATCCCAACATTTATTATAAAATGCGGCGTTGCAGGTTTACTGCACGTTAAGCGGTGCGCACGGCGCACCCTACCTTTCACATCGACACGGTTACCATAAGGACAGACCCTTTATACGGTGTCCTTCCTCATCGTCCCTGTCGTATCGGTGTGTGACGATTGGGTGGCATGGGCTGAATAGTTACAAAAGGGATTGGTTTTCCGAACAAATGGTGCGCAAGCACACCACTCACCACTCACCACTCACCACTCACCACTCACCACTCACCACTCACCGCTCACCATTCACCATTCACCATTCACCATTCGCGGCCCTCACAGTACTCTTCCGTCAGCGTCACGCTGTGGACGGTCACATCCGCCCCTTGGGTGATGATGAACTCTGATTCTCCCACCTCTGTTTTTCCTCCCCAGTCATAGGTGTATCCCAGGCGTGTCCAGGGGTACCCCCCCTTCCCATAGGACTCTTTTTGCAGGGTTTCGAACCATCGTCGGTGATCCTGGGAGATGGTGATAAACCGTTGGGGTTCAGGAAAGGAGAGCTCGGCTTCATGGTCGGTGATCTCCGGGTCGGGGGAGGGGCGGAAGAGGTCGTCGGGAGAGACCCAGAACTCGACAAATCGGGTTTTGGGATCATGAGGAGGCAGACCGAGTCTCTGGCGTACCCGAAGGTCGAGGGCCTGTCCCGTCAATTCGCATTCGCGGCAGAAAGACTGCATGAAGGGGGCCACGGTGACCCAGACATTTCGGGAGAGGGAGAGGTGTTGTCCGACCTTCGTGTCGTATCCCTTCCAGTCGGTCCAGGTGACGACGCGGATGTCCCCTTGTGCATTTCGGATGAGCCTCGGGTTGCCAGGGGTAATCGCCAGTAGATCTTTTGAGATTTCTGAAGGGGTGGCCACCTCTGCATCGATGATGGCAGCAAGGTAGGCTTGGTCGAGGGTCTTTGGGGTGAGGGACGGGTGGTGGGCGCAGGAACAAACGAACAGAACAACAAGGGCAATAAGGGTGCAGCGGATTCGCATGATACCTCCCAATGTAAGCAGCGATGGCGTGAAAAAATTTTAGCTTGAGGGGTGATTTCGTTTACAGATCGTTTTTATCTGGATTTTAACCGCCTCCGACGGGGGGGAAGATTCCCACGCGGTCGCCTGGGTTCAAAATATGTTCTCTGCTCGCATGCCTGCCGTTGACAAAGACCAGCCGGACCTGTTCGGCCGGCAGCTGGAGTATCTCCACAATATCCGCCACGGTGGTTTCATCCGGGACATCCAGGTGCCCCTCCCGAGAAAGGCCTTTCAGGTAGGGCCGGAGCGTCGCAAACAGTTTAATTTCAATTTCCATGCGGTTTCCTTGGCTGGCTTAAGCCCCTGTAACGGTAAGAGCCGTGCGCAATGGCACGGCTCTTATTCATTTCAGAAGGGTGCCGCAGCTATCCGAAGTTCAGGGTGCTGTCGAGCTCTTCATCGGTGAAGTCCCAGGTGACGTTATGGGGCTCCAGATTCTCCTTGAACATGGCAGGCAGTCGGTCGTCATGCTTGGTGAAACCGGCGGCACGGTTGAAAGCCTTTTCGGTCTCTAAGGTGTTGATGCCGATGGCGAGGACGTCATCGGCGGTGAGGTTGACGCCGTAGCGGGCGTTGAGCATGTCTACAATCATGCCGAAGCCGTCTTCACTGTCCAGGACAGGGAAGGCCACGAAGATGCAGAGGCCTGCGGCGTCCAGGACGGCGGTGGCTACCTGGAGGTTTTTAGAGACATCGATGTTGCCCTCTTTTTTCAGGGCATCCACGTCGCCCCCCACCTTGAGGATGTTCTGGCAGACGCCGTATCCTGCGGTGTGGTCGGCCCCCATGGGGGTGGTGGCGTAGGTGACGCCCACCCCTTTAACGGCACGGGGATCATAGGCGGGCAGGGCCTGCTTTTTGACCACAGGGATACGGTCCACGCCCAGGGCCTGACCGGTGAAGGCCGCGCCGTTGCCGATGATCTTACCCATGGGGTCGCCCGTTCTGATCTTATTGACCAGGTCAATGGCACCGGCCTTGTCGCCCCACTCGATGAGTCCACCTTCCATGGCGATGCCGATGGCCACCCCTGTATCGATGGTGTCGACACCGATGTCGTCGCAGAGACGGTCCATTTCAGCGATGGCGTCTAAGTCGTCGATGAGGCAGTGTGCGCCGAAGGCCCAGATGGTTTCGTACTCAAACCCGGAGGTCAGGTAGTCGCCGTTTTTATCGTGATAGGCCTGGGAGCATTTGATGACGCAGCCGGGGTGGCAGCCTTCCTTGATGATGCCGCCGCGTTTTTCGATGAGCTCGGCCATCAACTCGCCGCTGATGTTTTCGGCTTTGTCGAAGCGACCGGTGCGGAAGTTTTTGGTAGGCATGCCGCCGGCTTCATTGACCACGTTGACAAGGATGGCTGTCCCGAAGGCGGGAAGGCCCTGGCCTGAAACAGGGTGGCTGGTGAGGAGTTTGGCCCATTTTTTGGCCACCCCGGAGAAGGCCTCCTTGTTGGCGGGCTTGACACGCTCGCAGCCAGCGTCGTCGATGACCATGGCTTTGATTTTTTTAGAGCCCATGACGGCGCCTAAGCCCCCGCGTCCGGCGGCCCTTCCGGGATTGCCCTTGGGATCGGCAAGCTGGATGGAGGCGCCGGTGAGGCGCTGCTCTCCAGCCGGGCCAATGCAGGCCACGCCGACTTTTTCGCCGAAACGTTCCCAGAGGGTGGTGATCACCTCTGAGTTCGTCATCCCCACCAGGTCATCGGCGGGAATGAATTTTACCCCGTCTTTGGTGATGTGGATGAGGCTGTAGTCGTCGCCTTCGGGTTTGTCTTCGAGGATAATGGCTTTGATGCCCAGGCGGGCAAGTTTCTGAGAAACAAGGCCACCGGCGTTGCTCTCCTTGATCCCTCCGGTGAGGGGGGATTTGGCGCCAATCGAGAGTCGCCCGGAGTTTGCGGCAGTGGTGCCGGAAAGAAGGCCGGGTGCGATAATAATTTTGTTATCGGCGCTTAAGGGGTGACACGTCGGAGGAACCTCGTCCATCACGATTCGTGACGTCAGGGCGCGCCCTCCCATGAGGGCAAGGCGGGTCTCCGGTTCAGAATAGGAAAACCCTTTCTGCTTTGTGTCGATTCTAAGAATCTTATTCATGATGCGTTCCTCTCCATAAGTAAAACATGATGAAATTAATGATTAATAAATCATTAATTGATGAATACCACAGCCGGAACACAGGATAAATGATAAAATAAATCTGCCTGAATTTAAAAGGAATATATGACTATTGTTTGAAATGACAGTGCCTTGAGATACAGGGACTCCCCGGTTGCCTGGCCGGGCTCTTCGGTTTGTGCTCATGGTTGTTGTGAGCATACTTTTATTAGGTTTTTTGATTGCTGATGTTTGAAGGCTTAATAAACGGCTGGGATGAATTGGTATTTCGTTGTGGTGCGGGGCTTGTTATGATTTGCGAAACCCGAACTTCTTTGAAAGAGACGACCCCTTGCGCCGTCGCATGCGATTTTTAAAATATTTTCGCTGCCGTGGCTTTGTCCCCTTGATGCGGATTACTGGTTTTCAGATTTTTTCACTGCGCCCTCTGTGTTCCCATGGAGGGCCATCGCAGTTTTTACTGACCCTGACGGGAGACCTGCCATGTCGGTTTTATCATCTCGATCCCCTTTTTCCGTAAGAAACGTAAGGCTCTTCATTGCCTTTCGTCTTTTCTTTACGGCTCGGTTTTATTATCCGGTTTTTTCGATTCTTTTTCTTGATTTTGGACTCACGGTCTCCCAGTTTGCCCTGCTCAACGCCATCTGGGCCGCGGTGATCGTTCTGGCCGAGGTGCCTTCCGGAGCCCTTGCCGATACCATCGGCCGCAAGCGTCTTCTGGTGGCCACCGGGGCCATGATGTGTGTGGAGCTTTTTCTCCTTTGTGTGGCTCCCATCCGGGGAGGGGCGCTGTTGTTTGGCATCTTTCTGGTGAACCGGGTCCTGAGCGGGCTGGCCGAGGCGTCGGCCAGCGGCGCGGATGAAGCCCTGGCCTTTGATGCCCTGAAGCAGGAGGGGATGGAAGGGGAATGGGGCCGGGTGCTGGAAGTGCAAATGCGGGTTCAGTCGGTGGCTTTTGTCGTTGCCATGATCACCGGCGGGCTGGTCTACGACCCGGAGGTGATGGGCCGATTTGTCTCTTTCCTTGGTATTGGGCTCACCGTCACCCAGGACCTAACCTTGCGTATTCCCCTGGTGATGACCTTTGTTTTTGGCCTTTTCACCCTGGGGTGTGCCCTTGCCATGAAAGAGCCCAAGACGTTGGAGCAGAACGAACTTCCCTCCACTGCCCAGGCGTTGAAAAAAACGCTTGACGCGGGGCGCTGGATTCTCTCCACACCCTTTGCCCTCAAGGTTATTCTGGTGGGGCTGATTTTTGACGGGGTGATGCGCATGGTCATTACCCTGGCCAGTCAGTACTACCGGGTCATCGGGATTCCCGAGGCGGGGTTTGGTTTTATCGGTGCTCTGGTGGCGGGCGTGGGCATTGTGGTGCCGAGGCTCTCCCGTCATCTGGCCGAGACCCGATCGCCTGGCTTCAACCTGGCCGTGCTCGCCGCCATCACCTTCCCCAGCCTGGTTTGGATGGCTTTTTTTACCCCATATCTGGGCCTTCTCCCCGCCCTCATGCTCTTTGGCGCCATGAGCATGCTCGCCTTTTTCGTCAGCCATTACCTGAACAGCGTGGCCGCTTCGGCGGTTCGGGCCACGGTTCTCAGCTTCAAAGGGCTGGCCTATAATCTCTCTTATGGCTTTCTCGGCGTACTCTACGCTGTGCTCCTCTCCATGGGGCGATCGCCCCTCATGGCCGAAGAGCCCTTGCTCACCGGCCCGGGTCTCGAAGACCGCCTCTTTATGGAAACGTTTTTTGCCTTTCCCGTCACTTTTGTGATCCTTATCGGGTTTTTTCTGCTTTATGCCCTGGGGCAGAGGGCCATCACGGCGAAATGATCAGATAAGACACGTGATATAGGGATGTTGTCCTTTACTAAGCGGCCGCTTCAGGCATTGATTTTAACCTTCTTTTAACTATGTTTTTCATTGAACTTATCATAGTTATAAACAATGGGAATCCGAGGCGTTGAACGCGGGGGGTGGCTCATTCTCTGCGTAACGGGAAATGGGATGGTGCCCCCGATGGGATAACTATGTTTTTTTTGAGGAAGTAGGTCATGCCAAGGCATGGCGAGATCTGCAGGGAAAAGAGCTGTAGATTATTTTTATGCGTAAGAGCATGTCATTTTTGTTTGATGACATGGGTTGAAAGGGTTGTCTTCGTGAAAAAAATTCGATTGGATCTGACGTGTGCGGGGCTTTTTGCTCTGATGCTGTGTGGACCAGGGGTTGCCGCGGCAAGCGAGGCGGTCACCGCCTCCCCCGTGGTGATAACCGGTACGGACAATACCAGTGCCGAGGGTGGCCTGGATACCCGTGGCCTTACGATAAAGCTGGAAAAGGATGCGCTACTGGACGTGACGGAAGGCAACGCTGCCCTGCGCCTCGGGGAAGGAGGCTCGGTGACCCTGGAGTCAGGGGCGCAAATTTATCTTAAACGGGAGGCGGCGAACGCTGAGGCGTTGACCGGTATTCTCATGGACGGTCATTGGGAAAACAGTGACAACCGGGTTGACCTGGGCAAAGGGGCCTCGGTGGTCGTGGAATCTGCAGGAGCGGGAGACACGACGGGTATCGATATCCAACATGCTGACAGTGCTCACGTGACGATGGCCGGGGCACGGCTCGAAGCCTCGACAACAAAGGGCGACGTGTATGGCCTTCATCTGGGGGATGTCACACTGCCTAACACGGCGGAATTGGCGATGAGTGATGGCGCTTCCCTTGTCGTTAAGGGACAGGCCCTGCAAGTGAAGGGGGCGGTTTCATATGAAGAGGGTGAAGCCATTGGGGTCTTGATTGAAACGACCGCTCATGGGGTGGTTTCCTTGGCCGGAGGCTCTACGATTGACGTCACCAAGGAGGTATCCGGTGATAAGGCCGAAATCAGCGCCTTGGGAGTGCTCATCTACACGGCGGAGGAGGCTGAGGTCGCGTTGGACGGAGAGTCCCATATTCATGCCACGGCGAAGTCTCAGGGCGCGGCGGGTGAGGCCTTAGCCATCGGTGTTCTTTTAGAAGATATTGAGAGCCCGGATACCGCAAGCTTGATGGTGGGCAACGGATCAAGCGTGAATGCCGAGGCCGAGGGGACTG
Organism: Desulfoluna sp.; assembly: GCF_030145185.1. Taxonomy (GTDB): domain Bacteria; phylum Desulfobacterota; class Desulfobacteria; order Desulfobacterales; family Desulfolunaceae; genus Desulfoluna. The sequence goes on along the minus strand of NZ_JAQYWB010000031.1, from coordinate 40,371 downwards.
AAGCGAGTGCCGGTGCGGCTATTATAAGGTATTCAAGGCATGGTGTGGTCAAGGCGGCGGGGGAGAAGTGTTTTACGGCCAAGGCCACTGCACATGCAGCAGAGGTGGCGTTCAAGACTACCGATTCAACGCCAGAGGGCAGTGCCATTGCCTCGGCCACTGTGCTGGGGATGGAAAATGTAAACTGGGTTGACATTGACCTGACCGATGCGACCCTCACTGGCACCATGACAGCGACAGCTGATCAGAGCACCGGTGATGCGATTGCCGTGGTCGGGAAAAGCGATGAGGGTGTTGTTCCCGTGGGCATTGGCGCAGTGCGTTACACCAACGCAGATATCCGGCTCACCGATACAACGGTGACGGTGACGGCGGAGGCAACGGCTAAGGCCCCGAATGGTGACAGTGCCGCAAGGGTGGGTGGTGTGTCGGAGAAAATATCAATGGTCTCCGGGTTGTTGGTTGCCCCGCAAGGCGTCGACAGAGTGACCTTGGTCGATAGCGGGATGTCAATGGATAGACTACGGGTGGGCGACCGGACCGCTATCACCCTGGATGGGACAACCATTAAGGTGACCGGCAAGGCAACGGCAGCTCGTACCAGTTTTTCTGCTGTCTCCGGCATTCAGCTGAAGGGACTCAGCGGTGAGAATGACTGGGATCCGGCCACTCTCCAATTAACTGATTCCACGATTCAAGCTTTTTCGACCTCTACCGGGGAGCAGACAAAGGCAGCCCTTATAGAGGGTTCGATCGCTGTATCCATGGGGATTGCTGTGAGCGACCTTTATGGGAAGGCCACCTTTGCCTTCGATAATACGAGGGTCCTGGCTACGGCGGAAGCCGAGCGGGCCGTAGCAATCGGTATTTGCGGGATTGAAAATCATGGGCCGCTGGTTATTAGCCTGGCTAACGGCAGCGTGGTAAAGGCCGTGGGTGTTTCTTCCAAAGGGGAGGTTGACGCACGCGAGATGGAGCCATCTAGTGCGGCTATTCTTCTTGAAAGAGGCGAGATCACCATTGATGAGACGTCGTCTGTCGTGGGGGCGTGGGCTGTCAAGGGGACTGAATCTGACGATTATTCTATGGTATTCAGTGACGGAGAGACTCGGTCTCAGGTTTCTGTGAATAACCAGGGCCTTCTCAGCGGACGTCTGAGCAGGGTGGCTCTGACCAACGCCGCCACCGGTACCTTGCAGGCGACCTTTGGTTCTAAAGACGGCTTCGGGTATTCTGCCGAAGCGGAAGCGGACAATACTTTTTATTTTGAAACCGATTCTGCTCTCCTTGCAGATGGCACAACATTCAAGATTGTTCCTTCCGATGACCTGGGCCTTGCCAAGGCGGGTGACAGCAAAGAGTATGGGCTGCTTCAATCCGGCAGCAATGTGTCGGAAAATCAGGCCGCGTTGACGTTGGTGATTGAAGGCAACTCACCTTTGCTCGGGTTGAACTGGGTGGACACCCCGTCCGATAACGAGTTGGTTGCCAGGGTGTCTTTTTTGAGCCCTGTCGAGGCCGGTATTTCCGGCAATGCGGGCCAGGCGCTAAACGCTGCTTTAAACGATATGCCGGACTCCTTTGTTTTTGGTACGGATCCCGAAGCCTGGATGCCTAAAGTCAGTGGGGCCTTTCTCACCGGGATGGCCCATACCCTCGTCGCCTCTCAATCCAATATCGGGAACCGTCTGGGCGGGCTCATGGGCCTCAACAGCGGGGACGAGATCGCGGCCGCTGGTGGGCTGTGGTACAATGCCAGCTTCACCGACGCCGATCAGGGCAAGCGGGATGGGGTCGTTGGCTTTGATGCCGACACCACAGGGCTCAGCCTCGGCTGCGACCGGCAGGTTGGTTCCCTGACCTTAGGGGTCGCCTTTACCCAGGGCAAAACCAATGCGGACGCCGATGACGGCAGCTCTGAAATGGACATGGACGATACCCTGTTCAGTCTTTACAGCAGCGTGGATGGGGGCAAATGGTTCGGCGAAGCGGTCCTCTCCGCAGGGTTTGGCAACGTGGACAGCGCCCGGCGCTTAGGGGACAAGGTGTTCACGGCCGACTATGACAGCACCAGCTATAACGCCATGGTCAACCTGGGGATGAAATTAAGCTCCGCCGGATGGCAGGTCACCCCCCGACTGGTGGTGGATTATTCCGTCAAAGACTACGACAGCTACACGGAAACCGGGGGCAAGGACAGCGGGGCCCTGGAAGTCGATTCCCAGGACTACACCGTTCTGAACATCGGCGGCGGCGCCACCGTCCAGCGCAGCTGGGTGAAATCCTGGGGCGTGCTGACCCCAGAAGCCTCCGCCATGATGCGCTACGACCTGGAAGGAGACCGCGTGGTCACCACCGCCCGGTTCGTCGGCGGCAACATGGGCTTTGTGGCCCACGGCGCGGACCCGGCCGAGACCAGCTGGGAGCTCTCCACGGCCTTCACCCTGGCCAGCGTAGAGGAGAGCGCCGTGAGCCTGCGCCTCGGCTTTGATTACGCCGGCCGTGAAGATTTTAATGCCCACAGTGTCAGCGGCAAGGTGCGCTTTGAATTTTAAGACGATGAAAACAGCCTCCGGCGGCAAGGTGAGCCACCTTGAAAGCTGGTTTGCGAATGCGCATCGGGAGGCGTGTCTTGAGCCTGAAATGCGGACGCATTCGCCCGGAGGGGTCTAAATGCGTCTGCATTCGCCCGGAGAGTGAAGGCCAGCAACGAGCGTTGTACGTGCGTGAGCTGACGGCTTTTCTCTGGGAATTTCTGGGTTGACATGAACGTGATAACTATAGCTGCGAGGGCTGCGAAGATTGGTTTTCAGGGTGTTCACATTCGCTGATGACGGAGCCAGTGGCCAGAGTTTTCACGACTTCAACGGTCAAACAAAGAGAGATGTATTAAGGCCTGTTTGTTAAACCCGTCTTTATAAAATCAGGCAAAAGTTTGGCCCCCGGCAGGGCCGCCGGAGGCAACGTTCAGCTGAATAGGCACAAAAAAAACTCGTAAAAAACACCAATGCCCCGTTTATGATGGGGCATTGGTGTTTGGTGAGCACGTGGTAGCGGATTGTCGTCCTTGATCATCGTTTCGGCTATCGCCGTGTTCACATCACCGCTTGAACACCCTTATTCCCTGGAGTGCCGCACACCGGTGCGGCATGGATAACGACAAACTAAAAAGCTGCACCGGAGTGCGGCGCTCAATTTCGGGGCTCTTTTCAAGGTCGTGGCTCAAACGATGGCCAAGGCCGGATTTTTAATACTCTACCTATCCCGGATATTTCACGAGTCGAGTGCACTCATATTCAAGGCATCAGAGCTGCAGATGTAGTGGTTTACCTCAAAGCTCTGATAACGCAGAAGATGGTTGCACTCGGCTCGCCCGAAGGGTGAGAAAAGCGAGAAGAAAAAGGTAAGTTACATTTTGCATTTTTGAAATGCCTACATCCTTCGGGGTAACCTATTGTAATAACTTATTATTGATTTGACGTGGTCGTTTTTTTATGAAATATCCGGGCTATCTGGCCTACCCCTCCATAATCAATGATGTTACTTCAAAATACATCAACTGATTGTCAGTAAAATATCCAATGAATAATTGACTAATCTTTTTGGCTTTGTAGTCCGATATAAGATTTTGCTTATTCTTCAGAGTCCGCCCGGTAAAGAGGATGTCTGCTTTTGATTTGGTTAGAGCGCTGCCCGTTGAATGACGACACGTTTTACCTTTTAAAGATGTCGGTTACGGGGTTGTGTGGCGCGCAGGGTTTGTTTCGAGGCCGTTCAATACACTTCACCGTTTGTTTGATCTGTTTTTAGTTCTGGCATGACGGTAATGCTGAAAAGGTAACTCATGAGTGCTGTTTGTGTTTGAAGTTTTACCGTACGAGGTAACTTTTTAAGCGAATTAAAAATTAAGGTATACATTTTGAATTTTTGTTTATTGCGTTGGGAGGTATGCAATCATGAAGAAAACTTGTTTTGATTTCAAATTATTAAGGCTGCTGGCGGCTTTTGTGTGTGTCGCAGTAGTGACCCCGGCATGGGCGGCGGATCCCGCGCCCAGGGAGACCCTTCCGATTATCGGTACGGATAATACCGAGGCGGTTAATTGGCCGAAGATTCCTGGGCTTATCGTACAATTTGAAAAGGACGCCGCGCTGAATGTGACGGGAAAGGACGCCGCTGTGAGCCTGGGTTCTGGCGGGTCGGTGATGATGGCTGCCGGGGCTCGTCTTTCCCGCACCGGCGGTGAAGCCCTTTCAGAGAAGGGCGATATCTATGGAATCGCGTTGAGTGGGGGAGCCGGTGTCACCGATGACAGCCGGGTGGCGATGGATAAGGACTCCGTTGTTGCTCTCGATGGCTCGGATGCTGTTGGGGGTGATGGTGACCGCTCCGTATCGGTGAAAGGCATTGGGATTGATCATGCCGAGAGTGCCGAGGTTTCCATGGATGGAGCGAAGGTAGAGGTCACATCAAAAATCGTCAATGACAAGCCCACAAATATTTATCATTCAGGTATCTATCTTGATGATATCCATCAGGCTACCGTCACCTTGCAAAAGGGGGCGCATGTCACCACGGATGTTTCGGTGGCTGACGATGGGGAGAATGACATTTACGCATGGGGAGTCCATAGCAAAGGTCAGTGGGGGGATGACAGTGATCAGGTCTCCGTGGCGTGTCAGTCCGGGTCGGCGATCAAGGCGACTGTTGAGGTAAGCGGCGGGGATTCGGCGGACACGACGAATGGCGCGGCTGGTGCCCAAGCGGTGGGGGTGGCCGTGTTTAATTCCTCCAAGGCAACGGAGGTGTCCGTAAATGACGCCAGCATTACAGCGGATGCCACCTCCTTCAGGGTCGGGCAGAAGGTCTTGGCGGCCGGGGTGCAGTTTGCCAACCTTGGCAGTAATAATGATGCGTCAATCATGCGGATTGAAAAGGGTTCCAGTGTCGATGCGATCGCTCGCGGCTCCAAAGCGTTTGCTGTGGGAGGAGCGATGATGACGAATGTCGTTGGTTATCCAACGGGACTGGTGCGAGATGGCGAGATTGTGGTCGCCTCGGGCTCTCACATCACCGCAACGGCCATTTCCAAAGATAAGAGCCAGGCCGAGGCCGTTGCCGCTGTGTTGGTGACGGACGGCGTCAAGGAGGTGGACGTCACCATCACCCATGCTGAGATAACAGGTAGCATGAAGGCTACGGCTGAGAATACCCTCAGAGGCGATGCAAACGCTGTTATTGCAGGTGAGGGTGCATTCGGCATCGTTCCCGTCGGCATGGGGGCGAAGGGCTATGATCGTGCGAAAATTACTCTCTCCGATGCCAGGGTGACGATGACGGCCGACGCGACCGCCAGGGTAAAGGACGGTTCAGGAGGGGAGGCCCAGGCGCATGTCGGTGTTTGCGGTATGCTGGTGGACCCGGTAGCGGCTGACGTGAAGACGCTCGTTTCAGAAGATTCGAAAGCTCTCAAAGAGCTCAAGGTGAGCCACACAGCCATTTCTCTGGCTCATTCAACGGTGAATGTCTCGGCCTCGGCAACGGCGGACCATTGCGCTGCAGTCGATGCCACAGGCATTGGGCTTACGAATCTCAGTGGCGAGCAGGAGGGCGATGCCCCTACCTTGGAACTTGTCGATTCGGACGTTCGGGTTTCTGCCGTCGCAACAGTCACCAAGGAGTCTGCTTCACCTGTGGCGGGATCAATTTCACAAGCCATCGGTATTGCGATGATAGGTGCTCATGGAGTCACCACCCTGAATTTCGATCATGCGGCGGTCGTCGTGGAGGCCACCGCAACCACCGTCCGTGCCTTTGGTATTGCTGTCGTGGGGACGGACGGAACTTGTCAAATTAACCTGGAGAACGGAAGCCAGGTTGAGGTCATTTCCTCTTATGGGCAGGATGATAACTCGAGCAGTGTGGCTCTGTATCTTGATCAAGACGCAACGGTCAATATCGATGCCACCTCATCGGTGACAGGCGATTGTTCGGTCATGAGGGAAGCGCCCTCTGACGGTGAGGCAGACGTATCCGTGATCGTCAACAACCGTGGCCTTATCAGCGGTCGCCTTGATGTGGACACCCTGCATAACTTTGCCACCGGCACCTTGCAGGTGCCCCTGGATTCTACCACTGAGTATCTCTATGACCCCAAGGCCTCGAATACGTTTTATTTTAAAACCAAAGCTGCGAAGCTGGACGCCGGAACGACATTTCGGTTTATGCCCAGCAATAGTGTGTACCAAACCAATAAGGGTCAGAGCATAGAGTACGCCCTCTTGGAGGCGACAGGCCCCGAGTCAGGAACGTCGTGGGACCAGTCCACGTTGACGCTGGCAGGCTCTCCGCTTTTGGGATTGAGCTGGTCGGGTGAATCCACCGACCAGCTGATTGCTCGCATTCATTTTTTAAAACCTGCCGAGGCCGGTCTCTCCGGTAATGCAACCGAAGCGTTCAACGCCGCCCTGGCCGACATGCCCAGCGACTTTGTCTTCGGCACCGACCCCGAAGCCTGGGCGCCCAAAGTCAGTGGGGCCTTTCTCACCGGGATGGCCCATACCCTCGTCGCCTCTCAAGCCAACATCGAGAATCGTCTGGGCGGGCTCATGGGCCTCAACAGTGGAGACAAACTCGTGGCCGCTGGCGGCCTGTGGTACAACGCCAGCTTCACCGACGCCGATCAGGGCAAGCGGGACGGGATTATCGGCTTTGATGCCGACACCGCAGGGCTCAGCCTCGGCTGCGACCGGCAGGTCGGTCCCCTGACCCTCGGGGTCGCCTTCACCCAGGGCAAAACCAATGCCGACGCCGATGATGGCAGCTCCGAAATGGACATGGATGATACCCTGTTCAGTCTTTACAGCAGCGTGGATGGGGGCAAATGGTTCGGCGAAGCGGTCCTCTCCGCAGGGTTTGGCGAGGTGGACAGCGCCCGACGCCTAGGGGACAAAGTGTTCACAGCCGATTACGACAGCACCAGCTACAACGCCATGGTGACCCTGGGGATGAAACTCAATACCGCCGGATGGCAGATCACCCCGCGGCTGGTGGCGGATTACTCCATCAAAGACTACGACAGCTACACGGAAACCGGGGGCAAGGAGAGCGGGGCCCTGGAGGTTGATTCCCAGGACTATACCGTCTTGAATGTCGGCGGCGGGGCCACCGTCCAGCGCAGCTGGGTGAAATCCTGGGGCGTGCTGACACCGGAAGCCTCCGCCATGATGCGCTACGACCTTCAAGGAGACCGCGTGGTCACCACGGCCCGATTTGTCGGCGGCAACGCGAGTTTTGTGGCCCATGGTGCGGATCCGGCCGAGACCAGCTGGGAACTCTCCACGGCCCTTACCCTGGCCAGCGTCGAGGAGAGCGCCGTGAGCCTGCGCCTCGGCTTTGATTATGCCGGCCGTGAAGATTTTACTGCCCACAGCATCAGCGGCAAGGTGCGGTTTGAATTTTAGCAGGGTGGCGGAGCCACGTTGGTTGAAAAGCTCTATGCTGCGGCGGATCCAAGCGTAGACGGATGCATCCACGGAGTGCGAATGCACTTCGAGGGTATGACGCTAAATGCCAAGCGTCCGCCAGGGCAACGTTCAGTGGTATTGTAACAAAAAGAAAGGTGTACCAGACACCCATGCCTCGTTTATGACGGCGCATGGGTGTTTGTTTTTGGTGCTTTGCTCTATTTATCTTTCCATTTTTCACCCTGCCGTGATTTTTATTCAATCTGTTTTGAGGACCCTATATCTTGTTCTGTTGTCTGATATGCCTTGTTTGGTCTGCATTTGCGAATTTAAATAGTTGCTTTAATTTAAGTGGTATCAATAAAATTTTGGCGAATTATTAACTAAATTTTAACCAAATATTAACTATCCTCTTCAGCTCTATGTTCCGATACAAGGGTTTTAAGGCCTGACAAAAGTCATCAGTCAGAGGACGGCGCATAAAATGGCTGATTCGAATGAAGTCAGTGGAGCCGAATTTTAAAATGTAATGATTTTTTGAGCTGGGAGGTTCGTAACCATGAGTAAAACCCGTTTTGATTTTGTTTCTCTTCGGCTTCTGGTCGCTTTTTGGTGTGCCACAGCCGGGTTTCCGGTCTGGACGTGGGCTGACACGGTCTCCGGGGACACCCTCACGATCACCGGCACGGATCATGTCGAGGCGGTGAATCATCCCGATCTGGGAGATCTTACCGTTCAATTGGAAAAAGAGGCCGCGCTGAATGTCAAGGGGGGCGATGCCGCCGTGAGGCTGGGGTATGGCGGGACGGTTGTCCTGGCTGATGGTGCAAAAATTTCGATGGCCCAAGGGGAGCCGTCTGTTGATGAGGTGTATGGGATCATTCTGGATGGTGAAGAAGGGGAGCCTACCCGTGACCACCGGGTGGTGATGCAAAAGAATGCCTCTGTGGGTGTCGATGCCGTCAGTGGCGCCACGGCAATCGCTGTAAAGATAGCCCACACTGACAGCGCCCATGTCACGATGGATGGGGCTGCGCTCAAGGCCACCTCAAAAAATGGAAAGGCTGTCGGCCTTATGATGTCGGGGGTTACCGAAAAGAATACTGCGCAGCTGACCATGACGAATGGCTCTACCCTTGAGGTGGCAGGGGGGACCGAGGTTTCGAAGGGGACAATTTCAAAGGTATTTGGTCAGGCCTTGGGTGTTTATATCGATGAGTCTGCCCACGGGGTGGTTTCATTGGCAGACGCCTCGAAGATTCGGGTGTCGGAGGTTGCAACCGGAAAGGGGGCCATTGCCCAGGCTCAAGGCGTGCTGATGAGTGAGGTCGAAGAGGCCGAGGTCGTTCTTGACGATCACTCCAGTATCCACTCGGCGGCGGCCTCTGAAGAGGGAATGGCCCTGGCTGTCGGTGCCTTTATTGAGTATGTCCCGCGCCTTGATGCACACATTTTGGTGAACAACGGATCGGAACTGTCTGGCGAAGCGCGCGGGAACATCGCCATTGCCTCTGGCGGCGTGGTCTCCAAGTCTCAACACGGGATCGCAAGGGTGACTTCAGGCTCCAGCGTGACGGCAACCTCTGTGGCAGAAACACATCGTGGGGGAGACGAGAAAGCCGTAGCGCTGTCCGCTGTCAGTGTGTTGGGTATGCAAGGTGTTGAAGAGGTGGCCATCGACCTGACCCAGGCCGATGTGATCGGAGTCATGACCGCAACGGCAGAACAGATTGGTACGGCAGATGCATTTGCCGAGATTAAGGGGGGCACATTCGGAAATGATCAAGTGATTCCCTTGGGGGTGGGTGCGGTGGATTATGATCGTGCCACCCTTCAACTTACCGATGCCTCGGTGACGATGACGGCCGATGCCACCGCCAGGGTACAGGCGGGGTCGGAAGGGGAGGCCCACGCGCATGTCGATGTCCATGGGCTGCTGCTGGATACGGAAGGGCCTTCGGTGACATCTCTCGTTTCAGATGTTTCGACATCCTCTGTTGCGTTTAAGGAGAGTCACACAGCCGTTTCTCTGAAACATTCCTCCATTGATGTCATGGCGTCGGCCACGGCGGGTGATTGCGCTCAGGTTCAAGCCTGTGGCATTGAGTTTAAGCACTTAGGGGGAGAGACAGAGGGGGATGTCCCCACTTTGGAGCTTGTCGATTCTGATGTCCGGGTTTTTGCCAAGGCAACGTTAACCGCAACGACAACGAAGACGAAGGCTTCCCCTGCAGAGAAATCGATGTCACAAGCGGTGGGTGTTTTCGTGACGGACTCTCATGGGGCCACGACCCTCAACCTCGACCATGCGACGGTTGTCGCCGATGCCACCGCCGAGACTGCCACTGCCTTTGGCATCGTGGCCGGCATGGATGATGGAACCTGCAACATCAACCTGGAAAATGGCAGCCGGATTCAGGTATTTTCCCATTATGGGGTGGCGGAAAAATCGGGCAGTGCCGCCATCTATCTTGGGCGGAACGCGACCGTCAATATCGATGCAACTTCATCGGTGACAGGCGATTGCTCGGTCGTGGGAGTCGATCCCTCTGACAGTGAGGCAGAAATCTCCGTGATCGTCAACAACCGCGGTCTTCTCAGTGGCTTTCTCGAAGTTGATACCCTGAACAACGCCGCCACAGGAACCTTGCAGGCGACGTTTGACGCAGACGATACCTTTGCGTACGCCCCGGGGACTGAGACAAATAATTTCTTTTATTTTCAGACCGAGACCGCGAATCTGGAAGCCGGAACGATTTTTCGGATTGTGCCGGACAAAAAACAATACTCTGATCAGGCTGGGAGCAAAGAGTACGCCTTGTTGAGCGCCTCAAAACTTGATCCCGACCAGTGGCGCCAGGATGATTTGACGCTTGCGGGCTCACCCCTTCTGGCTCTGAGTTGGTCCCAGGAATCAATCGACGACCAACAGCTGGTTGTAAAGGTTCAATTCTTGACCGCTGATGAGGCCGAAATCTCAGGTAATGCGGGTGAAGCATTTCATGCTGCCCTTGCCGACATGCCCAGCGACTTTGTCTTTGGCACCGACCCCGAAGCTTGGGCCCCCAAGGTCAGTGGGGCCTTCCTCACCGGGATGAATCATACCATCAGTGGCTCTCAGGCCAATATTGGCAACCGCCTGGGCGGGCTCATGGGCCTCAACAGTGGCGATGAAATCGCGGCCGCTGGCGGCCTGTGGTACAACGCCAGCCTCACCGACGCCGACCAGGGCAAGCGGGATGGGGTCGTTGGCTTTGATGCCGACACCACAGGGCTCAGCCTCGGCTGCGACCGGCAGGTTGGTTCCCTGACCTTAGGGGTCGCCTTTACCCAGGGCAAAACCAACGCGGACGCCGATGACGGCAGCTCTGAAATGGACATGGACGACACCCTGTTCAGTCTTTACAGCAGCGTGGATGGGGGAACATGGTTCGGTGAAGCGGTCCTCTCCGCGGGGGTTGGCGAGGTGGACAGCGCCCGGCGTCTGGGAGACAACGTGTTTACCGGTGATTACGACAGCACCAGCTACAACGCCATGGTCAACCTGGGGATGAAATTAAGCGCCGCCGGATGGCAGGTCACCCCTCGTCTGGTGGTGGATTACTCGATTAAAGACTACGACAACTACACGGAAACCGGGGGCAAGGAGAGCGGGGCGCTTGAGGTTGATTCCCAGGACTATACCGTCTTGAATGTCGGCGGCGGTGCCACCGTCCAGCGCAGCTGGGTGAAATCCTGGGGTGTTCTGACCCCGGAAGCCTCCGCCATGATGCGCTACGACCTTCAAGGAGACCGCGTGGTCACCACGGCCCGATTTGTCGGCGGCAACACGAGTTTTGTGGCCCACGGTGCGGATCCGGCCGAGACCAGCTGGGAACTCTCCACGGCCCTTACCCTGGCCAGCGTCGAGGAGAGCGCCGTGAGCCTGCGTCTTGGCTTTGATTATACCGGTCGCGAAGATTTTGTTGCCCACAGCATCAGCGGCAAGGTGCGGTTTGAATTTTAAACGATAAGGAAAAAGCAGGCCTCCGGCGGCAAGGTGAGCCACCTTGAAAGCTGCTTGCGAATGTGCTTTGTCCCCTTGTCGGGGCAAAGCACATCCGCATTTGGGTCATAAAGATATCTGATTACACCTTATCCTCCGCCACGGGTTTCCCCTGGTATCTGTGGCCCCAAAACATGGACATGGCTGGCGCTCACGCCAGCCACACCGTTGGCATTGCAGCGGTATCAGGATGGGCAAAGGTAATGCCGTGCCCATCACGGGGAGTGGTAGCCGTCCTTGCCTGGAGAAATAGTTACCGAATTTTTTTGGAAAAAACTGGAAAAAACAGCCATGCCTCGTTTATGACGGGGTAGGGTTGTTTATACGATAAATCACAGGGAGGGTGGGCATTGAGAGTGAGGCGCAAGGGGTTGGGTGCATGGATGGGCTTTTTGGCCCTTGTGATGAGCGGTTGTGCGACGGTTCCGCACCAGCTGACCTTTGCCGACCTCCAGCAGCGCGGAGAGTCCTCCGGGCTGGAGATTCGGCGTGTCGCCGGTGACCTCTTTACGCTGGCCAGTCTGATGCCGCCGCAGCCGCACTCCGACGTGCTGCGCGTCTATATCGAAGGCGACGGCCTGGCCTGGCGTACCCGTCGCCGGCTTTCCGCTCACCCGTCTCCGGTGAACCCCACCGCTCTGAATTTGATGCTTGCAGATCCCACCCTTGATAAAGCCTATCTGGCCCGGCCATGTCAGTATCTGCAGACGGGGAGTTGTCACCCACGGTACTGGTCGACGCACCCCTTTTCAGAGGCGGTGATCGCCGAGATGGATCGTGCTTTGGATACCTTGAAAGGGCGGGGGGGGTATGATCGTCTTGAGCTGATCGGTTTTTCCGGGGGGGGCGCTGTGGCCGCGCTGCTGAGCGCAAGGCGAAATGATATTGACAGGTTGGTGACGGTGGCTGGCAATCTCGATACCGAGGCATTTTGTCATCTTCATGGCTTGACCCCGCTCTCTGCCTCCTTGAATCCGGCCGATTTGGCTGGGAAGCTGGCGCATATCCCCCAGCACCATTTTATCGGCAAAGGGGATCGGGTCATCCCAGAAAGGGTTTATTCCTCTTTTGCCTCTCATATGACCTCGCTGTCAGCTGTGTCTCCGGTTATCGTAGATCATGTCACACATCAGCAGGGGTGGGCCATTCAGTGGCCCGGGTTGTTAGAAGACCAGGGGCTCTTGCGAAGCCGGGAGCCTGCCGAATAAATATCTTAGCCCGGATATTTCACGGGTCGGGTGCGCTTATCTGCGAGGCATCAGAGCTGCAGATGTAGTGGTTTACCTCAAAGCTCTGATAACGCAGCAGATGAGTGCACCCGGCTCGTCTGAAGGGTGAGAAAAGCAAACAGATAACCGTGAATTACATTTTGTATTTTTGAAATAACTGAATTTTTCACAATAACCCATCGCAATAGCCGCCTATTGTTTTAGACCGATCGTTTTCTCATGAAATATCCGGGTTAGAATCGGCGGTGAGACCCTCTCAATGAAAATATATCTTATCATCCCTCAATGTATTCATCATTTCATTTTTTCTTAATCCGCACCCCGTATCGCCTCAAAACACCAGGAAATGCATATCCCTTTGGGGTAACGTTTTTACCCGTAGCGAACGGAGGGCCTCCCCCCTTTCTTTTTTTCTTTAGATATTCAGCTATTATTTTGACAGACCCGATCTGTTCTCTTACTCCATGATCGCATCGATTCTAATTAAGGAATTGATGGTGCATTTCTAAATCATCAATGTATTGACTATTTGTTTCTTGATCTTTTGTATGGTAGGCTCTGGAGATAAAATATTTTTTTGGGCGTGTTAAATCGATTTTTTAGAACCATGTTTATACTTGGATGGCTCCTTTGGATAACGAAGAACAGATTAAAAAAATTGTAGGCTCTATTCGCAGGTTTTATCGTGTCGTTCAAAATGATGGTGCAAAGGAGAGCAAATCTTTTGGGCTGACCAGTTCACAGAGCAATGTCCTGCGCACTCTTTATCATGTCGGGCCACTCTCTTCCGTAGATCTCAGTCGTAATCTCTACGTGACGGCCTCCAACATGACGGGGCTTGTGGACCGACTCGAAAAAAAGGCTCTGGTCTCCCGGGTCCGAAAAGAAGGCGATCGGCGTGTGATGTTGATTATCCTGACGCCGTCAGGGCTGGAGCTGGCACAAGTCCTGCCGGATCCTCTGGAATCCAAATTGATATCAGGCCTCGGGCATATGCCAGTGGACCAGGTGAAGCAGCTTAATGAAGCCATGGATCAGATTCTTCGTCTGATTAATGTGGAAGGAGACGGCAGCCTTTTGTCAGAACCTGGTATTAACAGCCTTGGTGACGTTTATGATCCAGGCATGGAGAAAGAAATGAGTGACTCATTATGAATAAATTAAGGGATTTGGATTTACAGTATCAGCAGGGGCGTATCTCACGCCGTGAGTTTATGAGACGTGCCATGCTCATGGGGGCCGCTTTGAGCGTGGCCCCCGCCTTTTTCCCCCTGGGGGCAAAGGCTGCCGAAGGACCACGGAAGGGCGGACGCTTGCGGATGGGCATTGCCGGGGCGTCAACCACCGATACGCTGGTGCCTGCCGTGATGACGGACATGATGATGGAGGTTCTGGTCTGTGGGCAGCTGGGAAGCAGCCTCATGGAACTTGACAATGAAGGCCGGGCCGTCCCGGAGCTTGCCGAGAGCTACGAGTCCTCTCCCGACGCCAAAACCTGGATTTTCCGGTTGCGAAAAGGGGTGACCTTCCATAACGGCAAAACCATGACCGCCGACGATGTGATTCACTCCATCAATCTCCACCGGGGAGACAAGAGTAAATCTGTGGCCAAGGCCATCGTCAGTCCGATTCAGAAGATTGTTAAAGAGGACCCCTATACTGTCCGCTTTGAAATGGTTTCCCCCAATGCCGATTTTCCCTATATTTTGAGCGATTATCATTTGATCATCGTTCCTGAAGGCAGCGACGGCAGCGATGGAATTTTTACGGGCGGTTACACCCTGAAGAGTTTCGAGCCGGGCGTTCGCAGCGTTGCCGTACGAAACCCCAACTACTTTAGGGATGACAGAGCCTGGTTTGATGAGGTGGAAACCATCGCCATCAATGATACCAACGCCCGAACCAATGCATTAAAAACCGGTCAGGTGGATGTGATCAACCGGTGCGAGCTGAAGACGGTTCGCTTTCTGGAGCGCGTGCCTGGCATCCAGATAATTAAGCAGGAAGGCTACAAGCATTACACCTTTGTGATGCATACGGACAAGGCCCCGTATAACGACAACAACGTGCGCATGGCGTTGAAGTACGCAGTAGACCGGGAACAGCTGGTGAAAACAGTGTTCCGAGGCTATGCCGTGGTGGGGAACGATCATCCCATCAGTACGGGGAACCGGTACCACGCAGACGACCTTCCCCAGCGGACGTATGACTCCGATAAGGCGAAATACTATCTTAAAAAAGCGGGACTCGATCGTCTGAAAGTGGCGCTGAATGTTGCGGATGCAGCCTTTCTCGGTGCCGTGGATGCCGGGGTGCTCTTCAGAGAGAGCGCGGCCAGGGCAGGCATTGATGTGGAGGTGGCACGCGTTCCCAACGATGGCTATTGGAGCAATGTCTGGTTGAAACAGCCCTTTTGTGCCTGCTATTGGGGGGGACGGCCCACCGAGGACATGATGTTCTCCACCGCCTATGCCGGAGATTCCGCCTGGAATGACAGCCACTGGAAGAACAAACGGTTTAACGAGTTACTCGTGACAGCGCGTGGCGAACTGGACGAAAATAAGCGCAAAAACCAGTACGGCGAGATGCAGCGACTGGTCCGGGATGACGGGGGAACGGTTGTTCCGGTTTTCGGTATGGACGTCGCTGCGGCAAGCAAAAAAATCGGGTTTAACAAACCCGCAGTCAACTGGGAACTCGACGGTATGCGAGCCCCCCAGCGCTGGTGGTTTAAATCCTAAATAGCATAAATTTTATGACCACCTTTTTTTAGCCGTAATGCGAAGGGGCTTGAGGTGGTTTGTCGAAAACATTCTTCGTTCGAGGAGTCGCTTCGTTCGTGTGTCATTCTAAAAGGCATGAGCGTAGTGAATACATTGAACGAAGAACAAGGAACCAAGAACGATGAACGTCTTTAACCATAGAAGGCGTTTTAATAAAGAGTTTGTCGTCAGATCCAGGCGCTGAATAAATGAGAAGGGGAGGATTATCCCTTCCTTTTTGAAACCATAAAAGAAAGGAGAGAGGGGGTTCGGTGGTTTCCGGATCTTTTGTCATGCATCGCCCGCTTGTTGTAAAGAAGAATGGTGATGGATCATAGGGGCCGCATGACACGTGCTATGAAGCGTTTTATTAACAATCCAATTGTAAAAATGGTGGCGCAGCGACTGGCCATCGGCATCGGGACCCTTCTGGTCATCTCCGGTCTGATTTTTGTCGGGGTGGAAGCACTTCCCGGGGATCTGGCTGAAGCCGTTCTAGGGCAAAATGCTCTGCCGGAAACCGTAGCGGCCTTTCGCGCAGAATTGAAACTCGACCTTCCTGCCCATATCCGGTACGTAACCTGGCTTGGAGAAGTGGTCCGTGGGGATTTCGGGAACTCCCTGGCCAGCGGGAAACCCATCGCCGATCTGATCGGCTGGCGATTCAAAAACACGCTCTTCCTTGCGGGGACCACGGCTCTGGTGGCCGTTCCCCTGGCGCTTTTTCTCGGCATGTTAGCCGCGCTTTACCGGGACTCCTGGCTGGACAAGTTGCTCTCTATCTCCACCTTGACCGCCATCTCTTTCCCAGAGTTTTTTGTGGCCTACATTCTCATCACCCTTTTTTCCGTCAAGCTGGCTCTTTTTCCCAGCATCTCCAGTATTACCCGCGATATGCCGCTGTTGGTTAAATTGCACACCATCACCCTCCCCTGTATTACGCTCACCCTTGTGGTTCTGGCCCATATGATGCGCATGACTCGTGCGGCCATCATCAACGTGATGGACCTGCCCTTTATTGAAATGGCCCGCCTCAAGGGGATCTCCAAGCGGCGCATTATTTTCAACCATGCATTGCCCAACGCCCTGGCACCCATCATCAACGTAATCGCCCTTAACTTAGCCTACCTGGTGGTGGGGGTGGTGGTCGTGGAGGTGGTCTTTGTCTATCCGGGGTTGGGACAGCTGCTCGTGGACTCTGTCTCCAAGAGGGACTTGCCGGTGGTTCAGGCAAGCGGGTTGATTTTTGCCATCACTTACGTGGGGCTTAACCTCACGGCAGACGTCCTGGCCATGGTGAGTAATCCTCGCCTGCGGCATCCGCAATAGGGAGGGGGATATGAAACAAATAATGAATATTTTAAAACGTATGCCTCCCAGTGCACTGTTCGGTCTTTTTGTGATTGTGCTGAACTTAGGGGTCTTTTTTCTGGCTCCTGCCATCGCTCCCTACGGGGAGACCGAAGTGGTGGGGGACGTGTGGCTCCCCATGAGTCCAGATTTTTTTCTGGGGACGGATCATATCGGTCGGGACATGCTGACGCGCCTGATTTACGGCGCACGAAATACCATCGGCGTTGCCCTTCTTATTACCTTTATCGCCTTTATCTCCGGGACCCTTCTGGGGCTTGCTGCGGCCACCTTGAAGGGGTGGGTGGATCAGATCCTGGGGCGCCTCGTGGATATTGTCATGGCGTTTCCGCCCTTGATTTTTGCCCTCATGGTTCTTTCGGTGATGGGGACCTCGGTGACCGTCCTTGTGGTGGTGCTCTCCCTGCTGGACTGCACCCGCGTGTTCCGTCTGGTCCGGGCGGTGGCCATGGATGTTGAGGTGATGCCCTATGTGGAAGCGGCTCGCTTGAGGGGAGAAGGCTTCTGGTGGGTCATGCGCCGGGAAATATTGCCCAATACCCTGCCGCCCCTTATCGCGGAGTTTGGGATGCGATTTTGCTTTGTATTTCTTTTCATCAGCGCGTTGAGTTTTCTGGGCCTGGGCTTTCAGCCTCCGGCTGCGGACTGGGGGAGCATGGTCAGGGAAAATGCAGGGGCCATTACCTTTGGAATTCCCGCCGCCCTGTGGCCCGCATCGGTGATTGCCATGCTGACCATCGGCGTTAACCTGGTGGTGGACTGGATGCTTAACATGCAGGGGAAGTCTGCTCATTAAGCGATTCAACCGTGGAACCATTCAACGTCTGTTATTGCACAAAAAACTCCGGCGATTTTGCCGAGGGTCAGGCGTTTAAAACGTTTGGCAAACAGGTGTTGGAAGGTGATTCCAGAATAACACGAATCAAAGGCGGACGTATTTCAACCTTAATATCTGAGACCCGACGCGCATTCGCAAGCCCGCTTTCCAGGTGGTTTTTGCTACTGTGGCTTCGCCACCTTGCCGCCTGAGGAATGGGTTTTGAAAGGGATATCTTATGATGAAGAATAAAAAGACAAAAAACAGTAGTTTGTTAACCTTGACAGATATTCATATATCTGGGGGCCAGGATGAGATTATTCATGGCATCGACCTCACCCTGAAGCGGGGCGAGGTGCTCGGGCTTATTGGTGAGTCCGGGGCGGGAAAATCCACCCTGGGCCTGGCGGCCATGGGGTATATCCGATCTGGCTGTGCCGTGACCCAAGGGTCCATCGTCTTTGACGGGATGGACCTGATGGAGATGACCGCCGCCCAAAAACGAAAACTGTGGGGAACCCGTATCGCCTACGTGGCCCAGAGTTCCGCCGCTTCGTTCAACCCGGCCCATACCCTGATCCGGCAGTTTACGGAGGTGCCTCTTCAGCATGGTATCGCCGGAAAAGCCCGGGCGGAGAAGAAGGCGGTGAAGCTCTATGATCGCCTGAACCTTCCCCAGCCGGAACAGATCGGTCGCCGGTATCCTCACCAGGTCTCCGGGGGGCAGCTCCAACGGGCCATGGTGGCCATGGCCATGGCCGCAGATCCTGACATCATCATCTTTGATGAGCCCACCACCGCCCTGGACGTCACCACTCAAATTGAAGTGCTGGCGGCCATTCGGGACGTCATCCGGGATAAAAACACCGCCGCGATTTACATCAGCCACGACCTGGCTGTGGTCGCCCAGATGGCAGATCGGATCATGGTGTTGAAGGATGGAAATCTGGTGGAAGAGGGGGCGGCGGAAGCCCTTCTCGATGAGCCCAAAGAGAGTTACACCCGAGAGCTGATCTCTGTGCGTCACGATCAGGGACGAAAACGCAAAAACGCCAAGGGTGGTGAAACGATTTTAAAGGTAGACAGCATCACTGCCGGGTACAAGAAGGGGGAGCGGGTCTTGAAAAATATCTCGCTTCATGTGCGGAAGAAGACGACCGTGGCGGTGGTCGGGGAATCGGGTAGCGGCAAGAGTACGCTGGCCCGTGTGATCACCGGGCTGTTGCCCCCCACCAAAGGACGGATTCGTTTTGGGGATGACCTGCTCAAACCGAAGACTTCCCAACGGAATCGGGAGACCTTAAGGCGCCTGCAGATGATTTACCAGATGCCTGATGTGGCCGTAAATCCCCGTCACACCATCCTGCAGATCATCGGCCGGCCCCTGGCCTTTTATTTCGGGATGGAAAAAGAAGCCATCAGTGCCCGCGTTAAAGAGCTGCTTGTTATGGTGGAGCTTCCCGAATCCTACATCACCCGGTATCCGTCGGAGCTCTCCGGCGGAGAAAAACAGCGGGTCTGCATTGCCCGTGCCCTGGCGGCCAAGCCCGATTTGATTATCTGTGATGAGGTGACCTCCGCCCTGGACCCCCTTGTGGCAGAGTCCGTGCTGAAGCTTCTCCAGCGTCTCCAGAATGAGCTCGGAGTCTCCTACCTTTTTATTACTCACGATCTGAATACGGTGAAAGCCATCGCCGATGAGGTGGTGGTGATGCTGAAGGGCCGTATCGTGGAACAGGGACCCCGTGCCGAAGTCCTCAGCCCTCCCCATCATGCCTATACCGAAAAACTGCTCGCGTCCGTCCCGGAGATGGACACCGACTGGCTCGATAATTACCTCGAAGGCAGCGTCGCCTAACCCGGATATTTCACGAGTCGAGTGCATTCATATACAAGGCACCAGAGCTGCAGATGTAGTGGTTTACCTCAAAGCTCTGGTAACGCAGAAGATGGGTGCATTCGGCTCGCCCGAAGGGTGAGAAAATCAGACAGAATACTGTGGATTACATTTTGCATTTTTGAAATAATTGAAAATATTACTGCAAAGAACTGCAATTACGAACTATTCCTTAGCCCTGATTGTTTTCTCATGAAATATCCGGGCTAAGGCTCACGATGAGCCCCCTTGAAAGGGGGTTACGAATGCGCATCGGAAGGTCTCTTAAAGGGAGGTCTTCCGCTCCTATTTGCTCGGATTATAGAAGAATACTTTTGGCATAATCCCTATCCTCCTTTGATTTAAGACTCATGTTTTCTGTGGCAAAAAAAAGTTTACCAGATGTTTCAATGTTTTTCTTTGCGGTGGGGCCACCGGAGGCGTTTTATATTGTCGTTCTGCTTTTTTCTGCCACCTGATGCAGGCGGCCTGCTCGATTTACCGTGCCCGACCCGGAGGATATTTCCCAACCAGAACCAGAGAAAGGATTCAGTGAGGAAGTATGCAAAAATTAAACGAGTTGGAATCACTTTATGAGAAAGGGCGCATCTCGCGTCGTGAGTTCATGCGCCGAGCCGTGACCCTGGGGGTTGCCCTGACCGTCGCCCCCTCTTTATTTCCCTTGGGGGCCAGCGCCGCTGAAGGGCCGAAGCGGGGCGGGAGGCTTCGGGTCGGCATGGCGGGCGCGTCCACCACGGACACGCTCTCGCCGGAGGTGCTGACGGACATGATGACCCAGACCCTCGTGTATGGTCAATTGGGGAACAGCCTCATGGAGATTGACAGCGAGGGCCGGGCCGTTCCGGAGCTTGCCGAGAGCTATGAATCCTCTGCCGATGCCGGAACCTGGGTGTTCAGGTTGCGAAAAGGGGTGACCTTCCATAACGGCAAAACCATGACCGCCGACGATGTGATTCACTCCATTAACCTCCACCGGGGGGAGAAGAGCAAGTCGGCTGCCAAGGCGATCGTGAAATCGATCAAGAGCATTGTGAAGGAGGATGCGTACACCCTCCGCATCGATCTGATGTCGCCCAACGCCGATTTCCCCTATATCTTAACGGATTATCACCTGGTGATTGTGCCCGAAGGTCATGACGGGACGGATGGGATCTTTACCGGGGTCTACAGCCTGAAACAATTTGAGCCCGGGGTTCGCAGCATCACCGTGCGAAACCCCAATTACTTCAGGGACGATCGGGGGTGGTTTGACGAGGTGGAGACCCTCGCCATCAACGACATCAACGCCCGAACCAATGCCCTGAAAACCGGGCAGGTCGATGTCATTAACCGGTGTGAATTAAAGACCCTTCGCTTTTTGGAGCGTATGCCGGGGATTCAGCTGGTCAAGCAAAACGGGTACAGGCATTACACCTTTGCCATGCATACGGACAAGGCACCCTACAGCGACAACAATGTGCGCATGGCCCTTAAACACGCGGTGGACCGGGAGCAGTTGGTGAAAGCTGTGTTCCAGGGATATGCTGTGGTGGGGAACGATCATCCCATCAGCACCGGGAACCGTTATCATGCAGGGGACCTGCCCCAGCGGGCTTATGATCCAGACAAAGCAAAACACTATCTTAAAAAAGCGGGGATGGATCACCTGAAGGTGGATTTTCATACCGCTGATGCCGCTTTTCTCGGGGCCGTGGATGCCGGGGTGCTCTTCAGGGAGAGCGCCGCAAAGGCCGGGATTGATGTGAATGTGGTGCGTGAGCCCAATGACGGCTACTGGAGCAATGTCTGGCTTAAAAAGCCCTTTTGTGCCGTCTTTTGGGGGGGGCGCGTCACCGAAGACATGATGTTCTCCACCGCCTATGCCGATGACGCCGCCTGGAACGACACCCACTGGAAGCACAAACGGTTCAACGAGCTGCTCGTGGCGGCTCGGGGTGAACTCGATGAGACCAAACGAAAATCCCAGTATGGGGAAATGCAGCGCCTGGTCCGTGATGAAGGCGGGGTCATCATCCCAGCCTTTGGTCTGGATATCGCCGGGGCGAGTAAAAAAATCGGCCTTCACAAGCCTGCCGTAAACTGGGAACTCGATGGGTTCCGTGCGGCCCAGAGATGGTGGTTTAAGGCGTAAAAAAGGATTCTCGTGCTTGGTTTTTCGTTCTTCGTTCGAGGAGTCGCTGCGCTCTATCAATTATAAAAAAAGGTGGCCGCATCATCGTTTCCGCCATCAGCGTGTCTACATCACCACCTGAACATCCTTGTCCCCTGGAGCGCCGCACTCCGGTGCGGCATGGGTAACGACGACCTAAAAAGCCGCACCGGAGTGCGGCGCTCCGGTTCGATTCGTTTTTCTCGGATTTTTAAAGGTCGTGGCCCAAACGATGACCAAGGCCTGAAAAGGTTCTTCGTGCTTCGTTCGAGGAGTCGCTGCGCCCTATCAATTATGAGAAAAGGTGGCCTCGATCATCGTTTTGGCCACCTTCGTGTTTACGTCACCATCCTCTTTATAAATCTCGGCAGTATCCTCAATCCACCATGGGTTCCCGCCTTCGCGGGAAAGACGATTGCAGTGCGGGAAAGACGATGGCAGAAAGAAAAAGACGAAGGCAAGACGGTAAAAACGGTACAGAGCGTGATACCCTCCTCGCCACCTTTTGTATCACCACGTGACCGGGGAGCCATTCCCGGGCGGCGTAAGGGTTATCCGTATACGGGTTCATGACCGTTGTGGTTGGTCCGCGGTGCGCAAGCACACACCTTACATCCCCCACACCGATGGGAACGCGTTGCACCGCAGGGTGCACTTGCGCACCATTTTTTTTGGGGTGTCTCCGGCGGTCAGGTGGCGTGACTGCCCTATATGATAAATTTCGAAATTCTTCCTTTGAGCCGGGAGCCGATGTCTGCCAGGGAATCGGCATCCCGGCCTAAGGAGAATGCCGTTTGCAGAATTTCCCGTGAGGCCGTATCAATCTTAGACATATCCCCAGAAATTTCTTTGGCGGCCAGAGTGCCTTCGGCGAGGTTGCCGTTGACATCTCCGATGCGTCCTGAGGTTTGAAGCAGCCGACCCGCCACCTCCCGGGTGGTGGTGGACTGCTGGTCCACCGCCGTGGCGATATCGGAAATGAGGGTGTCGATGTCGTGAATAACCCCGGAGATGTTTTGAATGTCTCCTTCTGCTGCCTGGGTGGTCTTCTGCATTTCTGCAAGATTTTCATGGATATTCAGGGTGGCCTCGGCGGTTTGCTTGGCTAAGACCTTTATTTCGTTGGCCACAACGGCAAATCCTTTGCCGGCGGCACCGGCTCTGGAGGCTTCAATGGTTGCGTTCAGGGCGAGGAGGTTGGTCTGGTTGGAGATTTCGGTGATGGTTGCCGCGACCTGGGTGATGTCCGCGGCGGCGCCGGTTAAATCCTGGATCCGGGTCGAGGCAGAATCGGCGTTTGCCACCGCCTGTTTAGAGATGGCGCGTGCTTTTTGGGAGTTGGAGGCAATGTGGTCAATGGTGGCTTCCATCTTTTCGGTGGCCGTCGCCACCCGGCTGAGGTTGCTCGTGGCCTCTTCCGATGCGCTGAATATGGCGTTCATGGTGGCGCTCATTTGAAGGCCGGCAGCGGCAACGGTTCCGGAACGGTCCGCGGTGTTCCCGGCATTTTGTGTCATGGCGCCGGAGATGGCGTCTAAGTCCCCGGAGGCTGTGACCAGGGCGTCGGTTTCCCGGGAGACCTCGCTGATGATGGTATGAATGTTTCCCACAAAGAGGTTAAACCAGTGTGCCAGGTTTCCGATTTCATCGCGGTTGGTGACGGGAAGACGCACGGTGAGGTTTCCGTCTCTGGAGGCGATGTCCTCTAAGGCATTGGAGAGCCTCTGGACCGGTTGAACCAGCTTTTTGATCAGCACAAAGCCAAGCAGGATTAAGCTGGAAATGACGATGAGGCCCACCCCGACGTTGACGCGGGCGGCGCGTTGGATGAGGGCGCTTTTCCGAGCACTTTCCCGGGCACTGATCTCTTTTGAGATCTTCTGGCAACGTCGGGCGTGGGAAACCATGACAGATTCCAGCGATGCTTTTTTTTGGGTGTATTCTGGCGTTCCGTAGAGGGTCGTCAGATGGAGAAACCCCTGTTGATAGGCATGGATCTCTTTTCCTGCGTTTTGCAGGGGGGCCTTATAAAAAACCGGGGCTTTCTGTTGGGCATGCTCCAGGAGCGTCTGGATGGACTCGCAGTGGCCCTCCCATTTTTCGAGTGAGTTCTTTGTATCCGTTCCATGAGCCTTGAATCCCCGCAGCTGAAAGTTTTTTTCCTGACGCCTGCATTCCAGAATTTTTATGTTCATCGTCTCCATGAGTTCCAGGGTTTGGTCGATGGAAACGATTCGGCTCATGACAAGGTTGGAATGGATACAGATGATGGCAATGCCGGCTGTAATTCCTGTAAGCAGAAATATAGCCTTTTGTTTGATGGTCAGCTGCTTGCGCATGTTTATCTCTCCCGTGGTCTTCATGATTTCGAGTGTTAGTCAATACTATTTAGCAATTTGCATACCAATGTTTATTTTACTGCATGTGTGGTTAAGATATTCGAAATCAACGAATTATGATGGGATGAGAAGGGGGGGGAGAGGTTGAGACGGGTGGGGGGTGTCGGGACGATTGGCAGGGTGTAAAGCCAGGTGGCGGGGATATTGACTCAAAAGTAATTTTGACGGCAAGATGATCTACCTTCGTCAATCCGCTTCCGAGCGGGCGTTACCTTGCAGCCGGAGTTCGTCCGGCTCATGTGCTCCCGTGAATTTATACGGAAGCATCGGCCGCTCATACGCTTGTCACGGGCGAGGCGTTCCTTAACCTCTCATGCGAATGCGTATGCGAGGTACTGAGAATTCCGACAGCGATAGAGCATTCGCAAAACCGCTTTCAAGGTGGCACCCCCTTGCCGCTGGAGGCGTTCGTTTTTAAATCCACCCCAGTCCGCCGAAGATCGCGGCGCAGGTGAAGTCAAAGGCCAGGATGGTGGAGACGACTTTGACGCGTTGCCGGTCGGTTTTCATGTCGTGCACCCAGAAGGAGACGACAAAGAAGGGCAGGTAGCCGAGCAGGAAAATAAAGAGGGGAAATTTGATGCTCCACCAGGGCCAGTCCCAGGTGAGGGCGCCGATGGCGTTTAAGACACACTCCACCACCACGCAGGCGGTGGTGTAAAAGAGGATGTAGAAGGTCCGATTGGGGACGCCCAGGATTTTTTTGTGCCTGTCTGCGGGGAGACTTTTTACCGACGCCACCCCCATGACCAGAAACATGAAGAGAATCTCGATGTTCCATCCGATGAGGATGATGAAGCTGGAGTCGGCCGGTGCCCCCCACACCGGTGCGTAGCCGGTGAAGTGAAAGACGAGCCCGTTCCAGAGTTCGTTGAAAAAATCCATTCCAATGAAGGCGAGCCCCGCCAGAACCACCTTCCAGTTTTCCTTGCCCATTTCCACGGCGTAGACATAGATCACAAGAAGCAAAATAGGAATGACAATCCATTGGAAATTCGAGGTGTCTCTCAGCGCGGCAAGTCCCTGTTGTGCGGCCGGTGTCATAGGCTGGTCCTCTCTTGGGTTGGGGTTCAGATGAAAATAGATGATGATATTCAATGCTTACTGGGCATGAATGGATGCTGTCAACGAATAAATGAATATTTTACCCAAAAGTTCATTGTGTTGGCTGCAGGTGCTGAGGGACGAAAATCATTTTCAAGTAAATTTCGTTGTGGTTTTCATGAAATGTCCGGGTTAATCCGCTGGCTTGGAACGATTTCAATTCTTTCTGATGCGGAGAACGGTCCACTCCACATGATGGGCGTCCTTGAGAGTCGCGGGGGCTTTTTGGGCGGTTATTTTTCCAAAAGACGTTTTTTTCATGGGGGGGAGGGTGCAGCGGAGGGTGAGGGTCGCCAGGTGTTCTCCAAAGACATTGCAGAAGGCCATTTGGGTTGAAATGAAGATTTTATCCCGGGTTTTGTTGACGAGAAGACCGGTCACCCTGGGGCGATAGGTGGTGAGGCCTGCCGGGGGCTTTGAGACGGCCAGGCGATCGTAGGCAATGTCGCGGGTGATGGTGCCTCGGGTGTAAAAGGCCGGAGCCGGGGTGGGGATGCTCAGGCAGAGGGCAAGGGTGAAGGCAAGGATGGCACAGGCGTGTTTCATGTCTCCTCCAGTGTCGTTCGTGGGGTCGCGATTTTTTAGGCGTGTCTCGAATGGAGATAATGACTTAAATTTCAGTGTGATGTCTTGGATGGCTTACCACGTAATGACTCAGGCATGCAAGGAAAGAAGTTATCGGAGGGCGCCTCGGGTCTGGGACAGAAAATTATGCGAGGCCGGTGCTTATGGCTTACCGGCCAGGCCCTTTAACCCGAAATATCCGGGTTAGCGTCGTGGAATGTGGAGGGGTGGCCGTATCCCAATGCCCCTTTTAAAGGGCGTCACCTTGTGGCTGGAGGACGTTCCTGACGGTTAAAGGTGGCCGGGTTTGTGAGGGCTCCCGGCCGTGTTGACGGAAGGACTTAAAATACAACGCCCGCTTTAAGGATCACGTTGGCGTAAGGGGTGAACTCACCGGTCCGCACCACCGTCCGGCAGCGTTTGGTGGCAATTTTAAGGGCTTCGTGGCGGATATAGAGGATGGGAATCTCTTTTTCAAGAAGGGCCTCTTCCTTTTTGAGAAGGGCGATCAAGGCGTCGTGAAGTTCGGGGCTCTTTTCCGGGAATTCATCGGCCATTTCCACAGACTCGAGGGTCATTTCGGATAAAATCGCTTTGACCGTGTCGAGGAAGGAGGGGACGCCCGGGCTCACGGCCAGGTCGATACGCTGGGTCTCGTCGGGAATAGGGAGACCTGCGTTGCAGACGCAGAGGCCGTCGTTGTGTCCAAGCCGTGCCACTGCATGGCTGAGTTCAGCGTTGATGAGTGTGCCTTTTTTCATGGATAACCCCAGTATCTAAGAAGTTGTTTGTTACATATCTGCTGCTGTATAGCAGGGATCGAACCCTTTGCGCAATCGGTTCGAGGCCTCGGGCATCCCCTCCTTTAGCCCTGATTGTTTTCTCATGAAATATCCGGGCTAAGCGTTTTTGATCGTCTTTCAGGTTGACCCAAGAACGCGGACCTTTTTTACGGTAAACAATTTTCGCGTCTCTGACGTCTTCTCCTGTGAAGGATGAGCTCAGGATGCAGGTGATGGGCTGACGCGCGTTGGTTCCCTCGTCCATGTCAATCGGTGTTCCCCTATAAGACCCAGTGATCGGGCAATTTTTTTTTAGTGGGTGCGGTTGAATGGCTGTTAATCAAAAATTCAATTAAAGTAAATAATTTTATTTTTATCTGTTTTTTCAAGGGATTTATCCGGTTTATCCTTGACTAATTTGCCAATATTAACATTTATGGGTGTTTGTTGAAAAGTGTAATGGCGGTTGTGTGTTACTTTTAAGTAAGTAATTTAGACGATTGTATCGTGGCGGGAAGCACTCATGAAACAAGGAAAACCTCGTATCGGTTTCTGTTGTCAAACATTTTTCATCCTGTGGCCATTCCCCAACGCCGGCCTCCTGTCGGAAGGGCTCTCCGGGTCACCGCCGATTGCCACTGCGTCTACCCTTCGACGACCCAGAGTAAGCCTTCGGCATTCCGCCTTTTATAGTTTTTCCTTTCTGACCTCTATGGTTCATCTCACTTTGATGAGAGAGGGCAGAAATTTATAAATGAACATATTTTGGACGACACCATGAGCAACAATGCCATTCATCATGCGCTGCGGGTGGACTATGAGAAGTGCCGGGGGTGCTGCAACTGCATGTCCGTGTGCCCCACCGATGCCATTCGGATTCGCAACGGGAAGCCCCTGATTTTCCAGCATCGGTGCATCGATTGCGGCAAGTGCTATCGGGCCTGCCCGGAGTCGGCCATTCGTGTGGAGCAGGACGATTTTAACGAGATCTTCAAGTACACACGGCGGGTGGCGCTTCTGCCGTCGATTCTGAAGGGGCAGTTTCCGGAGACCATCCCCAAGCAGCGGATCTACTCGGAACTTCTGGAGATGGGATTTACCGATGTGTTCGAGGTGGGGATGATGTGGCGGGTGTTTCATCTGGCGACGGCCCGATACATCAAGAACAACCAAGACAAAAAACCCTTTATCTCGTCTTTTTGCCCCGCCGTTCTCCGGTTGATTCAGACGCGCTTTCCTTCCCTTTTGGACCATGTGATCCCCATGCGCGCGCCGGTGGACATTGCCGCCCTTTTTTATCGGCGTCAACTGCTGGCCCAGGGAGTACCTGATGACGAAATCGGGACCTTTTACGTGACGCCCTGCGCCGCCAAAGTGTCTGCGGTCAAGACCCCCAATCCCCATGAGCGGACGATTTTAAATGGGGTGATCAACATGGATTATATTTACAACCGGGTCTGGAAGCGGATTCGGGGTGAAGAGAAGGACATGCCGCCGGAACCTCTGGCGGAGACCTTGTGTGAAAAGGGCGTTCTCTGGTTCCTGACGGCTGGGGAGTCGGAATACGCGCGAGGCCGCAGCCTGGCCATTGACGGCATTGCCAACGTCATTGAGTTTTTGGAGAACATGGAAAATGAAGAGATCTCCGATATTGATTTTCTGGAGCTGCGGTCCTGTGACCAAAGTTGTGCCGGCGGGGTACTCACCAGCTGCAATCGGTTTTTGACGGTGGAACGCCTGAGAAACCGTGCGGAGCGATCGAGAAAAGCCACCTGTTTGAAAGACCCGGATCGGTGGGACGATATCGACGATGACACGGAATACCTCGTAGATCATATCATGCTGGGGAAGATCAATCCCAAGCCCGCCCTGACGCTTGATGAGGACATGGGACGGGCCATGGTAAAAATGGAGAAGCTTCAGAAGATTCTCGCCATTTTGCCGGGGGTGGATTGCGGGCTTTGTGGCTCTCCCAACTGTCAGGCGCTGGCAGAAGATGTGGTCAATGGGGATGCCAGCCTGAGGCAGTGTATTTTTTTGCAGAAGAAAAGGGTCGCCGGGGACAAGACAAAGATCACCGAGGCAGGAAAGATTCTGGATGCAGTCTGGGGTAAAAACATATTCGATGGCAGAGCCATCGATCTGGAGGAATGATGAAGGTCAAAGATGTTGTTGAAAAATTGAACCTCACTGTTTTTGGCGGTGAGGCGGGGTTGGACCGTGAGATCAAAGGGGGCTATGTCTCCGATCTGCTCTCGGACGTCATGGGGTCCACGGATGAGGGCACTCTCTGGGTGACGCTCCAGTCTCACCGGAATGTGGTGGGGATTGCGGCCCTGAAGGATCTGGCCGGGGTGATTATCGTCAAAGGGTTTGTCCCGAATACCGAGACCCTTGAAGACAGCGATCGTGAAGGGGTGCCTTTGCTGGGGACCTCCATGGAGACCTTTGAGGTGGCGGGTCTTCTTTATCGCATGCTGGCGGACGATGCCGAGCTTCCGGGCTGATCTTTATCTTCATACGGCGCTCGTCTCTTGCGGGGATTGATTCGGCGGGTGTGGCGCAGGGGCTCTTCATCCTCAGGATCACCGCATACACGATCACCCGGCAATGACGCGTGGTGGCGGTACCGAAGCGATAAACGCGGTTTCTCACCTCTTTACCGGAGGTGTTGGTGTGGCTCTTTGTCGATGGCTCTGTCGTCCACTTTGTTGAGCCTCTGGCTGCGGAAGGAACACTGTTTATTATTGATAAACCAGATTTCCAGGAGATAAGATTGGGATTCGGATTGGCCGGGTGGGGGTTCTCTTTGTTCCTGCAGGCGGTTCTGGATATGGTTTGTGAAAATCTGGATGAGATTCAAGCCGAGAGGGGTGTCCCCCGCGGTGTTTCCGTTCTTTGGAATGGAAAATGAGGTAGATGCATGACGGCCCTGGAAAAGCCGATCAGGCGTTGGTGAGATACGATATGGGACTGTTGTCAAAGGCCCGTTGTGGTGATGACTGATGTCTCCATCACGCATGAGGACCCAGACCCTTTGGGGTCGTAACAGATGGCATGGGCCTCCAGGCCATCGGACAATGATAAGAAATGAAGCATATGAAAATTACAAATATTGCATCACTTCTCGGGGGTGATATCGTCAGTGGAAAGACGCAGCAGGAGAACCATATCTCTTTCGGGTTTGCCGCCGATCTTTTGAGCGACGTCTTGACCCTGGACGTCGAAGGGGTTCTTTTTATCACCGGGCTATGCACTCTTCAGACCATTCGGACCGCGGAAGTGGCCGAGATCGATTGTATTGTCATTGCCCGTGGTAAGAAGGTGAGCCCTGCAATGGTCGAACTGGCAAACCGAAATGGGATTGTTGTCATTGAAACGGAGTGTTCCGTCTACAAGGCAAGTGGTATTCTCTATGAAGCCGGTCTCAAACCTATCTATTGAACGGAAGACATGTGAGGCGTATGACATGTCGGTTGGGCGCAATCCTCCGGTGCGTTACTGGCGTATTTCAGTGCCTTGCCACGCTTGGAGAAGAGGAGATGAAGGGGTGTTATGAAGTTCGAATTTGACATTGCTGATGGGGATTTTGCAAAAGCAGGAACGTCTTCCAGCCAGGTAAAACATATTCTCAAGCAACTCAACGTGGATACGAAAATTATCAAGAAGACCACCGTGGCCATTTACGAGGCCGAGGTGAATGTTGTGGCGCACGCGGTCGGGGGTGGTAAGCTCCTGGCGGACATCAATCTTGAGCGGATCGTGGTAGAGGTCGCGGATCTGGGACCGGGCATTGCGGACATCCCTCAGGCCATGGTCGAGGGGTTTTCAACGGCTTCTCCCGAGGTGATCTCCATGGGGTTCGGGGCTGGGATGGGTCTGCCGAACATGCGTAAAAATGCCGACAAACTGGAGATTATAAGCGGCGTCGATGAAGGGACGCGGGTGGTAATCACCAACTATATCTAAGCATGCGATGCCGGTTCACCGGCTTGCGGCGCCTGAGCCACATCACGGCTCTTTTCCCGTCGCGGCGAAAGTTGGGAAGCTTTCGAGAAGGGAAGGGGCCCGATGCCTTTGGGCGTAGCGATTTTATGAAAATCAATCAGGGACGATGTATGGGCAATCTCAAAAAAATGTTTCAAAACAATCGCGCCTGGTCTGCAGAAATGACCCGACAGCAAGGCGATTTCTTCTCAAAACTCTCCAGTCAGCAGTCACCGAATTATCTCTGGATCGGCTGTTCGGACAGTCGGGTGCCGGCCAACGAGCTGGTGGGGCTTTTGCCCGGTGAGGTTTTTGTGCACCGCAACGTGGCCAACATGGTCATTCACACCGATTTTAACTGTCTCTCCGTGATCCAGTATGCCGTGGAGGTCCTCCAGATCAAGGACATCATTGTGTGCGGTCATTACAATTGCGGGGGGGTTCACGAAGCCCTCGCGAATTCGTCTCAAGGCCTCATTAACAACTGGCTGCGCCACTTGCGGGATGTGCAGTTTGCCCACGATGATTTCCTTGAGACCGTTGCCGATACAGAGGCCCGAAGCGACCGTCTCTGTGAACTCAATATTATCGAGCAGGTCAAGAACGTCTGCCGCACCACCACCATTGAAAAAGGCTGGGAAATGGGAAAACCCTTGACCGTTCACGGGTGGATTTACAACATCGGCAATGGCCTGCTTCAAGATCTGGATGTGTCGGTCAGCAGCGCCGAGAGTATAAAATCCATTACGGGCCGGGCGATTCGTCAGGCGTATGAACGCACAGAAAAGATTCATGATTCATGATCCGTAACGGGCCGGAGGGGGAACGACCCTCCGGCCCGTTTATTTACGGTATATCAATGTCTTTGCATGGGTGTTTGCGGTATAATTGCGTCAGGGAATTTTTCCCCTTTGCGCCGGAAGCGCATGATGTTATCAACACCCTTTTGTGACAGTGTTTTGGATGAAAACCCTGCAAACATGCATCGCCGTGATCATGATGGGGCTTATTCTCATCATGGTTCTGGTCGGCATTGCCTCGGCCCGTGAGTCGGGCCATGAGTCGGGCCATGAGTCGGATCGGGGCGCAAAGCTTTTTGCGGCCAACGCCGGGGGGATTCTTTTTATCACCGGCTGGGGGATCGCCAACTGGGATTATGGGCAGGAGACCCCCAGCACGACGAGTGAGGGGTGGTTTGGCCAGGGAACGGACACTGGCGGGGCCGACAAACTCGGTCATGCCTATGCCACCTATTTCCTCTCCCATGGCCTGTCCCATTCTTGCTCCAAGTGGGGTTATTCCGAGACGGAGGCTCCACTTTACGGTTCTCTTTCCGCGTTCGGCTTGATGGGGTTCATGGAGGTGGGGGATGCCTTCAGCTCTTACGGACTCTCCCATGAAGATTTTCTGATGAACGCTGTCGGGGCCTTTGTTGGGTATGCGACCCAGCGGTTTCCCGGCGTCTCAGAGAGGCTGGATTTTCGCCTGGAATACACCCCCTCCTTTGATGAACCGGATATCCTCACCGATTATAACCACATGAAATTTCTTGCAGCCCTCAAACTCGGCGGGTTCCACCGTTTCAGCACGGGGTTTCCGCAATACCTGGAGTTTCACCTGGGGTACTATACCCGAGGGTATGACGACGCCACAGCCCCCCGCCGATACCTCTACGGGGGGATTGGCCTCAACCTTTCCCGGATTTTTCAAAAACGTTATTTTCCACGAATATCCTCTGCCCTTCGGTATCTTCAAGTGCCCCATACCGACCTTCAGTTTCGAACGTCCCCCCTATAAAGTCACAGGATGAGAGGCCGGAAGACGATTCGGGACATCGGTTGATGAGGCTCGCTTTGTTCAATTCCATTTTTTGCCGAGGCCTTCAAGCCCTGAATTTGCCAGATCTTCCGGGGACATGGCGATGCGAAAATGAACGTCTGCATTAAAGTTGAGATGAAAGGGCTCCGAGTAGATGGGGATGACGGAGGCGTTGGTGACATTGACGATCAGGATGGCTGCCCGCCTTCCGTTCTCCTCGGTAAACCAGGCCGAAAAGGGTTTTATTTCTTCGAGAATTTCATCGAGCAGGATAACGGCGGTCCCTTTTTTTACCAACGTATTGTAGGGCTCGTGGGGAAAGGTGACATGCATAAGCATTTTCATGGGGGCCCTCTTTTTTGTTGATGGGTTGTGTTGGGTTGCAGCCGTTTTGATGATTGGAAGGCAGCCCTGGCGTTGGTGGGGCTTGATGCTGGGGGCGTTGATAATCGGGTTACGGAGACATACCCAGGGCTGGGGTGGCTGCCTGTGGATTGGATCTTGTCATAAAATACAGGGGTTTCAGGTTTGTTTCAAGGGGAGAAGTGAGGGGGCTGGGGAGAGATGACTTTCATAGCCACCCTTTCTCAGCCATCATCAAGGCCCCAATATGGTGGGTTGTCGAAAACGTTCTTCGTGCTTGGTGCTTCGTTTGAGGAGTCGCTGCGCTCTATCTATTAAAAAAAAAGGTGGCCTCGATTATCGTTTCGGCCATCAGCGTGTCTACATCACCACCTGAACACCCTTGTCCCATGGAGCGCCGCACTCCGGTGCGGCATGGCTAACGACGAACTAAAAAGCCGCACCGGAGTGCGGCGCTCCGTTTCGGTTCATCTTTCTCGGTTTTTTAAAGGTCGCGGCCCAAACGATGACCAAGGCCGAAAAGGTTCTTGGTTAGAAACTATTCAGCCCAATCTACTTCAGACGGCCAGATTAACGAAAATAACCCGCTACGCGACACCACGTAGGGTGTGCTTGCGCACCATTTGTTCGCTCCCAGACTCTGCCTGGTAGCGCCGGGTGCACCGGTATGAAAAGCCGTGGCGCAGGGGTGAAATTCACAGGTTGCGGGGTTTTAAGCCTGGAGGCAGGGCCTCCGGAGAGCCATTTCTGGGCGGCGTAAGGGATATCCGTACACGGGTTCATGACTGTTGCGGTTGGTCCGCGGTGCGCAAGCACACCCTACCTTACATCCCCGACGCCGTCGGGAACGCGTTATACCGTAGTGTGTGCTTGCGCACCATTTGTTCGCTCCCAGGCTCTGCCTGGTAGCGTCGGGCGCAAGGCTCCGCCTTGCCGGTCTGAAAAGCCGTGGCGCAGGGGTGAAATTCTGAGGTTGCTGGGTTTTAAGCTTGAAGGCAGAGCCTCTGGGGAGCCATTTCCGGGCGGCGTAAGGGATATCCGTATACGGGTTCGTGACCGTTGCGGTTGGTCCGCGGTGCGCAAGCACACCCTACCTTACAGCCCCCACACCGACGGAAACGCGTTATACCGCAGGGAGTGCTTGCGCATCTTTTTTTCGCTCCCAGGCTCTGCCTGGTAGCGTCGGGTGCAAGGCTCTGCCTTGCCGGTATGAAAAGCCGTAGCGCGGGGGTGAAATTCATAGGTTGCGGGGTTTCAAGCATGGAGGCGGAGACTCGGGAAAGCCATTTCTGGGCGGGGTAAGGGATATCCGTATACGGGTTCTCATGACCGTTGCGGTTGGTTCGCGGTGCGCAAGCACACCCTACCTTACAGCCCCCACGCCGTCGGCAACGCGTTATACCGTAGGGTGTGCTTGCGCACCATTTTTTTGTTACCAGGCTCTGCCTGGGACCGAGAGATAATTTGGCGACTGGAGTTAATCTGGTTCATGTCACCCTGTGAATTGGCACGGAAGCACCCTCACCCTTCACGCGAATGCGGACGCGAGGCGCTATAGGCCCGACAGCCGAAGCGCATTCGCAACCCCGCTTTCAAGGTGGCTCACCTTGCCGCCGGAGGCTTTTTTCCCTCTTTTTCCCTTTTCCTTTTTATTTCCCTTTCCGCTTGGCCCGGTTGGTGGCGACGGCGGTGAGGGGATCCTCGGGCCAGGGGTGTTTGGGGTAGCGGGCTTTGAGTTCTTTTTTAACTTCGGGGTAGGTGTTGGCCCAGAAGCTCTTGAGGTCTTTGGTCACTTGCATGGGCCGGGAGGCCGGGGAGAGGAGGTGGCAGGTGACGGGGACGCGGCCCTCGGCCACGGTGGGGGTGTCGGTGAGGCCGAAGAGCTGCTGGATGCGCGCGGCAAGGAAGGGGGGCTCGCCGTTTCCGTAGTCCAGGGGAATATGGGTCCCGCTGGGGATGGTCATGTGGGTGGGGGCGAGGGTGTCGATTTTCCGATGCCAGGGATAGGGGATCAGGGCGGTGAGGGCTCCGGCGAGATCCACTTTGGCCAGGCCTCCCATGCGGGTGACACCGATGAGAAAGGGCGCGAGCCATTGGGCGGCGGTTTCCTGAAGCGTGGGATCGGAGAGATCCGGCAGATCCTCGAACCCGGCATGGTTGCGAAGAAAGAGAACCCGGGACTGGAGGCTTCGCGTGGTTTTGTTCCAGGGGAGGAGGCCGATTCCCCGGGCCTGGAGTCCTTGAATCAGGGCTCCTGTGACGGCGTCGGGACTGGGTTTTGCCAGTCGTTTTTCGGAGAGGATCATGGCTCCGAGGGTATGGCGGGTCACGGCCTCCACCTTCTCTTTTGAATCATTCCAGGAGACCACCTCTTCGCGTCTCATGCGGTGAGCGTGATCGGCCTTGAGGAGCTCTTCGTCAAGGGGGGCGGCAAGGTAGACCCGTGCGTTCTGCCGGTTGCCGTCCAGGTCGGCTGCGACAATAAAGGGTTCAAAGGCCAGGGGGTCGGTCTCATACAGGAAGGCGCCGCTGCCTGAAGCCATCTGAAAATGGCCGGGGCGGCCTTTTCTCGCCATGGCGATGCGGTCGGGAAAGGCCAGGGCCAGAAGGCGACCTGAGTGACGGGGCTCTTTGGGATTTCCTTTGATTTGAAGCCGTGTCGCGAGTTGCCTCATGGTCTCTTTGATGCGGGCCGCCGCCCCGGGGTTGAGGGCGGCTTCCCGGCGACTGCCCGGAAGCATCGCCTCCATGCGCAGTCGGAGGTCGGCTTCTTTCCGGTTTCCGGTGAAGGGGTCCCGTTCCGTGAGGAGGGCGGCGAGGAGGCAGGCCTCGGACCCGAGTTTTTTCTCCTTTGCGCACAGGAGCATGTGGGCCAGTCGGGGATGCAGGCCGAGTCGGGCCATGGCTTTTCCGTGGGCCGTGATGCGCCCTTTTGCGTCCAGGCCTCCCATGTCTTGAAGCAGGCTTCGGGCCTGCTGGCAGGAGCCTTCCGGGGGCAGGTCCAGCCAGGTGAGCTCGGCCGGGTCGGTGACCCCCCAGAGGGCCAGCTCCAGGACGAGGGGCGCGAGATCCGCATGGAGGACTTCCGGTGCGGTAAAGGGCGCGAGGGTGCTGGTGCGGCCCTCGCTCCAGAGGCGGTAACAGATGCCGGGTGCTGTTCGTCCGGCCCGGCCCCGCCGTTGATCTGCGGAGGCCTTGGAGACGGGCAGGGTTACCAGCCGCCCCATGCCGGCGCCAGGAGAGAAGCGTGACGTCCGCATGAGCCCGGCGTCCACCACCAGGGTCACCCCGTCGATGGTGAGGGAGGTCTCGGCGATGGCCGTGGCCAGCACCACCTTGTGACGCCCGGCAGGCGAAGGCTTGATGGCTTTGTCCTGTGCCTCCTTGCTGAGGGCACCGAAGAGGGGGTAGAGATCGATCTGCTCGGGCAGCGCCATCTGGCGGAGCCTGCTCTCCACCCGTCGGATCTCTCCGGCACCGGGCAGGAAAACCAGCATGTCGCCCTCCTCTTCGGCGAGTCCTTTGGCCACAGCCCGGGCGCAGGCCGCTTCAATGTCCCATGGCGTGGGGGTCGGCTTGCGTAAGGGGAGGTAGTGGGTGGCCACGGGAAAGGCACGGCCTTCAGAGGTGATGACGGGCACCTCCCCCAGGAGCCTGGCCACCGGTTCGGCGTCCAGGGTGGCACTCATGACGAGGATGCGCAGATCTTCCCTTAATACCCCCTGGCACTCCAGGGTCAGGGCCAGCCCCAGATCACTGTTTAAGTTTCGCTCATGGAATTCGTCAAAGATCACCAAGCCGATGCCGGAGAGCTCCGGGTCCCCTTGAATCATCCGTGTCAGAATCCCTTCCGTCACCACCTCAATGCGAGTCGCTGCCGAGACTTTTTTTTCTAAGCGGATGCGATACCCCACGGTCTCTCCGACTTTTTCGCCCAGCATCTCCGCCATGCGTCCCGCAGCAGCCCTGGCCGCGAGCCTGCGGGGTTCCAGCATCACCATTTTTTTACCCGATAAAAACGAAGCGGAAAGCAAAGCCAGGGGAACCCCTGTGGTCTTGCCGGCCCCGGGGGGCGCCTGCACCACCGCAGAAAGGCCCGTTTCAAGGGCCGTACAAATATCATCAAGAACATCATGGATGGGCAGTGTAGGATTCATCCTCTGGGTTTTATAAAAAGCGGAGGGGAAATACCATAAAAAACGGTAACGATTCAGCACAACAAAAAAAGCCTCCGGCGGCAAGGTGGGGCCACCTTGAAAGCGGGTTTGCGAATGCTCTACGGCTGGCGGTATCCTGGGCACCTCGCGTCCGCATTCGCACGACGGGTGAGGGGTGACAACGGATGTCGCAAGTGCATGAGCTGTCGGTGCTTCCGTGTCAATTCACGGGTTGATTTTAACCGGAATAACTCCGGCGGCAAGGTGTGTCAGCTTGAAAGCAGGCCAACGAATGCATTTTGCCCCCATGTCACGGCGTAGCCGGATCGCTTGTCGCGCCGTAGCCCATTGGCGTTGTTCGAATGGTGACGCATTGACATGGGCGTAGGCGGATTCCTCGGGGCAAATCGCATCCGCCTTTGATCCAAGGGTAAATCTGGAATCATTTGTTAAAACCTGTTTATCAAACTTTCTTGTCGCGCCGTAGCCCTTGGGCGAAGGCGGATCAAAAGTTTAGCCCCCGGCAGGGCCGCCGGAGGCATAAGCTGAATAGTTGCAAACGTAATAGATCCATTCTTATCTCTTATCAAAGGCAAATCCTCAGGGCACGAGCCTATCTACACATAGCCCTTCGATCCTTGATTATCGGTGTGGGGGATGTGAGGCAGGGGGCGCTTGCGAACCGATCTTATGGCGTTATGAGTGATAACAATTTTGTCTTTACGGCCTTGTTGTAGTAAAGAGATAATTTTGATTACAGGCAAAATACCTGTTGCCTGGGGGCGACTACGATACTGGGGGGGGGATATGGCTTTTTGTAAAAAATGCGGGAAAGAGTTGGATGGTGATTCGAAATTTTGCCACCACTGCGGGACTCCGGCTGCAACGCCAGAGGGCGGTGGGCCCACAGCTTCACCGGACCCGTACAAAACGGTGGTTAAAAATGCCCCGGTCTACGGGGTGGTGAACCTGGAGCAATTGCCCGAAGGGCATCTGGTTGATGACCGCTACGAGGTACGGGGAAAACTCGGTCAGGGGGGCTTCGGGGCGGTTTACCGGGTCTTCGACCGGAAGATGGAGTGCGACAAAGCGCTCAAGGTCTTGCCCGAGGCGGTGGCGTCGGACATTGAGGCCATGGAGAACATCCGCAAGGAGGCGGTGACCATGGCGAAGCTCAACCACCCCAACATCGTCCGGATCTTCGAGTTCCAGGACAAAGGGGCCATCAAGTACATCGACATGGAGTTTGTGGATGGAAAGAGCCTGACCGAATTGAAGCTTGCGGCTCCCGACAAACGGTTGCCCGAGATTGAGGTGAAAACCATCGGCCTCAAGATCGCCAAAGGCCTCGCCTACGCCCACAAACAGGGCGTCATCCATCGGGATATCAAGCCCCCGAATATCCTCGTGAACACCGAAGGCGAACCCAAGATCACCGACTTTGGCATCGCCGAGACCGTGAAAAGCTCCATGAGCCGCATCGCCAACTCCGGAAGCTCCGGCACCCTGGTCTATATGTCCCCCGAACAAATCCGGGGCAAGAACGTGGGCCGGGAGTCGGATATTTATTCCTTTGGGGTGGTGCTCTATGAGCTCTTGACGGGAACGCCGCCCTTCAGTCGCGGGGATATCTCCTATCAGGTCTTGAATGAAGCTCCAGAGCCCATGGAAGGAATCAGCGGGGAAATGTCCCAGGTGGTGATGCGGTGCCTGGAGAAGGAGTATCAGGTAAGGTTCCGTGGGTTCGAGGCGGTGCTCGAGGCTCTTAACGGGGACGCCTTAAGGGCATCGAACCCATCCATCCCTGAAAAGATATCATCTTCATCCTCCGATGGGTCGAAGCCCGGGGGGCCGCCCCCTATTTTGAAGTGGGGCATGGGCTTAGCGGGGCTTATGGTTATTTTCTTGGGCCTGTTTTTCGGGGGATACTGGGATGCCGATAAAGCCCGGGAGCCGGTCAGGGTCCAGGCAGAACCTGCCGTCACCGCGGAAGCCCCCGTTCCGGTTTCATCTGCCGGCAAGCTAGTTGTCACCACCACCCCCGGCGGTGCAACGGTGAGCTTTTTGATTGGTTCTCACGCTTATCAGGACAATATGTCCCTTGAAATCGGGTCCTATAAGATCCGCGTTGCCAAGACTGGCTACCTTCCTCAGGAAAAATGGGTAACGGTGGAAAAGGGCCAAACCGCGCGGGTTTCTGTGACCCTGAAAGAGAAGGTACAACCGGGCCACCTTTATGCCTCCACCACCCCCACCGATGCTGTGGTGAGGATTTTGAACATCAAACCCCGGTTCACCCCAGGCATGGCCCTGGAACCGGGCCGGTATCATCTGTCGGTCTCTCGGGCCGGGTATGAAACAAAAAAAGAGTGGATCACCCTTACAAAGGGACAGGAGTACACAGCCGAGGTTGTCTTGGCGCGCATCGTATCTAAAGGCCCTGCGGTGAAAATCTCCAACAGCTTGGGGATGCAGCTTGTCTACATCAAGCCGGGGACATTTATGATGGGGAGCCCGTCGGGGGAGTCGGGGCGTGATGATGATGAGAGGCAGCACCGAGTGACATTGACCAAGGGCTATTATCTTCAGACGACGGAGGTGACGCAGGGTCAGTGGAAGGCGGTGATGGGTGGGAACCCATCGAAGTTTAAGAATTGCGGGGCTGACTGTCCGGTGGAAAAGGTATCGTGGGAAGATGCTCAGGAATTTATCCGGAAGTTGAACACAAAAGAAGGTGGGACCCATTATCGTTTGCCAACGGAGGCGGAGTGGGAGTACGCGAGTAGGGCAGGGAGTACAACTGCTTTGTATACGGGTGATCTGGTAATTAAGGGGGCTAACAACGGTCCCGCATTGGATCCTATTGCCTGGTATGGAGGAAATAGCTGTGTTGATTATGAGGGAGGGTATGATTCATCAGATTGGAAAGAGAAACAGATTTCTTGTCCACGCAGTGGGACGCATCCTGTGGCACAAAAAAGGGCGAATGCCTGGGGCCTGTACGACATGATCGGCAA
Source organism: Desulfoluna sp. (assembly GCF_030145185.1). GTDB lineage: Bacteria > Desulfobacterota > Desulfobacteria > Desulfobacterales > Desulfolunaceae > Desulfoluna. The sequence goes on along the minus strand of NZ_JAQYWB010000031.1, from coordinate 444 downwards.
TGTTTATGAGTGGTGCCAGGATTGGTCTGCGGATTATCCTTCAGGGAATGTTACCGACCCAGTGGGGCCGTCATCAGGCTCCGTCCGGGTGAGACGCGGCGGTAGCTGGGGCAGCGGCGCCCGCAGCTGCCGGAGCGCCAATCGCGACAACTGCAGCCCCGGCGATCGCGGCAGCCGCCTCGGTTTTCGTCTCGCGAGGACACTGTAAGCGGAGCTTGCAGGTAGCCTTTTGGTTTTTTACCTTTTTCCCTTTTGGAGGCCGAAGGCCTGAAAGAACAGGTCATAGGAAATAGGCCAGGGGGGAAAAATGGGTGATGGGGTAGGGTGCGCTTGCGCACCATGGAAGAACCGAAGCGTTTGCCGAAGCCGATGAGCGCAAGGCCGCCCCGCCCAAGGCGCGGAGCAGCCGAGGGGCGGGAAGGCCGTGCGCGGGGGCGGGGAGAT
>NZ_JAQYWB010000030.1 GCF_030145185.1 Desulfoluna sp. | reverse complement strand
TAATAGGCGAGAAGACGCCCCACATTCACCGGAGAAAGATCGTTCAACAAGAGGGTAGAGGAGGGACGGTTGCCTTGAAAGAACCGGGTCTTCTCTTCGGAGTCCTTGCCCACGGCAAGGGCGGTGGCCTGGGAGATGAGGTTGGCCCAAAGCTCCTGATGATTGGTGACTCCGTGGGGCCGGCAGTGTCCTTCCGTGTACTGGGGCGTGATGACGCCAATGAAATCGATGGGAAAAGGGTGGCCCTGATGGGCCAGTTGAAAAAAGGAGTGCTGCGCGTTGGTCCCCGGCTCTCCGAAGATAATGACTCCAGAAGACTCATCGAGTTCATAGTTGTTGATCGTAACAGACTTGCCGTTGCTCTCCATATTCAGCTGCTGAATATGGGGGGCCAACTTGGCAAGAGGAGAGGCGTAGGGAATAATCGCCTGGGACTGGTATCCGAGAAAGTTGTTGTTCCAGATACCGATGAGGGCGGACACCAGAGGAATATTTTCGGGGGAGGGGGCGTATTTGGTATGAATATCCATTTCCCTGGCCCCTTCAAGAAATTGTTCGAATCGGTCGTATCCCAGGTAAAGGCTTAAAGGGACCCCTCCCACGGCTGAGGTGACGCTGAACCGGCCGCCGATAAAATCAAACATATGAAAGGTCTCAATGCCAGACTTCTCGCCCTGATCCCCAGGACTGCCCTTGCTGGTGACGGTCACGAAGTGTTTGATCGCGTCCAGGCCGCAGGAGGTCATATACTCTTTCATCTGCATGGCGTTGGCCATGGTCTCAACGGTGGTAAAGCTTTTTGAGATGACAATGCAAAGGGTGGTCTCGGGGTTGATTTTCGTTTTGATCGTCTCAAAATTGTGGGAATCTACGTTGGAGAGAAAATGCAGTTCAAGGCCTTTGTCCGCATAGGCAAAAAGGGCATTGGCCACAAACTCGGTGCCGAGGTAAGACCCGCCGATACCGATGACCACGAGGTGTCGAAATTTTTTCCCGGTGCTGCCACAAATGGTGCCCTTATGTACGTTCTCACTGAAGGTGCGAATCTTGCGACGAACAGCGTCGATCTCTTCCATCACATTGACCCCGTCCACCAGAATCGTCTGACCGGAAAAGCTGCGGGCTGCGGTGTGAAGGGCCGCCCTGTTTTCTGTGACATTGACTTTGAGTCCATCGACCTTATCGCGATACTTGCGGTGCACTCTGGCTATTTTGGCAAGCTCAAAAAGGAGGCCCATGGTTTTTTCTGTGACCCGCTGCCTCGAATAATCGTAAAAAAAATCAACATGTTTCAATGAAAAATTTGAAAGTCGGCCTTTTTGCTGGACCAGATGCTTTAAATGGTATTCAGGTCTCTTCATCTCTTCTGCATGTTCTTTCAGCTTGGTCCACACGGGGGTTTTGCTGATCCTGAATCCTTTTTCGGTCATCGTTGCTCCAATTTGTAGTGTCATGTTCCCGGGGGATAAGCCGAAAGGCGTCGTGTCCAACGGCCATCATGGCAAACCTGAGAAATCGTCAATTATTCGTGGGTGCAGGGTCTAAGGCGAACCACAACATTTCATATTAATATTGGTGACGGCCAGGCACAAGGGGAAAATGGTTTATAGGCTCTTCCCGCATGGAAAACAGCCCCGCCCTTTGTGGGGCTTTCCCTTGACTTGGTATGTTTCAGCCGTTAAAAACATGACATTTGTGATGTTTTCCATACACCCCTACAAGAGGCAAGCATGAACGAACAGACACCCAGCGAAAAAATTCAGGCGCTTCTGGCGAAAGGGGTGCATATCCCCGCGCCCATGAGCATTGAAATTGCCCCGGAGGTGCGGGTCGATCGCATTTCCGGCGATGGGGTGACCCTCCACAGTGGCTGCCGTATCTCGGGCAAAACCACCTTCATTGGTGCCGGGGTCACCCTGGGAGAAGAGGCCCCCATGACCCTGGACTCCTGTCAGCTGGCCCGAGGGGTTCGCCTGAAAGGAGGGTATGCCCAAAAAGCCGTGTTCCTTGAAGGAGCCCAGGCTGGGTCCGGTGCCCATCTGCGGGAAGGGACCATTTTCGAAGAAGAGGCCTCCTGCGCTCATACTGTGGGATTAAAGCAGACCATTCTTCTTCCCTTTGTCACCCTGGGAAGCCTTATCAATTTTTGTGATGTGCTCATGACCGGTGGCACCAGCCGCAAGGACCACAGCGAAGTCGGCAGCTCCTACATCCATTTTAATTATACCCCCCAGCAGGACAAGGCGACCGCCTCTCTTCTGGGCAACGTCCCTGAGGGGGTGATGCTCGACAAGCGGCCCATTTTCCTTGGAGGGCAGGGAGGACTCGTGGGGCCGAGTTGCCTGGCTTTCGGGACCGTGGTCGCCGCGGGCACACTCATGCGAAAAGATGAGGAAAGAGAAGGGCGCCTTCATTTTGGCGGAGCCCTCCGGGCAGGTTCCATCGCGGCTCCGGAGGGGATTTATCGGAACATAAAACGCATTGTAAAAAATAATATTCACTATATGGCGAATCTGATGGCCCTGATGGCGTGGACCCGACATATCCGAGGGCATTTTGTGGGGGCGGCGTATCCCCATGAGGTTCATGAAGGCCACCTGATCAACCTGGACCGGGCCCTTGCCGAACGCGTCAAGCGCTTCTCTGCATTTTGCGGGAAATTGGCCCCCTCCCTGGCCCTGGGAATGGAAAATGGCCTGATCCCTGAAGAGTCTCCCCTGGCCGCCCAGAAGCGAGAGGTGATCGATCAGGTTGAGGGCTTTCAGGCAGCCCTTCAGGCGTTGATGGAGACCCACGTCGCAGCCCCGGCTCCCAAGGTGCTTACCACGCTCTGCGAAAAGGATCCCGATGCCGGTTACCTTGCAACGATTCACGGCCTGCACGCCTCACCTCGATCTCTCGGGCGGGAGTGGCTTTTCGAGATTGTCCGCGAGACAGAAGCAAAGGCTGCCCAGAGTTTTCCTTTAATTTATGCGTGAACTATTGATTCTATCCTACTTGAATAAAGGCAAAATATGAAATTTTTTGGTACCGATGGAATACGCGGCAGATTCAACACAGAACCCATGACCGTGGAAACCGCCCTGCGGGTGGGGCAGGCCGTGGCAGCGCTCTTTACCACGCCGTCAAAGCACACGGTGATCATCGGACGGGACACCCGGCAATCAGGCCAGGCCCTGACCTCAGCTCTGGCTTCCGGAGTGATGAGCATGGGGGCGAATGTGGCCTTGGCCGGTGTCATCCCCACACCCGCGGTGGCTTTTCTGACGGCATCCGAAGAGACCGTCGCCGTAGGCGTGGTGATTTCCGCGTCTCACAACCCCTTTGAGGACAACGGCATCAAGCTGTTTAATGAAACCGGATTCAAGTTTAATAACGCGGTGGAAGAAAAGATTGAAACCCTGATGGAGGATGCCGAGGCACTGGCCGCCCATCGGGATTCCGTCACAGGCAGTGGAACCATGCACCATCTCTCCCAGGCGGCTGATCGGTACCTGCAGTTCTTGAAAGAGGCGTGTCCTGTCTCTCTTGCGGGCCTGCGTCTGGTGGCCGATGCCTCCAACGGAGCCTCCAGCGCGCTGGTGGAGGCCTTGCTGAAAGGGGCCGGAGCCGACCTGACCTTGATCAACGCCGCCCCCAATGGGGTCAACATCAACGCCGGATGTGGCTCCGAACACCCCGGGCAGGTGCAGTCCCTGGTTCTCTCCAAAGGCGCCCACGCCGGTCTCGCCTTTGATGGGGATGCCGATCGTTTGATCTGTGTGGATGAACAGGGAGAGGTGGTCTCTGGAGATCAGGTCATCGCCATTGTGGCCGGGTATTATAAAGCGAAGGGGCTTCTCACCAAGGATACCGTGGTGACCACGGTGATGAGCAACATGGGCCTCTCAGCCTGCCTTGCCGAGCAGAATATTTGCCATATCAAAAGCGCCGTGGGGGATCGCCACGTCATGCTCGCCATGAAAGAGAAGGGCGCCGTGGTTGGCGGTGAAGACTCTGGGCACATGATCTTTCTCGATCGTCACACCACCGGAGACGGTCTTTTAAGTGCGCTGCTTCTCCTGACCGTTCTGGTCGAGACCCAGAAGCCATTGTCCGAACTCAAACAGGCCATGACCGTTTTCCCCCAGGAGCTCATCAACGTAAACGTCTCCGAGAAAAAACCCCTGGAATCTCTGACCAAGGTGACCCAAGCTATTCAGGACGCTGAGAAAGCCCTGAACGGTAAAGGGAGAACCCTGGTGCGCTATTCCGGCACTCAAAAGATGCTTCGCGTCATGGTGGAAGGGGAGGATGCGGAGTTGACCCGAGGTTGCGCAGAAAAAATTGCCGACGCCGTCCGCAGTGAAATCGGGGAAAAATAAATGCCTCCGGCGGCAAGGTGAGCCACCTTGAAAGATGGTTTGCGAATGCGTTAAACAAAAACGGCCCGTGAACCAATATAAGGTTCACGGGCCGTTTTGTTTTAAAAAAGGTGAGGGCAGGGCGAGGTTAATCGCGATTCCCCATGATACGAAGGAGCATCAGGAAGAGGTTGATGAAATCAAGATAGAGGGTAAGGGCGCCCATAATGGCGCCTTTGCGCAGGGCACCGCTGTCCAGATCTCCCGGTTGAGACAGAGCCATGGCCTTGATTTTCTGAGTGTCGTAAGCGGTAAGGCCCACGAAAACAACCACGCCCACATACGAGATGAGCATCGCCATACCGGAGCTCTGGAGGAAGATGTTCACCACGGTGGCGATGATGATGCCGATAAGGCCCATGAACATGAAGTTACCAACGCCCGTCAGGTCTTTTTTGGTCACCATCCCGTAAACACTGCAGGTGCCGAACATGGCGGCACAGACCACAAAAGTGGAAAAGATGGAGGAACGGGTGTAAACGATAAAAATGGAGGCCAGGGTGGCACCGTTCATTGCGGAGTAGAGCATAAACAGCAGGGTGGCGGTGCTTGCCTTCATGCGCTGAATACCGGCGGAGATCGCCATGACCATCCCAAGTTCAGCGATAATCAATCCAAAAAAGACAATGCGGTTGCCAAAGATAAGCTCCAGCATTGTCTGGGAATTGGCCACATACCAGGCCACGCTTGCGGTAAGAAGAAGTCCCACAGCCATCCAGTTGTAGACACTCATAAGAAAGGTGTTTACCGCTGTCTGGGAACGGACATTTTGAACAGTTGAAGACTGCATTGATCCTCCGAATTGAAAAGTTGATGATGACTCGGCACGAATGATACGAAGGTGCGTAAGCCTTAACGATGTGGCCTTAAAGATAACAGACACATACCAGGCCAACCGGGTCTACCTCAAAAAAGATAACACAGGAATTCTCAAATTCAACCTGTAATAACGAAGGGAATCGTTTTGAGAGGCCTTTTATAGTGCCATTCCGGGTGGTCGCCCCAAAAATATGACAAAAATTTAACGATCGCCCTTAGAAAAAACCTCGCCACGATCCCGGGGTGTGGCTTATGGGACGGGCTTGACCTTTGTCGGTTTTAAAGATAGATGGATGCCAGATAGAGAACCCTTTAAAACAATCTGCCCCAATGTGAAGCGAAAAACGTCGGGGCGAAAAAAAAGCATGGACCATGAAGCTGCCTCAGACCGAATTATTTGATCATTTGAAGCTCATAATTGAAAAATTGGGCGTCACGTATCAGGAGCACAGCTTCAGGGCAACGTCCATTCGAGTTCAAAGTGGGCTCTGTCTGGTGCGCGGAGATCTTTTTTTTATTATGGATAAACGGAAGAAACTCCGTGATAAGAATCGAATCCTGGGACGAACACTTTCCCAGATGGACCTGGACACCGTCCATATTCCCCCGATGGTCAGGGAATTTATTGAGGGAGAGCGGTGAGGTTTTTCTATAGCCACGGACAGGCTCAGGCCAGTGCAGACGTTTCTAAGATGGGGTGACGCGTTAAAGCCACAGGCCCAAAGGGTTGGATTGGGGCAAACCATACAATGTAACATGTGGCCTGAGAGAATCTGCCTGCAAGGGCACATTCCTTGATTCTAAAATAAAAAGTTTACATAATATTCATTATCAGACGTTATTAATAGATCGAAATAAAGGTGGTTTGTTAGTATGAGCCTGATTATACAGGTCATTGACCGGATTTCCTGCCGATAAATAATTTTTTCCTGTTTTTTGAGGCATCCCATTTCGTCGGACCGACGCATGGCAGCACAGGCAAAATGGGCTCTTTGGTTGAACCCCTCCTTTAACTGTGCTAGATTGTCTGACTCGGTGATTGAAATTCCCCTGCAACCTGGCCTGATCCAGAGGCCCGGCGAACCTTGGACACAACCCACAGGAAAGACCCGAAGATCATGGAACGTAAAGAGATCTATTCGGTTTCAAGTTTGACCCGAGAAATTAAGGGATTACTTGAAAATCGATTTCCATATGTCTGGATTTATGGCGAAATATCTAATCTCCGCATCCCATCATCCGGCCACTGTTATTTTACGCTGAAGGACCGAAATGCGCAGATCAGCGGTGTGATCTTTCGTGGCCAGGCTTCCCGGCTAAAGTTTCGGCTGGAAGACGGCCAGACCATCACCGGCCTTGGGCGCGTCAGTCTTTATGAACCCCGTGGGACCTATCAGGTCATCTTCGAATTCATGGAACCCAAAGGGGCTGGAGCGCTTCAGCTTGCCTTCGAGCAGCTCAAACGCAAACTGGCAGACGAGGGGCTCTTCGATCCCGAAGGCAAGCGTCCCCTCCCCCGCTTTCCCAGGCGGATTGCGCTGGTCACCTCGCCGACCGGCGCAGTGGTCCATGATATGCTCACGGTGTTTCGCCTTCGGTACCCCAATGTGGATCTTCTGGTGGTTCCGGCAAGGGTTCAGGGAGAACCGGCTTCCAGCGATATTGCGACGGCCCTCGCCCTGCTGAACCGCCACATGGCTGTTGATCTGATCATCGTGGCCCGTGGGGGGGGATCTTTGGAGGATTTGGCCCCGTTTAACAGTGAGCGAGTGGCTCGGGCCATCCATCAGTCGGTGCTTCCGGTCATCAGCGCCGTGGGCCATGAGACCGACTACACCATCGCGGATTTCACTGCGGATATGCGGGCTCCCACGCCAACGGCGGCGGCTTCTCTGGCGGTTCCGGAGAAAAAACGACTCGAAGAGGATGTGGCGCTGCTGACGGTCCGGTTGATCCGGGCCCTCGGGCAACGCCTCGAAGAATCCAGGCAGCGGCTGAATGCAACATCCCGCCGACTTGTGGACCCTCAAAAAAAAATATATGATCACAGATTGCGGATTGATGAACTCACCCAGCGCATGGCACGGGCCATACAACGCGTGGTGAGCGGCCACCAGGCTACTCTCGCCTGGCGATTTGCCCAATTATCCAAGACGTCTCCCCTGCTGGCCGTGGCCCGGGGCCAGCAAGCGACCGACGGGTTGACGCGGCGTCTTGTGTTTGCCATGAAACAGGGGCAGGCCCAGAAACGGGCGACTCTTATCCGCCTGGAACAAAACCTTAAAGCGTTGAGCCCCCAGCTGGTTCTGGACCGGGGTTACAGCATTGTGCGCGATGTAAAAAGCGGTGGAGTGATTACCCGGACGTCCCAGGTGGAAATCGGGTCTTTACTGGATGTGGTTCTCGCAGACGGCAAGTTAACGGCCGTTGTTGAAAGGAAAGATGATGGCAAAAAAGAAATTTGAGGAGGCGGTGGCTCAGCTGGAGGCCATTGTTGAAGAGCTTGAGTCGGGGGATCTTCCTCTGGACAAGGCCATGAAGCGTTTTGAGGAGGGGGTGAAACTCTCAAAAACCTGTTCCGAGACCCTGGATGAAGCGGAGACCCGGGTACGGATTCTGACAGGTGAAACCGAGGAAGGCCTGGAAGATGCCCCCTTTGAGCCTTTGGATCAGCGGGGCGCCGAATGAGTGCCTTCGCACTGGATGGATATCTTCACGCGCGGCGACACATCGTGGAGAACGCTCTTCAAGAGTCTCTGAATGTGTCAACCCCTCCTGTTGACGGCCGTGTTGGCCAGGCCATGGAATATTCACTTATGGCCGGTGGCAAGCGACTTCGACCCATTCTCTGTATGGCAGCCTGCGAAGCTGTGGGCGGTCAGCCGGACTCCGTCTTGAAGGCGGCTTGTGCCTTGGAGATGATTCACACCTACTCCCTGGTGCATGATGATCTGCCCGCCATGGACGATGATGATTTCAGACGAGGCCGTCTGACCTGTCACAAAGCCTTTGACGAAGCGACGGCCGTTTTGGCAGGTGATGCCCTTTTGACCTCTGCTTTTCATCTGTTGTCCATGGAAGACACCTTTCCAGCGGACCTTGCCCTTGACGTCATCCGCATGATAGCCAAAGCCTCCGGATCCTTTGGCATGATTGAAGGACAGATGCGCGATATCGAGGCCGAGGGAAAGGTCTTGGATCTTTCTGCGCTGCGTGCACTTCACGGACTGAAGACCGGCGCCTTGATTTGTGCCTCTGTCGAGGCCGGTGCCGTTCTGGGCGGTGCCACCCCAACCCAGCGGGCAGCCTTGAAATCCTATGCGGATAAAATTGGTCTCGCCTTTCAGGTGGCTGATGACATTCTGAATGTGGAAGGCGATCCGGCGCTTATGGGCAAGGGCGTGGGCACAGACGCAGAGCATGATAAAGCCACCTACCCGTCCCTTATGGGACTCGCCGAATCCAAGGCTTACGCGGCCGACCTGGTAAAAGATGCGCTGAATGCCCTAAACGATTTTGGAGAGAGGGCCGAGCCCTTGAAATCATTGGCCCTTTACGTTATCCAGCGTCAACGCTGACCCCACCGAGGGGCCTTAAACGAACTCTATTTCCTCACCCTGGGTGGGGAATAACCATACAGGTGATGGTGATGACACTTTTAGATCAGATCGATTCTCCGGCAGACCTCAGGAAACTGGACAGAAACCAGCTTCCTCAACTTGCCCGGGAGATTCGGGACAATATTGTGGATGTGGTCTCTAAAAATGGCGGGCACCTGGCTTCCAGCCTTGGGGTCGTGGAGCTGACCATCGCGGTGCATTATGTCTTTGATGTGCCGTTTGACAAGGTGATTTGGGATGTGGGGCACCAGGCATACGCCCATAAACTTCTCACCGGAAGGCGAGACGCCTTCCCCACCCTTCGAACCCTCGGAGGGCTGTCGGGGTTTCCCAAGGTAAGAGAGAGCCCCTATGACGCCTTTACCACCGGCCACAGCAGCACGTCCGTCTCTGCCGGCTACGGCATGTGTTGCGCCCGGGACATCAAAGGGGAAGCCGGTAAAATCATCTCCATCATCGGCGACGGCAGTCTCACCGGGGGCATTGCCTACGAAGGACTCAACCAGTCTGGCCCCTCGAGTCGAAATCATCTGGTGATTTTAAACGACAACGAGATGTCTATTGCCAAAAACGTGGGCGCCCTCTCCTCTTTTTTAAGCCGGACCTTTTCGGCCAAGTACCTTCAAGATCTCAAGAGTGAATTTAAAAAGGCAGTGAAAGCCTTACCCAAAGTGGGCGATGATATTTATCAGTTTGCCAAAAAAACCGAGGAGTCGTTCAAGGCCTTCGTTACCCCTGGCATGCTCTTTGAGGCCTTTAAATTCGAATATTTTGGGCCTATTGACGGACATAACCTCGAGCACCTCATCGATATTCTTGAAAACATCAAAAAGCTGAACAAGCCGGTGCTTCTTCATGTGATGAGCAAGAAGGGCAAGGGATACGCTCCGGCTGAGGCCAATCCCGTCTACTTTCATGGCGTCGGCGCCTTTGAAAAAGAGACGGGGCACAGCATGAAAGCCAAGGCGAAAATCCCATCATACACCGACGTCTTCGGCAAAAGCATGGTTGAGTTTGCCGAAATGGACAAGCGTATTGTGGCCGTGACGGCTGCCATGCCCGAAGGCACAGGCCTTACGGAGTTTGCCAGGCGCTTCCCTGATCGCTTTTTTGATGTGGGCATCGCCGAACAGCATGGGGTGACCTTTGCAGCCGGTGTAGCCACCGAGGGGTTGAAGCCGGTGGTGGCGATTTACTCCACCTTTCTGCAGCGAGCCTACGATCAAATCCTTCATGATGTCTGTCTCGACAGGCTTCCTGTAATTTTTGCCGTAGACCGTGGCGGCATCGTGGGCGAAGATGGCCCCACACACCATGGCCTTTTTGACCTGGCCTACTTGAGGCCTCTGCCCAACATGGTGATCATGGCACCGGCGGATGAAAATGAACTCCGGCGTATGATGAAGACCGCCCTGGAACACGACGGCCCCATCGCTCTGCGCTACCCTCGGGGTGCCGCCCGGGGAGTCCACGTTGACGAGGCCGCTCCCGCCCTTCCCATAGGAAAAGGATCCCTCGAACGGGAAGGTAAGGATCTCCTGCTGCTCTCCATCGGCACCACCCTGTCCCTCTGCATGGAAGCGGCGGAACGTCTGGCGCAAAAAGGGATTGAGGCCGCGGTGATCAACGCGCGCTTTGTCAAACCCCTGGACCGGGACCTGATCCTCACCTGGGCCGGTAAAACAACCCACGTGGTAACGGTCGAAGAGCACATGAAAGCCGGAGGATTCGGCAGTGCCGTCCTGGAGCTGTTTTCCGACGAAGGACTTTTTAATATCGCAACGGCTCGTGTCGGAATTGAAGATCGATTTGTAGAGCATGGGGCCAGAGATCTCGTGTGTCGTCGACAGGGAATTTCAGTGGAAGGTGTTATGGAGGCGTCTTACCGTGTGCTGGGGCAAACGGAGAACGTCACCCCTTTGGCCAGTGACGGCCAATAACAGGAAAGGATAAGGAAAACCTTTGAGTGAAGATGTAAAAATGAGAATAGATCAACTCCTTCTTGAGAAGGGGTTGGTGGAGAACTGCCAGAGAGCCCAGGCCTTGATTCTGGCAGGAAAAGTGCTGGTAAACCGGACACCTGTCACCAAGGCAGGCACCCGTGTACTGACAAGCGCAGAGATTCATGTCAAAGTGCACGACTTTCCTTATGTCAGCCGCGGGGCGTTGAAACTTGAGGAAGCCTTGAAAACCCTTGAAATAGATATTGAGCATGATGTATGTCTTGACATCGGGGCTTCTACAGGGGGCTTTACGGATTGCCTGCTTCAACATGGGGCCGATAAAGTCTATGCCGTAGACGTGGGATATGGCCAGTTGGCCTGGTCCCTGAGAAAGGATCCGAGGGTTGTGGTACTTGAACGCACCAATATCCGTTACCTCACAGATGAGCAGGTGCCGGAGCGTGTGGATCTGGTGACCATTGATACCTCTTTTATCTCATTGAAGCTGGTTATACCGGCAGCCCTTAATTTTCTCAAAAAAGAGGGAAGAATTCTCGCATTGATTAAGCCTCAATTTGAGGTAGCAAAGGGGCAGGTGGGCAAAGGTGGGGTCGTCAAGGACCCGGCCCAGCACACGGAAGTGATTGACAGTTTGAGCCTTTTTTTTCAGGGAATTGGACTGAAAAAGGAAGCGGTCATTCCCTCCCCCATCCTGGGTCCCAAAGGCAATCGTGAGTTCATTATCTCTTTGAAATACTGACGAGGTTGGTATATATACCAAAGTTCATAAGGGTATTATATAGACAACGCCTGAACAGGGTGAATCCCCTCAGGCGTTGCAGGAGCACTCGATTGACCTTGGACGCTCACACGGATCCAGGGTGAACTCTCGAGAGGCAAAACATGTAATTCAGGAGAAGAGACCGTCACATAGGTACAGGATCGAATCATCACATATTGAGGAGGTTGTTTAATGAAGTTATCTTCTGATAATCTGCGAAACGTTGCCCTGGCAGCCCATGGAGGTGCAGGCAAGACGTCCCTTGCCGAGGCTTTGATTTTCAATTCCGGCGCGACCACCCGACTCGGCCGCGTGGAAGAAGGCAACACCGTTATGGACTACTCTGAAGAGGAACAGCGTCGAACCGCATCTCTCAGTAGCTCCTTTTTCCAATACGACTGGAAAAAGCACATTATCAGCCTCATCGACACCCCGGGTGACAAAAACTTCTTTTCTGACACCAAAACCTGCATGCCTGCTGCTGACGCTGTCGTCATCGTTATCGATGCCTGCACCGGAGCCGATATTCGCACCGAACAATCCGCACTTTTTGCCAAAGACAACAACATCCCTGCCATGGGCTTCATCAACAAACTTGATCACGAGCGCGCCAATTTCAGACAAGCCTTTAACAGCGCCGTGAATTCCCTCGATCCCAAACCCATCCTCGTCCAGCTCCCCATCGGAGAAAAAGAGGCGTTCCAGGGTGTGGTGGATCTGATCACCCTGAAGGCCTACGGTTTTTCCGATGGCAAACCCGTGCCCAAGGATATCCCGGCAGGTATGGCCGACGAGGTGGAATCCGAACGCGCAGAGCTCATTGAAAACATCGCCGAAGCCGATGATGAGCTGCTTGAACGCTATCTTGAAGGGGATGAGATTAAGGACGATGAGTTGATCGCAGCGTTGAAAAACGGGATCAAATCGCGACAGTTCATGCCGGTCCTCTGCGGCTCTGCCACCGCCAATTTAGGGATTACCCTTCTGGCAGATTTTATCGTGGACGCCTTGCCCAGCCCCCTGGAACACGCGCCATTTTTGACAACCGATGGGGAAGAAGTCCCCGTTGATGTGAACGCCCCCTTTTCCGGTTATGTGTTTAAGACCATCGTGGATCCCTATGCGGGACGACTCTCCCTGATTAAAATCGTCTCCGGATCCCTCGGCAAAGACGGCTCTCTCTACAATACCTCCAAAGACAGCAAAGAGCGTTACTCCCAGCTCCTTTATCTTGCCGGGAAAGATCAGAAGCCCATTGATTATGCCGAGGCTGGCGCCATCGTTGCTGTGGCTAAGCTGAAAGAGACCTACACCGGTGTGACCCTGTGCGACGAAAGTAGAAAACTGGTCCTTACACCCACAGAGCCCATCGCTGCTGTCATCTCCTTTGCCGTGGAGGCCGCCAAACAGGGGGACGAAGACAAGGTCTTCTCCTCCCTGTCCCGACTCCAGGAGGAAGATCCTTCGCTAGGGCTTGACCGTGTGGCCGAAACCAAAGAAATTCTCCTCAATGGGATGGGGATGGTTCACGTGGAAGCCACCATTGAAAAACTAAAAAGAAAATTTAATCTTGAGGTGGTGATTAAGTCACCCAAAGTGCCTTACCGTGAAACCGTTCGCAAGAAGGTCCGTGTCCAGGGCAAGCACAAGAAACAAACCGGGGGTCATGGTCAGTATGGAGACTGCTGGATTGTTCTGGAACCTCAGCCTCGGGGCGGCGGCTTTGAATTTGTGGATGCCATCGTCGGTGGCGTCATTCCCAAAACGTACATCCCCGCCGTGGAAAAAGGCATCAAAGAATCCTCCGTCAAGGGGGGGCTTGCAGGGTTCCCTTGCGTTGACTTTAAGGTGACTCTGGACTACGGTTCATTCCATGCGGTGGACTCTTCGGAGATGGCCTTTAAGATGGCCGGCTCCGCTGCCTTTAAAAAAGCGAGTGAAGAGTCTGGCGGTGTTCTACTGGAACCGGTGATGAACGTTTCAGTGATTATCCCCGATGATTTTACCGGGGACGTTATGGGGGATTTAAACTCACGCCGTGGCCGCGTGCTTGGTATGGAAAGCGAAGGCAAATATCAGGTGATCAATGCCCATGTACCCATGGCTGAAATTCTCACCTATGCCCCTGACCTCAACTCCATGACCGGCGGTCGTGGGACCTTCGTCCGGAATTTTTCTCATTACGATGAAGTTCCCGGTGATATTGCCAAAAAAGTTCTTGAAAAGATTTCTGAGGAGTTAGAACACTAATTTGTCATGAGACGACGGCATGATCACAGCAGGGGATGCTGGTTTTTACATCCCCTGCTGTTTTGTTTTTGTGGGCGGATCACGATTCACCCGTGTTCCACAGTAGCCCCTGTACCGAAGATAAACCCATCCCCCCCTTGTATTGACAGCGTGAACTGGATCGCGAAACCCAAAAATATATGTGAATAAAGCCGGATTTTCGGCCCATGGATTGTCAGAGGAAATGTGGAAAAATGAGACGAAATATTGTACATGTCGGATCGGGGCAGCTCACCTACGAAATTCGTGAAATCGTGGAGGTCGCCAATGAGCTGGCGGAATTCGGCGTCGACATCACCTGGGAGAACATCGGGGATCCCGTAGCCAAAGGTGAGTCGATTCCCAGTTGGATCAAGGAGATCATTGCAGACCTTGTCAGCCGTGATAATACCTATGGCTATGTGGCGACGCGCGGCGTTTCTAAAACACAACAGTTTCTGGCGGACTGTGTCAACCAGCGAGGCGGCACGCAGATTACCCGGGATGATATTGTCTTCTTCAACGGCCTGGGGGACGCCGTGGCAAAGATTTTTGGATTTCTCAAGCGTGAAGCACGGGTGATCGGACCCTCCCCTGCCTATTCCACCCACTCCTCTGCGGAGGCGGCCCACTCGGGGTACAAGCACCTTACCTATGAGCTGGATCCCAAAAACGGCTGGATTCCCGATCTTGAGGACATGGAAAACAAGGTCAAATACAACGACGCCATTGCCGGTATTTTGATCATTAACCCGGACAATCCCACCGGGGCGGTCTACTCCCGGGACGTCCTGGAGAAGATTGTGGATATTGCACGACGCCACCGTCTTTTTGTGATCTGTGATGAGATCTATTCACACATCGTGTATGACGATACCGCGACCGTTCATTTAAGTGAAGTGATCGGTGAGGTTCCGGGCATGGCATTGCGGGGAATTTCCAAAGAGTACCCCTGGCCAGGCGGACGATGTGGCTGGATCGAGGTCTACAACCAGAACAGTTACCCCATGTTCCGCCAGTACATTCAAAGTATCGTCAACGCCAAAATGCTGGAGGTCTGCTCCACCAGTCTTCCCCAACACTCCATTCCTCTTGTGATGGGGCATCCCAACTACAAGGGGCACCTTAAGACGCGTCGAGAGATGTTCAGCCAGAGGGCCGACGAAGCCTATCAGGCCTTACAGAATATCAAGGGTATTTCCGTCATCAAACCCAAGGGTGCGTTTTATATGTCTGTACTCTTCGATGATGGGGCATTGAACAATCTTCAGTCCTTACCCATTGAAGATGATCGCATTCGGCGTTATACGGAAGGCAAAGTGGATAATGTAGAAGTCGACAAACGCTTTGTCTACTATCTTCTTGCCGCCACAGGCATTTGTGTGGTCCCCTTAACGGGTTTCTGCTGTACACGGAAGGGCTTTCGCATCACCCTTCTGGAAACCGATGATACCAAACGTCACTGGACCTTTAAAACCGTGGCTGAAAGTATTCAAGGCTATCTCGACTCTCACTGAGCCGGGGCCTTAGCCCGGATATTTCATGAGAAAACAATCAGGGCTAAGGAATAAGTCGTAATGACAATTCTTTGTGGTAATATTTTCAGTCGTTCCAAAAATGCAAAATGTAATCCACGGTATTTTGTTTGATTTGTGAAATATCCGGGTTAGCGTTGAATTAAAATAAAAAAGCCCCACCCACGAAGCCAACGCTTCATGGGTGGGGCTTTTTTTATCAAAAGCTTTCGCAGACAGTCTTCTTTATCGATGGGCTGTTCAACGCCCCGGACAGCGCACCTTAAAAGGGAACATTCGTAAGGCGATCTTTATTTAAGTGTCACTCGAACCAATAAATATAACAGCCTTATATAATGACGTTTTTTCTGAAATCATAAATTTGGCATAAAGCGTGTAATCTCTCTTCTTTAAACAAGGAATTCAACCCCTTGAAGGAGAAGAGAGCCCATGAAAACCTTACGAATTAATCTTTTGATTGCCCTTTCAGTTCTGGTTGCCGGTGTCTTGACGGTTCCGGCCACTCAGGCCGCAGAGACCTCGTGGAACCAAGAGACCTCGGCCAGGGAGCTTTGCTTTATTTACACCCTGTATCAAGATTGGCGTCAGACTCGCACCATCGCCGCCAATCCAGATAAGTTTCAAGAAAACAACCCCATTCTGGGTCGTCACCCCGAGTCCCGGGATGTGGATCTGTACTTTGCAGGATGTGCTTTGGGCCACGCCATGGTTGCTTATATGCTGCCACCCAGCGCATCCAAAGTCTGGCAGACCGCCTGGATTGGGATTCAGACCAAGGTCATTGAAGACAACAGCAATAAAGGATTGGGCGATGAGATCGTCATGGAGTATCGCATCGAATTTTCAATCCCCTTCTAATCATGATGGCCGCCCTTTTAATGAAACTCAATATAAAGACCCAGTTTGCCATAATGCTGGGTGGTGTCAAAGACCAGCCCCACCTCCAATTCACTGATGCTGCGAATGGTACCGAATTTTTCAATAAATGATTGGTCTCGATCGTCGAGTTGAAAGGCAAGATCCACCCGCATGCCCACTTCAAGGGGTACGGCGGTGGTCAACCGGACCCTCAAGCCGGATTGAGAAAGGTCCGTGACGGTGCCCGAGAGCTTGTACCCCCTTGCTTTTACCTTGCAGACAACCGGGAGAGAGACCTCTTTACGAGCAAACTGTCGCCGCTCAAGCTGGACATGAAAGATGTGACCGCAACTGCACCGGCAACGAATCCGGACCCGGCTCTTGACCCCCATAAAATGAGCGACATCCTGTTCCTTTACCAGGCAACAGGATGGACAGGTGATAAAAGCCAGAAAATCTTCTTTGACAAGAATGGTTTCGGTCATTTTTTTCTGCCTTTATCAGAGGAAAATCAGTTAAACATCAGATATTGGCCTATTTTATCGTATTTTTCAATCTCAGTAAATTCAAGGCCGAGAAATGGACCATTGATGCTTCGAACTTCCGATTTTTTCTGGATAAATGAACGATCTTTGTCATCAAGATTGAACTCAACCTGAATCAGGTCACCCACGGAAAAGGGAAAGGACGAATTGATTTTAATCCGTGCCCCGGATCGGGAGAGATCATTGACCGTCATGACAAATTTTCGACCGGTTTCAGAACTGAACACCACGCCAGGGAGCTCCAGGGTTTTTCGATAATACTTTCGCCGTTCAATCACCACAGAAAAAGTGTGGCCGCATTTGCAGGTACACTTGATTTTAAGCTGAGCCTTAGCGGTCAGAAGCTTCGAGATATCCGATGTTCTGGATCGTTCGCATTTCGGACAGACAAAGGTCGCCGTGGTGCTGTTTCCAAGAAATATTTTTTCTGCCATTGCTTTGCCTTTATATGGAGAATTGACCAAATCAACTCGCACAGACCCTTCGGATCTCAGAGATATCGGTGAGACCGGCCATTGCCTTGATGATGCCGTCCTGAATCAGGGTCGTCATCCCCTCTTCCGACGCCGCTCGAAATAATTCGTCGGTCGATGCGGCTCGTTTGATCATCTGTTTCACCTCGCTGGATCCGTACATCAATTCATGGATGGCCAGGCGGCCCTTGTAGCCGGTTCCGGAGCAGACAGAACAACCCACCGGTTTGAAAATTCGCATCTCTGGGGAGTATTCGATCCCTGAGTGTTTAAATGCCTCAGGGCCGTAGAGTTCTTTGATGCGATCAAATTCTTCTTGGTCCGGCGTGTATTCCTCCCGGCAATTGGTGCAAAGTCGCCGCACAAGTCGCTGGGCAAGAACGCCTTGAAACGCATCGGAAAAGTTCAGCGGGTTTAGCCCCATATCGAACAGGCGGGTGACCGTTTCCGGGGCACTGTTGGTGTGCAAGGTGGAAAGGACAAGGTGACCGGTTAACGAGGCTTCAATGCCGATAGAGGCCGTTTCGTTGTCGCGCATCTCACCGATCATGATGACATCGGGATCGGCACGAAGGAAAGCACGCATGACCCGGGGAAAATCGAGGCCAATTTTGGACTTGCACTCGACCTGGCGAAGCCCGGGTTGTGTGATCTCCACAGGGTCTTCCGCCGTCCAGATTTTTATTCCCGGCTTGTTGATGTGGCCCATGGCGGCATGAAGGGTGGTGGTTTTCCCGGAACCGGTGGGGCCTACGCAGAGGATCAACCCGTAAGGCTGGGCAATGATTTTTTTGAGAACATCAAGGTTTCTCTCGGTCAGCCCCATTTGATCAATTTTCATGGCCCCGGAGTCCGCCAGAATACGCATAACAGCATCTTCATACCCCCCTGCCGTGGGGAGTGTGGCGACTCGTAATTCAAACGACTTGACGCCCTTTCTCTTGAACTTAATCTTTCCATCCTGGGGAAGTCGCCGTTCGGCAATGTCCAGGTTACTCATAATTTTTATGCGGGAGATCATCCCCATGGCATTGGAGATAGGCACCTTGAGCACGTCTTGACAGACCCCGTCAATGCGGTATCTGATATGGACTTTCTTGGAATGAGGAGAGGGTTCGACATGAATATCCGAAGCCCCTTTCCTATAGGCGGTGATAATGATCTGGTCGATCATTTTCACAATTTGGCTTGAAGATTCGTTGAGGTCCATATCCAACTCCTGGTCCTCAAGCCTGTCATCGACCTCCTCTTCGAATTCGACATCCAGCATCATGTCGAATTCACCGCCCTCTTCTTCCCCCGGCCCTTCCTCAATTTGACGATCGGAGTCATAAAAGTACTTGATCAGTTCAACGATCTCTTCCCGTATCCCGATCGAGTACCGAATGTGTTTCGCATTGAGCAAGGTATAAATATGATCGGTCTTTTCGAGGTTTTTCGGGTCATCAATGAGGACCTCCACCACCCCTTCGGTCATATCCCAGGAGAGCGGCACCCAACTGTTTTGAATCAGGAAACTTTTTTTCAGCTTTCCCAGAAGTTCCACCGGAATGGGAATGGTGTTGCTGAACTCTACAAACGGGCATTCATAAAAATAGGAGAGTGATTTACCCAGCTCTTCCTTGTCGACATACATGTCTTCCAAGAGGATGGCTTCACAGCTTTTTCCTGTCTTACGGGCCAGATTCAACGCATTTTGAAGTTGTGTGGTATTTATCTGATCGGTATCGATGAGATACCCGTAGCGGGATTCGTAAGACCTGGACCCCTTGATGCCTTGAATCTGGGCATCGAGACCCGTATAGGTGGGATTTAACTCACAGACATCCTCATAAAATTCTATGGCCTCATCGCTTTTTTCAAGCTTCTCCATCTCCAGTCCGAAACGGAAGAGGATATCGGCAGCGGCCTCTTGGGTCACGTTATGCTGCTCGATGAGTTTAAGCACATTTTTTCTCAGTTTTGAGGCCGAATGCAATTCCATCAGGCATGCATTGAGCTGCGGTACCAATTTGGAGACGGAGTACGTTGTGTTGAGTAATTTCAACAGCTCATTGAGCGCCTCTCGATGAAGGCCCAGCTCTTTGAAGGCATGCGAACTTTCGAGAATTTCATCTGCGTTGTCTTCAGACCAGGAATTTTTAATGGCATTTAGTTCCTGGGTACTGAGCTCAATGATCTCATCGTTGTCATCCAACTCTGCCGCTTTTACCCGGAGTTCTTTGAGCTCGAGTTCAATGAATCCATGAACGTCTTCGTCGAGCCCTCCTTTGTAAGCATCTAAAATAGCAGTATAAACGGCGATTGATTCACCATAAAGTCCGTGCTTTTTGTAGGCTTTGGCGGTATCAATTTTTGATTTCAACTGTTTTTCCAAAGCATGTCCTCACTCATTGATGGGCACCCCTTTCGGGCGTGCTATATTTTAAAGAATCGACCGAATCCCCGGGTCTTGCGGGTTTTATCAATATCGGTTGAAATAAGATCGCATGTCATGCGAACCATGGCCGCCACACACTGGGGGGCCATGAGGACATAAAGGATACCGTCGACAGTTCGGCGATAATAGATCCGAAGTGCGTCAAACAGTATTTCCCCCTCCATCGCGCCATCCACAAGAGGGGCCATGTCACGCCATCGCATTTTTTCCGATAAAAAGGCTTTGGCCTCCTGGCATTCATTGTCACTGCCGCCATGGGAGGAAGGAAGTTGCGCAACAAGGGGTTTTCCGTCGTCGCTGATGTGAAATATCCCCTGCACGCCTTCAATACTGAACAAATCGTCAAAATGGTTTGCCATATCTACCTGAATACCTTGATATTGTAATCGTATTTACAGATTCAGTACAGCCTCAATTAATGATTCTTTCTGAACCCTGGCCCCGACGACAAGACGAAGCGGGGAACCCGAACTGACCACCACCATGCGTTGATCGGTTTCCCTGTCGCTGAAAACAGCCTTTAAAGGCCCCGCCCCCATGATATTTCCGAACATCTGCAGTGTCTCCATTTTTTCTGCCAATTCCGGAGCCCACGCGGCATCATCCACGGCTTTGGGATTGCCGCTGGCTTTACTAATCAACTCTTTAAGCCGTTCGAGTTCGTCCGATAAACCCTTATCATCAGGCACCTCAGCCACTTTTTTTTCTTGCGGAATGACCGATCCCGAGGTTCCAGGGATATCTGAAGGATTATTTATCATTTCGTCTTTTAAGCGCATGGCATCCAAGAGAATAGCCTGCAGTTCACCCTGGATCCCCTTGCGGGTGAGAATGCATGAATTTTCGATGAGCAGAGTGACTCGATCCCATGCAAGAACACGATAGGCCGCCTTATTTCCTGTGACCGATCCGTAGCGTGCGTTGAGGATATACCCATCCCGAAAAAAAAGCACCCCCTGGGCGCCGGTGGCTTCATTGATCACGCGAATGGTACAGGTCTTGGCTTCCATTTCGATGAGTTGAAGAAACATCTCAAGGGAGGCATTTTTCAATGTGCCTCCCCCAACCTGCTTCTTGAGCGCTTGATCAATGGTTTGTATCAGTTCCTCAATCACCAGCGGCTTCGTAAAGTAAGCGGTGGCACCATAGCGCATGACGGCTTCACGGGTCTTGGGTTTGTCAAAGCTGGTGGCAACAATGGCAGGGATATCGGGGAAAAAACGACGTATCTTTTCGAGCAGGGCGTATCCATCCACATGGGGCATTTGAAGATCCGTCACGACGAGGGCGATGGGCCGTTGTTTGAGGATCTCTATCGCCTCACCGCCATCGGTACAGGTGGTAATGCCATAGCGGTCATTTAACTTGGAAAACAATTTATGAATAAGGTTCAGGAAGGGCTGGTTATCATCAACGATGAGGATTTGTCTGACCATGGCGTTACCGTCCTGTGTGGTTCCTTCATCCGTGTCATAGGAAAAAGTGAAAAAATATCGAAAACCCGGCACTTAAATTGAGACAAGTCCTAAATAACAACCTTGAATAATTCGATCTCCAGTTGATACTGTTGTCGCCAGTTCTTCAGATTTCTTTGGAGCTCAATGCCAAGGGCACGCTCCAAAGCCAATTCGCGAAGGCACTCCGTGACGGCCGTCACAAGATGTTGAATGTCATCGGCACCGGTGTACGTGATGGTCCCCCCCTGATAGCTGAACTCCTCAGTAAAGGGGTCCAAAAATTCATAGCGGGAAACTTTCTCAAGAAATTTCCGTTTCAAAACCGTGTCAAAGGGGTCGGTTTGGACTTTCAGGACACCATAGGTCTGTTCAATGACGCCGAGAAGCACTTCCAACATCTCTATGGGGTTCTGATTTTCCAGTGGGATCTTCGCCTCTCCCGGAGAGGGTTCCATGTCTCGAAGTGATTCATGGGTCAGCCGGTGGTTTTCAAGTTGCACCCGTTTGATAGCAATGCGGGTGCGCCCGTTTTTAGCGTTGGCCATAATCTGACCCAGCTCCTGATTCGGGTCACGAAGAATTCCACTGGTCTTTCCAAGCACCGCACCGGTAATTTCCCCCATGATGACATGAATCTGGTCGGCTCGTCCCTGAGGATTCAGGACCTCAATCAGTCCGGTGAATCGATCCTGAATAATTTTCCTCATGAGGGCTTCCAAATCAACCGTCGATGAGGTGAGATTCTTATGGATCAGTGCCGCTTCATTGAGATTGGCCCAGTAACAGATTGTTTCCGAGGGGATCTCATAAACCGAAACGATATGCCGGGCCGCATCGGCTGTTTGAAGAAAAGCGGTGAGAGCCACCTGACGACTCAGTGGTTTCCCGTGATCACAAACGTGGGCGTTGATCAACATGCCGTGATCAAAAAAGATGGCACCTTCAGACTCGGGTGCACGCATATAGATGCATCCCGAGGGTAAGGTGGTACGGAAATGATCGACAAACCGACGGATTTTGATGTAACTGGTGTGAAGGTTGCTGACTACCGGCGTTTCTCTGGGAATGACAATCATAATATCTCTCTGATTTCACACAATTTTTACTGCCACAACAACAGCTATAGCTAATAAGTGGGGGAACTCAACCCATCAAAAAAAACGGGAGCATTTCAGGTGAATCGGTAAACCGCCTTTATCCGCCTGGTCTCTGCTCCCGATCAATCCAGTGAAGCTGAAAGTTACCGTTTTTTCCGAAGCCGTTCAATGGAAAATCGTAAACTATCCTGCATTCGCGTGACCGCTTCGGCAAGGCTTCCGATTTCATCTCGGGATCGAATATCGATCACAACATCCAACTCTCCGACACTGATACGGTCTGCTGCATCGGTCAGCATCTGAATATTGGAGGTCAATCGGTACCCGTAGATCATAACGGAAAAGCCGATAAAGAGAATCACCACGGCGATAAAGACGAGGGTTAATTTCTGCGTGGCCTTCGTCAACCGAGTGGCACGCTTTTCGATGAGTTGAATGGGCCCTGTAAAATCTTCGATAAATGCTGTACTCAAGATCAGATAGGGCGTCTGCTCAATGGGTTCTACAGCCATAAATTTTTCTTTTTCGGTCCCATCCTTATCGACGGTATTGTAATACCCCTTGATTCCCCGTCCGCCTTTCATGGCTCTGAATACTTTGTCAAAACTCCGGTATCCGAGTCCCAGCTCCTCTTTCATTCTGGAAAGGAGCGGCGAACCGATGAAGGATTCGTTGGGGTGGCACCAAATGCGGTACCCCGTCTCTTCATCCTGATCCGGGGCGGGAATCTCTACAAGGGCCGTAAACCCTTCGGTGCCAACGGTTTGGATGGCAATTTCCCGCATGTCAAAATCATAATAAAAATCGTCTTTGTTAAGATCCGGGTTGTTCCGAAGGAAGATGGAACATTGGGAGGCCACGCTCTTGGCTTTGTTTACAATAATTTCCTCGGCCATCTGGCGAACCACATCGGTGCTTTCCCCTGTAATACTGTTTGCGAGGGTGAGCATCTGGTACTGCGTGAACGCACTGGTTCCGATAAAGAGAAGGATGGGAATCCCAAGGAAGAGAAAAAACATCTTGGTACGAAGCCCAAACCCTTTGTATGACGTTTTTTTCTTTCGGGCCACGTTGTGGGACTCAATCGGTTTTGGCTCAGGAGGCGGCTTGGGGTTGTTCGACACGACCTTCAAGGGGGGCTCTTCGGGCGGGGCAGGCCCCTTCTCCAAGGCAGGCACTACCTCGTCGTTGAAGGGGACGGACTGAATGGGGCCAGACCCGACATCTGATTCGTTCTCATCACTCGGTGGGCGAATGGAGATGATATGCTCACACACCTTGCACTTGATTTTAATGCCGTCCGGATTCTTAATGTGACTCATTAACTTGCCGGGATCCAGGTGGTAAATTTTCCCACACTCTTCACATATCACAACCATACCCTGCTTGCTCCTTGCCTGTTGAACTCTTGTTGGAAACTGTCACGATTCGAATGGATACTCTGGCCTGTCAAGTCATCCATCACAAATTTTTCAGCTTCTCCAGAAGGACTTGCTGAAATTCCACTCGTTTTTCAATTCGAGGAATTTCACGCGCCAGGGCATCCACAAGCTCGGCCGCGCGTGTCAAAGGAATACTCTCCCGTTCAAGGTTCATCTCAAGAAGTAGATCCTCAAGGAGAATTTCCGCCATGGGCCCCATGGCCTGGGAGAGGTGGTCCATCAAAAAAGGATAAAAATCAGCCGAAAGAGACGGCACCGATGAGACGACCTCTTCGACGAGCCCCAAATGATTCAACCGGATCAGTACCTTTCGTATGTCGGAGAGGGTCATGCCAAGCTCACCGGCAAGTGCAGCTGTGTTCTTTTCACCATTTAGCTGCATCAAAAGGGTGAGCATACGGCTGTCCAGCGAAACCTCACCCAGATCGTCTCTTACAGATCGCCTGTAGACAGACGACGCGATGTTTCCTTTTAAAACCATAACAAATGACTCTGCTCCTATTTCCGTTTGATCAACCGTGCAATTTCTTCTCGAACGACCTGACGAATGCAGGTTTTTACCTCATCGGAAAGCCCCCCCTGGCCGGATGGCTGGGTTGGCGCTGCCGGTTTCGATGCTTTTGTCGGCGCATATTCGGAAATGGATACTTTAAATTTCTTAAATTTTTGAACATGAACGGCGGCGGAATGGTTCTTTTCCGCTTCCCCCATCCCGGAGTTGACGGCCCGTTCAAAGTTGTCGAAAAGAGATTTTAAAAAGGAGACAGTCTCAGGATGGGCCGCCGCTTTTTTTGACTTCAGGTAGCGGCCAATGGTGTCCAGAAGTTTGATATAAATAGAGAGAGCCTTGTCTTGTCGGCACTGTGCCCCGAGCTTTTTTAACTCGGAAAGGTAGGCGTCGAGGCTCTTGTCCCCGAGTTCCCACTCCATCTCAAGGACAATCGCCTTGAGGTTCTCAAGGGGATCTTCATGTTTCGCGGGCTCATGGGATGTGTCATCATCAAAGAATTCGTTCAGGCGGCTGTCCAACTCTTTATTTATGGATGAACCGTTATTCGTCATCGTTACTCACTCCCTCCGAGCTCAAGTTTTTCGCGAATGGACATCACAGTCATGGAAATGATCCGTTTCATGGTCACGGCCACATTGTCACCGCTCACGGCACTTGCTGTGTAGTAGGGTGCTTTGAGTCCGGCGTTAAGATCCTTTTCCATAATCTCCACCGGCAGAACAGGAATTCCCTCTTTTTCGAGATCACGTTTGTTGTACTGCATGACCAGGGGGATGGTTTCAATATTTTTATTGAATGAGACCAGGTTCTCCGCCAAATTTTCCAGGGAACGGATATTCATCTCTTGACGCAGAGTCATGGAATCTGCAACGAAGACAATGCCGTCGACTCCCCGTAACACGAGCTTTCGAGTCGCGTTGTACTTTACCTGCCCCGGTACGGTATAAAATTGTACTTTAATCGTATACCCTTTAATCATACCGATATCAAAAGGGAGAAAATCAAAGAAGAGGGTTCGGTCATTGTAGGTTTTAACCGTCACCATCTCACTTTTGATTCTGCTTCTGAATTTTTCGTTGATGAACTCCAGATTGGTGGTCTTGCCTCCCCTGCCCGGACCATAATAAACAATCTTAACCTGGACTTCTCGCTTTTTAGGATTTATCAGTGCCAAACCGTTAACCTCTCTAATGCATGATTGCACGGGTTCTGAAAAATGCCGGCGCTCGAGACGCTTCTAATGTTCTAAAGAAGATCCCGAATCCTGTCGTTTGCCTCATTAGCTTTTAAGCGAAGGAATCCCAGGGAAACATCCTTTCCGAAAATGGTAAGGAGAAGCAGGTCGGTTCCAACTTTACTGAAATGAATGCTGTCACTTTCCCCCTTGTGGAACAAAAGAGAAAATTCTTCTTCTCCAATAATGTTGGCCATGGCACTGACCGCACCAAAGTTGGCTGCCGCAAGAGCCGCAAGAGAGTAGACATCGTGCTGACAACGCCCGTTGTCCAGGTTGACGATAACATTTCCTGCCAAATCAATGAGCACCACGCTCTGTACCCCAAGCTCAATGAGCTCTTCGTTCAGAACATCTTCAATAGATTCAAGCTGTTTTTTGCTAAAATCAAAAGGAAAATCCATATTAGCAGGTCCTTAACTTCATGTCAGTTGATGGGTTTCATGCCTGGTGGCAGTGTTACATGAATGTCTACAGGCAGAGATTTCTTCTGTCGATATCAACCAGTTATACAAGTCAGGGGAAAAGTATTGATCCATTGTAATAACAGGCAGATCCTATACCCCTATAGCTCATTTAAATTGATTAATCAATTTAAAACAAATCAATGACAACGGATCTATGAAAGACCTGTTGTCACTCATTTATTTTTTATATCCGTTTTAAAGTTCTACTCTAAGGAAATGCCCAGGGAGGCGAATCAACCCCCGGACCGCTTAAAATTTTTCAACCCCTCGTCATCCCTCAGAGCATGAACGTTGATGCCGTCCAGGTGGATAAGGTCAAAACAAATCCCACGAAACGCTCATTGAACGCTGATGAAAATCGTAAACGAGTCATCACTGAATTCGCTTAAAAATCCAATGTCGAGTTTACCCTATCAACATCGGCTTGCGAGTTACTCCTGGAAACTTGAATAGATTAGGCTTTTCCCGTGAAAAGCTCAAGAGCTTCCAAGTATTTTTCAGAGGTTCTGACCAAAACGTCCTGGGGAATGGAAGGGCCTGGAGGGGTTTTATCCCACTGAAGCGATTCCAGGAAGTCTCTGACAAACTGCTTGTCAAAACTCTCTTGGGCTCCTCCGGGCTTGTAGGTAGCTTTGGGCCAGAAGCGAGAAGAATCTGGCGTCAGCACCTCGTCGATGAGGATTAACTCGCCATCACACATACCAAATTCAAACTTGGTATCGGCAATGATAACCCCCCTTTCAGCCGCAACCTCGACCCCTTTGTTGTAGATGGCCAGGCTGATCTCCTTCACCTTTTCGGCCATCTCTGAGCCGATGATCTTCGCGGCTTCTTCAAAAGAAATATTCATGTCGTGATCGCCGACCGCTGCCTTCGTCGAGGGGGTAAACAGAGGCTCTGGGAGCCGGTCGGACTCCTTCAATCCCGCCGGAAGAGCGATACCGCAAACCGTGCCGTCTTTTTTATACGATTTCCATCCTGAGCCGGAAATATACCCCCGAACCACACATTCCACCATCAAGGGTTCCGCTTTTTTAACAATCATGCTTCGGCCTCGAAGGGCTTCGGCATGGGGCTTCAGAATGTCTGGATACTCTTCCACATTTGCTGTAATGAGATGGTTGTCGATCAAAGGGCGCATCTGCTCATACCAATACAGTGAAATCTGTGTCAGAACCCGCCCTTTTTGTGGGATAGGATCCGGCATGACCACATCAAAGGCAGAAAGCCTGTCCGTTGCCACCATAAGAAGAGAGTCTCCAAGATCATAAATATCTCGAACTTTTCCCTTCTGAACCAGTTGAACGCCTTCAAGATTGCTGGTGTACATACCCTTACTCCATAAAGAAGATAAAAACAGTTTTAAGTAACATTTCTTAAGGTTTAAAAAGGCCGTTCTGCCGTCATCAAGCGGGCAGTATTTGACCCATATTTAAACTTTCTATTGTATAACATTTATTCAATAACAGGTAAATCCAAAGGATCCGACCTCTGCCCCCGAGCACTGATGAATAAAAAAAACGCTGCGGCTTGATGCCGTCAGCGCCCTTCCCCGTGACCCATGGAATAAAAAACAAGGGTAATCTGGATGCCCGTAAACCAGAATCCGTCTGTTTGCAGCATGTTGCGGCGCCCCTCTTCGGAGGGTATCGAGTTACAATCGGTTAAAGCTCTCAATAAAACGAAGAAGAATTTGATGGCTTTCCTTGCTCAGGTCGCCAAACTGGATGCCCGATTCGGATCGGCCATTTTCACCTTTTCGACTGTAGGCCACGTGTCCGGAAATTTCCGCCACCTCATCCTTGAAGCCAATATCCAGCTGAACATGGTGTTCGGGAGCAATGGGAACATGCGTTTCAAGAAGAATCCCCCCCTCGCTGACATCGAGCGTTTTTCCCATGCCCTGTTGGACCACGACATTTTCAGCGTTCATACAGGTGTAGGAAAGGAGATTGGTAGAGTTGAACCGTATGAATTTTCTTTTTTCCATGGGGCCATCCTGACTCTTGATGCCGGATCTTTTTGTTACGCAGGACCAGGCCGGCAGTTCCGGACCTGCATCAACACAGTGTCGACATATTTTAAATCGGACCTCACCTACAAAATGTTTCTAGAGGCGAGATCGGTGATGACAGAAACGCAAATCGAGGTAAATTCGATGATATTTTTTATCAGGTTGGGTGCTTTTTCATACTCAGCCATCAGGGCATCGGAGTCCTGAATACTGAGCTTCAAGTCGGGAGAAGCGAAAATCGACGCCATATCGGGTTCATGTTTATGCTTGAATATGGGCAGCCGCCCTATAAAATCTCCAGGTTCCAAGGTGCCCAGAAAAATTTTCTGGCCGTTGATTTTTTGAACAAGATACGCATGGCCTGTTTCAACGAAAAATAATTTGGTGACGTGATCTCCCTGATGAATCACAGGCTTGATATCCAGAGGCAGATTCGATGGGATCGTTTCACTGTGTTTTAACTCCACCGCCCGATCAGATATCATGGACAGGCGATTTTCGATGCCCCGGATTAAATTTAGAAACTCTTCGGAGAGGCCGGCAAGTTCAGACATCAGCTGGCGCGTGTCGATGACGCCCAACAGCACATCACCCTCGGCCATGGCCGAGGCCGACCGAGGGTGATCCGGTCGGGTCATGGAGGAGAGGCTTCCAACAAAGGCCCCACTGCCCACGCGAGAAATCACCACATCCCCTTTCGGGGTGTTTTTGACAATCTTTACGACGCCCTCAAGGACCACCCAAAGCCAATTCCCATGGCGGCCCTGTTCAATAATACGCTCTCCGGCCCGGAACGACTCTTCATCTGCAAGATACATGTAGTCTGAAAAGGCAGGCCCGCGAACCACCGGCAAATGAATCCGTCCGCTTTCATCGCGCATCTTGTCCCCGGTGTGCTGAACCGGGCCTATTTTCTGGATTTCGCCTTCATCCACCAGCTTGAGAGCATCAAGAATAACGGCCATGGCCGTTTTCATGATCACACGGTCATGGGAAAAATCATCAAGCGTGAACTCGAAGTTTCCTTCTCCCCATCCAAACATGGCGTACAGGGCCTCTTCTCCTTTTTTCTCGTCACAGAACGCATGAATGGGGTTGCCATCCAACACATGAATAATGCCGGGTTTTTCGACATACCGGCTGGTAAGCGTCACCACCCCGGTTTTACCGTCGGCATTGAGGAGCTGCAGCAAGTCCGCAAGATCAATAAAATTTAAATTGCCTGTCAGTACAGGTTGTGTGCTCATCTTGCTCCGTCATATCCCTTCATCGGTTCCCTGACAAAGAAACCGCACCATGAGTGCGGTTTCAATCAATTCACGTCAACACATGATCAATCAGACCGGCTCGCACTCGATCGGCGCCCGACCGACTCTCCTTATTTTGACCACTGCAGCTCTTTATGCAGGGAGATCAGGGTCAGTTTTAAGCATTCCTGCAATGTTTTTCCGACACCCGTGCCTTTTGTGGCGCTGGCCTCAAAACTGGTCACCTTAAGTTGCCGGTTGAGATCTCTTTCCATCTGTTCCACCGACATGATGGGGACCCCCTCATCGGCAAGATCACGTTTGTTGTATTGAAGCACCAGGGGGATGCGGGTGATGCTCTGCCCATACTCTTTTAAATTCTGCTGGAGGTCTTTCAAAGAGATCAGGTTTTTTTCCCGGCGGACCGCCAGGGAATCGGCAACAAACACAACGCCGTCCAAACCTTTAAGCACGAGCTTTCGGGTTGAGCTGTACTTCTGCTGTCCCGGAACAGTGAAGATTTGAACCCGGACATCGCATCCATTAATCTTCCCGAGTCCCATGGGGAGAAAATCAAAAAAGAGCGTGCTGTCACCTTCCGTATCTACGGAAACCATTTCACCGGTGACTTGCCTTTTAAAGGCTTTGAAAACATATTCAAGATTGGTTGTCTTTCCACACCTGCCGGGGCCGTAATAGACAATTTTACACTCAATTTCTCGCTTCTGAATGTTGAAGATGGCCATAAATTTACCACGCTGCGACAAATGGGCGACGCCCATTTCGTTTATCCAGTTGAAACCGGTTTGTTTCCGCCAACGGTCGTCCGTGACAAGCCATGCCCAATGATGTTTTATGCATTCGACGATCAGATGCTGTTGATACGGATATCAAGACTGAAATCCCCTTTTTTAGGGCCGGAAAGTATCCCGGTGTTGGACTCTACCACCGCTGCCCCCTTAAATATCGCTATGGGTGAATAAAAATCGACGTCATGGATAGCCGTCCCTTTCAGCAAAAGCTGTAAAAGAGCCTTTTCACTGCTTGCAACAATCAAGCTCAGCAGACTTCCCGACTGAAAACTGACGTCGATCTCCACGTGCTGGCCCTCCATGGGGCCACTTTGAAAATTAATGCCGATGGAGGTGATGTCAATAATATCGTCGTCTATCGGGGCTGTAAAGTCTTCCCCTCCGGCAAACCCCACTTGGGGTTCTGCCATGGCATCGCCCAGATCCAAGCCACTCTTTTCAAAGGCAGACTGCATAAAGTGGGTGATGGAGGCATATTGCTCCGGGGTAAAACAGCAGTCCTGCCACCAGCCTTTAACCGCTTCGATGCATTCATCCGATTCGGAAAGTTCCAGATAACATTTAATGGCATTCTTTGCAGCAGAGGCACAGACGATGGGGAGGTGCACCAGCCGACTGAACTCCTCAAGGGCTTGGCGGTACTGCCCAAATTTAGCCAGGGTTATGGCTTCATTGATACCGTTTTCTTCATCGCTTATCCCTTCTTCAGAGGCGGTAAAAAGACGCTTGATTAAATTCTGAACTTTGCCGGAAACTTCAGGGTTGACCCTGGATTGATCCCATTTGATAATGGCCGTATCCAGACTGTCTCGTTTTTTTTCTACGGCGGCGATGAGGGCATCACGGTTTTGGATGCGGGATTGTTGTTCAAGGATTTCAATGACATCGGTGTATTTTTTACGTGCTTCTTTCAAGAGGCGTTGGTCTTTGTAAAGCTCCGCCTCTTTGAGCAATGATCTGACTCTTTCTTTAATATTCATTCAACGACCCCTGAAGGATAATGATGCTGTACCGCAAACCATGATACAGGTCGCATGTGAATACGTGAGTAGAGTGAAAAGCCCCTTGGGTTCGCATGTCAAACACTTGGGAGAGCCATTCAGAGTCGGTCCCGATGGCAGAATCGATTCATTTGCTCAAAAAAGTCAGCAGGATGTAGAAGATATTTCCTGACTTTTTGCTCTACCGGTGGTCACGACACTCACGTTCTGAAACAGAAATATTATTTTTTCAACGCATTATGTCAATACATAATTTATAAAGACCCTTGGGAAATGGCGAGTTTGAACTGAATGTCCGGACTCGGACTACGCCATGAGAACGCGCCCTGCGAGATCAATTTTATTTGAAAATCGGTCAACTATCCTTTGTTTCAGGATTCCATGAAAACGACACATGGTATGTATTATCAGCCTTCAAGGGGGAAGATGTCAAACACAAATGAAGGAAACGCCTTTCCAGCCGTCTTTTCACAGCATTCCTGTGAAAAGGGTTTTTCACACCTTTCGTTTCATGGTAACCATGATGTCCGAGCAAGGGCGAAGGTCCGGCAAACTGAAACCGCTGTTTGTTTCGCTTTCGAGCAGATCGTTCCACAATTTTAATTAACGGGTCAAATGCATGGACAATATCATTTTTATATCAGAACGACTTGAGTTGAGTCCTGCTCAGGTTACCGAAACCTTGAACCTTCTGGATCAGGGAGCCACGGTCCCATTTATTGCCCGCTACAGAAAAGAAGCGACAGGCAGCCTTGATGAAGTGGCCGTTGCGGAGATACGAGATCTGGCCGCTCAATTCCGTGAACTCCAGGCGCGTAAAACATCTATCCTCGCCTCCCTTGAAAAAAATGGGCATCTCACCGACGAATTGACGGCTCAAATCAAGGCAACCAACGTATTAACAACCCTTGAGGACATCTACCTCCCCTACCGCCCCAAACGCCGGACCAAAGGACAACAGGCTCGGGAAAAAGGGCTGGAGCCCCTCGCCGAGGCCATTTTTGCCCAAACCGGCATCCATCCGGAGATTATGGCCAAAGATTTTCTGGACATGGAAAAGGGTGTAGAAACAGAAGCGGATGCCCTGGCCGGAGCCATCGATATTATGGCGGAGTGGATCAACGAACAGGGGGCGGTTCGAAAGTCTCTGCGTGAGCTCTATGCAAAAAAGAGCACCATCACCTGTCGTGTTGCCAGTGGGATGGAAGAAAAAGGGGCTAAATTCCGAGACTATTTTGAGTGGAACGAGTCCCTTCATGAGGCGCCCTCCCACCGTATACTTGCAGCGAGACGAGGTGAACGGGAGGAGGTACTCAATCTCACCATCCGCCCTGCCGAAACGGACGCCCTGCATATCCTTCACCATCTGCTTGTCACCGGTGACGGCCCCGACTCTGTCCTGGTGCGTCAGGCCCTGGAACAGTGCTATAAACGCCTCCTCTCCCGATCCATGGAAACGGAAGCGAGGATGCTCTCCAAAGAACGAGCCGACTCAGAGGCCATCACAGTTTTTGCCGATAATTTACGGGAGCTTCTTCTGGCCCCTCCCATGGGTGCTCGACGCGTTCTGGGTATCGATCCCGGATTTCGAACGGGCTGCAAAGTGGTGTGCCTGGACAGCCAGGGCAAATTGCTCCACCACGACACCATCTTCCCGAACATGGGCGAGCAGAAAGACCGAAAAGCGGCTGAAACGATTCGTGATCTGGTCACGCGTTTTGCCGTTGACGCCGTGGCCATCGGCAACGGAACCGCCGGCAGGGAAACGGAACGTTTTGTCAAAGGGCTGGGGCTTCCCAAAGAGATCATCATTACCCTGGTCAATGAAAGCGGGGCATCCATTTATTCTGCATCCGAGGTGGCGAGGCGTGAATTCCCGGACTTGGATTTAACCGTCCGGGGATCCGTCTCCATTGGCAGACGCCTCATGGATCCCCTGTCGGAGCTCGTGAAAATTGATCCGAAATCCATCGGTGTGGGGCAGTATCAGCACGACGTGGACCAGAATGCGTTGAGGCAGGCTCTGGACGACACCGTCGTCAGCTGTGTAAACGGCGTGGGGGTCGACATCAACAGGGCCAGCGCGGAGCTCCTCACGTACATCTCAGGCCTCGGCCCCCAGCTTGCCAAAAATATTGTGACGTACCGAGATGAAACCGGTCCGTTTCAGGCTCGTAAGGCCTTGCTTAAAGTGCCCCGCCTCGGCCCCAAGGCTTACGAGCAATGCGCGGGCTTCCTTCGCATCATGGAGGGTAAAAACCCCCTGGATGGCAGTGCGGTCCACCCTGAAAGCTACGGCATTGTAGATGCCATGGCCAGGGACCTGGGCGTAAAGGTGGCCTCTCTGATTGGTCGCTCCGACCTGAAACGGGTCCTTGACCTTTCTGCTTATACCTCAGAAACCGTGGGGATCCCCACCTTGACGGATATCTGCGATGAATTGGCCAAACCGGGCCGTGATCCCCGCGATGACTTCAAGCTCTTCAATTACCAGGAAGGCGTGGAGACCATGGACGACCTTGAGGAGGGAATGCGACTCCCCGGTGTCGTGACCAATGTCACCGCCTTCGGTGCCTTTGTTGATATTGGCGTGCATCAGGACGGGCTTGTGCACATCAGTCAAATGTCGGATAAATTTGTGAAAAACCCCGCCGACGTGATGAAGGTCCACCAGAAAGTACAGGTGGTGGTGATCGGTGTCGACAAACCTCGCAAGCGAATCTCACTTTCCATGAAAACCCGTCCGGCAACAGGAGACACACCGCCTGATCGGCAACAGCCCGCCCCAATGCCCAAGGCGAAACGTCGCCCCCTCAAAAAATCAGGGAGTGGTCCGGAGAAAAGGCAGCCGTTCAACAACCCTTTTGCCGATCTTTTAAAAAAATAAAGGTCACTATTCAGTTCCCAAAAAGCAGGTTGCGGAGGCATAAGCTGAATAGTAACAAATAAATAAGGATTCCGTTTGACGAGCAGCGCCGGGGTTTTGTCCGGCGCTGTTTGTTTTTAAATTCGTGGATGTGGTTTTGATTTTAGCCTGGATTCGTGACAACGCACGGTCCTGTTCAGATGAAATGGAGTGTCAGATGCGAGCAGTGGTTCAACGCGTCAGTGAGAGCGCGGTTCGAGTGGAAGGTGAAGTGACAGGGACCATTAAATCCGGGTTGATGGTTCTTTTGGGCGTAGGCCGAGGCGACTCGGAGAAAGAGGCCCTTTATCTCGCAGACAAAATATCAGGGCTGCGGATTTTTGAAGACGAGGCAGGTAAAATGAACCTCTCTTTGTCGGATGTGGGGGGAGCCATGCTGGTGGTGTCTCAATTTACCCTTTACGGGGACTGCAGCCGAGGCCGTCGCCCCTCCTTTATTGATGCCGCTCCTCCGGCGGAGGCCGATAAGCTCTACAACGCGTTTATCGAAGCGGTCCGATTCAAAGGGATTTCTGTCGAAACGGGTCGTTTTCAGACCCACATGGAGGTCTCTCTGACCAACGACGGCCCGGTGACCCTCATTGTCGAAAGCAAATAAAGGCTTCTTTATGAAATGTCACCCTGGTCTGATCCTCGGCCTTCTCTTTTTGCTTGTCCCAGGCCCTGCGGGTGGCGAGACGCTCCCCGCACGGCTTGCCGAAAGCCTTCATCCGTCCGATGCCCTTCTGGTCATTGAGGAGCCGCATCGCGTTGTTTTTTCACAAAATGCAGAAGTTCCCTGTGTGCCCGCCTCGACGCTCAAAATTGCCACCGCTCTTTTTGCCTTCGCGACCTTAGGAGAGACCTACCGTTTCCCAACAGATGTGAGTGTCTCTCCAGATCGTATCCTCTATCTTAAAGGATACGGCGACCCCCTTCTCATCTCAGAGGTTCTGGATAGATACGCCCATGTGGTGGCAGGTGAATTAAGGGCGGCGGGCATTCATGCCATTAAGGGCATGGGCGTCGATGGCAGCTATTTTGCCCCCATAACCATCCCAGGGGTGGTCATGAACTCCGAACAGCCCTACGATGCCCCCAATGGTGCCTTGTGCGCGAATTTCAACACCGTCTTTTATACTCGAAACGCCCAGGGTGTCCCTGTCAGCGCCGAACCCCAGACGCCCTTGCTCCCCTTTATCGAAGGACGCATGTCCGCATCCACACCAAGCGGGCGAGTTCGCCTGACTCCCACGGAGAGCCGTCTCTATGCCGGGCACCTCTTTCGGTGGTTTCTGCAAAAGCATGGGATTCAGGTGACCGGTTCTGTCCAGTCTCTCCCCTACCCTGCGGAAAACAGGCTCTACGAAAAAAGACTGCTCTCCCCTTCAGACCTGACGGAAACCATCAAAAAGCTGATGACTTTTTCCAACAACTTTTTGGCAAACCAACTTTATCTTGCTTCAGCGGCCCGTACGGAAGGGGCACCCGCCACTCTGGAAAAAGGACGCAAGGCCTTTTGCAGGGTCATGACAAGGCTCCTGAAGACCTGCCCCGATGTGGTTGAGGGTTCGGGCATTTCCCGACAAAACAAGGTCACTGCCCGATTGATGTGCGATCTCTTGATGCATTTTGCCCCCTATGCACACCTGCTTCACGTCGAGGGCGATGCCCGGTTTAAGACGGGAACCCTGACCGATGTCTCCACCCGAGCGGGCTACCTGACAACGGCCGCTGACAAACGGTATCGGTTCGTTATCTTCACCCACCGTCACGGTGCGAATGCAGGCACTGTCCTCAACGCTTTGAAAACCGAATTGAATGCACGGTGAGAGCTTGGCACCCCCCTGCCTTAAAACAAAAAAACGGAACCATCGACAGTGTGTGCCGAAGGTTCCGCTTATTTTTTCTTCATCCCCCAAGAACAAGGAAGGCCTATTGCCTCGTTCTGAGTTCCTTTTTATCACTGGTGATATAGGCGTACGCACTGTGGTTATGAATGGATTCAAAATTTTCAGCACTTAACTCAAACCAGGTGATGTTATCGTCTTTATTTAAGACGATGGCAATGTCCCGGACGATGTCTTCAACAAACTTCGGGTTATTATAGGCCTGCTCCGTCACAAATTTTTCATCCACCCGCTTGAGTACAGAGTAAATTTCACAAGAAGCGGCCTGCTCCACCACCTCGATCATGTCCTCAATCCAGTTAAACTTGCGAAAACGTGTTGCCAGTCGGACTTCACCCCGCTGATTGTGGGCACCCTGTACACTGATTTCTTTGGAACAGGGACAAAGCGAGGTAATAGGAACGACCACTTCGGAAATAAGGTCGATCTCATCCTTTTCGTTGCTGGATCCCAAAAAGCGGCATGAATAATCCACCAATCCGGGAGAGCCACTTTTCGGTGCTTTTTTCTCAATGAAGTAAGGAAAAGAGATATCCACATGAGAAGATTTTGCACCCAGAATTTTTTTCATTTCATCAAGAATATGGGACAGCGTTGTCAGCGAAAGTTCCAAATCGTTTCTAAAAGAGTGCAACAACTCCACGAAACGACTCATGTGCGTCCCCTTGGAGTGGTGTGGTAGATCCACATACATATTGATGGCAGCGACGGTATGCTGAGTTCCATTGGACCTGTCAAGGACCCTCACCGGATACTTCAAATTTTTGATACCGACCTGATCAATAGCAATATTCCGATAATCGGGTTGTTTCTGAATATCAATCATGTTGTTTGTTCCGTCCCCCGTCAAAGAGTGTTGTTGAACAACAAAAGCAAAGAAATGAGGTCATGTCAACATGTAGTCCAATTTGACTTGACTCAGGGATCGAAAGATATTGCCTTTGATATGAGGGTTTGTTTCGTAAAGAGATTTCAAGAGATCTTTGATTTCACTTCGTTTTGATCTCGTCGCCGAAGGGCAGGGATTGGTGTAAACCGGCAATTTCTGCTCCGATGCAAAGCGAATAATATCGCCTTCGTCAGCCAGATAAAGGGGCCGGATAACCGTCATTTCACCATCAAACATGGATTGATGAGGCATCATGGTGCTGATCTGTCCCGCGTAGAACATGTTAATCAGCACGGTCTCAATGACATCATCCTTGTTGTGCCCAAGGGCCAGGGTGCGGCATCGCAATTCAGCCGACAACTCAAACAGGCGTTTGCGTCGCAACCGTGAACAGATAAAACAAGGATTGACGGTCTGTCCATCCTTGTGGGCTTCCGGTCCATGATTGGTGCGTTCACACGTCAAAGATAAACCAAGCCCCTCGCAATAGGCCGCCAGCTCATCGGCAAAGCTGCCGTCAAAGCCGGGATCAATATAAATGGGATGAATGGAATAGGTCACGGGAATGCGGCGAAGACGTTCCACAAGCATCGTCAAGAGGGTAAGGCTATCCTTTCCCCCTGAAAGCCCCAGGGCAATCCGGTCCCCATCCCTGATCATATCGTATTGATGAATGGCCTGCCCCATGGCACGATTGATGCGCTTAAATATCCGCGTTTCTCGTATCACACAGTTCCTGAATTTCTTTGGAATAATTGGGGATTGGACTCCGGCAGCCACAGGCCAGGGGAGCGCACGGGACGTCTCCCTCTTTCCCTTCAGGCCGGCTTATGATCTGCGGCCCGAGGGGGAAAAGGTAGTCTGAGATAGACAACCGGTCGTAAGGGAGCTACTTTTCGTCTTTGGGCTTCAAGTAGACTTTGCCAGCAGCAATCTCTCTGAGGGCGGTTACGACATCTTCATTATTCGTGGACTGTACAACAAATTCAGCGCCATCACGAATCTGACGTACACGCTTGGCGGCAATATGCACAAGCATAAAGCGATTGGGTACTTTTTCAAGGCAATCTTCGATAGTTACTCTGGCCAAGGTCGTTCTCCTTGTGTGCAAAAATGGCAAGTTGGTATACCGATATGGAAGCAAAAAAACACATCCATAAACTTGAGGCAACTAAAATACAGGAGCTCAGGACGGGGACACATCCCCCTCCTGAACTCCCTGCGCATCAGATAGTGTATACGAACGGGTAAAGAATTACAAGATTTCGACGAGTTCGTAAAGTCGCTGTCCACCGGGTGCCTGCACCGTAATTTCATTGCCCGGCGATTTCCCGAGAATGGCCTGCCCCAGTGGTGAAGAAACAGAAACACGGCCTTCAGAGATATCTGACTCCTCTTGTCCCACCAGCTGATAGGTCACCTCTTCACCGGTGTCAATATTTTCGAGAACAAATCGGCTGGCAAAGACCACCCTGTCCGAGGGAAGATCAGAGGGATCGATGACATCCGCATTGGCAATTTTGTACTCCAAGTCCATGATACGTCCTTCGAGGAAGGACTGGCGGTCTTTGGCAGCATCGTACTCAGCGTTTTCCGATAGATCACCGTGGCTTCGAGCCACAGCGATGGCTTCAATTGTGTTAGGTCGCTCCACCGTCTTAAGCTGGTGGAGTTCCTTCTTCAATTTTTCGTAGCCTTCCTTTGTAATGGGAATGGTCTTCAAAATATAGCTCCTGGTGTTTCTGTGGGGCTCAGGGTGAACCCTGAGTCCGTTTCAGTGTTCTTTAAAAACAAAAACCTCTTTCTTCTCCGGTAATCAGTGAATGAATTTACCGTCGGTGAAAGGGGCTTTGTCTATTTATCTTTTCTGGGAACAGCCCCTTTTCAGGGACTTTACTTTACAAAAAAAGAATCATCTGGGTTTCAGTGCGCTTGCCTCGTGCCGGGCACGTCTCGCCAGGACAATGGTGAGGATCGGGCCGGAAACGACATAGCACAGGGAAATGGCAAAAAGCGCCAGATGAGGTTTCTGTGCAATGAAAATAAAGACGAGAATGGTGGACACCAACATATTGAACTTCATCTTTTTGAACAGCTCTGCTTTCTTAAAGCTTTCGTATTTAACGGAACTTACCATCAAAAAGGAGAGAGCATACATGGCCAGCAAGAAGACAACGGGAAATTCCGATACCGGGACATTGAATTTCGTGCAGAACATGACTGCCGTGGCGTTCATCCCTGCCGCTGCAGGAATAGGCAGCCCCAGAAAATGGTTACTGGGCGTTGACTCAGCCATGGTATTGAAACGAGCAAGCCTCAAGGCGCCGCAAATGGTGAAGAGGAAGGCCGCAAGCCATCCAATTCGGCCCATAGGCTTTAAAATCCAGAGATACATCAACAGGGAAGGTGCCAAGCCAAAGGAGATCAGGTCCGCCAAAGAGTCGAATTCGATTCCGAACTGGCTGGTCGTGTTGGTGGCGCGTGCTATTTTGCCATCCAGGGAGTCAAAGACCACCGCGATAAGAATGGAAATGGCTGCAAATTCAAACCGACCCTCAAGCGCGGAGACGATACAGAGAAATCCAAAGAATAAATTCATGGATGTAAAGGCGTTGGGAAGCAGATAAATCCCTTTTTTCAAACGCTCTTTTCGTGCCTCTTTCATGAAAGAACCCCCATAACCGTTGTGCCGGCCTGAACTTTTTCGCCGATGGACACACGGCAGGCAAAGTCGGTAGGCAGATAAAGATCAAGACGTGATCCGAAACAGATCATGCCGAAGCGTCGCCCTTGAACCACGGTGTCCCCTTCTTTCACACCACAAATAATGCGACGGGCCACGAGTCCTGCAATTTGAACGGTGGCGAAGGTCACGCCGCTTTCGGTTTCAATAACAAGAGCATTCCGCTCATTGTGCTTCGAAGCCTTATCCAGGCTTGCATTGAAGAATTTTCCAGGATGGTAATGAATGGCTTTAATGATGCCACCAAAAGGAACTCGGTTGACATGCACATTAAAGACATTCATGAAAATGCTGATTTTAAAACATTTCCCATCGATATAAGGATTTTCATCCACCACGTCCGCAAAAATCACTTTCCCATCCGCCGGAGATGAAAGATAGCCCACCCCCTCTTCGACGGCCCGGTCGGGATCACGGAAAAAGTAACAGACGAACAGCGTGATGAAAAAAGAGAGCAGGGCGAGCGTATTAAATTGGATCACCGCAAGAAAAAGGGTAGAAACACAAGCCACCAAAATAAAGGGAATGCCGGGCTTTGCGATTTGAAATGCTTTCAGACTCGGTGTCTCAGGCCAGGTAAAACGATTCATTCGTAGTTCCAGTATCAATATGGTTGAAACAACTTAAACGAGGTCTCCATTACGTAGCAAACGTGTGTCGGCATGCATGAAACAAGCTTCAACCCCCCGCGTGGTTCATCATTTAAAGTGAATAAGAAATGACGCAAAGGACACAGGCGTTTCAGCAAAAATACAGCAATGGAACCTGAAAATATACTATTTAACGTTGTCAAGGCGCTCAGGATGCCGACGTTTCTGAACGCATTCATCTTCCTTGAGGATTATCAGATCACCCGTAGGTTGTCAAACGAAAGCCCCTAACCGTGCCCCTTTGACTCATTTCGAAGCGCCAGGGCAATTTCGGCATCCGACTTTCTCAGGTAAAGGGGCGTCAGGGTCGCGGCATCACTCCCCTCACCTCGCTGGAAGGCCTTGGATGCCAGGTTCGCCACCACCGCCGGACGGATAATATCATAATCAGGGGCAAAAAAAGCCCGTTCTTTCAGGGACTCCCGAAGAAATGCACCATAGGTCACCGCACCGGTGCCGATGCACAGGACCTCCCCTTTGATGCCCTTGACAAGGGCCTCCGGGGTGATCGCTTCAGGAGGAGAGAGTTCGGTAACCCCTCCCACGCCATCCGGTTGATACCAGGCTGCATACACCTCGCCTTTTCGAGCATCGAGCATGGCAAGAATCGGCCTGCCTGACAGGCAGGCACCACAGGCCAGAGACTCCAGGGTCGAGATTCCGACCAGAGGCTTGTCGACGACCTCTGCAAGCCCTTTCACGACGCTCATGCCGATGCGGAGCCCGGTAAAACTTCCCGGGCCGCACGTCACAGAAAAACCATCCAGATCCTTCAATTCCAGACCAGAACGCGTCAGGGCCTCCTCCACCATGCTGAGAAGATGGCGAGAGTGGGTCTGTTTGCTGGTAAACAGGCATTCCGAGAGGAGCCCCGCCCCATCGGTGACGGCAACGCCGCACGAGAGGGTGGAGGTATCCACTGCAAGAATTCGCATCATGCAGTCTCCTTACTCTTACCCGCGGATGCAGGTTTTTTTGCTTTTTTCTTCGTGGCGGTGGATGACGCCTTTCGTTTGAGGGCCGATGCATCCAGTGTGCTGAAATTTTCAATGGCAATCGCAAGCACGTCGTCCAGGTGTCTGACAGGGACAAAGCGGATGCGCTTCTTGACGCTTTGGGGAATCTCTGAAAGATCCTTGATGTTTTTTTCCGGAAAAAGAACCGTCTTGATCCCTCCCCGTAATGCACCCAGGGCCTTTTCTTTCAGCCCGCCGATAGGAAGCACCCGCCCCCTGAGCGTGATCTCACCGGTCATGGCCACATCGCTGCTTACCGGTCGGCCCACCACGGCAGAAAAGAGAGAGGTGGCGATGGCGATACCGGCCGAAGGCCCATCCTTGGGGGTGGCTCCGTCGGGCACATGGATATGGATATCCAGATCATCAAAACTGTCTTTAAATCCCAGACCGGCAAGGGCGTGGCGCGTGTAGCTCATGGCGGCCTTTACCGACTCCTGCATGACCTCCCCCAATTGCCCGGTCACGATAAGCTCCCCTTTGCCGGGAATAATGGAGGTCTCCACATAGAGGACCACCCCACCCACCTGGGTCCAAGCCAGCCCCGTGGAAAGCCCGATCTGACTCTCTTCCTTATCCAGTTCCGAGAGATACTTAGGGGGACCGAGAAACTTTTCAAGGTTAGCCCGACTGACGCGTTGACCTCCCTTGGAGCCTTCGGCCACCTTACGGGCAATCTTACGGCAAACCGCTCCCAACTCGCGCTCCAGGCTGCGCACTCCGGCCTCCAGGGTGAAATTCTGAATAATCTCATCCAAGGCCCCGGTGCTGAGTTGGAGGTGCCGTTTTTTAAGGCCATTTTCCTTGATCTGACGAGGCAGCAGATAATTTTCGGCAATGGTGCGTTTTTCTTCGTGGCTGTAGCCTGAAAGGGAAATCACCTCCATACGGTCCAATAACGCCGACGGAATGGTATCCAGCTGGTTGGCTGTTAAAATAAACATCACCTTGGACAGGTCAAAGGCAATGTTAAGATAGTGATCGCTGAATTCACTGTTCTGTTCGGGATCCAGAGCCTCCAGCAGCGCAGAGGAGGGATCGCCCTTGTAGTCAGATCCCAATTTGTCCACCTCGTCCATCATAAAAACGGGGTTGTTGGATCCACACTGCTTGAGCCCCTGAATAATGCGACCGGGCAGCGCTCCGATGTAAGTCCGTCGGTGCCCTCGGATCTCCGCTTCGTCCCGGATACCGCCAAGGGAAATACGCACAAACTCGCGTTTCATGGCGGCAGCGATGGCTTTCCCGAGGGAGGTCTTCCCTACCCCTGGAGGCCCGACAAAACAGAGGATCGACCCCTTCATGTTCGGATTGAGCTTACGGACGCTCAAGAATTCGAGGATACGCTCCTTGACCTTCTCCAGGCCATGATGCTCTTCATCCAGAAGCTTGGCCGCGCGCTTGATGTTGAGGTTGTCCTTGGTGCGGGCACTCCAGGGGAGCTCAACCATCCAGTCCAGATAGGTCCGAATCACCGTGGCTTCCGACGAATCGGAGTGCATCTGTTCCAGCCGTTTCAGCTGCTTCAGCGCTTCTTTTTCAGCCAGGGGAGACATCTTGGCGCTGGCAATGTTTTCTTTATAATCGTTAATCTCCGCGATCTTATCGTCCTGCTCGCCCAGCTCGCGGTTGATGGCCCGTACCTGTTCGCGAAGGTAATAGTCCCGCTGTGTCTTAGAGATTTCATCTCGAACATCGGTTTGAATTTTGACCTGCACCGCTGAAAGCTCGACCTCACGGCTGAGAAATCCATAGGCCTTGGTGAGGCGTTCTATGGGTTCATGGCACTCAAGAACCTGCTGGGCTTCATCCACGCGCAGGCGCAGGTTAGACGCCACAAGATCCGCCAGTTTGCCTGGAGATTCGATGCTCTCAAGGACCGCAGACACCTCTGAGCTGAGCTCCCCTTTGAGGGAGAGAATCTTTTCACTTTGTTCGCGGACATTTCGCATGAGCGCTTCGGTGTTCACGTCCATCTCGGGCGTGGCTGCTTCTTCAATCTGCTCAAACCGCACTTTGAAAAACGATTTATCCTCCATGTATTCGAGGATTCGTCCTTTGGCCATGCCCTGAACCAGCGCTTTGATCTTTCCGTCAGGAAGCTTCACCATTCGAAGCACTTTACCGACGGTTCCCACGGTGAAAATATCCTCAGTTTTGGGCTCCTCGTCGACAGGGTCTTTCTGGGCCGCAAGAAAAATATAGCGATCCTCTTCAAGAGCATGCTCCACGGCACGCACCGACCTGTCCCTGCCGATAAACAAAGGCAAGAGCATATCATTGAAGATCACCACATCCCGGACGGGCATCAGGGGAAGGATTTCAGGTATCTCATTATCGGGAACATCCTCTTCAATGAGGTTAATCAGGTCATCTTTGTCGGTAACAGCCATTCCAACTCCTGCATATGATGTGATGGCCCCGCGGTCCGGGAAGGCGTTCCCGGCCCCCCAAGTGGCAAAAAACAACCTGGAGGGACACAAAAGGTAACTGCGAGATGTCGAAATTTTGACGATTTACGACACCATCATGATTTTTTGGACACAAACATCGCCCCCCGGGCAGTGCACGTCAAGGCCACAATGCCCGAAATGTCCTCCATTCAAGGTTTTTCGGGGAGATATTGAAAGCTACGGAGTAATTATAAGACACATTTCCCCATTTACAATATCATTCTTGATTTTTTTACCATCCGCTTTTACTTTACCTGGGTGAGAGGCTGAAATTTCGGTGGGCGGCCACCGCCACCACGCCATGACATCCACCCGACGAACCAGGAAATACACATGATTTCGCTTACCATTACCCTGACAATCTTCTTTTATGGCCTCTGTGTAGGCAGCTTTCTAAATGTCTGCATTTACAGAGTCCCTCTCTCTCGTTCGATTGTGCGTCCCGGCTCATCCTGTCCATCCTGCGCAAGCCCCATCCGCTGGTACGACAATATTCCCGTCCTGAGCTTCCTTA
Source organism: Desulfoluna sp. (assembly GCF_030145185.1). Lineage (GTDB taxonomy): Bacteria > Desulfobacterota > Desulfobacteria > Desulfobacterales > Desulfolunaceae > Desulfoluna. The sequence goes on along the minus strand of NZ_JAQYWB010000030.1, from coordinate 23,485 downwards.
TATTAAGGGGCCGCTGCCGCAATTGCCGCGGCCAGGTCTCCTTCAGGTACCCGGCCATCGAGATGCTGACGGGGTGTTTTGCCTTGATCGCCCTCTTTGCCTTTGGCCTCAGCATCAATGCGCTGGTGCACTTTATCTTTTTCAGTGTGCTGATCACCCTGACCTTTATCGACATCGATCACCGCATTATCCCTGACGTCATTTCCCTGCCGGGGATCCCCCTCTTCTTCCTCCTCTCTCTGGCTGTCCCCACCGTGACCTGGCAAGAATCAGCCCTGGGCATCCTGGCCGGTGGAGGCAGCCTGTGGCTTGTGGCCTGGCTCTATGAGCGCGTCACCGGAAAAGCAGGTATGGGGGGCGGTGATATCAAGCTTCTGGGGATGATGGGTGCCTTTATCGGCTGGCAAGGGGTTCTTTTCACCATTTTTTTCTCATCCCTTACCGGCAGCGTCATCGGGTTGTCCATCATGCTCATCCAAAAGGGCAATATGAAAATGGCCATTCCATACGGCCCTTTTCTGGCAGCCGGAGCCCTGACCTACACCCTCTGTGGTTCACGCCTCATCGGTTGGTATCTGGGGCTGCTCTGATCATGCATGCAGAGTTTGGCTTGCCTGGCATGCGCTTCCTATATTTAAAAAGATACCATTCAGCCTGTCGACCTGAACATCAATTTCCCTGCCATGATTGAGGAGATTCAGGAAGCGGCTGAAGAGAGACCCCAGAGGATTGACAGGATAGTCTTCACCGGGATGCATTCCGGCCCTTCCCGTCGACATCCCGGGCTGTTAAGGGCCTGTTCCGCCATGGCCAAACACATTGTGAGCACACATTACTCCGGTATCTCGCGATATACCACCTGCACCGTCCTGAAAATAAAGCTTGGAGAGGCCCTTTCCGAGGGGGATGCAGCCCCTCATAGTTGTGAAACAGGGGTGGAAGCCGTAAACGTTCTGTTGGAGTAACCGAGACCCCATGCAACCTCGAAGGTAACCAACACGTCATTTAAGGCGGAAAGCCCTTTGACAGCAACGTTTATTCGTGTATTATCATGCATAATAAAAAGGGATCAACGGTCAGACATCGGCCATTCATCCGCAGTCCCCGAGATGTGTCGCCGTTTCATTGAGCAATCGTATCGCATGGCATTTGAAAGAATGAATATTGGACGTAACCAATTGTATCCTCTCGTAAAATTTTAATTTCATCCCACCAGATGAACCGAGGGCAAATACTCTTTACTTTTCTACGTTACCCATGCTGTCAAAACGGTTAGTTCAGTATTGTCAAACCTTAAAGAGCCCATATATCAAGTCTTTTGGACTTTATTTTTTAACATTGGACTCAATTATTGCTTGACACTTAGAAACCAAATAAGTACGTTGATCTTCAAAAAAGGCCGTCAATATTGGCCTTCGCCTTATCAGGTAAGGATACTCATCAGCATGCCGTATCCCGATTTTCCCGAAATAAATTGCATATTCAAAACGCCGTAAGCAAGCCGTTGTTTAAAACCCACTCAAATACAAGGAGATTCAAGGATGAACAAAGGTGATCTCGTCAACGAAGTTGCAAAAGTTGTCAGCTCTAAAAAAGAAGCTCAGGCAGCCGTAGATTGTGTCCTTTCCACCATTACAGATGCCCTTACCGGTGATGATGCTGTGACCCTCGTCGGTTTCGGTACATTCAAGGCCGTTGAAAGAAAAGCCCGCAAAGGCAGAAACCCCCAGACCGGTCAGGAAATCAGTATTGATGCACGTAAGGTTCCCAAGTTTGTACCTGGCAAGGCTCTTAAAGACGCTTTGAAGTAGGCGGACGTTGTTTCCGTGTCCGTCTGTCTACATTACCAGGCGGACACATTTTTCGTCATGCACCTCATTCTTTTAAAACTTGTTATTTCGCAATCGCCTCTTTAGTCCCGTCAAACGCACGCAACTCTTTGATTTGCCATTAAATCGCCCTTTCCCTGCACATTTCGCCAACAAACAGTCCGTTGGTTCGTTCTCTGGTGCCCTTCTTTCCAGCATTCTATGGTTTTGATTTTTATTCATTCCTGTGTTACTGGAAGGCTTATGATTGCGGTGGATACCGCGCCCAGAAACTGATCAATAAAGGATATTCCCTTTGGCTAAAACACCCGTTGACGACTCCGTGCTCAAACCCGGAACAGGTATTGACCTTGTCATAAAACTGCACAGCCTGAATCCCGTATCTTATGCGTCGGTCATATTCGATTCGGACCGGAAAATAAGGCAGCTGATTGTCGCGGCCCCTGGTCCTGCCTGCCACCTCAATGTAAAGAACCCCGAACCGCTCCATGTCAGCACCCTGGTTCGTATGGAATCCGGTGAAAAAAATCGTGTCGGATTTTCCTGCCAGGCAATCAAAAAAATTCCCGAATATCGTCTGGCCAACGGAACCATGACGCCAGCCCTTGTCCTGAGCTACCAACCCGGCTCGGAAGAGGTCAACGTACGAACAGCCTTCCGCTACACCCCCACAGCCTGCCATGAAGTGTTGGGCAAACTGATTATTGCCGGGCATGAATTTTTTTCAGGGAATCAATTTCGTATCTGCGATATTTCACTTACCGGGACAGGTATCGTCATTCCACGCCTTCTTGGCAAGGGGAAGAATCCCCTGTCAGCCTTGGAATCCGGTCGTATCGCCAGGTTAGGCATCGTCCTTCGTGACCATGGCCCTAAAAAAGACCATATCGACACCTTGGACACTGCCATCACGGTGGTGCGTGTCAACCGAAAATTTAACGAGCTGTCACTCTTTGCCGGGTGTCGATTTAAACAACTAAAGAGTCGGGATGAAGAGGTGCTCAGTCATTTTATCCACAAAGCCCAACTCCATGAAATCCGGAGCCTCACCCATACCTGAGGTCAAGCACCTTCTCCAGGTCCGGATGTCATTTTAACGCCGCCCTGATGGCCTCGGCAATCTCAGGCGTAATCCCCGGCAGCACGGCCAACTCTTCCACAGAAGCGGCCTTAAGGGCCGTGACCCCCCCGAAATGCTTGAGCAACATGATTTTCCTCTTCTTCCCTACCCCCATGATACCGTCCAGTTTCGATGAAACAGCCCGTTTCCCCCGCACACGACGCTGATAGGTGATGGCGAAACGGTGGACTTCGTCACGCATCCGTTGAAGAAAAAGAAGCAAATCGGGTGAAAGACCCATATTCACAGGATTTGAGCGACCGGGCAGATAAATTTTATCCTGGGTTTCGCCAACCTCCTCGCGCATTTTGGCGATGCCAATCACGGTAAACGCCCCGAGTAATCCCAACGTGTCAAGGACACGGGTTGCGACGTTAAGCTGCCCTTTGCCGCCATCTACCATGAGAAGGTCGGGAAGGGGATCACGTTTGTCCGAATCGGCAAAGCGACGGGAGAGCACCTCTTCCATGGAGGCGTAATCGTCATAGCGCGTGTCCGCCTTGATACGAAAGGTTCGGTAGTCCTTTTTTTTGGGCCGACCATTTTCAAACACCACCATGCCGGAAACCGGGTCGTTGCCGGATGTGTTGGAGTTGTCGTAGGATTCAATGCGAACGGGTAAACGATCCATACCGAGACGTTTCTTGAGGTTTTCAAGGACAAGGCGATCGGCGTCCGCGCCAGAGATAATTTCAGCCAGACGTTTTTCACTGTTTTTTCGTGCCATGCGCAGGAGTTTTACCTTTTCACCGCGTTCGGGAAAAAGGAGGGCCACACGTCGGCCCGCGGTTTCCTGCAGGTGCTCACGGACGGCCTCGATACCGTCGAAACGATGTGAGATCAGCAGCTCTTTCGGCGCAGCGTGCTTTTCGTAATACTGGCAAACAAAATTTTCCCCCACCTCGTCCGGCCCGGCCATGGTTTCCATCAGATGAAAACTTCGGCTCCCGAGAAGCACTCCTCCCCTGATCTGCATCAAGGTGATGCAGACCGCCGGCCCCTGCATGCAGATATCTATGACATCGCGATCGGCCATATCCGTCGACACCACCACCTGCTTTTCCAGGGTTTTCTCCACGGCAAAGAGCCGGTCCCGTAATTCAGCGGCCTCCTCGAAGCGTTCTTCTGAGGCGCAGGACCTCATCTCTTCCCGCAGGGTGTCCACAAGCTCGGGGGTGCGGCCGTTAAGAAAAAGGATCACCTGCCCCACCATCTCCATGTACGCACTTCGGGAGACGTCCAGACAGCAGGGGGCCAGACAGAGCCCCATCTGATGGTTCAGGCAGGGGCGGGAGCGTGTCTTCAGGGTTCCACACTTGCATTTGCGTAACTTGAAATGGCGATTGATAAATTTAACGGTGGCGTGAACTGCCGAAGAGGAGGTATAGGGGCCAAAATAGAGGGCACCGTCTTTTTCGATGCGTCGGACAACCTCCAGGGCAGGCCACTCCTCATGGGGGTCGATGCGAAGGGAGGGATATCTTTTGTCGTCCTTCAGGATCACGTTGTAGCGGGGTTTATGACGCGTAATGAAGCTACTTTCAAGAATGAACGCCTCTTTCTCCGTGGCGGTGACCACGGTATCCAGAGAGACCACCTTGCGAACCAGAGCCGCCGTCTTCGGATCGGTGTGACTTCGATTGAAATAGCTGGAGACCCGTTTCTTGAGATTTTTGGCCTTGCCCACATAGATGACAATGCCCTTCTCGTCTTTAAACCGATAGACCCCCGGATCCGTAACCAGTGCGTTAAGTTGACCTTCCAGGGTTCCAAACTTCTCCTGGAGGACCTCAGACACAGGGAGGCTTTTTTTCACAAGGCCTCCCCCATTCGTTTCCGGATCTCTTGAATCTGATCCCGCAGGCGAGCTGCTTTTTCAAATTCCAGGTTTCGGGCTGCTTCATGCATGGCCTCTTCCAGGGTGCTGAGAAGGGTCAAATCATCCATGGCTTCGTCACCGTATTCACAAACGGCCTCCATCACCCCATCGTCTGCCGTTTCATTGTCGAACCGGTAGAGGTCCCCGAAGCTGTTTTGAATCTGCCGTATAATGGTGGCCGGGATGATGCCGTGCTTTTCATTGTAGGCGAGCTGAATAGCGCGTCGACGGAGGGTTTCATCAATGGCGTATTGCATGGAACGGGTGACTTTATCACCATAAAGGATCACTTTCCCGTTAACGTTCCTCGCAGCCCGTCCGCAGGTCTGAACCAGCGATCGTTCAGAACGAAGAAATCCTTCCTTGTCAGCATCCAAAACGGCCACCAGGGAGACCTCAGGAATATCGAGTCCCTCTCTCAGGAGGTTGATTCCCACCAGAACGTCAATTTTGCCAAGACGCAGATCCCGCACAATCTCTATTCGGTCCATGGTTTTTACGTCGGAATGCATGTAGCTTACTTTCACACCCAGGTCGGTGAGGTAATCGGTGAGGTCTTCGGCCATGCGTTTGGTAAGGGTGGTCACCAGCACGCGTTCCTGGGCTGCCAGACGTTTTCGGATCTCCTCGTAAAGATCGTCCACCTGATTCTCAGCAGGCTTTACCTGTATTTCCGGGTCCACCAACCCTGTTGGTCGAACAATTTGCTCCACCACGGCCCCTTGGGCCACCTCCATCTCGTAGTCAGCCGGGGTAGCCGAAACAAAGATGGCCTGTCCTCGCTTTGATTCAAACTCTTCAAATTGCAGGGGGCGGTTGTCCAGAGCCGACGGCAAACGGAACCCGAACCCCACGAGGGTTTCCTTCCGGGAACGATCCCCCTTATACATGGCCCTCACCTGAGGAAGGGCGATGTGACTTTCGTCCACCATCAGCAGGAAATCATCGGGAAAATAATCCAGAAGGGTCGGAGGCGCATCGCCTGCCTTGCGACCGGAAAGATAGCGAGAGTAGTTTTCGATGCCGTTGCAATACCCGATCTCCCGGAGCATCTCGAGGTCCAGATGAGTCCGCTCCTCGATTCGCTGGGCTTCAATGAGCTTGTTGAGTCGGTGAAAATGCGCCACCCGCTCTTTTAATTCGCCGTCCACCTCGGTGAGCATCTGCTTCAGGGTGCTTTTTCGGGTCACGTAATGACTGGCTGGATAGACCACGCTATGCTTGAGCTTACGAAGGGTTTTCCCGGTGAGAGGGTCAAATTCGGCCAGGGTGTCAATCTCATCGCCAAAGAATTCTACCCGAAGGGCCACCTTCTCCTCATAGGCAGGGAAGATCTCTACCCGATCGCCCCGGACCCGAAAAGACCCCCGATGAAAGTCGATATCACTGCGCTCGTATTGGATGGCCACCAGATCTTTGAGCAACGCCTCACGGTTTCTCTCCTCTCCGGTGGCAAGCTCCACACGCAGGGCCAGATAGTCTTCCGGAGCCCCCAGCCCATAAATGCAGGACACACTGGCCACCACAATAACATCCCGTCTCGAGAGAACGTTTCGCGTTGCCGAATGCCGCATCTTATCAATGAGTTCATTGATGGCGGAGTCTTTCTGGATGTAGGTATCGCTGCTGGGGAGGTAGGCTTCGGGCTGATAATAGTCGTAATAACTGACAAAATATTCCACGGCATTTTCTGGGAAAAGCTCTCGAAATTCACTGTACAATTGGGCCGCAAGAATTTTGTTGGGGGCCAGCACCAGGGTCGGACGCTGCATCTGCTTCATCACATGAGCCATGGTAAAGGTTTTACCGGAGCCTGTGACCCCAAGCAGCACCTGATTAGGCGTCCCTTTTTTTAACTCTTTCACCAGCCGACGGATGGCCTTGGGCTGATCTCCCCGCGGAGTGAAGGATGAGACAATCTTGAATTTTTCCATCATAAAAACCTGAGTTTCCCAAAGTCCTCCCTGCACTGGAGATCGCAAGGCCTTAAAAAAAAGGCGACCCGGTAGGCCGGGTCGCCTTTGACTTGTCATGGTCCCGGAAGGGATGAAGGGCCTAAGCCTACTCCATCATCTTCCATGTGGTTCCGCCGGCACCGTCTTCGATGGCGACCCCCATGGCGGTGAGTTCGCCACGAATGTCATCGGCTCGCTGAAAATTTTTGTCCTGACGCGCCTCTTTTCGTTCCTGAATGAGAGCCTCTACACGGGTTTCATCCACCCCCGCTTTCTCCTTCTTGGCATCGAAGTATTCGTAGGGGTTCTCGTTTAGAATACCCAGGATATGGGCCATCTTGAAAAGATCCACCATCAGGCCATCAATTTCGATCTTTGACTCGAAGGCGCTCTCATCGGTCATCTCATCGATGGCACGGTTGGTGGCACGCAAGGCTTCAAACAACGCCGCCGTCCCCCGTGCTGAGTTAAAATCATCTTCCATCCCGGCGCAGAATTCTCGAAAAAGATGCCCAAACTTGTTGTTAAACGATTGGAGCCTCAGGATACTGAGGTTTCCGAATTCATCGGAAACACGGCGCATCAGCGTATAGAGTTTGTCCAGGTTGCCCGCCGCTTCCTTCATGGCCTGTTCGTTGTAATCAATGGGGCTGCGATAATGGTTGGACAAAAGAAAAAGACGGGCCGCTTCCGGGTGATACGTCTTGAGAACATCCTTGATCATCGTGGTGTTGCCCAGGGACTTGGACATCTTCTCGGCGTTGATATTTACAAAGCCGTTGTGCATCCAGTACTTGACAAAGGGAACCTCATAGGCGGCTTCCGACTGGGCGATTTCATTTTCATGGTGGGGGAAAATCAGATCTTTTCCGCCGCCGTGGATATCAATGGTTTCCCCCAGAAGCCGTGAGCTCATGGCCGAGCATTCGATGTGCCATCCGGGACGGCCCATACCCCAAGGGCTTTTCCAGGCTGGTTCACCGGGTTTCTGCGTTTTCCAGAGGGCAAAATCGAAGGGATTCTCTTTGCGGTCGTCTACATCGATACGAGCCCCGGCTTCCATGTCTTCCAGCTTGCGGCCGGAAAGTTTTCCATACCCCTCAAAGGAGTTCACGCGGAAATAGACATCGCCCTCCACCGGATACGCTTTGCCCTTGTCGATCAGTCGTTCGATCAAGGCGACTATATCGTCAATATGTTCCGTGGCCTTGGGGGCAAGGTCCGGCCGGTTGACATGGAGAGCATCCATGTCCCGGTGAAATTCATCAATATATTTATCTGCCACCGCTTTGGCCGTAATTCCAAGCTGCTCGGCACGGTTGATGATTTTGTCATCGATGTCAGTGAAGTTTCGGACGTAGGTCACATCCAGGCCCAGGCCCTTGAGGTAACGGTAAACCACGTCGAAGAAGATGACAGACCTGGCATGGCCGATGTGGCTGGAGTCGTAGACTGTGGGGCCACAGACGTACATCTTGACCTCGCCCTCTTCGATGGGTTGAAACTCTTCTTTCTGTCCGGACAATGTGTTGTAAATGCGAAGCGCCATGCTCAGTTCACCGTATTGTTCTCTGTCGTTATCATTCAGGCACGCTGCGTGACACCTCAATTTATAAAATAAGGTCTCAGGGAATACGCTCTACCTGTTGCAGCCATCTACTCGCGGGACTGCGCCATAAAAATCATACAAATAATCATCACGATTCACGCCTCTGTCAAGGCGTTACCCGTGATCAACCCGTTTAATAAGGGCCACACACAGGGCGGCCATCCCCTCTTCACGGCCCACGGGACCCAACCCCTCAGTGGTGGTGGCCTTTATATTGACATCCTCAAGGTCCAGACACAGCACCTCCGCAATATTGTCCCGCATGGCCGACTTATAGGGCGAAATCTTTGGTTTTTCTGCAAGGAGGGTGGCATCCACGTTGACCACCTCATACCCCTTGCGCCCAAGCAGCGCCACACAATGGGCCAGCAGCAGCAGGCTGCTGATCCCCTTAAATTGGGGATCGCTGTCAGGGAAATGTTCCCCGATATCCCCGAGCCCGGCCGCGCCCAAAAGTGCGTCACACATCGCATGCAAAAGCACATCGGCATCGGAATGCCCGAGAAGCCCCTTTTCATATGGCACCTTGACACCACCCAGAATCAGCTCCCGCCCTTCCACCAGACGGTGGACATCGTACCCTTTTCCAATTCTCATTTTTTTCCTTGGAGGCTCTTTTCTATTTGTTCATCTTGGCCCAGGCATCACGCAGGGTCGCGGTGCGGTTGAAAACCGGCTTATCCGGGGTGCTGTCCACGGGGTCGAGGTTGAAGTAGCCGGTGCGCTCAAACTGAAAGAAGGCACCCTTTTCGCTCTGCACCACCCCCGGCTCGATCTTGCAGTCGCTCAGAACAGTCAATGAGTTCGGGTTGAGGTTGTCGAGAAAGGAGTCGCCCTCTTTTTCGGGGTTTTCCACGTTAAAAAGACGATCGTAGACACGCACCTCTGCGCTGACGGCATGGCGGGCAGACACCCAGTGCAGGGTGCCCTTCACCTTGCGTTCGTCAGGGGTGGAGCCCCCTCTGGACTCAGGATCGTAGGTGCAAAGCAGTTCCACCACCTCACCAGCCTCGTTTTTCACCACCTCGGTACAGGTGATGTAATAGGCACTGCGAAGACGCACCTCACGGCCGGGACCGAGACGGAAAAATTTCTTGGGCGGCTCTTCCATGAAATCGCTTTTCTCAATGTAAAGCTCTCGGGAAAAAGGCACCTTGCGGGTTCCCATTTCGGGCTTCTGGGGGTGATTCATCACGTCCACCTCTTCCACCAGCGACTCAGGATAGTTGGTAACGGTCACCTTAAGGGGATCGAGAACCCCCATGACGCGGGGTGCCTTTTCATTCAGGTCGTTACGAACGCAGTCTTCAAGGATGGTGTAATCGATACGGGTCTCTTTTTTAGAGATCCCGATGCGACGGCAAAAAGTGCGCAAAGCCTCAGGGGTGTATCCCCGCCGGCGGATCCCACTGATGGTCGGCATACGGGGATCGTTCCACCCACTCACATACCCCTGCTCAACAAGTTGAAGCAATTTACGTTTGCTCAAGACGGTGTAGCTGAGGTTGAGTCGGGAAAATTCAATCTGCTGGGGATGGCAGGGCGTCTTCAGGGTTTCCAGCACCCAATCGTACAAGGGGCGATGGTCTGCAAACTCCAAAGTACAAAGAGAGTGAGTGATCCCTTCCATGGCATCTGAGAGGCAATGGGTAAAATCATACATGGGGTAGATGCACCATGCATCGCCTGTACGGTGGTGATCGGCCTTGCGGATGCGATAAATAGCCGGATCACGCAAGTTCATGTTGGGGGAGGCCATATCGATCTTGGCTCGGAGGATGTGGGTGCCCTCGTCGAAATCGCCTTTTTTCATGCCTTCAAGGAGTGCCAGGTTTTCTTCAGCGCTGCGGTCTCGGTAGGGACTGTTTTTCCCGGGCTCGGTCAGCGTCCCGCGATGCTCGCGGATCTCCTGGGCTGAAAGGCTGTCCACATAGGCCTTGCCCATCTGCACCAAGTCCACGGCATACGCATACAGAGACTCAAAATAATCGGAAGCATAGTGGGGGTCGCCGTTCCAGGCAAATCCCAGCCACGAAACATCTGCCTTGATGGCGTCGATGTATTCCACATCCTCTTTTTCCGGGTTGGTGTCGTCAAAACGCAAATTGCAGACGGCCCCTGCATACTCCTCGGAGATACCAAAGTTGAGACAAAGAGACTTGGCATGCCCGATATGAAGATAGCCGTTGGGCTCGGGGGGAAAACGGGTAACCACGTGGGTGTGCTTACCGGAAGCCAGGTCTTCACTGATGATATTTCGAATAAAATCAACTGGTTTATTTTCAGTTTCGCTCATAGGTGAAAGCTCCCTGTAGGTTCACACGCATCTGCTGTGTGATGAAGTCGTCATATGTATAAAAAACAGCAGCAATGAATCCCCCTTATTCATAGGGCATAACGATTCAGCGGCATCAATATCAGTACAAAATCGATATTTTTACCACAACAGCGGCACCAACACAAAAGGATTCAACGGTGATCGTCAAGGAATTCGACAACTGCCCGATACACTTTCTCACAGCCTTCATGGAGAAGAATCCCGTGCCGGGAAAAATTAAAAAGACGGTACTCCTTGTCCTCCGAGGCAATCCGGTCAAAAATTTTCCGACTCCCCTTCGGGTTCACCACAGGATCAAGGGCCGATTGCACAATCAGGGCCGGGATAGTGATCACCCCCAGCTTGGGGGCCAGCTGATCCATCAACCGATCAATCTCACGAATACCGGAGACAGGATTTCGAGAATAGTTGATATGGGGATTCTCCGGATGATTTTCAATAAATTCTTTTCTCACCCTGTCGAATCGCAGCCGTTTCATAATCGCGTTCCAGGTATCCACCGCCGGAACAAACCGGCTGGAGTAATCTTGAAGTTTCATGGGCGGGGCCACAGCAAAAACGCCCCTCACCTTTGCGGCACCCGCTGTCCGAGTGATCAGGTCCAGGGCCAGGCCGGCACCCATGGAAAAGCCTCCCACAAAGAGGGCGTCGCACATGTTGGCCAAAAGCGCATACCCCTCCTCCACAGAGACCACCCAGTCCAGATATCGCCGCTCCGCTAAATCTTCAGGGGCCGTTCCGTGCCCCTGAAGCCGTGGGATATAGACCCAATACCCCTGACGCTGCAATTCATCGGCGAGTCCCCTCACCTCTGCCGGTGCCGCCATGTACCCATGAATCAGCAGCACCCCGATTCGCTGTTCATCGCCCTTAAGCAGGCAAGGGCTTCCGATCTCCGAAGGCTTGCTCTCCCCTTCGATGAAATGGGCCTCGTAGTCTCTTTTGAAATCATTGATTCCCTTTTCCATCAGCAGCCCGAATATCCGCCGCTGAATATGGACAGCAGGTTCCCGGGCGACGAGGTTCATAAAGTCGATCAGAGCCGTCAGGGGTTCCACCTCGTTGGCCATCACCATCAAGGGATTTTGAATACGCAGGGTATGGAAGGCGCCTTCATGACTCAGCAGCTCTGGGGTTCGAACAATCCGGCCCTCTTCATCACGTCGAATCACCCCTTTTAATTCCGCCACCTCTATGATGTTGGAAAACTTCTCATACCGATCATCGGTGAGGAGGTGACTCTGGGAATCTTCAAGGCTCGTATGAAAATGAATGCCGATCTGCTTCCGCAGCCAGTCACTCACCACAAAAGCCCGGGTCTTCAGGTCCATCGGGTCGATATAATCGCTTTCATGATGCATGATCAATAATGAAAAAATATGGTCATGATTGACCGTCGTCATGCTGTAGATGGCCGTCATGTAAGCCTGCATCAGGGTCCGCGAGGCCTCTCGGAGTACCTCCCGGGAATTGATGGGGTCATCAAACCCGATGGGATCGCTGGACGCTATATCCCAGGCCACCACTGGGTTTTTAAGGTAGGGCCGTACCTTGAGGGGTTTTCCAAACCGCACGTCCACATCCACACCGTCCAGCAGCATGCTCCCTTCGGTCATCAACTCTTCAAGGGTGCGTGTGGAGGGATTTTCGATGAGAGACCCGGTAATTCGGCTGATAATCGACTCACGGGCTCGTAAGGGATAGTAGGTGATATTGACCGGGACGATGGACGTCGTTTGATCCAGGCGCAGCTCGTCCTCTTCAATACCGAAGAGCTCCAGCAGGCGAAGATACTCCTTCGGCTGCTTCTTTTGCATCATCCGAAGGCGCTCCCGATAAAACTCGGTACGCAGGGCCAGGGTGGCGACTCCGGTATGGGGCCGATGTCGTCCCTCCTCGGCATCGATGACAAACTCACCGTTTTCAAAAATTTTCTTGGTCTTCACCATCCGGCCTTCCGGAAAAATGAGCCAGTTGGCCTCTCCGGTCAGCAGGGACTTGACCATCAGCTTGTCACGATCGGGATCTCGTGTGGAGACCGCCCCGGCCTCACTGATAAAATCTCCCACAAAGCCTTTGAATAGAGCGTCGTCTGCCAGAGACCACACCGGAACCCCCGTCAGCTTCTGGAGATGCAGGGGCAAAAAGATGGTTTCAATGCGTGTAAAGTGATTGACGGCAAAAATGACGGCGCCTTCAGGGACATTCTCTTCATCGTGAAGGTTCACACGGGCTCGCGCCATGTCATAAATGGCTTTAATCGCCAAGCCAGTGGAATGAAAGGCAAATTTATTCATGAAAAGTCTCTCCGAAAAACAGGATTTTCCAGCGTGAAAATTGAGAAACAGCGCCCTTGAGGAAAGCGGACACGCTTATTAAACAGGCTTTGCTCTCAAAAGTCCATAGCCATTGACAACCCGTAGAATAAGGCTTATTTAACCCGGATATTTTACGAGTTGGGTGCGCTCATATGCAAGGCACCAGAGCTGCAGATGCATTCATCGCAACTCGTTGGTTCTGAGACATCCCGGCCTCCGCCCTCATTAATAATAAACCATTCCGAACCCATAACCGGTAAACCCATATGACCCAACCCTCTAATAAACTTCTTGGCCTCTCTTCGGTTTTTGCCTCGGCCATCTGCTTTTATCTTGCCACCGCAACGCTCCGCTGGGCGAGGCTCCAAGGCGTGACCGTGGATTCGGCAAATTTTGTTTTCGGTCGATTCTTTCTCGGCTTCCTCATGGTGGGGCTCCTTCTGCTCATTAAAAAACGGCCACCCAAACCCGTAAACTGGCATTACCTTATCGGTAGAACGGTGGCCAACACCATGGCGGTTTACTGCTTTTTTAAGGCCGTGGATCTCACCAGCGTGGCGGAAGGCAATATACTCAACATGACCTATCCCCTGTTTGTCGCACTCTTCAGCTGGTTCACCCTGAAGGATGAGCGAGATTATACCTCCGTCTTTGTGGTCCTCATCGCCTTTGCCGGGGTGGTGATGATTCTGGCTCCGGACATGGTGCACACCGGATTTCTGACCCGCTTCAACCTGAATTCTCTCTGGGGCCTGGGCTCTGGGATCAGCGCCTCCGTTGCCATTATCTATTTGAACCTCTCAAGACGGGTTCATTCCACCGAGACCACCCTTTTCTTCATGTTCACCCTGGGGTGTGTTATTATTCTCGTCCTCTTCGGAAAGAGGATTGAATGGCCCGATGGGCCCGGGTTCCTTTTTATCGCCCTCTGCTCCATCTTAAGTGTGATGGGGCAGATATTTATTACCTTTGGATTTCGATTTGTCACGGCTGTCGAGGGAAGCATCATCTCCTCTTCCCGAATTCTTCTTGCCGCGCTGCTGGGCCCTGTGATCGCCGCGGAACCCTCTCTGACCCTGATGGGGTGGGTCGGTGCATTTTTCATTTTCAGCGGCAACATCTATCTGGCCCTGGCCCCAAAAAAGAAAACCGCCTGAGGCCCTTAAAAACACGGCCACACACGCGCGAATTAGCGCAACCACCGTTAAAAATGGGTTGCCCGCTCAAGACCCCAGGAGTCACCGGCACATGCTCATCGAATCTCCCCAACGCAGCCGTCACCGATTTACAATGACCCTTGACGCCACACCCCAAAGGGTGTTTCCCCTTTTCTCTCCAGCCCTTGAGCAGGAGTGGGGCCCAAGCTGGGATCCGAACCTGGTGATCTCCTCTTCCGGCATGGCTGAAGAGGCCTGCATTTTTATTACGCCCTCCACCCCCCACGACGCCATCTGGGTGGTGACGCGCCTCGACCCGGATCACCACTTCGTGGAGCTGCTGAAGGTGGTCCCCGATCACACCATGGGAACGTTTCAGATTCAGCTGGAGACCGACAATGGGGTGGCGACACAGGCCGCCATTTCCTGTACCTATACGGCCATGGGGCCTGAAGGAAAGCGGTTCGTCGAGCAGCTCACGCCAGAACACTGGAACAGACTTATGAAAGAGTGGGAACGATCCTTGAACCATTTTCTCACCACGGGTAAAAAACAGGCGCAAAAACAGACCTGAGAGAAGTGCTTCTTTCCTGCCTGAAAAAAAGATTTCAGCGTAGTGCCTAAAAGAAAAAAAACAACTCTAATCTCCTGATTAGGGCTGTTTTACGTTCCCTGTCTCTGCATCCGGGATAACTGCACTGTTACTCATAATAGAACTTGACATTTATTTGCAGGGTAAGATAACATCGTTTGCACATACTAACAGCCCCCTCAGTTGAGTCATTTTGAGAGATTACCTCCACACAAATCTTTTTTTATCCTTTCTGCCAAACAGCGTTTATATGTCTTACGGAATGTCACACACCGGTACCCATGTCACTCTAAAGGAGACGAAACATGAGACGATGCCTGCTTTTCCTCCCCCTTGTTCTTTCATTGCTGATAGCATCTCCAGCCCTTGCCCTGGACCTGGACATGAGCGGCAGCCTTCAGTTTGAAGGAGTGTACAACGAAAAGGCCACCCTGCAAAAAGGCGATTCGGCAGACAGCTTCCGTGAAATGAGGCTTCGTGTCCTCACCGAAGTCCAGATCACCGACGCCATCAAGCTCATCACCCGCTTCGACGCCCTGGATAAAATTCTCAGCTCCAATGACTCCGCCTTCGACTACGGAGAAGACGACGACAACATCGACTTTGACCGCGCCTACGCGGAAATCATCACCCCCTTGGGTCTCCTCTCGGTCGGCCGTATGCAGGGCGTGGTCTGGGGCACCCCCTGGTCCGACGATGAAGCAGACACCGATCGCATCAAGTTCGTCACCCCCATCCCCATCGGCACCAACAAACTCTACATCGGGGCCGTGGCTGAAAAGGTTAATGAATTTGACAAAGGGGTCGAAGGGTCTAATAAAGACAATAACAAATATTATATCGGCGCCACCTACAAGACCCCAAATTACAGCACAGGGCTTCTTACTGCATTCTACCACTTCAATACCTTTCAAGATCCAGAGCAAAGAGTTAAGACCTCTGATTTCAGCGAAAAATCGGCGGCATTGTCAGCAGCATCAGCTGCACTGGATTCTGCTGGAAGCGCAAATGTGCTCACTCAGACTTACTATTCTACGGATGCCACTAAACTTTATGTGGCACAATTAGCCCAGGATAAAGCAACAACCGCAAGAAATAATGCAATAGCCGCTTTTGTCCCTGCATATGGCAATGTTCTCGATTTAAAGGCGAATCAAGGAGTTACCACCCAAGCCAAGGTTTTCCTCTTGGCCCCGTATTTTGACGGTAAGTTTGGCCCCTTGGGCATCACCACCGAACTCGACTACATCTTTGGTGAAGCTGAATACGATGCCAACAACACCTCAAGAGATATTGCGTCCTACTCCTATTTTGCAGAGGTCCGCTACGACATCGGTTCCGTCACAGCTCAGGCCGGCTACGCCTACACCATGGGCAAGTCCGATCTTAAAACCGGCGATATCGAAAACATGGCCTACGTCGCTCCTGGTGCCGACTGGGCCAAGGCCTTTATCCTCACCGGTGACGAGCACGGCATGAACACCACCCTGGGCGACGGGCTCGGGAACCTCGTGGGGGACGGCTTCGGCAGCACGTACACCGCCTGCCTCGACGGCTACCGCATGATGTACGCGGGTGTCGATCACACCTGTTGGAACGACACCCTCACCCTCGGCGCCCTCATCGCCAGCTCCAAGGCCGATGACACCCCCGGCACGGTGGATGACGACCACGGCATTGAATACGACCTGACCTTCTCCTGGAAGATCATGGACAACCTCATCTACTCCGGCGTCGCCGCCTATCTTCAAGCGGGTGATTACTGGAAGGACCGAAGTGGTACCGCGACAGAAGACACCTACGCCCTCTATCACAAGCTGGAGATTTTCTTCTAACGCTTAGCGCCCTGAATAAAGACCCTCCTCGGTCAAAGCAACCTCGCCTTGACCGGTGACATGAGGCCGGGAAATCCCCACAGGGATTTCCCGGCTTTTTTTTATACAAACGATTCGGAAAAGGTCCAAACAGCCGGTGATGTCTATGCATCCATGGGGATAAATGACCAGGTTAAAGAGGCCTCCGGCGGCGAGGTGAGCCACCTCGAAAGCGGGTTTGCGAATGCGGTTCGGGTGGCGTAACTTCGGGCTGAAATGCGTCCGCATTCGCATGAAGTGCAAGGACATGCACAGTACGCCGCAAGTGCAGGCGTTGTAAGTGGTTAGAATTTAAGTCAGCCGTTGACTTTAACCGGAATAACTCCGGCGGATCGCTTTTCAAAAGTTTGGCCCCCGGTAAGGCCGCCAGAGGCAACTTTGGCTATGTTATTTAATGTTCTTTGCTAACCCACCTTTCAAGGTGGCGCCACCGTGCCGCCCCGCCTTCCATGGAATCATTTCCAACATCCCCGGGGCGTTGTCTTGAACAAGCGTGTTTACGGGCTTCTTCAGAAAAACTGAATTCATGTTTCGGTGTTGAAATCAGGTGGTCTTTCACTGCTCGCCCGTGATACAGTCTCTTCCGAATAAAGGAAAAGGGCACCTGAGGTGATCAATGACCAACCCACCGGACGTTGATCATGCCGGGGGCTTGGCCGAAAATCTGGTGATTTTGGAAGGGGAAGAAAAACAGATGGAACGAAAAACAGACAGACGGTTTGTTCAGGCCAACAAGGAAGCGGTCATTGCCGTTGCCTTGAGCCTCGCTTATTTTATCTGGTGGTATGCCACCGCCTATGGCCTCGGGGACAGACCGGTGGCCGAGTATACCTACATTCTCGGTTTTCCCGCCTGGTTTTTCTACAGCTGCATTGCGGGATTTATCCTCTTTGCCGTTCTGGCTGCCCTGATGGTGCGGTTTCTTTTTAAAGAGGTCTCTCTTGCCAGGAGCGAAGAAAATACGGGAGGTGACGCATAATGCAGTCCGCTCTCATTATCCCCCTGGTTATCTACCTCATTCTGGTCTATCTTCTGGCCGCTTACGCCAACCGGATCCTCTCCAAGAGCGGAAACTTCCTGGAGGAGTACTTCATCGGCAGCCGCCAGATGGGAGGCTTTGTCCTGGCCATGACCCTGGTAGCGACCTACACCAGCGCCAGCAGTTTTGTGGGTGGCCCCGGTGTCGCCTACAAGATGGGTCTGGGCTGGGTGCTTCTGGCCATGATTCAATTGCCTGCGGCCTGGCTCTCGCTCTCTGTTCTGGGGAAAAAATACGCCATCATCGCACGACGCATCAACGCTGTGACGATCAACGATATCCTGCGCGCCCGATACAACAACCAATGGGTGGTCATCTGCGGCTCCCTGGCCCTGGTCATTTTTTTCATTGCCGCCATGGTCGCTCAGTTTGTGGGGGGCGCCCGTCTCTTTGAAGGCATGACAGGCCTCTCCTACAACACCGGCCTGATTATTTTTGCGTCTACCGTGGTCCTTTATACCACCATCGGTGGATTTCGTGCCGTGGCCCTCACCGATGCCGTCCAGGGGGTGGTGATGATCATCGGCACCACCGCCCTTCTTTTTGGGGTCATCAAAGCCGGGGGAGGCATTCCCAACCTGGTAGCCTCCCTTCACGCGGTGGACCCGGCCCTCATCACGCCAGCAGGTCCCAACGGTTTTTTGAGCAAACCCTTTATTCTCTCTTTCTGGGTTCTGGTTTGCTTCGGGGTCATCGGCATTCCCCATACAGCGGTCCGTTGCTTTGGTTACAAAGACAGCCGGGCCATGCATCGAGCCATTATCATCGGAACCTTTGTTCTGGGCTTTCTCATGCTGGGCATGCACCTGTGCGGCGCCTTTGGACGGGTCATTGTTCCCGGGCTCACCGTGGGAGACAAGATCATGCCTGCCCTGACC
The DNA here is from genome assembly GCF_030145185.1 of Desulfoluna sp. Taxonomy (GTDB): domain Bacteria; phylum Desulfobacterota; class Desulfobacteria; order Desulfobacterales; family Desulfolunaceae; genus Desulfoluna. Next base: position 4,897 of record NZ_JAQYWB010000030.1, on the reverse strand, counting down.
TTGAAAGTTCTGCCCCCGGTCTTTGCCGGAATTTTTCTGGCCGGCCCCCTGGCCGCCATCATGAGCACCATCGACTCCCAGCTCATCCTCGCCTCGGCCACCATCGTCAAAGATCTCTATATTAATTACATTAAAAAAGAGTCCTCTGACCCCGCCAAGGACCGGAACCCCCTTTTGAAACGTCTGAGTTTCTACACCACGGCCATCCTGGGACTCATCGTCTTTGGAGCCTCCTTCAACCCCCCTGATCTCATCGTCTGGCTCAACCTCTTCGCCTTCGGCGGCCTCCAGGCGGCCTTCCTCTGGCCCCTGGTCCTGGGACTCTACTGGAAACGAGCCAATGCCAGCGGGGCTCTGGCGGCCATGGTCGTTGGCGTTGGGTCCTATTTCTACTTTGCCACCTGCATCAAACGGGTGGCCGGCATGCACGTTATCGTTCCGGTCCTGGCCATTACCCTCGCCGTCTTCGTCCTCGTGAGCCTTCTCACCCCCAAACCCGACGAGGCCACCCTGGACCTCTTCTGGGGCACAGGGGAAGAGTAAGGGAAAGACTTGCGACTCGCCTCCGGCGGCAAGGTGAGCCACCTTGAAAGCGGGTTTGCGAATGCACATCGGGTGTCGTCACTCCGGGCTGAAATACATCCGCATTCGCGTGGAGTGCAAGGGAACGCACAAGGCGTCGCAAGTTCATGCGCTGTAGGTTGGCATCATTCGACTCACCTGGAATAACTCCGGCGGCAAGGGTGGTGAAGCCACTGTGGAAAAAAAACCTTGAAAACAGGTTACGGATGCGCTTCGCCTCCTCGTCTTCCCCGGCTGCCCGAAAAAAAGGATACGGTTGTGCCATTTTACAGCCCGATACTCCCCACCTTTTTTTCGCCAAGTGACCGGGGATCCATGCCTGAATTTACATTGCCCTCCTGTATGATGCTCCGGTGGAAAGAGCACCCTTATGTGACCCGTTGCCAACGGTGTGGGGGGTATTATGGTGACCTGACCCGAGCATGGTCCTCATTTTTACAATGAAGTACCGGGTGGATGCGTAGGGTGCGCCGTGCGCACCGTCAGGCGTATCGTAAACCGGAAACACCGCATTCTGAAATAAGACTCGTGGTCATCGTGAACTTGCGAGGCCGAGGGTCCTCTCTACGGTAGAAGGTGCGGGAGCCGCACCCTACGCGCTGATGAAAAGACGTGACGTGTTGGCATTTGAATCTTTCTGTCATTTGCCTCGAACGACCTGGCGAAGGCAAGCTGAATCGTTACTTTTTTTCACGGTTTATGTTTGTGCGGCATCGTGAAGCCCCTGCTAATTGCAGAGGAGATTTTGTGATGAGATTTTCGGGGATTGTTATTGAAGGTATAGGGGGAGAATGCAGTACAGCGTCTTTCTTAAGCCACCCACTTCGGGCAGATGCGAACGATTCGAGGTTCGTTCGCATCCGCCCGAGGGTGTTTTTTTGTCTTACCCAGGGATCTGTGCCGCCATCTCATGCCACTGCGCGCCACCGTGGGTGGAGGTTGATTGACAGATCCATGTAAAACCGAATTTCTCATAGAAGGGAATCAGGTGGGTTTTGCAGAGAAGAAAAATCGCTTTGCGGCCCTGCTCCCAGGCGCCATCGACATAGGCTTTCATCATCTTTCCCGCCACACCGGTTCCGGCCACGGTCTCATCCACCACCACGGACATGATCACCAGGTTTTGTCCCTCGGGGTCGTGGCCGATCATCGACTTGATCTCCTCATCGGCCAGATCCACCTTGGCGGTGGCACCGCCGTTAATAAAGCCCATGACCTTCCCTTCCTGTTCGGCCACCATAAACCCCTGGGAAAAGGCAAAAATTCGTTTTTCTATATTTTCACGGCTCGCCGCTTCATCTTCCGGGTATCGCGACGACTCGATACGATGACACACATCCAAATCACTTAACTGCGCATTTCGAAAAACCAAAGACACGTCGGTTCCAACTCCTTAAAAAAGTTAATTATTCCAGCATCATCTTGATCTGATCCACTTGCCTGAAAAGACGCATCGCGCCTTTTTCCATCTCACCCAGCGCCTCAAGGACCGCCTCTTTATCGTTGCCGGTCTCTTCGATACGGTGGGTCAGCCCATCGAGTTCCCCAAGATAGGCATGAAATCCTTCGGCGTAATACTCAAAAAGCTGATCGGCCAGCGCATCGGCCAATTTATAGAAATAGTGAAACTTCAGGTTCTCTTTGTAGGTGCGAAGGTGTTGTTCGAGGGTGTCCACGGCCTCTTTGCGGGTCCGGTTCATGCCGTCTGTCAGGGCTTTGGCACAGAGCTCGGGTCTCCCCTGCCCGGGTTTTTTAAGAAGCTGCCGCACGAAATTCAGAATATGATAAGCGCCAAACCGAAGCATCGCTTCAGCCCGCACCCTCAAGGAGTAGTCAAGAACGGTGGAGACAGAAGGGAAATGAATGCCGGCCATCTTGCGAGCCGTCTCCATATCCATCTCGGGAAGACTGTGACTCCTCTGGTCACCCAGCATCAACCCCAGCGATTCCACGGCCTGACGATAATCCCCCAGCGAATCATTGATCATCAATCCATAGGGAGAGGTGATCCTGTCCAGATCTCTCCTGAGGGTCTCCTCCAGCTCTTTGGAGAGACCGATAATGCGGGGATTGACCTGTTCAGCCAGAAAACGGTCGACGCTCTGGCGAAAATCCCGGTGCACGGCGCCCATGGCTTTAATAAAGGCTCCCTCTTCTTCGCTGGTGCCGTACCGTTCGTAGTCTGGAGAATAATTTCGGATATGGTTTGTCACGTCGGCAACCAGTGGCCCCCGGGACCCGTCAAAAAAACGGTCCACCGTCCCTGAGATATCGCCCTTCACTTTTTTCAGAGCGCCGTCCAGAGTACTGCGGATCATGGTTTTGACATGGGCCATTTTCTCCTGCTGATGCATCAGGCCGGAGACAAGGCGGGAGGCGCTGTCACGGTCCCTGGAGAGCATCTCACGGTTCAGGGTGATCCACTGTTTGACGCCCCCTGCGATGACCATCTGCCGTTCGGCATGGTTGTTCAAGGCGATAAAATATTTCTGCAGGGTCAGCTTCGATTCCAGGGCTTGGGTAAAGCCCTCCATGCCGGACAGAGAGGCTTGGCTGAAGGCATCTTCCAGCCGCCACTGCTCCAGCCGCATCTGATCCCGCCTGGGAAGGGTCGTCTCCAGGGCGGTGAAGAGCTGATACAGGGCAGAGACCGTGTGGACCTCGGGGTCAGGAATCAACAGGGAAAGCTCTTCCGTGATCTTGGCAACGATGGACTCCATATTTTCCATGGATTCATGTTCGGAAAAGTCACAGTTCACCACGAAGGTGGTGTTCTCAGCGATGCCCATCTCACGGATCATGGTCAGGAACCGAATATCCGCCCGACGGAGGCCGGTGCGTGAGCTGATGACGTATACCAGAAGATCGGCGTAGACGAGATAGTCCTGAATCATGGACAGGTGCAGGGGGTTGGGGGAATCACTGCCCTGGCAATCGGCGATTTCCACGGAAGGATCCCAGGAGACGGTGTCGATGGTAAGGCAAATATCCTTGAGATACACCGCCAGAACCTCGTCCCCGGAATAATCCCGGTGAGAAGCGAAATCATCCCCTTCAAAGTGGCGAATCACCCCATCGGGACCGATCAACCCCTCCATGCGCTCATACCCCTTTAAATACAAGGTTAAAAGGACGGCATGAACGTTCCGGGCGTCATCGGTAATGAGAAGATCCCGGGAGAGCCCTTCCAGAACGGTGGCCAGCTCGGCGCGGTGCGCCTCTTTGCGCAGGTCAAAAGGGGCATCCCCCACCTTCAACTCTATACCGGGCAACAGCTCCGCGGCCTGGGAAATTTCACGGTTGATCTCATCCCAGCTTTTAAAGGTGAGCTCCGCAGCCAGAGTGTCCCCGCAATGAATACGAGTGACAATGGAGGTGACCACACCGGCCCCCCGTTTGAGATAATCCCCCTTGAACAGAGAGTTCACAAAGGTACTCTTCCCCGACTTGATGGGCCCCACAACGGCGACACGAAAACTCTCGTCTTCGATCTGGCGGTCAATCCCGTCCAGGGTCTTGTGCCATGGGTCAAAGGTCCCGGAAGGGATGGGCATCGCCTTTGCCGCCTCGGCAAAAAGGGTCCTGAAATCACGACCTGCCTTGAGAATTTCCTCTTTCAGCTCCTTGTATCGCTTCATACTCACCTTACCTGCATGATTGATAATAACGGATCGCTTGTCTCCGGCGACAAGGCATGATGCCTCCGGCGGCCCTGCCGGGGGCCAAACTTTTGAAAAGTTTGACAAACAGGTTTTAAAAAGATTGCGGTCACCCGACACTCACGACAACCTCTACATATCATTTGTAATTACTTTCGCCATACCCTTTCTCGCCCACCTTGAGGCAGGAGAGAAAGGTATTTCAACCGAAAAGTTTTTGCGGAGCTTTTGTAACGATTCAGATAGTGCCTCCGGCGGCCCTGCCGGGGGCTAAACTTTTGCCTGATTTTATAAAGACAGGTTTAACAAACAGGTTTTACGAAATAACCTTGATTAAATTTCATCTTAAAAGCGGATATGATTACCTCTTATTAACAGCCATGGGTTCCCTGTCCATTTCAGGCCACACCGGTGAGATTACGGCGGCGTCGTAGGATGGGCAAAGCGCGAAGCGTGCCCATCTGGCAGTCGGGAAACCCACAACGCTGAAAATTGTATAAATTTTGACGACGCAGCATCTCTCCCCGGCGTGATCGGTTGCACCCGCGCCAGATGGGCACGGCACTACCTTTGCCCATCCTGATATGATTGCCCCCTGTCAAGAGACAAATAGCCCCCCATCCATTATTTGCCATAATGGTTATGCATTCTTCGAT
>NZ_JAQYWB010000029.1 GCF_030145185.1 Desulfoluna sp. | reverse complement strand
CCTTCGCCAGGTCGTTCGAGGCAAATGACAGAAAGATTCAAATGCCAATACGTCACGTCTTTTCATCACCGCGTAGGGTGCGGCTCCCGCACCTTCTACCGTAGAGAGGACCCTCGGCCTCGCAAGTTAACGATGACCACGAGTCTTATTTCAACATGCGGTGTTTCCGGTTTACGATACGCCTGACGGTGCGCACGGCGCACCCTACCATCCACCCGGTACTTCATTGTAAAAATGAGGACGATACGGATTTTCATACATGGATTCCCGCCTGCGCGGGAAAGACGAAAATCGCAGAGTACCGTCAAACCGGCCGAGCCCACAAAGACAGAAACAGGTGCGTATCAAAAAGGCCGCCATGCTCCATGGAATCGTCTTCCCCGGCTCTCCGGGGAGTCGTTGCATACGGCCTGACCGCAACCTGAAACACCCTGCAACGATAGACCAACCGGATGACAGGGGATCCATGCTCGGGTTACGTCACACACCACGCGAATGCGGACGCGATGCGCCCCGAGTTGCCACACCCGTGGCGCATTCGCAAACCCGCTTTCAAGGTGGTTTGCCTAAGTGGCTTCGCCACCTTGCCGCCGAAGGCCCGCTTTTCCCTATCACCTATCCCTGCCCTTACCCGCACTCACAGGCCGGGTCAGAGCAGGAGCCATGCCCTCCCCGGCCGAAGAGGACGAGCCCGAAGAGGATCAGGGCGCTGACGGTACCGAGAAGGGTTCGTCCGGCATGTTCGGCGCCGGCCTGCCATCCGGCGGTGAGGCCGGTCAGGGAGTAAACGGCATCCACGGCAAACCCCAGGAGAAAGGAGGAGACCATGATCCCGATCAGGTAGAGGACCATGGATTTTTTCCCCAGGATCCCGGTGATCACGGAAAGAGCCGCGGCATTGGTGGCGGGCCCGGCCAGAAGAAAGACCAGGGCGGCACCGGGGTTCAGCCCCTTGAGCACCAGGGCCGCGGCGATGGGAGTGGAGGCCGTGGCGCAGACATAAAGGGGGGTTCCGATGACCAGCATCGCGAGCATGGCGACCAGGGGATTGCCTAAGTAGGCGTCCACCAGATCCGGCGAAACAAACACGGTGATGAACCCGGCGATGACCACCCCCACAAAAAACCAACCCGAGATGTCGGTAAAGAGGTCGCCGAAGGAGAACCGCATGCCCATGCGAAGGCGCTCCAGAAGGCTGGCTTTTTTACCGGGGACCGAGGCGGTGCACCCGCAGGTCTCGCTGGCCGGAGCCATGGGGAACATATCCATAGGGGCGGGCTTTGTGGGTGATGGAATCGCATCGGGGTCCAGGGTGCGCACCAGCTGACCGGTGACCATGGCGGTAAGAAAGGCCGAAATAGGCCTTAAAATAGCCATCAAGGGATCCAAAAGGGCCCAGGTCACAGCGATAGAATCCACACCGGTTTCCGGGGTGGAGATTAAAAAGGCAGTGGTGGCCCCTTTGCTCGCCCCCTGCTTGCGAAGCCCGGCGGCGGCCGGAAGCACCCCACAGCTGCAAAGGGGAAGGGGCACTCCGAAGAGTGACGCCTTCAGAAGACTGGCCCCATTCTCCTTCCCCAGGTGACGGGCCACAAAATCATCGGGTATAAAGGCCTTTAAAAGACCTGCGATAAAAAAACCAAACAGCATGTAAGGGGCTGAAAGACAGAGAACATTCCAACTTTCCGCGAGAATCCGTTCCAATAAAACCATACCGACTCCTATGGGTTACGTGTGATCACATGTTCACATATAAAATGTTAAAAAAGCGGGAAAAGTCTCCCGCATCCTCAGTTACAAATGGCCTTTCGGTCCGTCAAAAAAGAGCCGCTGACATCTGTGGGGCAGGACCCCACCCGCTGGGCTTAAGCCCGCGGCACGCTCCCTTTCACAGGCGGATCGTTTATACTCACCCAACCGCCTATTCGTTTACATGCTCCAACCCCTGCTCAAGAAGGGTCGCCACGTGTGCGTCATCGAGGCTGTAGATGGCATTCTTCCCGTCCTTGCGATACTTCACAATCTTTTGCCCCCGCAGCACCCGAAGCTGATGGCTCACGGCCGAGGAGCTCATGTTCAGAAGGCTTGCCAGATCGCAGACGCACAGCTCTGAAAACGAGAGCGCATGAAGAATCCGAATCCGTGTGGAATCGCCCAGGGCTTTAAAAAAATCCGCCAACTGGAACAGCATCTCCTCGGATTCCATCTTTTTATTCACTGCGTCCACGACCTCGGTATGCACGCACACGCCCTGACAAGTATCGAGTCTCATGTCCATCACGCTCCCCTTCATTTGAATATATGCTCACATATTCCACTATGCAACCCTTGTCAAGAAAATTGCCGCGATAAAAAAAGCCCTCACCGTTTGGCGGGGGCTTGTGGCTTTCCCATTCTCTGCTCCGAAACGGAGGATCTCATCAAATCGCCGACACCGTCGGATAAACAGGCAGATACAGCCCAGCATACGCCGTGACCGCGCGAATCCCCTGCGCCAAATAAAAATCGGTGATGTCCCGGTGAAGGTCATAGGAGAGGTTCCACACGGCATCGTTTAATTCAAGGGCAATCAGCGAGTAGTGCATCATATGGGGGAATTCAGGAATCAACCTCAAGGCGAAAAGAAATCCGATAACCTCACTGACAAGGGCTCTCATACCGTTGCGATCGGCCGCCTTGATTTCGCGCGAGGTCCCCGACCCGAACATCAGGGCCATGGCCTGGGGGTGCTGCCGAAAATAATCACGCATGGCGGTCAGCCCCTTCTCCACCGCGTCCTGCCAGTTATGGCAGTTTTCATAAATGGCGGCACAGCCCTGGACCCGGCATATTTCTCCCAGGTAACGATTGGCCAGGGTAAAACAGACCGACGCCGGCGAAGGAAAGATACGGTAGATGGTCTGAGCGGCGAGACCGGACATCTCGGAGAGATGACAAATACTGATATCTTCCGCGCACTTCGTCTTGAGCAATTCATCCATGCACGCCAGAATCAGCTCTACCTTCTCTCGTCCCCCGGGGTTATCGGGCAGCCGAGGGATCATTTTATCCGCATGTTTCTTCGTCATAGCCTTCTGATTTCCACCTTCATTTCGTAACGACTGGGTAAACGCCAGGCAAAGGTGCCGATTCTTCAGAGAGTCTAAACCACAGCGGACTTTTCCGACACCTGTTTTTTTTATTGTAAGATTCCGCAACCCCATGGCCGAAAGCAGCCCTCTCCCCCGCTTGTCATCCCATACCTCTTATGCTATTGAGGGAAGATCTTTCTTCATGGGCCAAAGGAGACAGGAGATAAAAAAAATACGGCCCTTCGTATCACCCGAAATGAGAACGATATTGTCTCACAGGATTATGCACGACTGTCTGTCGTCTTTTTTTACGGAGTTCGCACAACCCCATGCAAAAAAGCAATCGTTTTTTATATGTCTGTCTCTTTACCATTCTTATCCTGTGGCTGATCGTTTTCCCTCTCTTTCAGAAAGAGTTTCTTGAGCAGTTTTATTACATGCCCTTCCTTGGCGTCATCGCTGCGACCGTGGCCAACACAACGCCAGCGGCGGCGGGAATCGTCTATTTTCCCGTGTTGACCCGGTTGGATATCACACCGGCCACGGCGGTTCAATTCAGCCTGATTATTCAAGCTTACGGCATGGGTCTCGGGACCTTTAAATGGTACCACGTCAATAAAAAATTATTCATCGCCAATGTCATCCCCTTATGCCTGTTCGGCGGGATCCTCGGGATCATCACCAGCATCGTCATCGTCCCCATTAAAAATCCCGAGCTGCTGACGCTGATTTTCAATGCCATCGGATTTATTTTTACACAAATTATTTTTTTCTCCATCCTTCGCAAACGTCATTACCCAAACCTGACGATTCACTTGACCCCCCTTAATTCGATCATTCTCTTTACCTGTTCACTCATCGGCGGTCTTATTTCAGGATGGATCGGCTTCGGCATTGACACCCTGTTCTATTTTATTCTGACCTTTCTGTTCAGAATAAATCCCGCCGTTGCCATCGTCACGAGTATCTCTTTGATGGCAGCCCTCTCGGCAGTGGGGACCCTGTTAAATGTCGTTTATTTCACGGTCCCGCTCTCTTTATGGTATTCGGCGGTGCCGGGCGTGACCCTCGCCGGCTTGTTTCTCGCGTCCTATTTTGCCGTAAAAATCGGCGCAAAAAACATTCTTCTGCTCTTTGCCTTTCTGATGAGTGCCGACTTCTTCATGGCCCTGTGGACGCAGAACACCATCCCCATGAGCCAGACGATCCGGATGCTCCTCACCTATGTCCTGGTCACCTATCTCCTCATCATCCATGTCAAAATATTTAAACTGAGCTATCAGGACATCGACACGGAGAACGCCTCCTTTAAAGAGGTCGAGAGCGTGCCTCCGACAAAAAAAGTGGCATAACAAACACCGGGATCCGTGCCCGGCCTTTAAAATCCGGTATCCCGGTACAGAAAGCAAGGTAGGCCTTCTTGTCCCCTGGTCCCGGTCCCCCAATCAATCTCGACTGCCCTTGATCTTCCCTTTGCCCTTGTTTTTACCTTTGCCCTGACTCTTCCCTTTTTGTCTCTTTTCCGAGAAAACCCCTTCTCCCTCACCATTCAACATAAAATCTCCGCGTTTCAGAGCATGAAAATCCTGCGAGCCGGGTTTGATGCCGAGATCTCTGGCGGCAGCCCCCCACCCTTTCTCCCGGTTCCTTTTGTAGGCATGGACGGCCCGTTCAGGCGGGGAGCCGGCCATTTCCCCCAGCTGAAGACACATGAACGCGTCTGCGGGAAAATCCACGGTTTTGATGATGGACTCCACTTTCTGCAAGGGGACTTCGAACTGACGGCTCAGCCTGAGACTGAAGCCTGTCATGTCTGCCTTGGCCTGGAGATTAAGATCCTCAAGAAAGGCGCCGAGGTCTGCATGGGCACGACCCGTTGCCACGGTGATAAAAAGAAAAACACCCATGATCATCCATACTTTTTTCATAAGCAGCTCTCCTTCATCGTAACGTTTAGGCATCCGGGGGTCATCCCGGGCCTTTTCGAGACGTTTCTCAACCGTTCTTAAACGCAGCCACCGGGAAAAAGCAGGTCGGGCAGACCTCAGGGGGTGCCTCGCCATAATGAACATACCCACAGACACGACATCGCCAGGCCGTTTGATCGGGAGACGTCTCGGGGTCGACCTCTCGGTGAAGGGGGAGATCTTCCAGGGGAGGCATGGCCGGTTTGTAGCTTGACAGGAGCCATCCAGAGACAATCAGGCGTTGGATTTCGCTGGTGCCTTCATAGATCCGGAGAAGACGGATATCCCGCATCAGTTTTTCAACGGGAAACATTTTGGTATACCCATACCCCCCGAGGATCTGCATGGCCTCATCCACCACCTCCCAGGCGGCTTCCGTGGCGTAAAATTTAGCGATGGAGGCATCAATGGTGGGATCCTGCCCCTGATCCGCTTTCCAGGCGGCCTTCCAGGTCAGGAGGCGCGCCGTTTCCACCTTCTGATACATCTCGGCCAGTTTAAACTGAATGGCCTGAAAATCGGAGAGGGGAGAACCGAAAGCGCGCCTTTTTTTAGCGTAATCCAATGCGAATTCCATGGCAGAACGGGCGGCCCCCACGGCAAAGGCCCCGATGATGGGGCGTGTTCGAGCAAAGGTCTTCATGGCCAGGGCAAACCCCTGGCCCGGCTCAGCCAGCACCTGGGTCTTGGGGACCTTGACCTGATTAAAATGGACGCCCACGGTATTGGAGCAGCGCTGCCCCATCTTGGGGATGGGTTTTCCCACGGTGATGCCGTGGCACTGCATATCCACCAGGAAGGCCCCGATGCCAGCGTGACCGGCTTTGGGATCCACCGTGGCAAAAACCGACATGAAATGAGACACCCCGCCGTTGGTAATCCAGTACTTGGTACCGGTGAGAAGATAATGGTCCCCGGCGTCTCTGGCCTCACACCGGATTCCCGAAACATCTGAGCCCATGGTGGGTTCCGAGGTGGCAAAACTGACCCGAGAGCCTTCCAGCAGCACCCGAGCGAAAATTTTCTTCTTCAACGCCTCGTTATCAGACAAAATAAGAGGTTCCAACCCCAGGGAGCTGTCAAAAATGCTGGTGGCGATCCCCGGACACGCCGCAGCCATCTCCTCGGTCACCAAGGCGGCCTCCAGAAGGCCAACCCCCTGCCCTCCATACGCCGCTGGTATGTCCGCGTTCATAAACCCGGCATCCATCGCCTTATCCAAAACCTTCACCGGAATCTCATCCTTTTCATCATAATACCAGGCCACAGGAAGCACATGAGCCACGGCAAACTGCCGAGCACGTTCACGAAGCGACAATTGATCGTCTGTCAGATGAAAATTGAGCATGAATCATCTCCTGTCATGGGATAAATGGATATGCGAACATCCGGCGGCACGGGGAAGGGAAGCATAAAAAAAGAGGAGAAGAGGCCGGTAAAATTGTAAAAAATCATATCACATCGGCGGCACACTGTGCAAAGGCAGGAGAGAAATTGAAGGTATTAAAATCGTTGTTCGTCATTCCTGATTCTTCATAAATACCCGGGAGGTCGATTCACACCGGCCTTTCTCGGACGGGTCCTGTGAAAACAAGGATCACCTTTTATGCCGGCTCTCTTGAAGAATCGCCGCCAGGGTCTCGGCCAGCCATTGAGCGGACGGTTTCAGCGGGCGACCCTTTTCCCACACAAAGCAGATATCACTTTGAAAATACCCCCCCGCAAAGGTCACGGGCAATTCCACGAGACGCCCGGCCCGGAAATCTCCGGCAACATGATGGCGGGCGAGTCCAGCCCAGCCCATGCCTCTCAGGACGAACTCCTTGATCACATGGCTGCTCTCACACTGCCAGGTTCGATCGCCAAAGATGTAGGCCTCGGGTTCTCTTTGCCCTTCCCGGCTGACGGCCACAAACTGCCTGTAAGGGGCGAGATCCTGGGGGGTGACCCGGGTCAGGGCCGCCAGGGGATGGTGAGAGGCCGCCACAACACAAAAATCCATGCGCCCCAAAAGACGCCAGTCACACGAATCAGCGGGGTATCCGATGGGAAGCTCAATGCCCGCATCGGCTCGCCCCGATGTCACCATCTCGCCCACATCCCCCATCACCCCCATGAGAAGCTCCACATCGGTATCAGGAAAGGCCTCAGGAAACCCCTCCAGGAGGTCCGCCAGGATCGAAGAGGGCATCAACTCATCAACGGCCAGACGGATCAAGGGCTCCACGCCTCCTGCCAGCCGATCGGCATGCTCTGAAAAAGCCCGGCATCGGTGAAGGATACTCCGGGCCTCCCGCAGAAGGTGTCCCCCCTCCTGCGTCAGGACCGGGTACTTTCCCGATCGGTCGAAAAGCACAACCCCCAGGTCGATCTCCAGGTTGGCGATGGCCGTGCTCACACGAGACTGGGCCTTGCCCAACCGACGCGCAGCCGCTGAGAACGAACCAGCCTCCACCGCCGCGGTAAATGCTTCCAGGTACTCCAGGCTGAATCCCATCATTCCTCTCCCTATGCCCCATCAATCCATCCGATTTTCGGATACTAACAAACTTTCACCCAACTTAATATCAGATTATAAGAGACCCCAACAGACAGCAACCCGTCCGCTTCACAGCCATCAACCCCACGTCAAAGGACACACCATGAACACCACCATGCGAACACCAGGGGATCGAATCCGACACGCCCTCTTTTACGAAATCCTCCTGCTCATTGTCTGCACGCCCCTTCTCGCCTGGATCATGAAAAAACCCATGGAGACCATGGGTGCCTTAAGCCTCGTCCTGAGCCTGATCTCCATGGGCTGGAATTACGTTTACAACCTTCTTTTCGACCACGCCCTGCTCCGACGGGGTAAGCCCCTGTACCCACGAAGCCTTGCCATGCGCACGGCCCACTCCCTGCTCTTCGAGATGGGCCTGATGTGTGCCACCATCCCTGCGACGATGGCGTGGCTGCACATCTCATTTTTCCAGGCCCTGATGATCGACCTGGCTTTTCTGGTGATGGTGCCGATCTACACGATCTTTTACAATGGACTCTATGATTGGATGTTTCCGGTGGGGGAAATCCCCGCGAATAAGCAGGGCTTGGCAGGGGGAACAGCAGAGGCGAAGGGCTGATTTTCAGCTGTCGCAGACATCAGGGGATGGGGGTTATTTCCAGAACTCCCACCACCTCTTTTCAAAGTAGAAGGTGCGCTCCATATCGATGCGCGCGTCATCATAAGCCACATCCAGCTCCCAGAGGGTATGCAGGGTCACCTTCTGAGAATTTTGGGGTAAATTTAAGGTCAAGGATTTAAGCTCCTGGTCATGCCACACACGAGAAATCGCTTGCCGTTCAGCCTGCTTCGGGCTATCGGCCTCGATAATCATGTTCTGGAAAAAACCCTGGCGCACGGTTTTTCCATCCACCGCCATCAAAAAATTACTGCCGTTCATCAGCAAACGGTATTTTTTCATCGTCTCTCATCAATTGTATCGGGTTACAGAGTATGGAAGGGCCCATAAAACATGACAGCGAGATGCACCTCTTATTTTATAAGGGACACACCCCGCCTCTACAGCGTTCATTTCAAAGAGGGTCGCGTGCCTTGCATCCCCCCGGCTGTAAACATGACTCCCCCACCACAGGAAAAAATGGGTACATAGCACAGGAATGCTTTTCGAGGAAGGAAAAAAGGTGACATCCCCAGCCGTTACCATCTACGATTCATAGGCTTTACAACCAAATTCCCATGGCCTCAAAACGATTTATTTACGTTTGAAAAAAGAGAACCAGAATCCTTTGCTCATGCCCTTTGATATCTGTAAGGGGAGATACAAAAAGGCCCCGAGAAGAGGCCCCAGCAGAAAAGCAAGGGGCAGGATCACCCAGGCAGGCCAGCCCGTAAAAAAAAGAAGAAACAAGACCAGCAGCGCCCCCAACCCCAGGGTCAAAAAAAAGCCCCGCCCTGAGCGGGCAACAGCCTGTTTGATTTCACGTTCTTTCAACGGGTCCATAGGTTCTCCTCATTATGTTTATTCAAAAATATCCTTTTTAGATGCGACCAATGCTGATTTCATCATAGCCCCTTAGCCCGAATATTTCATGAGAAAACAATCAGAACCAAGGAACAATTCATAATTACAGTTCTTTGCAGTCATATTTTTAGTCGTTTCAAAAATGCAAAATGTAATCCACGGTATTCTGTCTGATTTTCTCACCCTTCGGGCGAGCCGGGTTAGCGCGTCTCGGTAAATAGCCCGAAAAGACAAATCTGGCGGGTCCACAGCAGGGGCTGACGGGCAGAGAACAGACCCAGGGTTCCGCACAAAAAAACCGGCCCGCGGTGAGGGGCCGGTTTTTTCACTTTTTGATGATATGCAAGGGCTCGTTGCAAGGTTGACGCACAAAAACCGACACCACAATCATGGCCGTCCGGCGTCTTAAGGCAATCCATAAACGCGCCCCTCACAAAGAGAACGACGTCTCCCTAAAAATTTTACAGAGGCCTTAAAATCAACCGCCGAAGTTGCCCCCGCCTATGATGGTGTCGCTCTCATCGGGGCTGAGCGCAAAGGGCTCATATTCCCCGCTGGTCCCCACCACGTTCTCCGCATTTTCCGGGCCCCAGAAAGTCGGGCACTCGTTTTTCAACTGGCCAATCCGCGCGTCCATCTCAGCCTCAAGCATCCGCAGGTCCTCCACAAACCCCAGCATATGTTGTTTGTCTGCGGAAGAGAGTTTTGCGATGCTTTCGTTTTCTTTGTGGATGGCATTACGCCACCGTTGAAGTTCACAGCTCAAATTGGCACAGTATTGTTTGGTATCCATAACTCCTCCTTCTTTTTTTCCGTCGTTTGCATGATCACCCCGGCATCGAAATCCAAAAAAACCACGGGTGAAACCACCAAGAATCAACATGGGAATATGTGCCGGACAAACAGAGAAACAGAGGAAAAAAGAAGAAGAAGTAAATGAAAAAGAATGCCTGTCTAAACGAAAGGCAAGAAGATAAGGTGGGTATCGGTGTGAAGTGGAGATCCTGGCGAAAGCGCCATCCCATGAAGCGGGAAGCATCCTTGCATTGGCCGGTCACATCTGATCTATTTTCAATCAGCCGCGCGCGCAAGTCAATAGAAAAGGCAGGCTCAATCATCTGTATTTATGGTAAATTTTGTTCACCCGCCTCGACAAAGATTCCCCTTTCAGTCAACAGCCAGCACCATGGCAACGATCACGCCATAGCGGCCCAATTTTCCCAGGGTCACGAGTAGGGTAAATCGAAGCAAAGGAATACGAAACAGACCGCCCACAAGACAGAGAGGATCACCAATCACGGGCAGCCAGGCAAGCAGGAGAGACCCACTCCCCCAACGCCGATAAAGGGCTCGCGCTTTCGCCTGGGTTTTCGGATCGATCCGCAACACCTTCCCCATAAGAAACGGCCCCCCCCAGACGCCGATAGTCCAGGTGGTCAAAGCGCCAAAAACATTGCCCGTTGTGGCTGAAACCAGCAGCAGCGAAGGGTCCAGCTGGTCCATCAAAAGAGCCACCAGAAGCCACTCAGACCCCAGGGGCACCACCGTCGCCGCAAGAAAACTCAAGGCAAAAAGAGAGAGATAGCCATTGGCAGAGACCCATTCGAGCATAAACAATAAAGACCTTTCCATGTGCACCCGATTAAAAAGAAGGCCGCCCGGGATAAAAGGCGTTTCCGGTGACCGATGCCTCGCTCAACGAAACAGTCGGACCCCAAACACAAGGGAAATACCGGCATCGATGAGATCGATCTCGCTGGTCCGACCGATCCCTGTGGTGTAGCCGACACTGAAACGGATAGCAAGGTTCCTTGAGAGATCGTGGTCCACCCCGAGTCCCAGGCGCGCCGCGCCCCCGGCCCGACTGGAAACAACCGACGGCGTCACGGCGTCCACATCCATCATCCCACCGGCAAGATCGATAAAGCCACGGGTCTTCCGTTCAGGTGAAAAAAGCCAACGCCCTTGAATCATCAAGGCGGAGACCTCCGCCTCCCCGTCTGTGATATCGTTGTCCACCTCGAATTCACCGGTCTTCATCAGCACGGCCCCAATCTCCACATGATCCGTCACCCCGGCAGCATAGGAGACCTGCCATCCGACCGCGGAGTCACTCGCCGACACATCATACGGGGCCACCACACCGCCCGAGACCTGAAGGGACCCGACATCTCCGTAAACCGAACCCATTGACATGCCAAAGAGAAGGCACCAGATAAAAAGGATGCGTTTCATGGCTTCCTCCCCATACAAACCCGGCATCCGAATCACTCAAAACGCTCAAAGAGGGCCTCGAACCTACCCCGGAAGGCACCGGTGACCGGATTCATGGACTGATCATGATGAGGATACCCCGAGCCTTTTCAACGACACGAAGACCCGGGGCGGAAGGCAAGCAGGATACTGCTGGGGAGACCCACAAAGGACAAACAAGGGGAGATGATGCATAAGAGAAAGGACAAACCAAAACGCCTCGAACCAAAGGCACTGGATCGGCTTTTGGCGAGGCGATGATGAATCACAAGAATAAAGAAACAATCCTGTCAGCCTGACAATGCCTTATTTTCACCCATATCGCGCCCCATGTCAACAATAACGGCTTGTCTTTATGGGCCATTTAACAAATGGAGATTCGGTAGCCACAGGCCGGAAGGTGCCGCCCCCAAAGCCCTGCCCGTCACCCCTTCTCAGACTACTCGCATCCTTTACAGCCCTCCACGAATCTGTTAAATATAAAGCTGTTAGCGCTCAATCATGCCAATCCCAAACCTCCAACACCCCTTATGGATCCCTGATGACACGCAAACCTGCCCACATGCTGGTTTTATCCCACATGCTGCTCAGTATAGGCGGACTGTTTCTCCACCTCAGGTTCCACCCGCCGATGAAAAGCCTCTACTTCTGGTGGGCCGCACCCATGAGCGCCGTGAGCCTGTGTCTCCTGCCTCCGCTCTTTTTAAGGGCCTCCACCGCGGGGGTGGCTGTGTTGATGAACGCCTTTGCCGTCACAGCCGGCAGCGTTGGCATGGCTTATTTTTCCCTTCTCAACCCCCCGGCCCCCCTGACCCCAGAGACCCTTCTTACCCATTCCACCCTGATCCCTGTCTGCCTTCTCCTGAGCAAACTGCCGCTGGCCCAGGCCATTTTCAGCGAAGTACAAAAGGAGGGGCCATGACGATTCACACGGCGACCTTCGGGTCCCGAAGGACTCGCCACCTAAGCATAGCCTTCTGCGGGGTGGGGCTGGCCCTCCTTTTTTCAAGCGCCGCCACCCTCCCCTTTCTCTTTGAGTCCTTTTCCCTTACCTACAAATTCGGCCTTCAAAAAATGCTCCTCCGAAGCGGAAAGCTGGTGGGGCTGGCAGCCGCTCTTCTGCTGGTGGGACAACTGATCCTGGCGGCCCGCCTCACCTGGGTCAACCGGCTGGTCGGCATGGACCACCTCCTGACGGCACACAAATTTAATGGCGTCTTCCTTGCCCTCCTGGCTCTCATCCACCCTCTGCTCGTCTTCGGCCCCGAGGAGATCTCCACCCTCCCCCTGGAGGCAAGATACTGGCCTGAAATCGTCGGGGCCGGGCTTCTCATGGGACTCTTTTACATGACCGCCGCGGCCCTTTTCAGGCGAAAACTCGCCTTCCCGTTTCACCTCTGGATGCGCAGCCATCAAATCGGTGGCGGCCTGGTCATGACCGCTCTGTTTGTCCACCTTCTTTTCTCCAGTGAGACGTTTGAAACGGGGCTCCCCCGAAGCGCAGGCCTCTCCTTTGCCGCCGTCTGCCTGCTGGTCTTCCTCCGCCGGCACGGGCGCCCCTTTCGGGGCCTCACCTCCTGGCACGTTTCTGAGGTGGCCCCTGCCGGGAAACGGGCCACCCGCGTCTGTCTTAAAGCCGACGGGCCGGGAAACTTTTTCTATCTCCCCGGCCAATTTGCCTTTCTCTCCTTCCCCTCTTCCATCGTCTCCCCAGAGCCCCATCCCTTTAGCATGGCCTCGACCCCCACCCAAAAAGACGCCCTTGAATTCATCATCGGAAAAAACGGGGACTGGACCCGGGGTATCGACTGCCTCCGCAAAGGAGAGATCGCCCATATTGACGGACCTTACGGGCACTTTTCTCACTGCCTGATAGAAGATGAAACCCCTCTGGTCCTCATTGCCGGCGGCATCGGCATCACCCCCCTGATCAGCATGCTGCGCTTTATGGAGGCCACCGGCGACCACAGAAAAACCCTCTTGATCTGGAGCAACCGAAACGATGAAACCCTCTTCCACACCGAGGAACTTATCCGCGTTAAAAAAAACCACCCCCAACTCACCGTGCACCTCCTCTTCACCGGCGAGCCCGGCGAAGGGAGACTCACCTCAAAAAGACTGCACCAGATCATCGGCCCCCTCAGCCGTCCCCAGGTTTTCCTCTGCGGGCCACCCCCCATGCAGGCCTCTGTCACCACCATGCTCAAAGAGATCGGCATCCCCTGCACTCGAATCCACACCGAAACCTTCGGATTTTAGCTGTGTCATCCATGCGTCCACTTTAACCCCCCTTCAGGAGGACTCCACCATGAAAGCCAGACACCTTCTCATCCCCATGTTCCTGCTTCTTATCACCGCCAACGCCCAGGCCGCCCCTCTTCCATGGAAGCTGGATACCAAACACTCCGGACTCTATTTCGACGTCAAACACATCTTTGCCACCCTCCGAGGCCATTTTTCAGACTATGAAGCCACCCTCAGCATAGACACCGACACCCTTTCCCTTTCCGCCTGCCGTTTCACGGTTCAGACCCAAAGCCTTGACACCTTCAACCGCAAACGGGACACCCACCTGCGCTCGGCCGAATTTTTTGACACCGGCACCCACCCCACCATGACCTTCCAGAGCTCAAAAATCCTCACCAAGGGGGGAAACCGCTACCTCATTGAAGGGGACCTCACCATCCGAGGCATCACCAAAAGAATCTCTGCCCCCTTTACCTTCCATGGGGTCAAGCCCAACCCCTTTAAAAAGTCACAAAACGTCACCGGTTTCACGACCCAGTTCACCATCAACCGCCTCGACTTCCAGGTGGGGAACGGCAAATTTCATGAAATGGGGGTCATCGACAAAGAGGTCGACATCACCCTCTCCATGGAAGCCCTGAGATAGGCCACTGGCCCGTGGGCTCCCCCCCCACCCTGCGACCCGATCTAACCCGGATAGTTCATAATAAGACGATCGCGCCAAATCAATACTATGTTATTACAGATAGTTACTGTGAAAATTTAGATATTAACCCGGCGGTTAAATGCATGAATGTCGAGGAGCGTTATCACCTCGATAAAGCTGACATCTCTTTCACCTGCTTTTTGTATATTAAGTTGCCGGGTTAATATTTTAAAATACAAAATATAATTCACAGTTTTCTGATCGCTTTTCTCACCCTTCGGGCTAACCGCACCGATAAAATGAGGTACGGTTGCCAGAAGTCGGCCTTTAATGGTAAAAACATTGTCCACAACACAAACATCAGCCAAGGAGCCCCTCGTGGATATACACGCCGTTATCGCTGCCATCCAAAAAGATAAATCCGGAACCCGGCTGAACCTTCCTGAGGCCTGGCTCCAGGGCCGAACCGCCTTCGGGGGCCTCGTGGCAGTGCTCGGACTTGCCGCCATGCGGGAGCAGGTTCCAAAGGATCTGCCCCTGCGAAATCTTCTCATCGCCTTTGTGGGGCCCACAGGCACCGGCGGCATCCGTGCAGAAGGGAAACCGCTCAGGAAAGGCAAATCCGTCACCCACGCCCAGGCCAGTGTGATGACCGACGAAGGCGAACTCTGCGCGACCCTCCATGGATGCTTCGGAGCCGACCGACCCTCAGCTATCACCCAAAACGGCCACACAGCTCCTTCCTGGCCAGCCCCTGATGAGCTCACCGAGCTCCCCTTCATGGAAGGCCTGTCCCCCGCCTTTACCCAATACTTCCGCTACCACTGGGCCGAGGGCCCCTACCCCTTTGAAGGCAGATCCGAAGGAGCCTACGGGGGCTGGATCAGCTGCCATGGGGAGAAAAACGAGACCAACGAAGCCTACCTCCTCAGCCTCATGGACGCCTGGCCGTCCCCTTCCCTCTCGATGCTCTCCGCCGTGGCACCGGCCAGCACGCTCACCTGGCACCTCGAACTGTTTCACACCGGACAAGGATTCACCACGGCGGATGGGTGGCGATTCAAAACCCACGTGGATACCGCCCATGCCGGCTATGTGAGTGAAGAAGCAAGGCTGTGGACCCCGGACGGACAGCTCGCTGGAATTTCCCGGCAAGGGGTGACCGTTTTCGGATAGGCCAGAGGGCCATGGGGCAATGCCAATCACCCCAAAGGGCTTTCTTTGTCTCGCAAGCAATCCATGAGCACATCGGAGCCCCATATATCACTCATTAAAGTGAGCGTAACCTGTTCCGAGCCACGATGAAAGGTAACCCGCCTCCCCCTTCGGTTTCCCTGGCCACTCCCCATTTGGCCCCACCACGTAAATCAAGCTGAATTTCGGGACTTAACCCGGATAATTGTATTGACAATTGGCGGTATTCCGATTAACCGTTATGACATAAAGAGCATAATGGATTCGACCTCAATTCGTCTCTCCTTGTGCGGCTTTAGACCATGACATCCGAATAGATATAACCGTCCACGAAGAACCCTTTCTCCGAATTTGCAGCGGGACGGTCCGCAGCTGAGGGGATCATCCAGCGGAGGTTCACGCACATGTCTGACGGCACCCTTTTGATCAATGGCACCACTCACCCTTTTAAACCCGGCCAGACCATCCTCGAGGTGGCAGAAGAAGCCGGCATTGCCATTCCGACTCTCTGTCACTTAAAAGGCACCACACCCACAGGGGCCTGCCGCCTCTGTGTGGTGGAAGTCAAGGGAGCAAGGAATCTTCTGGCATCGTGCTCCACTCCGGCTGAAAACGGCATGGAGGTCACTACCGACTCCCCGACAGTCATGAGCTCTCGAAAGATGACGTTAGAGCTTCTTCTCTCATCAGGGAACCATGACTGCATCACCTCCGGCGCAGGCACCGATGCCCGGGAGCTCTTCAACGCAAGAGCCGAAGCCGAAGGGCACTCCGAGCACCTCTGCCCCTCCTGGGGAGACTGCAAACTGCAGGAATACGCCCTCGCCTATGGGGCCACCGGCACCGCCTATCCCCGGTCAAAACCAACCTACCCCCCCGAGCTTAAGAATCCCATGATCATACGGGATTTTTCCCGGTGCATTCTCTGCGGACGCTGCGTCCAGGCCTGTAACGAAGTGCAGGTCAACGAAGCCATCAGTTACGGCTATCGGGGATCCGAAAGTAAAATCGTTGCTCTGGGCGACCTGCCCCTGGGCCAATCGGCCTGTGTCTTCTGCGGAGAATGCGTTCAAGTCTGCCCCACCGGGGCCCTCGTAGACAAAAAGTCCAAGGGCATCTGGCGGCCCTGGGATGTGGAGACCATCCGCACCACCTGCCCCTATTGCGGGGTCGGATGCCAACAGATCCTGCATGTCAAAGAGGGACGTATTGTCAAAATCACCGGAGATGAGGAAGGGCTCCCCAACAAGGGTCGCCTCTGCGTCAAAGGGCGATTCGGGTACGATTTCATCTACTCGGACGAGAGACTCACCACCCCCCTGATTCGAGAAAATGGTGAATTTAGGGAAGCCTCCTGGGACGAGGCCCTGGACCTGGTGGCCGATAAATTAAAGGGGATCATTGCGGAGAGCGGACCGGATGCCATTGCCGGCGTCAGCTGCGCACGAAGCCTCAACGAAGACTCCTACCAAATGCAGAAACTGTTTCGGGGGGTGTTCAAGACAAACAACATAGACCATTGCGCCCGCACCTGACATGCCCCCACCGTCGCCGGTCTGGCGACAAGCTTTGGTTCCGGTGCCATGACCAACTCCTTCGGTGAGTTTGATCACGCCAAGATGTTCTTTATCATCGGCTCCAATATGACAGAGGCCCACCCCGTGGCCTCCACTTTTCTTAAAAATGCGGTCAAAAATGGGGCCAAGCTCATCGTGGCCGACCCCCGCAGACAAAACCTCGTAAAATATGCAGACCTTCACCTCCAGCTCAAGGTGGGCAGCGATATCGCCCTGTTAAACGCCCTGATGCATGTGATCATCGAAGAAGAGCTCTTTGATCCCACCTTTGTTCAGGAAAACACCGAAGGGTTTGAGGCCCTCTCCGCCGAGGTGGCCCAAACCAGCCCCGAGGCCATGGCCCCCATCTGCGGCATCGAGGCAGAGGCCATTCGTGAAGCCGCCCGCATGCTTGCCTCGGTGCGCCCTGCCATGCTCTGCTACACCTTGGGCATCACCGAACACACCTGCGGCAAAAACAACGTCATGTCCGTGGCCAACCTCCAGATGCTCTTAGGGAACATGGGCGTGGAGTGCGGGGGCGTCAACCCCCTGCGCGGCCAGAACAACGTCCAGGGAGCCTGCGATATGGGGGCCCTGCCCGGTGTCTTCCATGGGTATCAAAGCGTGGTCGACCCGTCCGTCCGCCAGAAATTCGAGGCGGCCTGGGGGGTGACCGGTCTCTCCGCCACACCGGGCCTGATGATCCCCCAGATGATGGATGGACTCGTGGACAAAAAAGTCCGAGCGTTCTGGATCTTCGGAGAAAACCTCGCCAACACCGAACCCGATATCCGCAAAGTCGAGCATGAGCTCAGCTCCGCAGAATTTCTCATCTCCCAGGATATCTTCTTAAACGAAACCACCGCCTTTGCCCACGTGGTCCTGCCCGCCGCCGCCTGGAGCGAAAATGACGGCACCTTCACCAACAGCGAACGCCGCGTCAACCGCGTGCGCACGGCATCAACCCCACCTGGCGCAGCAAAACCCAACTGGTGGATCTTCAAAGAACTGGCCAAACGCTTCGGCCAGACCTGGCCCTCCAACAGCGCCCAGGAGATCTGGGACAATGAAATTGCAGCCCTGGCTCCCAACTTCAAGGGCATTACATACAACCGCATCGAGACCAACGGCCTCCAGTGGCCTTGCCCCCATGCGGACCATCCCGGCACCGTCTTCCTGCACAAAGAGGGGCAGTTCACTCGCGGAAAAGGGGCCTTCACCCCCACGACCTGGACCCCCCCCGCCGAAGTGGCCGATGCGCAGTACCCCTTTGTCCTGAGCACCGGTCGACGCCTCTACCACTACAACGCCCGAACCCAGACCGGCCGCTGCGAAGGCTTAGACGACCTTCTGGGCGAAGAGACCTGCGATATCTCCCCCGGAGACGCCCGACGCCTGGGCATCCACCCGGAAGAGACGGTCCGGGTCTCCTCTCGACGCGGCGCCGTAGAGGTCAAAGCCCGGGTGACCCGGGAAATCCCCGATGGCATGATCTGGATGTCCTTTCACTTTCGGGAAGGCAACTCCAACTGGCTCACCAACCCGGCCTACGACCCTGAAACCCTCACCGCTGAATACAAAGCCTGCGCCGTGCAGGTAGAAAAGATTTAAAAAAAAGTAACTATTCAGAGAGTGCCTCCGGCGGCCCTGCCGGGGGCTAAACTTTTGCCTGATTTTATTAAGACGGGTTTAACAAACAGGTTTTAAAGGCGAATGCGAACGCATTTCAGCCTGGAGTTACGACTCCCGATGCGCATTCGCCAACCCGCTTTCGAGGTGGCACACCTCGCCGCCGGAGGCTTTTTTGGGAACTGAATAGTTACAAAAAAAAGCCCTTTGCACATCAAGTCTGTGCAAAGGGCTTTTCAATTTTTTGCAGGGCGCAAGGGCACCTGTCCCGGATCATTTAAAGATCCAGATGCATCCCCAGACGCTTTTCAAACTGGGCGTCTGTCTTGTCTGCGATGGTTTTCTGAACCTTCCCGTATTCCGTTACCAGCTCTTCGGCCAGGGAGGTCAGGGTGGATCCTCCGCCGGTGGCCCCGCCAATTTTTTTGATCAGCAGCGGCTCGCCCAGGCGATCCTCCGTGGCCTTGATCCGTGCCCAAATCGCACGGTACCCGATATTCAACTCTTTGCCCGCCGCGTGAATGGACCCCAATCGCTGAACCGCCTCAAGAATCTTCATGCGCCCCAGGCCGAACACCACCTCCCCCGCCTCATTTTCAAGCCACACCTTCGAACGGATCTTAAGTTTCGGTCCCGCCATCCCTGCTCCTCCACGTTTTACCCTCATCACCCGATAGCCTGACCGCCGCTAACCCGGATATTTCACGAGTCACCTACGCACCCGAATCCCTGTCAAAACAATCGGAATTTTTAATTTTGCGTTGCATGATTCATGTAATACACCCCCACAAAACACGCAAGGATCCAAAGAGAAGGTCCCCAGGGCAACCCCGCTTTCGCGGTGGTTCCCCGGCCGATGACCGCCTTGATTTTTTCTGTTTATCTTTTCAGGAGAATTTATCGAAGAGGATCATCTCCTCTTCGACACCCAGGCTGTCAAGCATGGCGAGGACGGCGTCGATCATCAGAGGAGGACCGCAAAGGTAATATTCAATCTCAGCAGGATCGGGGTGGTCTTTGAGGAAGTACTCATAAACGGCGTTATGGATAAACCCCCGATGGCCTTTCCATTCATCCTCGGGAAGGGGGACAGACAGGGCCACGTGGTAGGAAAAGTTCGTATAATCGTCCGTGAGTTTTTTGTATTCTTCATCGTAAAACATCTCGCGTTTGGAACGGGCTCCGTACCAGAAACTGATCTTTCGATGGCTGCCAAGGGTGTGCAGCTGATGAAAGATGTGGCTGCGCATGGGGGCCATGCCCGCACCGCCGCCGATAAAGCAAAGCTCGCGATCGGTCTCACGAACAAAAAACTCCCCGTAGGGACCGGACAAAACCACCTTATCACCGGAATGAAGATTGAAGAGATAGGTGGATCCCACCCCAGGGGGGGCATCGGGGACATGGGGGGGCGGGGTGGCGATACGCACATTAAGCATCACCCGCCGGTCGTCTGACGGCGGATTGGCCATGGAATAGGCCCTGAAGGCGTTCTCCTCGTTTTTGTGTGAGAGGGTCCACAGGTGATGGGTGTCCCAGTCTTCCCGGTACACTTCGGCGATGTCGAAATCAGAAAAACCGATCTCGTAGGGCGGGATATCGATCTGAACATAGGATCCGGCCTTGAAATCCATGACCTTGCCATCATCCAGGTCGATGATCAGCTCTTTGATGAAGGTGGAGACATTGTCATTGGAGACCACGGTGCCGTTGTATTTGCTGATGCTGAAGATCTCGTCGGGGACGTGAATCTCCATGTCCTCTTTCACCTTGAGCTGGCAGGCAATCCGCACGTTGGCCATACGCTCCTTGCGCGACACATGGCTGAGCTCCGTGGGTAAAACCTCACCGCCGCCTTTCTCCACCACACACTTGCACATCCCGCAGGATCCACAGCCTCCGCAGGCGGAGGGAAGCAGTACCCCGTTGCCCAGCAGGGCGGAAAGCAGGGTAGGGGTGCCCTCCACACGAATGGGGTTTCCGGTGTCCTCATTGATGATGATGGTCCGCTCCCCCTGAACCATAACGAACCGCTCCACGATGAGGAGGAGCACCACCAGAAACAAAATAATCCCAACAAAGACGCACAGGCTGACCAGATAAATCAAAGCCACCTCCTTCAGGTCCCCATCCCGGAAAAAATCATAAAACTCATGGCCATGAGGCCGCTGACGATCATGGTGATCCCAAACCCCCTCAGCCCCACCGGCACATTGGCGTACCGCATCCTGACCCGAATGGCGGCCATGGTGATGATGGCGAGCATCCATCCGGTCCCGGAGCCGAACCCGAACACCACCGACTCCACAAAGGTGTAATTCCGCTCCACCATAAAAAGCGAGGTTCCCAGGATGGCGCAGTTCACGGCGATCAGGGGGAGAAAAACCCCCAGGTTGGCATAAAGGGCCGGGGAGTAACGATCGATGATCATCTCCACCACCTGCACCATGGCGGCGATGGTGGCGATAAAGGCGATGTACTTCAAAAAGTTAAGATCCACGTCGGGAAGTCCAGCCCAGGAAAGCGCCCCCGGCGCCAGAAGGAAATGGTAGATAAACCAGTTGGCAGGGGAGGTAATGGTCAGCACAAAGACCACGGCAAGCCCCAGCCCCACAGCCGTTCGAAGGTTTTTAGAGACCGCCACAAAGGAACACATCCCCAAAAAATAGGCCAGGAGGATATTGCCCACAAACACCGAATTGAAAAACAGACCGAATAAATCGCTCATCCCCTACTCCTCCCCCATGTCGCCCTGGATCCAGACAAGCAGGCCGATGACGATAAAAGCACCCGGGGCCAGCACCATGAGGCCGGCATCCATATAGCCAAGATCATAGAGGGCCTGCGGTATGACGGAGATCCCGAAGATCTTCCCGGCCCCGAGCAACTCCCGGATAAAGGCGACGCCCACCAGGACAAGACCGTAGCCCATGCCGTTTCCAAGCCCATCAGCGATGGAAAGCCCTGGCGGGTTCGCCATGGCAAAGGATTCGGCGCGGCCCATGACGATGCAGTTGGTAATGATCAACCCCACAAACACCGAGAGCTGCTTGCTGATGTCATAAAGATAGGCTTTCAGGATTTCGTCAGTCACCACCACGAGAGAGGCGATGATGGTCAGCTCCACGATCATGCGAATATTGCGGGGAATCTGATGGCGCAGCAAAGAGATAATGAAATTCGAGCAGGTCAGCACCGCCGTCAGGGCCAGGGCCATCACCAGGGCTGTGTTCATCTGCACCGTCACGGCAAGGGCGGAGCAGATCCCCAGAATCTGACGGGAGATGGGGTTGTCTTCCCAGAGCGCGGCCTTAAAGGTTCGAAATGTTCGGGTTCGGGAAAAGCGCATGATCACTCCAGATCTTTCAGATTTTCCACATGTTTTTTGATGAGGTTCTGGCGAAACCGCAGGGAGAGACTTTCATACGTCTCGAGATTGGCAGCCAACCCCTGGCTGAGGTACTTTCCGGTCAACGTGGCTCCGCTGATTCCATCCACCACGTTGTCCAGATCGCCCAGAGCCTTTCCCTTGGCTATTCTTATCGAGACAAATTCACCCGATTTGCCCACGATTTTCTTACCCGTAAAATTTTTCTGAAACCACTCGCTCTCGATTTCGCCCCCCAATCCGGGGGTCTCCTGATGGGAATAAACGGTAAACCCTTTGATGGTGATCCCATCGGCGTCAATGGCCAGGTAGCCTTTAATGCGCCCCCACAGGCCCCGGGAGTCCACTGGCAGAATGTAGGAGACGATCTGCCCCCCGTTCAATGTCAAATAGAGGGGGAGATAGGAGACATCCGCCCCCAAAGGCTTCGGGTGAAGCACCCCGTCCATCCCCGCCCAGACCTGGAGGATGTGTTGATCAAAAAGGGCCTTAATCTCAACCTCTGAGACCTTTTTGGCGTCATAGCCAATGGCGGCCGCCTTGAGAATGTTCTTCTGGCGATCCAAGCGCATGTTCTTCTGTTGCCTGGCTTTCAAGCCCGTGGAAGCCAGCGTGATACAAAGGCAACAGATAAAGGCGACAAGGATTGCAAAGGTAAGGGCCTTTCTCGTTTCAGACATTGGGCACCCGTTTTCCTGTCCGGAGTTTAATTTCGATGATCTCCAGCATGGGAGAAAAAAGGTTCATAAAAA
Organism: Desulfoluna sp.; assembly: GCF_030145185.1. Lineage (GTDB taxonomy): Bacteria > Desulfobacterota > Desulfobacteria > Desulfobacterales > Desulfolunaceae > Desulfoluna. Next base: position 45,317 of record NZ_JAQYWB010000029.1, on the reverse strand, counting down.
GAATCGCCAGCATCACCCCTTCGGCATAGGCCGTATTGTAAACCCGGACAATCACCGTCAGCACGCCGATAAAAAAACCGTAGACCCACCGGGCGCCGTTGGTACCGGGTGCCGACACCGGATCCGTGGCCATAAAGGTGATGCCAAAGGCAAAGCCCCCCATGATGAGATGATGCCAGGGATTGATCCAGTGCCAGGGGGAAAGCTCGGTGGAGACAAGCGCCGCGGCAAAGCCCATGACGAGCGCCCCGATAACCCCTCCCACGATGATGCGAAAACTCGCCACCCCCACCACGCAGAGAAACACCGCGCTGACCATGCAGAGAAGGGCCGAGGTTTCCCCGACACTTCCCGGGATCCCGCCGGAAAACACGTTCCAGAATGTATACCCATGCCTGATCATGGCCTCAGGCACCATATCCCCCCGGGCACCTAAGGTGAGAGAAAGGGGGGTGGCACCCGTGACGGCATCCACGGCCCGTGTCGCGATCCACACCGAGTCGCCACTCATGGAGATGGGATAGGAGAAGAAGAGAAAGGCCCGTGCGGTGAGGGCCGGATTCAGGATATTACGTCCGGTCCCGCCAAAGACCTCCTTGCCCACCACCACCCCGAAAGAGATCCCCGCCGCCACCTGCCAGAGGGGAACCGTAGGCGGCAAGGTCAGGGGGAAGAGAAGGCCGGTGACGAGAAAGCCTTCGCTGATCTTATGCCCCCTCACCACGGCAAAAAGCCCTTCCCAGGCAAGCCCCACCCCGTAGGAGACCACCAGCATGGGAAGAAAGACCTCGACGCCCCGATAGAGGGCATGGCCCCAAGAGACGGCCCCCCCTTCGGCCATCAGGGCCATGGTGCCCACGTTGACCATGCCGAAAAGGGTCTGGGGAATCAGGGCCAGGATCACCAGGGACATGAACCGTTTCAAATCAAGGCTGTCCCGTAGCGCCGGCATGCACACGGTGGCCTCCCCCGGAACAAAAAAAATGGTCCGGGTGGCTTCGTAAAGGGGGTGAAACCGTTCGAGTTTCGCCCCCTTATGAAAATAAATCTCCAGTCGATCCAAGGCCTGCTTCACATTTTTCATTCTATCCGTCGCGCTCCTTCCGATACTGGGTCTTGGCGGTTTTCAAGAGATCAAGCAATTCAATTTTCGACGGGCAGACATAGGCGCAAAGGCCACACTCAATGCAATCCAACAGGCCGTGTGACAAAGCCTCCTCCACCTCTCCTGCCGCCATAGACTTCATGGTGTACTGGGGGAGAATTCCGACAGGACAGACCTCGGCACATCGGCTGCAGTTGATGCAGGGCCGCTCCTCCCCATGCATTCCGCAATCCAGGTCCAACGGTCGTTTGTTGAAAACGGAAAGGAAGGTACGGGAAAGGCTCGGCCGGGTGTATCCCGCCCGAAGAAACCCGAAAAAGTCCTCCTCATCACCCACGGGTAAGAGGGTCAACCCCTTATCGAAAAAGTTCATGAAGCCTGTCGCGGGAAGAAAAAGTCCGGCAAAGGGAGACCCGCCGATCTGGCGCCGACGTGCCCCGGAAGGGTCCAGCGTGGCCACCGGCGCGCCGACGCGGGAAGAGACATGCTCACAAACCGTGGACGCATTGCCCCCCACCGCATAGACCCGTTTCGGATAAAAACACCCTTCGGTGACAAACCGGGCAAGGGCGACCAGATCCTGGGCATCGATATACCAGCTGTGATTCTCAGCGGCCTCTTTGCGGATGCGATAGAGATAATGACCGGGGTCACCGGCGGGGTAGCCGCCCTGGATGCGTGCGGTGACGGAATGCAAAATGGACTCTGGAAGCACCCCGGTGTCAGAGGGGGCGATCACAGACACTGAAGGACAGAACTGGCGTAAGATGGCGAGGCCGGCCTGAAAGGCCGCCTCCTCTCCTTTCAAGGCAAGGGAGGGACGGGCAAGATGGCCTCCGGCCCACCCCAGGGTAACAATAATATGAACGGGCCGACTGGAGGGCTCGGGATGATCCCGAAAAGGCAAGGCCCGAATCAGAGGCCAGGCGCCTCCCTTGAGCAGCATATGACGCAGGGTATCTGTGGATGTATGGGCAATTCGGTGGGGAGAGATGGGCTCAAATCGTTCCCAGCCTTCGGTCTCATCAAGGGCAATCACCACCTCGTCGATGCGGCGTCTCGGACCGAAAACAATGCGCTTCACCACCCCGCCCCCTGGACTCGGATAGACCACGACAGGGTTTCGTTTGTCTTCAAACAAGGGGGCTCCGCCCTTAATCGCATCGCCCTCCTTCACCAGAAGACGAGGCTTCACATGGGGAATCCATCCCGGCATCAACGCCACCATGGACGGGGCGGATGCCTTTCGCACACGCTCCGCCACCTGCCCGGAGGTGGTGAGAAAAAATCCATTTTTGACCGTCAAGGTTTTGATCATCTGAAACACACCTTTCGGGAACATGAGCGTCTTCAGAGGGTTCTGTCCCGAAAGACGCCTTGATTAAAGGCATGAATAAACGTCTGGAAAAGGGGATAAGCATGCGCGCATAAATGATCAGAAGAAACCTGTTGGGCACATGTGGCGTATGCTGTTAATACGGTAGACGATACGACTCTGATGGGTCGCAGGATAAGTTATACGTATTTATTCCTGCACGCTTATCGTCTAAGAAACATCGTATGACGGGGCTCTAACCCGGATATTTCACTCGGCTTGCACGAAGGATGAGAAAAGCGAGCAGAAAACGGTGAATTACATTTTGAATTTTTGAAACGACTGAAAATATTACCACAAAGATCTGTAATTACAGATTATTCCTTAGTCCTGATTGTTTTCTCATGAAATATCCGGGCTAAGTGCGGCCAGAGGGGAATCAGAAGGAACCAAATGATGAGATAAAACAGTCATCCACTCGTTGGTATGACCTGGCACCATGTCGGTCATGGTACACCAGACAAAAACATTGTGTCAACCAAAGGGTCAGGAACCAGGGAACGAAGTAAAATCATTTTCCCCGGCTCATTTTCAAATAAAAACAACACACGGCCTCGCTGCCTGCCGCTATTCGGAGGGAACCACCCAGGCATCCGAGGCGAACACCTGAAGATCGCCCCCGGGTTTTCGGACCACCAGCAGGCACTCCACCCCGTCAAGCCGGTTGACCAGGGGAAGCCCTTTCTCCGGTCCCATCACCATAAGGGCCGTTGCCAGACCATCGGCAAAGACAGCGGACCCAGCCAGAACCGAGGCGCTGGTCACCCCGTTGTCAACGGGACGGCCGGTGCGGGGATTGATGACATGGGTCCAGATGCGCCCATCCACCTCACGATAATTACGGTAATCGCCGCTCGTGGCCAGGGCCTGGCCTTTCAGGGGGCGAACCTGGAACAGATCCCCCACCATCGCCCCCCGCTCGGGGGTGTTGATCCCTACCCGCCAGGGGGTGCCATCCATGCGGAGGCCTTCACCGTAGACCTCACCGCCGATTTCCACCAGGAAGTGGTGAATCTTTTTTTCACGGAGAAGCCTCGCCACGGCATCCACACCGTACCCCTTGGCAATGGACCCGAAGTCAAGATAGAGACCGGCCTGGTTCTTCACCAGCCTCGTCTCACCCTGCCGGGAGATGGCTCCGAACCCCACGCGGGCAAGGGCCTGTGCCACCTCGGCATCCTCCGGCAAACGCTCTGCAGCCTTCGCCGGGCCAAACCCCCAGAGATTGACCAATGGCCCCACGGTGGCATCCCAGGAGCCATCGGTCAGGGCATAGATCCGCGAACCCACGGAAAAGACCGTCAACAAATCCGAGGAGACAGAGACCGATTCGCCCTGTTCTGCACGGTTAAAACGGGAAATCTCACTCTCTGGATCATAAACGGACATGCTGCGATTGATCTCTGCAAGGCGACGGGTCACAGCTTGGGCCAAGATGTCCGAGGACATTTTACCGGAGACCACCGCCTTGATGTGATAGGTGGTGCCCATGGTCCTTCCGGTAAGGACCACCTCCTGCTTCGCTCGAAACCCTGTGGTCACCCCGGCGGCCACCACCAGCGCCAAGAGGCTGAAAAGCACCATGATAATCACCAACAGCCGATTTCGGCTGATTTTTCCCCTTGCCTGTTTTGTCTGTGTGTCCATTATCCTCGTTTCTCGATCTGCCCGATAATCCATCGTTGCATCTTGACATCATCCTGGCTGACGGCATCAATCCCGCACTCCGCCACCACCATCTCAGCCCGAGCCATATCCTTATGCCCGCCCGCGCTTCCAAACCCACCAAAACTTTTCTCGGCCAGGCGCCCTGCGTTTTTTCTCACCCCGTCATTTCTGAAAATCACCACCAGCTTTTTCCCATAAATCCCCGAGACAATGCTCCAGCTGACGGCATCGACCTTCATAAAAAAATCGGCGATGAGCACCAGAACATCCGGGGTGGGCACCGTGCCGACATGCGCGTAAATCCGGCTTCGCCTGATTTGCCGAATTTTAAGGGCCCGCTGAAAATATTTGAGAAAACTGGGTTTGAGTTCCGCCTGCTCCACCTTCTGCAGCATATGCACGTTACAGAGTCGATGAAGGTATTGAAACGCCCTGACATCCTCCACCTGGGTCTTTCTCTGAAAATTATTGGTATCGGTCTTGATGCCGTAGAGCAAACCCGTGGCCAGACGGACAGAGGGCTTGATGTGGGCGCCCCGGAGGTATTCGGTCATCATGGTGGCGGTGGCCCCATACTCGGGACGGATATCGGTAAACCCATCCCGGCGGCCCCCATCGGGGTGATGATCGATCACCACGTCAAAGGTGATTTTTTCAAACACCTCTGAATGATGGGGCTGAGAATCCACCAGCACAAACCGAGTCGCCCCTTGCATCAACGCGTGGGAACAGGGCTTGATATCTGCCTTAAGGTACCGCACCATGGCCAGATTGTCCGGACGCTTGATCACGTTAATCGAGGCGATCACCACATGGTTGACCCGCCTCCAGAGGAGTCGTTTAACGGCCACAGCACTGGCAATGGCGTCGGGGTCCGCGTTGATGAGAATCATCACCTGGTCATCTCGGTTAAATCGAGAGAGCATGGCGGTCACTCTTTCTTTGGTTAATTCACTCATGGATCACTTTTCAGATATCAGCGGTCTGCTTTTTGGGTTGCCTTCAAAAGTTCCGATTTCACCGCCCGGCGAATGTCTCCGACGCATCAGCGCCTCTCCGGGTGGGTCTCCATACACCGGCACTCACCGGCACGCTTGGCATGGGTAATGTTCGTCAGAAGGGTAGAGGTACCATGCTGCTTCAGGTCATCCACAATCTCCTTGCGGGTGAACCCAAAACAGTAACAAAGGGTCTCATCATCATTATGAGTGGTTGGCTTCATAAACATTCATTATGAAGCCCATAGCCCCTCAAATGCAAGAAGAAAGGTGGACAGAGACCCCGCTTGCCCGGTAAGATAATCCAGTTATACCAAAGGCCAGTCCCACAGTAGGTGGTGAAAAAACCCTTCGTTTTAAACCCCATGGGAGAGGTCCATGCCCCTCGTGATTCTCTTTATCAAAGCCCCGGAGTACGGCCGGGTCAAAACGCGCCTGGTCCCCGCCTTCGGAAAGGCGATGACCCTGTCCCTCTACCGATGTTTTGTGGAAACCACCCTGGCCCGCCTGGACGCCTTCGCGCCGCTGCGCATTGCCTACAGCCCTGAAAAGAAGAAGAATGTGATCAAAGAGTGGCTTTCAGAAAGCCATGAGATGCGCCCCCAACGGGGGGGGGACGTGGGCAAACGGATGGAAAATGCCCTGACCGATGCCTTTTCAGAAGGGCACGCCAAAGCCGTCATCATAGGGGGGGATATCCCCGACCTTCCCGTGGGCCTGATTGATGAAGCCTTTCAGGCTTTGACAACCTTTGACACGGTGTTTGTGCCGGTTTCCGATGGAGGATACTGCCTGGTGGGAGCGCGGAAAGGAGCCCTTCTCACCCCCCTTTTTGAAGGAATGCGATGGAGCCATCACTCGGTCATGGCCGAGACAATCAAACGGGCAAAGGCCCACAATATCAGCCTTCGATGTCTGGCTGGCTGGCAGGACATCGACACCCCGGATGATTTCCTGGCCTTTGCCAGGCGCCAGGAGAGCAGGGACGACTGCCCCGCGCTCTTCCGGAAAGCCGCCCGCATCCTCAGTGATAATGAGGATTATCCCCGTGACGATGCACATGAGCATGCCGATGCAGATGAAGCCCCTCATCCATGACGATTTTTCCCCGCACCAGGCTGCACATGGAATCCGCCACCTTCTCCAGAAAATCAAAATCGTGGGAGATCACCACGCGCGCCACCTTGGAGGCTTGAAGCACAGCCACCAGCCGCTTAAAGGTTTCATGATCCAACCCCGTGGTGGGCTCGTCCAGGAGAAGCAGATCCGGGTCCATGGCAAGCACCGTGGCCAGGGCCACCATCCGTTTCTCCCCACCGGAAAGCCGGAAGGTAATCCGATCTTCGTAACCGGCAAGCCCCAACTCTAAAAGCACCGCCCTCGCCTTGGACCGCGCCTCCTCAGGCCCCATCCCGAGATTCCGAGGGCCAAAGGCCACATCCTCTATCACCGTCGGGCTGAAAAGCTGGTCATCGGCGTCCTGAAACAAAAACCCCACCCGACGCCTCACCTCTCGAAACCCCTTCTCCCCGGTCACCTCCCTGCCAAAGGCCGTCAACACACCGGCCTGGGGTTTTAAAAGCCCCATCATCAGATGAAACAAGGTCGTTTTTCCACTGCCGTTGGGGGCAATGAGCCCAAGGCTCGCCCCTTCGGAAATGGTGAAATCCAACCCGTCAATTACCGGGTCACGGCCACCGGGATACGTATAGGTCAACCCCGACAGCGTCATCAATGGTCCATCCATTCGCACACTCCTGAATGATCATTTAGCAGTTAAACAGACCCCAACCCATGCGCACCGCCACCTCAAGGGCGACAAGAACAACCACGGAAAAGGCCATCACGGCGGTTTGGGGAAGACAGCCCCGCAGCCCTTCGGGACGGGAGTCCGTCAGCAGACGAAACCGGCCGTCAAAACCTCGCAGCACCATGGCGTTGTAAACACGGCCGGCGCGCAGATGGGAACGGACCAGAAGCATGGCAGCAAGGTGGGCAAAGGTTCGATACGAATGAAGGGAGGTGTCGGGCTGGAACCCCCTCATCCGGGCTGCGTTCCTCAACTTCTGGTATTCACGTTCAATTACGGAAATATAACGGGCGCTCATCACGATGAGGAAGGTCAGCTTTTCCGGCATGCCCAGGGCGTAAAGGGCGTGCCCCATGGCAAAGGTGTGCAGGGTGGAAACCAAAGCCATCAGCACCAGCAAAATAGAAAAGGCTTTCAGGCTGATAAGAAGGGCAAGGTTCAGGCCGTCCGCCTTGACGGTCAAGGGGCCAAAGGTGTGGAGAACCGGGCCTCCCCCGGTGAAGGGAAGGACCACCCAAAGGAGAATCAGAAAAAAACAGAGGGGGAGCAGACGCTTGGCCACAGCCCCTAAGGGAAGCCGAGCCACAAGCACCGAAAAAACGCCCAAGACCAGGGCAGCCAGGGGGACGACGGGTGTCTTTGCCAGCGCCGTCACCAGGGAAAGTAAAAAGGCGACGGCCACCCTCACGGCAGGAGAGGTTCGGTGAATCGGTGAATCAATATCGATAAACGGTTCGTTCACACGGCCTCCCGACGGCTTCGAATCCAGGCAAACAGCCCAAAAAAACCAACAATATAACCGATCCCCCCCACGATATCCTGAAGCCGAGTCTCTTCCCTGGCCTGGTGCAACGACTTGGCCACCGCCGTATCCACCACCTGTTCCATGCGCTTCCAGTCTGCGGGAGAGAGTCCCCCCACGGAGGCGGTCTTCGGTGGAACAACCGCCGAATCGTTGGGCATGAGAACCGGTTCATTGGAGGCAACCGCCGGGTCTGAAGATTCCAGCGCCCAACTATTTTTATGGCCCATCCCCGCATCGACCTCAAGGGTCAAAGCGCCCGGCTCCGGCCTCGGAAAGGTGCAAATGCCCTTCTCATCGGTCTGACCGGTATAGACCAGGGTGCCTTCAACGTTAAACACGCGAATCACCCCCTTCTTCACCGGACGTTTTCCGGCAAAGGTACTTTCCGTGTACACCTCACCCCCTTCGTCCAGGGCAAAAATATTGATCCGATGAGCCAGGGCAGGAGAGGCCAGGGCAATGAAAAGGCCAAGGAGCAAAATAAAACGCAGAGATTTCATATGCGTTCCTCCATCTGGGGCGGCTCAGGGGTAAGGCAGAGAAGCAGCTCCGGGTAGACACGCCGGAGAAAAGAGACCACAAAAGCGGTGAAGAATCCTTCAACCACCATCACAGGGGCATTGCCAATGACGGAGGCCCAGGCGATCACCTTGAAATTTTCACCCGTAAAGACCAGGGCAGCGGCCAGAAGAAGGGATGAGAAGAACACGGCAAGAAATCCGCACCCAAAGGAGGCGACTGCCCCCATGCGCCCTTTACGCGTGATCAGAGGCGACAGCATCAGGGAGACGGCCACGGCCGGGGCGGCCATCACCACGGTGTTCACCCCCAGGGTGGTCAACCCCCCGTATTGAAAGAGAAGGGCCTGAAGGAGCAGCCCGGTAAAAATCGCCGGAAAAGCCGCCCAGCCAAGGACCAGCCCCACCAGCCCGTTAAGCACCAGATGAACGCTGGCCGGTCCGATATTGAGATGAATCAGAGAGGCCACAAAAAAAGCGGAGGTCACCAGGGCCGCGCTGACGGTTCCTTCTCCGTCCATGCGCTTCAACCCATAAGCCACACCGCCTGCGGCAACAACAGCCCCCGCGATAAGAACCGGGGCGGACAAAACACCTTCCGAAATATGCATTGCTGAATTCCTTGGTCGCTCTCAAGGACCTCGCAAACAGGCACTCACGCGATATTCGGACCTGCCGTACAACACGGGGTGACGTTGCGAGGCGCTTTTGCGATGATGCCTTATTGCACACATCATCTTTATCTTAATGGCCCGAAGCGTTAAAATCCGAGCCACCCTCAGGGTCACATCATCCCTGCCACTTGGTAAACTCAACCCAGAGAACGGCACCCAGCTCAACGCCCTTCTTCTGACCCTCCGCTTCCAGCTGGTAATCCGCCTCATTCAAGGCTGAAAAACCCCACCAGCCATCGGTGGGCACGGTGAAAGAGAAAATTCCGTTGACGTCAGCCTTCACCACCTGGGTCACCAGGTAGTCGTTGGCGGCTTTTGCCTTGCCGTCCCGATTATAAAATTCCACTTCCACTTCGGCCCCGGGGACCACCTTACCATCGAGTTTTACAACCCCCTGAAAGAGGTTGCCTGCATAGAGGCCGAAGGGACGGGTCAGGGGCACAATTTCCGTCTTGAGGCCCAGCTCTTCATCCCAGCCCTCCTCGCCGCCATAGGCCGGAACGATGGTTTTGGTATAATGGATGATGAAAATATCTTCGGCGGGCTCCCAGTAGGGAGTCGGAGTCATGACGAAATGATAGACCCCAGGTCTCTTCACGGCATAGCTGGAGGCCCAGGCAGAATGGCCCATGACCTGTATCGGGGTAAGCGTCTTTGTCAGGTCCTGGGTGTGCCCGTCCATCACAACGGAAAACTCCGCCGGCTTTTCAAGGGGCATGCCGATGCCCTCAAAGGGGTGTGAAAAAGAAAGGGCCAGATCGACCTGTTTTCCGGTTTTCTGGGAAACAACGGATGTGTCAGGAATCACCATGCCAAAATGGGCCAGGGCGGACGTGGGAAGGGAGACCATTAAAGTCAGAACAACGGCTGCTGCGTAGCGTTTCATCTCTTTCCTCCATTTCAAAAAGCAAAAAACCACCATTAAGTAAACCGGAAAGCCTTCGTGGCCTTTTACCTTCGTGGAATGCCCATTCATGACAACTGAGAACAACGAGACTCGCAGCAGACTTCGTGTCTGCTATTATTTAACACAGATACCGTGAAGGAAATGCTCTTGTCAAACCCAAAGTAAAAATAGAATCATCCATCTTTCCAACACAAGTAAACCCCTTTCCGCTCTGGCTCCCACAGACCCGAAGCATCCTGACGAGGGGTAAGCCATTGAAATCCCAATTGACAGACCAATGACACATTGGGTATATTTATGTAATAAATCACAATTCTTCAGGCATCTACCCCCTTTTCTGCAGCCATGCTCTGAAAACGGATGCCCCTCCTTCGGAGTCCTATCCCGGATATTTCATGAGACGTCATGTCACCGCTGCTTCTTTCGTCACCCGTGTTCCCTGGACGGCCCATAGCAGGCCATCGCCTTTGCTCAGACGATGTAATGGAGATCACCATGACCGCGATCCACCCGACATCCCAGGGCCTCATCCTTATTATTGATGAAGACACCTCGGTTCTCAGCCGCTATACCTCGCACCTGGAAAAAAGTGGGTATGAGGTAATCTCCGCACAAGAGGGCCGCACCGCCACCCAGCTCATCGCTGTGCGCCCCCCGGATCTCATCCTTTCCGAACTTCGGATCCCCGCGATGAACGGGTACCCCTTCTTCACCCATCTTCAAAAAAGATGGCCGGAAATTCCCATCATCATTATCACCGAAGCCACCACGGCAACGATCTCTGAGGTGGTGGCGACCCTCCAAAAGGGAGCCCGCAATTTTCTACCCAAACCCATGGAAGACATGGCCCGCCTCTCGCATGCAGTCTCCAAAGCCATCCGGGAGTCCAAACTGAAAAAACAAAACCAGGCCTATAAAAAGCTTATAGAAGAACGCATGTCCCAGAGTTCTGAAAAACTCAAAGCGACCAACCGCTACCTCACCGAACTGAATCGGCGCCTGACGGGGGTGGTGGACTCCTCCAAACGACTCTCCTCATGCGTGACCATTGAAAGCTTCGGGTCCCGTCTGCTTGAGGAGTTTTGCCACCACCTGAACGCCTCAGGAGGGAGCCTGTATATTGCCGGCCAGGAAGGACTGCGGCTCGTCCACTGCCTGGACGGTGGGCACGCCCCCAGCCTCATCTCCTACCCCGTGGAGAAGGGATCCCCCTTCGGATACGCCCTGCATCAAAAAATGCCATTACTCAGTGGAGACATCCACGGCGATAAAACGTTGCGACCCAGCGGATACAACGGCTATCACAATGGATCCTTTGCGATCTTTCCCCTCCAGAATCAGGAAGGCAAATCCTTTGGACTCGTTTCCCTGCACGGGAAAAAAACGCCCCCTTTCGTGAATCAGGACCGCGAGGTGGGCGGGCTCCTGGCCTCCTACAGCTCCGAAACCCTGCGAGCCGTCCGGGCCATGGAAGCCCTGGCCAAAAGTGAAGAAAAATACAAACTGGCCGCCCTCACCGCCAGCGACCTCATCAGCGAATGGAACCCCGCAACTGACGACCTGGTCTGGCTTGGAAACATCGACGCCGTCATTGGCTCCATTCCGGAAAACCGCCCCACCACCATGGGCTCCTGGCTCTCCCTCATTCATCCCGATGACCGGCAACGCATTGCCAAAACCTACCGGGACAACACCCACGGGGCCACGCCCCTCCCCATGGACTATCGCGTCAGACACCTGGCCCATGGATGGCGTCACTTCCGGGAACGCACCACCACCCTGAGAACCAAAGGGGCAGGGATTAAAGTCCTTCGGGCCTGCAACGATATCACCCGGGAAAAAAACACCGAAGAAGAACGAATCAAATTCGAGCTGAAGATGCAGCATGCTCAGAAACTGGAGAGCCTGGGTATTATTGCGGGAGGCATTGCCCATGACTTTAATAACATTCTCATGGCGGTTCTCGGACACGCCGACATCGCTCTGGAAGAGGCGGAATCACATCCTGCGGCTAAAAAAAGCATCCTTAACATCATCACCGCAGGAAAACGCGCCACGGAGCTGGCGAAACAGCTCCTTGTTTACTCAGGGAAAGGAGAGTTGGAGACCAGCGCCGTCAACGTGAATGACCTCGTGACAGACATGATGCACCTCATCAAGGTGTCGGTCTCTAAAAAAGTACAGATCGACTTTCATCCGGGCCACCCCATCCCCGTCGTCGAAGGAAACAAGAGCCAGCTCCAGCAGGTCATTCTCAACCTGCTGACCAATGCCTCCCAGGCCATCGGCGACGCCAGCGGTCGAATCACGATTCAGGCGGGGAACGTCTTTTATACTCAAAACGACCTGGCCGCCTGCTCCATGCCTGTTCGCCTGGGGGTGGACCCGCCCCTGCCCGAAGCCACATACACCTTCATCGACATTGAGGACACCGGGTGTGGCATGGATCAAACCACCCAGGCCAAACTCTTTGACCCTTTTTATACCACCAAAAAAACAGGCACAGGCCTCGGAATGGCCGCTGTTCTTGGAATCGTACGCCAGCAACGAGGCACCATGACCATCGACAGCACGCCGGGTGAAGGCACCCGTATCCGCGTCCTTTTTCCGGCGTCTCAAACCACCTCACACGAACAAGAGACGCCGGAAAAGCCGCCCACAAAAGAGCCAATCAAGCCTCATGGCGGACTGATCCTGATTGCAGATGACGAAGAGCCGATCCGGAAAATTTCTCAGCGCATGCTCGAAAAACTGGGATTTTCTGTGATTACAGCAGACGACGGAGCCAAGGCCGTCTCTCAATATGAGGCACACCAGAAAGATATCTGCTGTGTCATCCTGGATATGACCATGCCGGGCCTCAGTGGCAGTGAAGCTCTGGAGCGTATTCAGCAGCTCAATCCATCGGTCAAGGCCATCATCGCCAGCGGCTATCATTCAGCCCCGACTGAACCCAAATCAGCCACGGGCACGCGCTGCGCCTACCTCCAGAAGCCCTACCGGATGGCTGAACTCCAACACGTGCTTCAAGAGATATTGAACGAGCAGGAATCCCTCGAACCACCGGCCGGGGAGAGGAACCCCGAAGGATAAACCCGTGCGTCGGGGCACCGATGAGGTAAACCCTGAATCCTGAAAATCAGCCCCCCTTTTAAACCCTGCAAAGAAACAGCCTTTGCGGGGTTTGATTTTTTCAGGTGTCAAGCGTATATCTAGTACTCAAAGAAGAATAGATACATTTGACATGAAGGAGTAAACACAGATGGAACGACCAAAAAAAATGTGGGGCGTCAACGTGGTTCTTTTTGTCCTGGGAAGCTTCCTCGCGGTGACCGGCCTGATCAATGCCTGGGTTCTACCCCACGGATACGAAGCAAAGGGGAGCGTTCTGATAGATATCCGACATTTCTTGACCGAATGCCATGAGTGGGTGGGCCTTGTCTTCATCCTCGCCGTGATACTTCACCTGGTTCTTCACAGCAGCTACGTCCGCAAAAATATGACAAAATTCGGCTGGACCCGCTGGATCAAAGGGTAAGCAAGGGAGACATCATCCGGCTGGGGTGAGAATGCCCCTGCCGCCGCTACTCAAGTTCCAGGGACAGGGTCTCGGCAATGGAGAGCCTCTCAAACGGGGGCGTATCACCAAAAAGAGCCTTACAGAACATCGCATTGACGGCGGCCAGCATCTGGTTCATGGGATCAAGATCTAGCATCACCTCACCGGAAAGGGACTCCAGAGCCTGAAAATTCTCAGGACAAAAATCGACTCTGCGATTCCCCTGGCCATCGTCAAACAAAATGGGCAACCCATGGGTTCTACAAATCAAAGGCCGATGGGCATAAAGGAGACAGGCCCCTGTTTCATCCAACAAGGGGCAGGGCCCCTCATCACTGGAGGTGGCAGCCTGGGCCAGTGCAAAAGCTGTCCTGTCCTCTTCCAGGGTGTCAAAGGCCAGGCGAAGTCGCAACGCCTCCACCGGAAAAAGAGAAATATTGAGGCAACAGCCACCGCACCCCTTTCGACAGGCCATGTGCCCGGAGAGGACCGATTCGATCTCCTCACACCGTGCACTCACTCGCGCAAGAAGCGTCTCATAATTTTCAAACAATGCGTCCATGGATTCCCCCCGTTCTTGCGGTGTTCACGAAAAGTCCGTTCAAAGAAGATCTTTTGTAATGCATTTCATCTATCGATACAAGCAGAGGAGACAAGAGACCATGGAAATCCACCCCATCGGGACCCTGCACACCCCACACACCCAACTCGAGGCCATGCCCATCCAGCCCAAAGGCGCCCTTGAGATTAAGGGCCAAGCCCTCCTTCATCCGGAATACATCGAAGGATTAAACGACCTGGATGGGTTCAGCCACATCTACCTCATCTATCATTTTCATAAAACCACCCGTACCGAGCTTACCGTGGTGCCCTTTATGGACACCGAAACCCGTGGCGTCTTCTCCACCCGATCTCCCTTGCGGCCTACCCACATTGGGATGTCCATCGTCCGCATCACAAAGGTAACAAAGGACACCCTCCACTTCACCGGCGCCGATATGCTCGATGGCACCCCTCTGCTCGACATCAAACCGTATATCGAGAATTTCGACCACATCGAAGAAAGCACCTCGGGGTGGATGACAGCCGATAAAAAAACCGTCTCAGAAAAAAGATCGGATAATCGGTTTGTCTGACCCCTTAAATAAGGCAGTCACAATCCCGCGTTCAAGATGACGCCCCTTTGCCGACGGCTTGAGTCGGGGGGCGGGAGGCGACCTCCTTTGAGACAGGGGTGAGCCAGGCTCCGGGGTCTTTTTTTCGAGGCCTGCTAAAAAGAGATTGACCCCGCGGACACAGAGAAACTAAATAGTCACGTTTCAACACTCTCTCTTGCACCGTACTCTCTCTGGCACCGTTTGGAGGCCCATGGATTTTGCTCTTACCCCCATCATCGCCCTTTGTCTCTTCGCCACCGGAACCGTCGCCGGATTTGTGGACTCCATCGCGGGAGGAGGCGGACTTGTGGCCCTGCCCATGCTGCTTGCCGTGGGGATGCCACCTCAAATGGCCCTGGGTACCAACAAACTGCAGGGCTCCTTCGGCACCTTCTCAGCAGCCCTGAACTACATCCAGAAAGGCGAGGTCCATCTCAAAGAAGCCGTCGTCGGCATCGCCGCCACCTTTGCCGGGGCCGCCACCGGAGCCTGGACCATCCAGCACATGGAGGCCGGTTTTCTCAAAGGCCTGATCCCCATCCTGCTCATGGCGGTTCTTCTCTACACCCTGGCCTCCCCGGACTTCGGAGACACCCAGCGTAAACCCAAACTGCCTGTCCCCATCTTTTACACCCTCTTCGGCCTGCTTCTGGGATTTTACGACGGCTTCTTCGGCCCCGGCACTGGCTCCTTCTGGACCACCGGCATGGTGCTTTTCCTGGGGTTCTCCATGACCCGGGCCGCCGGATACACCCGCGTCATGAACTTCACCAGCAATATCGTGGCCCTTTCCGTCTTCATCGCCTTAGGCAATGTGATCTGGACCGCCGGACTCATCATGGCCGTCGGACAAATCATCGGCGCCCGCACCGGCTCCTCCCTGGCCATCAAAAATGGGGCCCGACTCATCAAGCCCATCTTCATCACCGTGGTCTTCCTCACCACCGCGCGCCTCGTCTATCAAAGCTATTTTTAAAAAGCCTGTAACTATTCAGCGCCAAAAAAAGCCTCCGGCCGCAAGATTGACCCGAAAGCCCAAACAAAAAACCCCGTGAGGCGGTGGCCTCAACGGGGTATGGGATTCGGTGCAAAACATCCTGCTATAAGGATTGATTCGATTCGGTTTTAAACGTTCCGGCGATTTCATGATCAAGGCCCAGAAACCGTCTCACGAATGTCACACCCTCACACGCCCTTCAAAGGCCAGGGTGGCCGGACCGGTCTTCAGGATGTGATTGTCCCCCTCATTCCAGGCGATGGCCAAATCCCCCCCTTTCAGTCCCACGGTCACCTGACGGCCCGTCAACCCCAGAAGATGAGTGGCCACGGCCGTGGCACAGGCCCCGGTACCACAGGCCAGGGTCTCACCGGCCCCGCGCTCCCAGACACGCATCTTCACCTCAGAAGGCGACACCACCTCCACAAACTCCACGTTCGTTTTCACCGGAAACAGAGGGTGGGTCTCAATGGCGGACCCGAAAATTGTCGGCTCCTCTCCCGTCAGGTGATCCACCACAATCACGGCATGGGGGTTGCCCATGGAGACAGCGGTAATGGCAAATTCCCGTTCATCGGCAATCAGAGGAACAGAAAGGGCTCGATCCCCTTCGACATCAAAAGGAATGTCGCGAGGCTTCAGCACAGGTTCCCCCATATCCACGCACACCTGGGTCACGCCGTTTCGCGTCTCTTCTATAATCTCCGGCACAATCACCCCCGCCTTGGTCTCTACCCGAAACCGGGTTCCAGACAGAAGCCCCCGAGCCGTCACAAAGGCAGCAAAACAGCGCATCCCGTTTCCGCACATCTCTGCCTCCGAACCGTCCGAGTTGAAAATACGAAAACCGATGTCACACGAGTCCGAGGGCAGGGCCAGAATCATGCCGTCCGCCCCCACACCAAACCTTCGGTCACAGAGCTTTTTTGCAAGGGCAGCATAGCCTAAGGTGCCAAGGGCCCCATCCATGTCGTCAAGCAGGATAAAATCGTTTCCCAGGCCTTCCATTTTTGCAAAATCAATAACCATCGTTCCTCCGAATCAAAAAAAATGATGCGTCTGCAAAAGAGTGTTAAATTTTATTTTAATACAGGATTCCCCCCCATCTCACAATGGGAGAGCTCCTTTTTTCTCCCCCACGCCACCTGCCCAATGTGATTGATACCCTCACGTCTCGTTTGACAGTAATCCTCATTAAACGGTATACTCAACAAGGTATAAAATCCCACCACAAGCCACAAAACCCAACCGATTCCCATCACCCTCCGCCAGGCCCGTGGGCTACGCCACACCCTGTCGGACAGCCAGTTGCCAACCTCAAACCGGAGGTGCTCCGATGAAAACCTTTATCATTCTGACGGAACTGACCGACCAGGGGAAAAAAACCATTCAAAACGACCCCGCCGGCATGAAACTCTCGAACCAGGCCATCGAAAACCGAGGCGGGGTCCTCGTGGACCAGTATGCCCTGTTAGGCCCCTGGGATTTTCTGACCATTATCCAGGCCGCCGACGAGAAAGCCATCTTCCGTATTACCACCGAATTAGACGCCCTCGGCACCGTCAAAACCACGACCCTGCCGGCCATGCCCATCGAAGAGTTCATCGACGACATCCTCACCAATACCTGAGACGCCACCCGATAAAAAACAATCGCGGCCCATGATGGGTTTAAACATCATGGGCCGCGGTTGTTTGAGGGGACTCTCAGCTCCTGCCTGACTCGTGAAATATCGGGGTTAGACGCTCTGGCGCTGAGCTTCCAGATGATCAATATAAGAGGGACGGACAGTGTCCTGATAAAAAAGACCGGTCATCAGACGTTCGTCCCGGGCAAGGCGCAGGGCCGCGTCGTGATCTCCCGGAACATGGGTGTGGGGCAGGGGCATCACCGACTCCGAGAGCCGTTTCCAGGTGTAATTTTCCTTGTCAAAGGTGACGCACGGGGAGACCAGATGCAAAAAGCTGAAGCCCTTATGGGTGATGGCCTGGTGCATGATGGATTTCATGCCCTCCACATCCCCGGCAAAGCCTCTGGCCACAAAAGAGGCCCCATAGGAGAGGGCCAGGGCCACTGGATTTAAAGGGGTGTCCGGGTTGCCCCGGGGATGGGAGCCGGTGGCTTGTTCCAGTGGGGTCGTGGGTGACGACTGGCCCTTGGTGAGTCCGTAGATGGAGTTGTCAAAAAGAAACAGGGTCACGTCAATGTTTTTCCGGGCAATATGGGGCAGGTGTCCGCCTCCGATGCCCAGAATATCTCCGTCGCCTCCCACGGCAAAAACCGTCAGCTCCGGCGAGGCCAGCTTAACGCCGCTGGCAATGGGAACCGACCGCCCGTGAAGGGTATGAAACCCATAGACTTTCATAAAGATCGGAAACCGCCCCGCACAGCCGATACCGCTGACCACGCACATCTCTTCATTTTTAAGGCCCAGGTCCCCCACCACCTGCAACAGGGCGTGGGCAATGCCGAAGTACCCGCAACCGGGGCACCAGGTGGGTAGCTCACGGGTCCGGTAATCAAGGAATCCCTCTCCCCGGACTTTCACCAGGGCGTCACTGATATAGGTCATGGAAACTCTCCGTCCTGTCTCAAAAAAATGCCTTCTCTGGTTAAAGTACGGGGTAAAAACGTGCCTCCGGCGGCAAGGTGGCGCCACCTTGAAAGCGGGTTTGCGAATGCTCCCCGGCTATCGGTACTTGCGGCACCCCGCGTCCGCATTCGCGTGATGTGTAAGGCGGTGCCCCCTTCGTCTCAAGCGCATGTGCTGTGGGTTTTTAACCCTTAAACGTCCCGATGAACTCCAGGATATCTTCAGACGCCATGGGGAGCCCGGTGATCAGGGTGAGGCGACGCACCTCCCGGTTGAGCACCGGGGCGATGAGATTGGCATACTGACCGGTGTAATTCAGTTCAGCCACCACGAGGATCCGGCACCGCCTGCTGAAGGCTTTCAGGGCCTCTTCAGGCAGAGGATAGATCACCGAGCAATGAAAAGAAGCGATGCGTTGCCCTTTCTCCTGGGCCTTTCTCACCGCCTCTTCGGCGGCCCCCGAAGACGACCCCCAGGAGAGAATGCCGATCTCTACCTCCCCTTCGGTCCCTGTCTCCACGGCCGGAGGGAGCTCTGCCTGCATGGTGTGAAATTTGCGATATCTTTTCTCCGTCATGACCAGATGGTTCTCCCCATCATAAACGGGTTTTCCATAGGTGTTGTGCTCCAGCCCGGTGTCCACGAACATGCCGAAGGGCATGCCGGGAAGGGTGCGCGGAGAGATGCCGCTCTCGGTGATCTTAAAGCGTTCGTAATCATCTAACGCCTCATCGGCGGGGAACACGTTAGACGAACACATCTCCGCATCCGGCGGGACCGGCTTGTCGATATTTCGAATGCTGTTGGACAGGTAAAAATCAAGGAGAATCACCACCGGGGTCTGGTACTTTTCAGCGATATAAAAGGCGAGACAGGTTATGGCGTAGCAGTCCACCACATCCCGGGGGGCAAAGACCACCCGGGGAGAATCACCGGTGCCGCCGTTCACCGCGGCCGACAGGTCACTCTGCTCCATCTTCGTGGGCAACCCCGTGCTGGGCCCGCCCCGCTGCGAATTGACGATCACGGCAGGCACCTCGGCCATCACCGCCAGATTGATCATCTCCCCCATCAGGGCAAAGCCCGGCCCTGAGGTCGCCGTCATGGCCCTTTTTCCGGAAAAGCCAGCTCCCACCACATTGCCTGCGGCCGAGATCTCGTCTTCCGTCTGGATCATCACCCCACCGGATTCTCCCAAGCGCTTGCTTAAGATCTCCATGATCTTGGTGGCCGGGGTGATGGGATAACCGGCATAGAGGCGAAGCCCGCTGTCCATGGCCGCCATGGCCACGGCCTCGTTGCCGTTCATGATGGTTTTTTCACCCTCGGGGGGCACGATCTCCGCCCCTTTAAAGGTGTAGGGATCTTCCTTGGATACATGGGTTTTCGTCCATTCATACCCGAGAAGAAAGGAGTCGATATTGCTCTCGATGATCTTTGGCTTCTTGCCCTTAAAACGCCTCTCGATAAAGGCAGTCATCTCCTCTGGGGCGATGCCGAAAAGACAGGCCACAGCACCGATGGCCACCATGTTCCGGCCCTTGGCGTTACCCGCGGCTTTATTGGCCAGCTCCAGCATGGGGATGCCGTAAGCGGTCATGCCGGGTTCGGCCCATCCGGCAATACTCCGGTCCTCTTCGTGGCAGACCGGGGGCTTGCTGTCGTAAATCAGGACCCCGTTTTTCCTGAGCCCGGAAAGCTGGGTAATGGCATGGGCATCGTTTAATGCAATCAGCACGTCGGTGTATTTCCCCGGCGCGAGCACCGTCTCCGTGCTGGCCCGAAAATGGGCCACACACTTTCCAAAACCTCTGATTTCAGAAGGGAAAGAATCAAAAGAGACAATCTCATAGCCCTTACTGCTCATGAACCGGGTCATCACCTCTCCGGCGGAGATGGTCCCCTCCCCTGCGCTGCCACAGATTTCAATCACAATATCAACGCTGGTCGTCATTGTTTGTTCGCTCCCTAAGGTATTTAATGCACCCTTCACGACAAAAAGTCAGGCCCTCTTTATGAGCCCAGCTGGCCTAAACAACAGGCCTCCGGCCTCTTTTTCAGGCAAAGGTTTTCCACCAGGAGGTTCGGATGGTGACCCCGTCCATCTCAAAGATCTCTTTGGGTTGGTAATCGATCACCTTTTCCCGTCCAAGGAGATTCATGGCGGTGAGCTCCCCCTGGGCCTCGGCGTTGCCCCACCCCACCGAAACCCAGTAATCCTTGAGCTCCGGGTTGTAAATCTGAGCACAGTCCCCGCAGGCGTAAACATCTTCCTGGTTGCTGCGCATCAGATGATCCACCAGCACCCCTTTTTCGGTGTTGATGCCGCTGCCCACCAAAAAACGGATATTGGGAACCGACCCAAAAAATGAGAGCACCAGATCCGTTGACATCTCTTCACCATCGGGCAAGGTCAGGGTGTAGCCTTCCCCTTCGGGCCGGACATCCGTCACGGGCTCGGCATCGCTCATGACCTTCACCCCCAGGGAATTCAGGCGTTTCGTCACGCTCTGCTGAATCTCCTCCTTCAGACTCACGGGCCAGAAGAGGCTGCTGTAAAGAATAAACACCACCTCTTTTCCGGCTTTGCGCGCCTCCCGCGCAAACCCCATGCTGATGAGGTCCCCCCCCAGCACGACCAGACGGGACGCCGCCATCATCGCCTTACGGACCCGCCTTGCGTCATCTAAACCGGCCAGGCAATAGAGGTGATCGGCAAAACCCGCGTGGTTGGGAAGCCGACGCGCCGAGGCCCCCACCGCCAGAATCAATTTGGTGTAGTGAACCTTCTCCATGTGATTTAAGTAGAGAAGCTTCTCCGCGGGGACCACTTTCTCCACGCGCTGGCCCAGTCGCAAACGGATTCGATTCTCCAGGTAGGACCGGTAGGGGCGAATGGAGAGGTCCTCGGGCTCACAGCCCCCCACGGTATAAAGAGGCACCCGATGCTTGTAGTAATAAAGAGACTTCTCATCGGAGATAAGGGTGATCTTTGCCTCCGGGTCTTCCTTCCGCAAGGTGTCGGCCGCGCTGTTTCCCGCCGGCCCATTGCCTATGATCACGTAATGGTCGTCCTTCGGCATCATTCCTCCCTGTCCACCTCCACCAGCTCGGTTTTGGTAATGGTTATACAGTTCATGGGACAGACCTCGTAACATTTCCCGCATCGAATACAGCGTTTGTTGTCGATGGCGATGGCCACCACATCGTTCCAGTTACCCGTCTCACCGTACTCGCCGTAACTGCCATCCGGCCTCTGAGCCACGCTTGAGATCATTTTGATGCAGTCCCTCGGAGCCACGTCGATACACATGGAGCAATAAATGCACCGGGAGACATCGATCTCGTATTTTAAACTGCAGAGATAACATCTCAGGGACTCTTTTCCTGCCTCCCCCTCGCTGTAGCCCAGTTCCACCTCGTTGTCCGGCTCCTCAAGCCGGTCTTTGACGGGCAGAGTCGGCATGACCACCGGCTTGATAAAATCGTACTCCCGGTCCCGATCGGTCTGTTCGGCCGGTTCAAACCGAACCAAAAGCGCTTTACGCCGGCGCCCGGCAAACCGTTCATCCACCTCATGGGCCGCCTTGCGCCCGGCGGCCAAAGCAGAGATCACGTTGGAGGCACCGGTGACGCAGTCCCCTGCGGCGTACAGACGGTCCACGGAGGTGAGAAAGCAACCGGGCCGGACGCCTATGCGCTGCCCGTGCATCTCCAGGGGCTGCCCGAACTCCACCTTGGGGTGCTGGCCAATGGCGCTGATGATGGTATCGGCCTCCATGACAAACTCCGAATGGTCGATGGGCACGGCAATCCGGCCGATGCCGTCTGGACTGTCTTCAAGTCGGGTCCTCAAAAACTCAATGCCTTCCACCTTTCCATGGGACCCAAGAATGCGTTGGGTGCTTACCAGGCTGTAAATCCGAGCCCCCTCCACCTTCACCTCACGAATTTCATGATCGTCCACGGGCATGTATTCCTCGGTGGCCCGGATGTTGATGCGCACACTCTCAGCCCCCTTGCGAAGGGAGGTGCGCGCGCAGTCCATGGCGGTGAAACCATCCCCCACCACAATGACCCTCCGGCCGGTCTCCACCTCCTGGCCGAGGTTGGTCCGCACCATGTAATCAAGACCGGACACCACCCCATCCATCTCACCGCCTTCCACCCCCAGACGATTGGGTTCCATGCATCCCACGGTGGTGATGACGGCGTCATATTTTTTCAGGAGATCTTTTAAAAGAATGTCGTGCCCCACCAGAACCCGGGTCTGCAGGGTCACCCCGAGACGCAGGACATTGGCGATTTCAAGGTTGAGAATATCGCGGGGGAGCCGGAAGGCGGGAATCCCGTATCGCAGCATCCCACCGGCTTCCGGCATGTTCTCAAAAAGGGTCACATTGTGCCCGTAAACCGCCAGGTCATGTGCCGCGCCGATCCCTGCCGGACCAGAGCCAATCACCGCCACACTTTTTCCAGAAGGGGCATACAGATCCTCTTTGATCCGGTGCATGGCAGGCTTCAAATCGGCGGCGGCCCGCTTGAGCTGGCAGATATTCACCGGATCGCCCAGGTCGTCCTCCCCGTGGCGACAGGCCGCTTCGCAGGGGCGGGAACAGATGCGTCCCAGGGTGGCAGGGAGGATGTTATAGCTCCGATTCAGCTCATAGGACCGGCCATAGCGATTTTCGGTGATGCATCGAATGTAGCCGGGGATATTGGTGGCGGCAGGGCATGCGTGCTGACAGGGAACGTTGTCGGCCATGTAACCGAAATCTCTAGGGTCGTCGGAAAAGGCAATCTCCTTAATAATGCGGAGCATGCCACTGGTGCCTTCGGTTCCCACCTGGCTGCTGTAGATCTCTCGTTTCATCGGCTTTTCCCGTGGGGTCTGTCCCGTAAAAAACCCGTCACCGGTCTTTTTCAGGGGAGGGTGAGAAAACAAGATACGTTGGGTCAACATCGCGGCGGCTCATCTCACGCGATGACGAAACGATTTTCTTTCGTCGCCATTCAAAACGAATGATGGGGGGGCCTCGATCGGATCCATTCGGTATGGGGGGCCCAAAAGGTATAGGGTCTCTCGCCCTGGCCCTGGAACGTGCCGATGGTAAAAGGCAGAAAGAAAGGACCCGGCACGACGGGGAGAGCATCTCTCGGGGGAACAGGGCCGATGGGACAGCGGAGACGATGGCAATGCCCTGGAAAAGAAATTGTTCCCTTGGAATATACCTTCTTTTCCATCGGCATGCAAGACGATTGCCCTTTTTTTACCTTGTGGTTATCCCGGATTTGATGTTTAATAAATTCATTCATTTCTCCGATGAGCTACCATCAAAAATTCATTGATATCAAAACCTTGTCACTACAAGGCGTCTTGCCAACCACCTACTTTACGCCCTGTACCCCACATCGATAACGCTGGGTCTCCTCGTGATGCTTTCCCCGCCCCCTTTGTACGTATCCGGCACCTGAAATAAAAAACGCACGGCTCCCTGACATTCCAGAGCCGATGCACATGGCCAACCCGCTTTCACGGCGGTACCCCTCGCCACCGGAGGCTACTTTTTCATCTTTTTATCATTCTTAAATTCGTCTGTATTCAAGGAGGTTCCCATGGACAGCCCCATCAAAAACATCGGCCTTCGAGGTGTGGTGATTGCCAGCACCAAAATCTGCGACGTAGACGGCGCCAACAGCCGGCTCGTCTATCGCGGATACCGCATTCAGGACCTGGCCATGGGGACCACCTTCCCCGAGGTCGCCCACCTGCTCATTTATGACAAGCTGCCCGACATCCAGGGGCTGGTTAATTTCACCCAGCAGCTGGAACGCCTGCGCTACCTGCCCCCCAACCTCCTCTGCGCCATGCAGACGCGCCCGGTCACCACCCCGCCCATGGACATCCTTCAAGCCTGCGTCGCTCTGCTGGCCCACCACGACGACACCCTGCCGGAAAACAGCCTCCTGCTCGCCCGGAACAGGGCCATCGGCCTCATCGCCAAACTCCCCACCGTGCTGGCCGCCTGGACACGCATCCGACAAAAGCTGGAGCCCATCGATCCCATGCCGGGCCTCTCCATGGCCGAGAACTTCTTCTACATGCTCCACGGCGAAGAGCCGGACCGACGCATGGCCGAGCTGTTCGACCGCGCCCTGGTCCTCCACGCCGAGCACGCCTTTAACGCCTCCACCTTTGCCGCCCGCGAGGTGGCCTCCACCCGCGCCCACATGTACGCGGCCGTCTCCGCGGCCATCGGCTCCCTCTCCGGAGAGCTCCACGGCGGCGCCAACACCCGGGTCATGGAGATGCTCAAAGCCATCGGCAAGAAAGCCAACATCAGAGCCTTTGTGGAGGAGAAGCTGGAAAAAGGCGAGCTCGTCATGGGCCTGGGCCATGCCGTCTACAAAAACGGAGACCCCCGCGTGGAGATTCTGCGCCCCATGAGCAAAGAGGTGGGTGAAAAGGTTGGCGATACCCACTGGTACGAAATGACCGAAGAGCTTGAGACCGTGGGAAAAGCCCTGTTCAAGGAAAAAAAAGGCATCGATATCTTCCCCAATGTTGACTTCTACAGCGCCTCCCTCTACCACACCATGGGACTCCCCTACGACCTGTTCACGCCGGTCTTTGCCATGAGCCGTGTGGCCGGATGGTGCGCCCACGTCATCGAAGAGCAATTTGCCGATGAGGCCCACAAACCGGTCCTCTACCGGCCCGAATCCGAGTACATCGGGACCTACTGCGGACCGGAAGGATGCACCCTTGTCCCCACGGACCAACGATAAAAGGAGGCACTCCGTGAGTTCCCTGGACACCTTGATTCAAAATCTTGTCGTGGATGGCACCCCGTATGCGGCCATCAACCTCTCCGGCCTCACGGCGCTCCACCATGTGGTCCCGTCCCGGCTCCCCTTCTCCCTGAAAATCCTGGCGGAGAACATGGTGCGTAACATCCTCTGGGGGCGCCTTGAACCGGAGAATCTCACCCGGCTCCTCTCCTGGCGTCCCGAGGGCTTCGCCCCCGTGGGCATTCGGTTCTATCCGGCCCGGGTGCTGATGCAGGATTTTACCGGCGTGCCCGCCCTCTGCGACCTGGCGGCCATGCGTGACGCCGCCATCACCGCCGGGTTCGACGCCTCCCGGGTGAACCCTGAGGTGCCCGTGGATCTCATCATCGACCACTCGGTGCAGGTCGATTTTTTCGGCAGGAAAGATGCTTTACAAAAAAACGTGGACCTGGAATTTAAACGGAACCACGAACGCTACGCCTTCCTGAAGTGGGCCCAGAAAAACTTTAAAAACCTGAAGATTGTCCCCCCAAACTCAGGCATTTGCCACCAGATCAACCTGGAGAAACTGGGGAGTGTGGTCACACAAAGCACTTGGGAAGGCCGCACCTGGGCCTACATGGACTCCCTGGTGGGCACGGACTCCCACACCCCCATGATCAACGCCCTGGGGACCCTGGGCTGGGGGGTGGGGGGGATCGAGGCCGAAGCGGTGATGATGGGCCAGCCCCTCTCCATGCGACTCCCCCACGTCACCGGCGTCTGCCTCTGCGGAACACCGGGTAAAGGCGTCACCGCCACCGATGTAGTCCTTTATGTCACCGAACGGCTGAGACGGGAGGAGGTGGTGGAGCAGTTTGTGGAGTACTTCGGCCCCTCCCTGGCCGCCCTCTCCCTGCCCGACCGGGCCACCATCGCCAACATGACCCCTGAAAACGGGTCCACCATCGGCCTCTTCCCCGTGGACGAGGTCACCCTGGCCTACCTGAAAATCACCGGCCGGGATGCAGCCGCCCGATTTACCGAGGCATACACCCGAGAGACCGGGCTCTTCTTTGACCCCAAAGCAGAACCCGCCTTCAACCGCGTCATCGAACTGGACCTCTCCGACATCACCCCTTGCGTGGCAGGCCCCTCCCGTCCCCAGGACCGGATTCCCTTACGGGAACTCAAGCCCGTCATGAAAAAAACCTTTGAAGGGGGAAAAAAGGGCCGGGATATCTCCATCGGGGGCAAGCTATGCCGGGTGGAGGATGGCTCGGTGGCCATCGCCGCCATCACCTCCTGCACCAACACCTCCAACCCCCATGTGATGCTCGGCGCAGGCCTCATCGCTCAAAAAGCCGTGGAAAAAGGGCTCACCATCGCCCCTTATGTCAAGACCTCCCTGGCTCCCGGCTCTCGAGCCGTGGTCCAGTACCTGGAAGATGCAGGCCTCCTGGCCCCTTTGGAAAAACTGGGGTTTCACCTGGCCGGTTTCGGCTGCACCACCTGCATCGGCAACAGCGGCCCCCTGCCCCCGGAAGTGGCCCACGTCGTTGATGAAGAGAACTTAAACGTCGCCGCCGTCCTCTCCGGGAACCGCAACTTCGAAGCCCGCGTCCACCAGAAAATCCGCAGCAATTTTTTAGCCTCTCCCATGCTGGTGGTGCTCTTTGCCATCGCCGGCCGCACCGACATTGACCTGACCTGCGAGCCCCTCGGCTGCACACCGGAAGGCAAAGAGATCTTCCTTGCAGACCTCTGGCCCTCCCGAGAAGAGATTGACGCCGTGGTGGCCCGCTGCATCACCCCGGCCACCTTCACCGCCACCTACGCCTCCCTCTACGAGGGCGACGCCCACTGGCAGGGCATTGCCTCGGGCTCCGGCCTCACCTTTGGCTGGGACAAACGCTCCACCTACATCAAAAAGCCCCCCTTCTTCGATGCCTTTTCCCTGGCCCCCCCACCCCCGGAAAAAATCACCGACGCCCGCGTCCTCTTAAAACTCGGAGACTCTGTCACCACCGACCACATCTCTCCGGCCGGAGCCATCCCCCCCGCCTACCCTGCCGGGACCTACCTCACCGAAAAAGGGGTCCCCACCGATGATTACAACTCCTACGGATCACGCCGGGGAAACCATGAGGTGATGATGCGCGGCACCTTCGGCAATATCCGCATCAAAAACGAGCTGGCCAGTGGAAAAGAAGGGGCCTACACCACCCTCTTCCCCCAAAACGAAGAGCACTTCGTCTTTGACGCCGCCCAAACCTACCAGAAGCGAAAAACCCCCCTCATCGTCCTCGCCGGTCAAGAGTACGGCACCGGCTCCAGCCGGGACTGGGCCGCCAAGGGGAGCCTCCTTCTGGGTGTTCGGGCCGTCATCGCCGAGAGCTTCGAGCGCATTCACCGCAGCAACCTCGTGGGCATGGGGGTCCTTCCCCTGGAGTTCATGAAAGACGAATCCGCCCACACCCTGAACTTAAACGGCACCGAGACCTTCTCTTTCTCCGGCCTCGACACCCTGGAAGCTGGCGGCACCCTCTCGGTCCGCGCCCAGAAAGAGAACGGCCAGGCCATCCTCTTCGGCGTCAACGTCCGCCTGGACACAGCCAAAGAGGTGGAAACCTACCGCCACGGAGGAATCCTTCCCCTGGTGCTGAGAGAGCTGTTGAAAGGTGAAATGTAAAAAGAAGGGGAGAGGGTGCATGCTTTTTATGGAATGCGTGATATAAACCTGTCAGACGCATTGCATAGGTAAGGTCCGAGACGCCTGGGCAATGAGATGATTCCACGGTTTTGAGGCTTTCGGCAGGCATCTTTACCACACGACGACCCATGCAAGGTAAAGATGTCCCCTTTCCTCCTCTCACAAATCCTCATCGCCTGTGCCATCTGTTCTGACCTTCTCTCCTTTCAGTTCAAAGAGAGAAAAAAGATTGTCGCCTGCCTCTCGTGTTCCTGCACCCTGATCTCTGCTCACTTTGTGCTTCTGGGCCAGACGACGGCCGCCATCCTCCTGGCCATTGCCACACTCCGTTTTTTTACGAGCATTTTCACCACCTCAAAAAAAACCATGGGGCTCTTTGCCTTTGTCACCCTGATGAGCACCGCCCTGACCTATGGGGGGCTTCTCAGCCTGTTGAGCTGCGCGGGTTCCCTCCTGCAGACCACCGCCGCCTTCTGCCAGGAGGATAAGAGGCTTCGCGAACTGATCCTTGTGGGGACCGGCTTCTGGATCTGCCACAACCTCCTCGCACACTCCCCCATGGCCGTCATCATGGAAATGCTCTTTATGACCAGCAACATTGTGGGGTACTGTCGGTATTACAGACAACCGGTGGGTCAAGAGGCGGGCCTGGACACGCGCAGAACAACGGATGGACGTCCATCGCAGATGAAGGTCTGTGATTCGTTGACGGAATCATAAACGAACAGGAGCCTATGCAGACATTTTATTATCTGGTTCATATTCAATACCTGGGATTCAGGTATCATGGCTGGCTGAAGCAACCCAAGGTCCAAACCGTTGAATCTATGATTCACAAAACATTGGTGTTTTTGTTTGAGCATTCCGATTTCAAGATTTTAGGATGCAGCCGAACAGATTCAAAAGTCTCTGCCAACCATTCCGCCTTCGAGCTCTTTTTGAACGAACCCGCGGATACAGAGATCTTGCTTAGCGATTTAAATCAAAACTTGCCCAACGACATCCGGGTATTAAACATCGAAGAGGTGGACAAACACTTCAGCATCATCAATGCCCCGAGGACCAAAAAATACACCTATCTCTTCGCCTTCGGGGAAAAATGCCACCCCTTCTGCGCCCCCCTGCTCTGCTCCTTCCAGGAGATCCTGGATATGGATCAAATGAAAAAAGGCGCCCTTCTGTTTCAGGGCAGACATAATTTTATAAAATACTGCACCAAACCAAAACCGGGGACGGTGTTTGATCGGGAGGTTCTGGTCAGTAAAATCGAAGAGAACACCGAGATAACGGCAAGTTTCTTCCCCAAAACAAGCTACGCCTTCCACATCCATTCCCGGGGATTTATGCGATATCAGGTCCGTCTGATCATGGGGCAGCTGCTTTGTCTCGGAAGGGGCGAAATCGATTTGGATGATATTCGCGAATCCCTGACGGGAAAGGATGCGCGTCCTTTAAGACAAATTGCCCCGGCATCCGGGTTGATGCTGGACAGGGTCGACTTCGATCAGGAGTCTCAGTCGGAGTAAGTCGGCCCCCTTCTCAAGCTCGTTCACTCAAACCTTGCAACCGTTTGCCGATAAAAAAGGCCGTTAAGGCCCAGAGGACCTCAGCGTTGAAACGCTTCCTGCTCAACCCCAAGCGTTTCATGGTGCCATAAAGCCCCCGCGGAGCTCTGTGAGAGCAAAATCCTGCCACTGTCAAATCACTCTTCGCCTGACTTGTTCGACAAAACGCCCGAAAAGTCGACACCCAGCGAATCATTAATGTATGCAAACACCCACCCGGGTCTACTGTCGGATATTCTATCCTGCTTTATTTTAGCTGTTGACACAAAGGCCAAGGTATGAAAAGTCAGTATAAATATACTCACCTGAAGGTGAGAAGTAACAAATTTAAAATGACTACCTTGTAACAATTTAACGAACCGACCATAATAAGCAGCCAAGCCATGAAGGCAGGTGAAACGTTTCTCTCACCTGATTTTGTGGCTTTTTTATTTTCAAAACGAAGACCTACAAACATCTGTAATGATTGTTTTTGATCATAAAAAAAATGTTCCATTGCTATGCGATGAACTGACAAAAAAAAGGAGACAGCCCGGCTCCGGCAAGAGAATGGGCTGCCTCCTTATACATGAGTATCCCTGAAGGGGATTCCCGGGTTATTCCTACCATCCGAGACCTCCCCACGTCAATTGATACCTCACCCTTACAAATCGCTATCCGCGATACAGGAGAGGTGCGCCTTCCAGACCAAACAATGTCTACGTTTCACTTTACGGGCCACCTCCGGCTGTCAACATGGCCCTGTCAAAGGATTTCAAAACAAATGATGGAAAAATTCTGCTCAAACGACACCTCCAGAGGAAAGGGTTTTGCTCTTTTGTTGCTTGTAATGCTTGTTACACTGATGGGAGCAGGCCAGGCGGACGCCCACAGAGCGAATGTTTTTGCATGGATAGACGGTGACACCGTTTTCACTGAAAGTACCTATCCATCGGGAAAAAAAGTAAACCAGGGAAAGCTCCTGATTTATGGCTCAAATGGAAAAAAACTGCTGGAGGGAGAAACCGGCCCCGAGGGAGATTTTTCCTTTAAAATTCCGGAGAGGACATCGCTGAGAATCGTTCTTGAATCCGGCGACGGCCATGCTGCCGACTGGGTGATTTCCAGAGACCAGATTGAAGAGGCCTTGTCCCCGCCCCCCGCCCAAAGGCTGACGGCCATCACCGTAAAGGCCAGAACGATTGAAGATCACTTCTCTGGAGAACTCGAAGACTTCGGCCACCCCGTTGAAATCATTACGCGTGAGACAATTGAGGAGGGCGGTTTTACGGATCTGAGCCAGACCCTTCAGGCCCTGATCCCCGGCCTCTATCTCTCAGCCAAAGGTGGACGGGGAGATTACGCGACCGCAAGAATACATGGGGGATCACAGATACTCTGGCTCCTTGATGGCGTAAGGTTGAACAACCGGCTCTACGGCTCTGGATATCTGGACACCATCAGCGTGAAGTTCATTGAGCGCATCGAAATACTCAAAAACAGCGAAGGCCTCTATTATGGGACGGATGCAGCCTCCGGTGTGATCAATATTATCACAACCCCTGTCCCCGAAAAGGCTGGCGGGACCCTCGGTTTTTCCTGCGGAAGTGACGACTACAAAGACATTTTTGGACATGCCGGAGAAACCATCAAGGATCACGGTTTCCTGGTCTTTGGCGACTTCGAGGAGTGGGACGGATACGAACTCTTCAGCAGCCAAGCCTGCACACTTGCCGGAAGCACCCTGAACAACAAACACGGATACAGCCGCTCCACACTTGGAATAAAGTACCTCAAAGATATCGACCTTGTGGGATCGGCCACGCTCAAGGCACACCTCCAGCGCAATGAGGGACGCTTCGATTTCAATGAACTTAAAGAGATCTCCGCGTACAACGAACGCACGGAAGACATCGCCTTTCTCAAATGGGACCACGATGTAAACGACCATATCTCCTATTACTTAAAGGGCTATACTCACAGGTGGTGGTCCGATCACAGCAGCCAGAAAAACGACGGCACCTGGGTAAATAACAAAGCACGATGGGGCTATGAAGACCAGGGCGTCAATCTCCTGGGAAGCTTCATGATCGGCGATCACGAAATCCTTGCCGGCGGAGATTATCAGAATTACTGGGCGGAAGATCAGGTATGGAATATCAGCGACAAGGAAGAACACGTCTATGCGGTGTTCACCGAGTATCGTCCGTATCTCTCCTTTTCACCCCAGACCCGAATTGGTTTTGGAGGTCGCTACAACTGGACGGATGAATATAGAACGGCCATATGGAATGCGAACCTTAAAACACCTCTGGTCGGCACAACCTATCTCCGGGGCACGGCCGGGACCGCCTTCCGCCTCCCCACAGCAGAACAACTTTACCTGAACGAAAGCAGCGCCAAAGGCAATCCTGACCTTGAGCCTGAAGAGAGTCTCAACACCACCGTCGGCATGGGCGGAAGCGGCTCTTTCTTCCACTGGGACCTGGGATATTTCCACCAGGAGATCACGCACAAAATCGACAACCTTACCCAAACGTCCGAAGCATCCACGTGGACAAGATACGAAAACACAGAGGGCAGAACCCGAATTGACGGATTCGAGTTCCAGGCCCGGCTTCAGCCGCTCAATGAGCTGTCGCTCCACGGCAGCATGACCTACGTGGACATCAGCACCCGAAGGACTCCCGAGGCCCGAACGGCTATCGCCCCTCCCCCCAAAGTCACCACACGCCACCACAGCACCTCCCACGACGACACAAATCCGCCGGTCCAATCGGACTCCCCTGACAGGGAAACAGGGGACACCCCGAACTTAACCGCCAGGGCAATGGCCTCATACCGGCACGGTTCCGGCCGTTTTGGAACAGATCTGACCTTAAGATACATCGGAGACATCGACTCGCGCTACGACAGCGAGATCCATTACGGAGACTATTTTATCACGGACCTCTCGGGCTTTGTAAATTTTGGAAACCAACGGAGACACAGGCTGTCCCTTCGCATCGAGAATCTTTTTGACCAGAAATATGCCTCCGATCTGGGCACGGCCACCGACATCCAAACGGGAGACACCTTTTATTACGGATACAAAGGCATGCCCCTGACAGTCCTGGCCCGTTACACCTATTCATTTTAGTTGCGGTCAGCCTCACCGTGTTTCGTCTGATCCCTGACTCTTCTAAATCAGGGACCTGCGGTAAGGCCCATCGAGCCAGATAAAGAAGGCAACGTTCACAACGTTTCTTAAACAAGGAGAACTATATTGAAAAGGAAAAAGCCCGTGACAGCGATAAGAAAAAAACGGCCGTTCAACAACCTGCTCATCACAACACTTATTATTTTACTGCTCACCGGATTGTATGGATGCGGGAGCGGAGACAGCAACGACGATGTGATCCCGCAGGAGCCGACAACAAAAGGCTCACTGGCCGCCTGGGAGGGCGACTGGAAGAGCCATTACACGCTCATGGACGAAAAGGAAGCCCAGGTACATTTCACGGAGATGGCTGCAGAGCAGGAAGGATATACGGCCCATGATATCAAGGGCGTGGTCAAGGACTCCTACCATACTGATTTCGGACGCCTGAAAATTAAAGGCGACACCATCACCTTTTATGAACAGGATGGCACCACGGTGCAATGCACCTGTGAATACGAAAGTCTTGGCGACGGCACCATGAGCGGAGAACCCGCCCGGAAGTTCATGCTGAAAGAGGGAAGCCCGGAAGCCGCCGAAAAATACCGTCATCTTATTCTTCAACCTCTGGACCACCATAAGGGCGGGGAGCAGCACCTCCACATCAGATACGACAAAACCGGTTTTGACGAAATCATGGAGGGGATCCGGAACGAGAACTGGTGGCCCATCCTGACCCCCACGAAGGTCACCGATGCCCAGAGTGCCGCCGACTACATGTACACATTCAGTAAGTTCTACACCGGCCTGCTGCCCGCTGAGAGTTCCTGGCCCGAAGGTATCCTTCCGGCCAACCGCATTTTCAGTGAAGCCAATGCGGTGGTTCAATCCGCGGAGTTCGATTCCAAAGGCAACCTGCATGTGCTCTTTCTGGCCGAAGTTGAAAAAAGCGCAGCCGTTACGGCAAAACACCCTGCCGCATCGAACGGCTTCAAACTCGTTCATGGGGTAAAAGGAAAGGCAACAGGAGAATGGTCGACGGAGGATATAGCAGGCGAAGCCGGCTCCGGCGAACGGGGTGCGGCCATGGCCATAGACAAAAATGATGCGATCCATGTGGTCTTCGGGTATCGCGGGCAAACGGTCGCCAACACCTCCCTGGGATACCTTAACAACAGCGGAGGTGCTTGGGGGACGGTCACATGGGTTGACGGGGAGCGCAGCTCCCACACCAATAAATATGAAAATGCAGGAGACAGGCCCAGCATCCAAATCGACTCCCAAAACAACATCGTCATTGCCTGGTCGGCTTGGAAAAAGGCCATCAGAATGGCCGTTTATGACGGGGACTCATGGATCCTGGAAGATGTCGAGATGACCGACGCCTCGGAAGTGATCCCAGGGCACAACGGCTTAAAACTGCAACTCGATTCCCTGGACAACCCTCATATTGCGTATAAATGCTCCGACCTTGAACTGATCACAGATGAAGCCGGCAACACCGTGACGGCAGCGGACGGCCACCCGAAGGTAAACATTGCAGGGATGCATCTCCGCTATGGCGTTAAGAAAGAGGGCAGCTGGGCCATCGAAAATGTCGGCGATGCCGCCGGATGGAACGAGACCTTTCTGGTCACCCTGGGGTTCACCTTAGCCAATGACATCCCCTATATCATGACAGGCTATGAAAACGAGCTGGACGGGATCCTGAACGGGGTCAAATGCGCAAAAAAAATCAACGACTCATGGGCTACGGACTTGATCTATGAAAATCCCGACGCCTATTACGGTTTTTTTCTTATGGGTGCGAAAACCGATGGCCAGAACCGTGTCCACCTCACCTTCTGTGCCCGTCACCACAGCGGTGAGGAGGAAGGCACCTCGGATTACAGCCATGGCCTCATGTACGGGTTATACAACGGAACCGGGTGGAAGGTGGTCACCGCAGCGGGTGCCACTCCGCCAACCCCGGCGCACCCGCACCGCCATCATTCAACTGACGCCCCCGCGCCGGGGATCAGGATCGGCAATTCCTCTGATCTGGCCATTGACTCAGAGAATAACCCGGCCATCATTTACAGAGGGGCCTATGAATCCGGCTGTAAGGCTCCCTATGCCATCGGAGGCCTTTATGAACGGTATAAAACCATTGTTTTTGTCAAAGCAGGTACCGACCATCCCGGAACCGGTTCCTCGGCCCGACCGTTTCGAGCCCTCCAGCATGCCATCGATCATGCCATCCCCGGAGATTGCCTCCATGTCGCCGCCGGAACCTACAAGGAAAATATACGATTGGAGGAAGGGATCTCGCTTTACGGAGGATATCATTCACTCTACTGGTCCGACCGCAACAACCTGGACCGTGCGAATGAAACATACAAAACGGTAATCAGGGGAACAGACCGGTATGCTGTTGAAGCAGGGGGCGGCATAACCCGCAACACGGTGATCGACGGCTTTACCATCATCGGCCAGGATGTAAACCAGCATGATCATGAGCATATCGCCACAAAGCACGTAGACCCCGAACGTTCCTGGGGAATCCATCTCTCCGCTGACGCCTCCCCTGTCATAAGCCACAACTCCATATACGGAGGTCTTGAAGAGGGAGCGACCTATACATACGGCATCCAGACCACAACCGCATGCTCCCCCCTCATAAAAAATAATTATATTTCGGGAGGCCCCGGATCGGAAACCTGCTCGGCAATTCTCCTGTCTGCAAATTTTTCAGGTGATCCCAGGCCGCTTATCATCAACAATGTCATTGACGGAGGTACCGGAACCGAAGCCAGCTATGGCATCAGCATCATGATCTCCTCCGCTCGAATATTGAATAACACCATTTCAGGAGGTAGTTCAGGTGAAAAAAGCCATGGTATCTTTGATGTCTCGGTCTTTCACAAAAATGGAAAACCGGTGATTGAGAACAACATCATCTATACTACCGGCGGAGACGAACGGTACGGCATCTTCTTCAACGCCTCCTCTCCCACTTGCCGTCCAGAGTCTGTCCGGAACAACAACATCTTTGATTGTCCGAATGGCCTGTTTCGCTACTATGACAAGGGTGAAAAAATCGCCATGGACGTTGACACGCTGAACCACAGCTTACCCGGCTTTCAATCAAGCGACAACGTCTCCGTCAACCCGATGTTCGTCTCCGCAACAGCCCCCCATCTTCAGGCGAGCTCCCCGCAAGAAGTCACCCGGGGGGGCAGAGACCTTTCGGCAGAACAGATCGGAAACGATTGTGACGACCATCCGAGAACGGCCCCCTGGTCCATCGGAGCTTATGAGTTTGACGAGTAACCCTTTGTGAGGCGAAGATAACTGAGACACAAAGCCATGCCTCCGGCAGAACCGCCGGAGGCATTTTTTCAATCTACCTGCAATCGCCCAGCACAGTCAGTGGGTACATATTGACTCGATTGGCACGAGGGATTATCTTGGCAATATCTTTGGTTGGATAATTTTATTTCCATATTGCCTTCTTCATCATTTTTTTCAATTTCAATGTAATGGAAAACAATAATGCCCACTTTTTACGCGATGATTGCAGCCAGTGCGTCGGCCTATATCGTCTCCGGTTTACTGGGAGATATCGCCGGAGCCCTCAGTGTCATTCTCTCGTCCATCGTCTGGGTTCTGGTCTTCTA
Organism: Desulfoluna sp.; assembly: GCF_030145185.1. GTDB lineage: Bacteria > Desulfobacterota > Desulfobacteria > Desulfobacterales > Desulfolunaceae > Desulfoluna. Next base: position 9,325 of record NZ_JAQYWB010000029.1, on the reverse strand, counting down.
CTCCATGAAAAAATGGTTGACTGATTTAAGGCCGTAATATGAACAGAAACGAGCTGATGGCAAAACGGGAAGAGCTGATCAAAAGGCGGGAAGCGCTCAAGCTTAAGCGGAAACGGGAGGACCGCCTCTCACGGCTCGATGATCTCGGGAACTACCTGGACGCGCACCGGATTGCGTACACCCTCCGTCTCGACGATGAGGCGTTTGCATGGATCGCAGAGACCTTCCCTTACGTTTTTTCCGGGATTGACTGGGACAAGGTGCCAGGTGCAACAAAAATCTGGCACGGAAGCGATGACGAGAGGGATCGGTTGATTTCCACACTCCTTGCAACCCACCTTTTGCCTTCCGATGTGGTCGTCGTGACCTTTGGAAATGCCGACACCCCCAGTATAGAACTCCAAGCAGAAGCCGTGATCCACTATACCGCCCTCTTTGCCGATGAAGACGAAGACATATGGGTTACCGAATCTGCGAAGGGGTTCTGCCTGGAGAGCTACCATGAGGGATATGTGGGGGTCAAAGCGGGTCAAAAGGATTGCTTTTAAGGCAGTACTTGCCCTTGTGGCGCAGGTTGCATTTCCTCAAACGTCACGCGAATGCGGACGCATCTCCGCCCAAAGGCCCGACACCCACATCGCATTCGCAAACCCGCTTTCAAGGTGGCGCCACCTTGCCGCCGGAGGCTTGCTTTTCGTGTTTACGTCCCCATGCCAAAGGGTTTGATGACCCGGTTCAGGAGGCCCTGGACTTTTGAGATGGCCACGCCGTAGTTGGTGATGGGGACGCCGCGGCGCTGGCATTCGCGAATGCGGCGAAGCATGGCGGTGCGGTTGAGCATGCAGCCGCCACAGTGGATGGCCAGGGCGTATTTTTCGAGGTTTTCTGGGAAATCATGGCCGGCGTAGAACTCAAAGTTTACGTTCAGGCCGGTATACTGGGTGATCCAGTGGGGAATTTTCACGCGTCCGATGTCGTCGTCCACCTGGTGGTGGGAGCAGGCCTCTCCCATGAGGATGGTATCGCCGTCTTTGAGGTTGTCCAGCATGTCGGCGCCGTCTACCAGGATTTTCAGGTCGCCTTTGTAGCGGGCCATGAGGGTAGAAAAGGTTGTCATGGGGATCTCGTCGGGGACGTCGGCGGCCACCTCGAGCACCGCCTGGGAATCGGTGATGACCAGGGCCGGTTTTTTCCCCATATTGGCAAGGGTCGCTTCGAGCTCCCGCTCCTTGACGACCAGGCCCACGGCGTCGGCATCGAGGATATCGCGAAGGACCATTACCTGGGGCAAAATGAGTCGCCCCTTGGGAGCCGCCAGGTCAATGGGCACCACGCAGACCACCCAGTCCCCTTCGTTCACGAGGTCCCTGACAAGAAGGGGTTCCTGACGGAACTCTTCGGGTGCCATGGCGATGAGCGCCTCTTTCAGTTCCCGAACCCCGTCTCCGCCCTGGGCTGACACCGACAGCGCCTGAATCCCCTGATCGTTGCACCAGTAGAGATCGGCCTCTACGTCCTTCCGAAGGTCCTTTTTGTTCAGCGCCACCAGAAACGAAATATCCAGCCGCCGGAGCTCTTCGATGATCTCCTTTTCATAGGCGGTGATCCCCTCTTCTCCGGCCACCACCACGGCCACATCCGTTCGAAACAGGACTTTTCTTGCCGCCTGAATCCGGAGTTCGCCCAAAGGCCCCTCGTCATCCAGGCCCGCTGTGTCGTAAAAGGTCGCCGGCCCCAGGGGCAAGAGCTCATGATGCCGAGCCACCGGATCCGTCGTGGTCCCGGGGATCTCCGAGACAATGGCGATCTCCTCCCCGCAGATGGCGTTGATCAGCGATGATTTCCCCGCATTCCGGCGCCCGGTCAGCGTAATCACCAACCGAACCCCCTTGGGCGCTTTGACAGACATATCGAACTCCTTTTTCAGCCACAGGGGCATAAAGTTTTAAAAAAAGCCTCCGGCGGCAAGGTGGCACCACCTTGAAAGCGGGTTTGCGAATGCGCATCGGGAGTCGTCATTCCAGGCTGAAACGCGTCCGCATTCGCGTGAAGTGCAAGGAAACGCACAGTGCGTCGCAAGGGCATAAGCTGTCGGCAGACAAAAACCCGTTCGTCTACTGACGTTATTAACCCGGAATCACCCCCTGGCCACCTTGGACCCACCCAGGCTCATGGAGGGGACCAGGCCCATGCTTCGGATCAGTTCACGGGCATTTTCAACCGTCTGAAAGGCGGTCTGGGGCTCCTGATTTTTTCCCGGATAGATGGCGTAATTTTTACGCACGGCCGCCGGGGTGACGGAGAACATGAGGACGTTGGCCCCGGCGTCGATCCCCTGTTTTCGGCCCTCTGCCCGCACGGTTTCCAGGGCACTGGTGGCCGGGATATTGACTTTAGGGTTGAGGAGCCTCAAAAGGGCCATGGTGCGCAGGGCGAGTTGAGGATCGCCCCCCGCCTCCGCCCCGAAGGGGGTCTGGGGATGGGGGACAAAGGGACCGGCCGAGATCATATCCAGGTCCAGGGCGGTAACGGCCAGGATATCGTCCGCCAGGCTTTCTATGGTCATCCCAGGCAAGCCGGTAATCATTCCTGACCCGGCTTCGTAGCCCAGGGCTTGCAGGGTACGGACCCCGGCGAGGCGTGCGTCAAAGTCACATCCGGGCCGAAGCGTCGTATAGATGGAGCGGTCCATCGTCTCCATTTTCAATAAATAACGATCGGCACCGCAGTCCCGCCAGTGGGAAAAAGCCTCCCTCCCCCGTTCACCCAGGGAGAGGGTCACGGCCATGTGATGCCGCGCTTTCACGGTTCGAACAATGCGCCCGATGGTGGCCACATCGTAGGAGGGATCTTCTCCGCCCTGGAGCACCACGGTGGGAAGATTCAAGGATGCCAGCTCATCCACGGCGTCCAGGATCTCATCCTCGGTGAGCTGGTAGCGGTGGATCTCCGCGTTGGGTGCCCGAAGACCGCAATAATTGCACTGACAGCGACAAACGCTTGAAAACTCTACGATGCCACGCAGGTAGATATCCGTTCCAAAGGTCTCCGTCCGCCTTGCTTGGGCGAGAGCAAAGAGCCAGAGATCGTCCACCCCTTCCAAAAAAGCGATGATCTCTTCTTTCGTCATCCGCACTCCCTTTTGAAAAAAGCCTGATCAAGTGTCTCTTTCACAGGCCTCCCGGCTCAGATATAAAGGTCCCTTTCACCGGCCTCAACCCGCTTGAGCAGCTCTGAAAACTCTGCGGCACATTTCCGGCCGGCCATCATCCCTGCGCTTTTAGCAAGCACCGCTTCCCCTGCTTTTTTTGTCTCCGGACCGGCGTAATCCGTCAGATACTCCCGGAAGGTAAGAAGAGCGTTGGGAATACAGAACTCCTGAATAAAACCCTTCTTGGCCAGGGTCATAAAATGATCGCCGGTGCGGCCCTTGCGGTAGCAGGCCGTGCACCAGGAGGGGATATAACCGTTTTGCGCCATCTCGAGGATCACATCCTCCAGGGAGCGGTTGTCCCCTATACAGAACTGCTGCACCTCGGGCCGGTCATACTCAGGGTCCGAGTACGCTCCGGGGTAGGTCCGGGACCCGGCGCTCATCTGAGAAACCCCCAGCTCCATGAGCTCACGCCGCATCTCCGCCGACTCACGGGTGCTCAAGATCAACCCGGTATACGGCACGGCAAGGCGCATAATGGCGACAATCTTTTTAAACCGGTGATCGGTAATCACGTCCGGTGGGTTACTGGCCAGCTCGGAGCCTAAAGCCGGCTCAATACGGGGGAAAGAGAGGGTGTGGGGACCAACGCCGCAGTCTGCCTCAAGCTGCTGGGCGTGGGAGAGCAGGGCCAGAAGCTCAAACCGGTGGTCAAACAGGCCGAAAAGCGCCCCCATGCCCACATCTTCGATGCCCGCTTTCATGGCGCGGTGAAAGACGTGAAGCCGATAGAGGAAATCTCGTTTTTTGCCCTTGATATGGTACTTCGCGTACGTTTCCCGGTGATAGGTTTCCTGGAAGCACTGGTATGTACCGATACCCGCGGAGGCCAGGGTACGGAACCCTTCCACGTCCAGGGGGGCGCAATTGACATTCACACGCCGAATCTGACCGCTCTTTTCAGACATGGTGGCGTAAACCGTCTCCATGGTCTCTTTCATCCACTCGGCCCCGAAGCGGGGGTGTTCCCCGTAGACCAGAAGAAGACGCTTGTGCCCCAGATCTTCCAGGGCCGTCACCTCCTGACGGATCTCATCAGGGTTCAGGGTACGTCGAATAAGCTCGTTGTTCGTGGCATTGAACGCACAATACGTGCAACAGTTGCTGCACTCATTGGTAATATACAGAGGGGCAAAAAGCACCATCCGGTTGCCGTAGATGCTCTCCTTTACTTTTTTGGCCGTTTCAAACAATTCTTCATCAAGATCCGTGTCTTCACAGGCCAGAAGAACCGCGGCATCGTCCAGGCCCAGCCCCTTCATTTCCAAGGCCTTGGCCAGGACCTCACGCACCTGCTCCGGCGCCGGGCTCTGGGCCTTTTCTATGTGGTTCCAGATTTTTTCCGCATCAATAAAATCCTGGGGGTTCTCAAAATCATAAGTCATCTTGTCCATCCAGTGGCATGGCGCAAGGCGTCACACCGGAAAGTCCCAGACACCTGACAGTCTTTGGCGTCAAGGCTCCCCGCATTCTGATACATTATAACCACAGGTTGGGATCGGGAAGCATTCAACCGCATCCGTTCCGATCAGCAGCCTGTTGACGGCCACATCCCCGCTTCCGCGGTTCAGACCGTTCGAACTCCACAGGCGGCCGACGGTTCACCTCCCTACGAGAGAAAGCACATTTTACGCCATACCTCTCATAAAATGACGGCTCTCATCTAAAAAGGCTGCCACGCCGTCTTTTTTCAGGGCACCCCGGAAAAACCGGGGAGCCCCAGGCGATCGAATCACATCGCCAGTTCAATGCCCTTTTTCTTTAACGCCTTAATAAACATGCTCTTGTCCTTGTAATGGGTATGGAGCAACGTGTGGGAATGGTGCCCGCAGGGCCCCTCCGCTAAAAACCCGTCTTTGGCATAGAGTTTCTTCACCATGGGGTTCTCCTGGGATTTACGAAGTGCGTAAATCTTCGGATTGGCGTCGGCGCCATACACGGACTGCTGGCGAAGTCCCACCAGATCCAGAACCGCGGCCACGCTTTCCCGGGCCATCCTGGCCCCAACCAGGGCATACCCGCAACTCAAGCCGGCCACCTTGATAAAACTACGTCGAGAGAGATCCCATCGTCCTTTTTTCATCGTCATATCTCCTTTATGCAACCTTTCTCAGGGTGAACCGCTTGTTGACCCGGGCCATCATCTTTTTAAAAAGGGAGGCCTCAAGGATCGAATCGTCCATGGGTTGCCCCCCGCCATTGACACAACCACCGGGGCAAGTCATCACCTCGATAAAATGGAGATTACTGGTACCGGCGCGCACCTCCTCACAAAGTTTGGCCGCATTCTGAAGTCCACTCACCACGGCAATGCGCACAGGGCCAAAGCCGGGAACCTCCACCTCCACTTTATTGATCCCCTTACCGGTGCGTACCGCTTTGATGGAGGGATCCACCAGGGTCTTTCCGGAGATGGCCTCATAGGCAAAACGAAGAGCCGCTTCCATCACCCCGCCACTGGTACCAAAGAGCGTGGCGGCACCGGTGGACATGCCCAGGATGGGGTCCGGCTCTTCATCGGGAAGAGAGGTGAAGGGGATCCCCGCTTTCTTGATCATGTACGCGAGCTCACGGGTATTGATGGTGGCATCAATATCTCTCTGCCCGCTGGCATTCATCTCAGGACGCAGGCCTTCGTACTTTTTGGCGATACAGGGCATGATAGAGACCGTGTAGATCTTTTTGGGATCTTTCCCGGTCTGCTCGGCCCCATAGGTCTTGGCCAGAGGCCCCAGCATGGCCACGGGGGATCGGCAGGTGGAGAGATGGGGAATCAGGTCAGGATAAAACGACTCACAGAATTTGATCCAACCCGGGCAGCACGAGGTGAACTGGGGCAGGGGCTTGTCGCCTTTCCCCCCTTGCGTCACCCGCTCCAGCAGTTCGGTGCCCTCCTCCATGATGGTCACATCGGCGGTCCATTCGTTATCCCAAATATAGTCAAAACCGAGACGCCTCAGCACCGAATGCACCTTCCCCCCCACATAGGTCCCCATGGGCATGCCGAAGCACTCCCCTAAGGCATACCGCACGGCAGGCGCCGTCATGGTTACCACCACGGTATCGGGATCCTTGAGCTTTTCGAACACCTCGCTGACGTACGACACACGCTCCGTCACCGCGCCATATGGGCAGTGGGTCAGGCACTGCCCACAGTTCATACAGGCCGCCGGGTCCACAATGCTGCGCGTGCCATCCTCCGTCTCCTGGATCGCCCCGGTGGGGCAGTGGTGGGCGCACTCCCCACACCCCTGACATAGCGTGTGATCCACCTCAAGGAAATAGAGGTTTCCCAGATCATTGACCCCCGGGGCAAAAATCGTGTTCTTCACCCCTTCCATTTTTCGGACCGCTCCGGACGCATCCACCTGAACACCGGACAGGTCCATGGACTGAATCGCGGACTTCTTCTTGATTGCTTCAGACATTGTTGTATCTCTCCTCCCTTTCGGTACAGGACAACCCCCCGTCATACATCTTGAAACTGTCATCTTGTTACACACGCCGCCCCCCAAAATGCAACGGCGATGTCTGAAGAACCCCACCCGCCCCGGTTGCGTTCCCTGATAAGTCACTGAAACAGCTTACACATTCTATTCATTGCGGTTTTGTTGAATTTTTTTGATCAAATCATTCGATTCGATCTTAAAAACGGCATTTTGGGCCACAAAAACGAAATTTCGCACCACAGTGATCTTTTACTTTCGGGGTTTCGCAACAGTCAAAAAATCGTTCCCCCGAAAGCAACAGAACTAAAAAAAGGACTTTTGGTATGAAAAATAGGAAGGTAATCCAACTACTTTTTCATCGCGTGCCACCGTTTCCTAAAAATCCGGTTATTTTTATTTCGATCACTCGTCACTCCCTGCAACAAGCAACTGGATATAAAACAGTGTTCTTTTCTGTGTCCTCTATATCCTTTTCGAACCTAACGCGTTAGGTTTGCGTTGGTACCGCATCCATATCAAGCACATAGGTTGCCCTGGTAAAAATTTCTGACACCTGATCTTTAGACAAATCAATTGTCAGTGCACGCCCAAAAAGGTAAACTTATAAACGGTACAAACAGTGAAGCCACCCGACGCCATATCTCAGCGCCCGGGTGACCCCAAATAAAGAAGAAACAACAACCCGGTGCCGCTCTTTCATACAGAGCACCACCCTCCCTGACTCACCACGGAGAATCTCATGTACATCACCAACATCGAAACCATTCCGGGAAAAACCATCGTGGAACATTACGGCCTCGTCCAGGGCAGCACAGTCCGGGCCAAACACATCGGGCGAGATTTCATGGCCAGCCTGAAAAATCTTGTGGGAGGGGAACTGAAGGGATACACGGAGCTCCTGGGAGATGCCCGCAAGGAGGCGGTTGAGCGCATGAAGGCCCAAGCCTCTCAGCTTGGCGCCAACGCCGTGGTCAATGTCCGATTCGCCACCTCATCTGTGGCCCAAGGGGCGGCAGAACTCTTTGCCTATGGAACCGCCGTTCGCGTGGAGTAATCCCAGCACAACCCGCCATGGACCATGGCTTACCCACAGGAGCTCCCATGATCGAACTGATAATGCAAAACGTCGGCCTGTTGACGCTTCTTTTCCTTGTGACCCTGGGCTACACGGTGGGAACCCTGGTGGAGAAACGCCACTACCGAAGCCTCATGAAAAGAGAACAGGCACTCCTCACCCTTCCCGCCGTGACCATCAAACACGACCAGTCTGTCGATGAAATCCGCGGCAGCATGATGGTCTCAGGCAGTGCGGTGATCAGTATCGATTACTTCAAACGATTTCTTGCCCGCCTGAGAAACATCTTCGGCGGACGGGTCAAATCCTACGAGACCCTGGTGGATCGCTCCCGACGGGAGGCCATCCTTCGTATGAAAGCGAGCGCTCCGGGCGCGGCCATCATCGTCAACATGCGATTGGAAACCGCAGCCATCGGCAACAGCGCCAACCAAAAAAGAATGATTGGCAGCGTGGAGACCCTGGCTTACGGCACCGCCATCTGGCTCCGCACAAGCCCCACCAGCGAGGCACCCTTAAAAATCTGAAAGAACTTCGACGGCGCAGGACGCCCCCCATACACCGGAAGAAGCCACGTCCCGATTGACGGTTCACCACTCACAGCGGAGACCCATGAAATTCAAACCCCGACCCCTGGCCCGAAACGTCAATGTGTCTCAAGGATCCAGACTCTGGGACCTGTGTCTTCTCCTCTCCGGGATGGTGGCGGGCCTGGTGCTTCTCTTCATTCTGGCCGGTTTCTTTGTGGACTCTCTGGTAAAATTTATCCCACCTTCGTATGAAGACCTGCTGGGCCATCACCTCACCAACAACCTGGACTTATCGGAGGATCCTCGCCTCGATCACATCCTGCAACGCCTGGAAGGGGAGTTCGCGCCAGACGAGGCCAACCACACCCGTCATTTCCGGATCGGCATCATCGACCGGGAGGAGATCAACGCCGTGGCCCTGCCCGGGGGCACGATTGTTGTTTTCTCCGGGCTGTTGAAGGAGGTGGCGTCGGAAAATGAGCTGGCCATGATCGTGGGGCATGAGCTGGGCCACTTTGCCCACCAGGATCATCTCACCCGACTGGGAAGAGTTCTTCTTTTTGGCATCGCAAGCCGACTCGTCCTGGGCGAGGCCATCTCTTCACGCCTCACCGCTTTTTTCACCCGCACCCTTCACGCCTCTTACTCCCGCAGACAGGAGACGGCCGCCGACCTTTATGGTCTGTCGCTTCTCGTCAAGGCATACGGCCATGCCGGTGGTGCCGTTGATTTTTTCATACGGATCGCCGAGCGCCGACGCAGCGGACGCCTCGCCCATCTCGTGGCGTCTCACCCCCACCCGGAAGATCGCATAGAGATCCTGAAAAAAACCATCCAGGCAAAAGGCTGGCCCGTCTCTTCCAAGATCGCGTTGCCGGAGACACCTCCCCCTTGAGACTCGCTTCCCCGTCCTTAACCCGGATATTTCACGAGTTGGGTGCGCTCATATGCAAGGCATCAGAGCTGAAGATGTAGTGGTTTACCTCAAAGCTCTGATAACGCGGCAGATGAGTGCACCCGGCTCGCCCGAAGGGTGAGAAAATCAGACAGAATACCG
>NZ_JAQYWB010000113.1 GCF_030145185.1 Desulfoluna sp. | reverse complement strand
AATGACGGCATCCGCTTTGTTCGGAGGAATGGGACACCGCATAACTACACAGGTTTTACGGGCTACCGCATGAAGGTGGTTCACTTGAGCGGCCCTGGCGAACAAGAAACTATTGTTGTGTTTCGTTCGGCGGATAAACGATGAGATAAGTAGGTACGGTTGGGTTTCAGGGGATCGTAAATCGAATGGCGCTTGAATCATATTTGCAGATGTTCGCACGTCTCATACGCGCACCTAATAAGATTTTCTCCGAAAAGACAAAGCGTAAAGCCCCGCACAAGCCGCTGCTCTTGCTGGCGGTAATCGATCTTGTCCGCCAGGGGACGATCTCTTCGCCGGTGATCGATGTAACCGGTGACCTGGTTGATCTCAACGACCTCTTCAACAGCTACTGGCGCCGAGTAGCACCGCTTGGGCACAGCAGCAGCATTGCCTTCCCGTTTTCACGGCTCAATGGCGAACCATTCTGGACGCTTCTCTCCAGCGACGGCCATGAGGTCGACGCCCGCCGCCTGAACATCACCAGTGTTACCCAATTGCGGAAGCACGGCTGTGCGGCCCGTATCGATGTCGAATTGTTCGCTTTGATGGGGGTTGATGCCGGGGCGCAGGCGCTGCGCCAGGTGTTGCTCGAAGCGCATTTTTCCCCTGAAGCTCAGCAGGCCCTGGCCGAGCAGATCGCAATCAATGATGAGGCCTTCAGTTACAGCCGCGATCTGTACGAAAAGGCGCATCAGCCCCTGGTGGCAGAGACGGTTGAGGCGGCTCAGTACAAAACGGTCGCCAGGGATCAGGGGTTTCGCCGGGTTGTCGTCACTACCTACAATCACCGCTGTGCCCTGTGCGGTCTGCGCATCGTAACTCCCGAAGGGCATACCGCGGTCGATGCCGCGCATATCGTTCCCTGGAGCAAAAGCCAGAATGACGACATACGTAACGGCATGGCCCTGTGCAAACTCTGCCATTGGGCGTTTGACGAAGGGATGCTCGGGGTGTCGCAGGAGTTCAGGGTGATCACCTCACGGCAGATCGGCACCGATCCGAACGTGCCGGGCGTTTTGCAGACCCTCTCGGGGCGAAATATCCTTTCCCCGGCTGAGCGCGAGCTTTGGCCTGCGCAGGAGTATCTTGCGGAGCACCGCAGGGAGTTCCGGTTGAGGGGATGATCTGTTTAGAAGGATGATGCAGAGCGATGGAAATTCGAAGTGAAGAGCTGGAGAGATACGGCGAGCCTCGCAGGCAAGAAGGCTGTCCCTTCTGTGACGCAGGCTTTGCCGCCAGGGCGATTGACCAAGAGGGCGGCATGCTGGTGGTGGAGGATATCTACCCGGTCACCGCAGGGCATCTGTTGATTGTGCCCGTGGAGCATTTCACAGATTTCTTCGAAATCCCAGAAGACCTTCGGCGGGTTGCCGATCAATTACTGTTCAAGCACCGCAGTCGCATCCTTGCAGAAGATCCGAGTGTCACCGGATTCAATGTCGGGATGAACTGCGGCGAGTCCGCAGGACAGACGGTAATGCATTCGCATATTCACCTGATCCCCAGGCGGGATGGGGATACGTCCCGGCCGCGCGGTGGGGTGCGGGGGTGTGTTCCGGGGAGGATGGGTTATTAGGCCGGAGATTGAAGGGTAGGGAAGCCCATGGCTCTTAGGGCCGGCTGGACACGTCAGCGGTTGGTGGTGGCATTCAAGCTCTACTGCCAACTTCCGTTCGGGGCCTTGGGTCCGATTCAACATCTAACGCCCCCTGTTCTCGTTGTACCCCTGCTTTGTGTGATAGTGGAAAAGCTAAGAAAATTCCCTTTAGGGCGGACGATTCGGGGGGTATAATGATTTCAGTTTGCTTCATTCGACAAATCAGGAAGTTTAGTAAAAGGCAGTTATCCGTAGAGGAATATAAGGGTGTAGTTTTATATGGCAGTACCAATTATTGATTTATTTGCCGGCCCGGGTGGACTTGGCGAGGGCTTCAGCCAAGTCGGATGGCGTGAGGGCAATCCCTTCTTCCGTATCGGTCTTTCAGTTGAAAAAGAATCTTTTGCTCACCGTACGCTTAGGCTCAGGAGCTTTGTTCGGCAGTTTCCCTATGAGAAAATTCCAGCAGAATATTTTCAGTTCTTGAGGGAAGGGAAGGCGCCGGAAGAACTTTTTTCTCTGAACAAGTTTTCAGAACAGGCTAAGAAGGCTGAAGATGAAGCATGGAATGCGACACTCCGAAATGATGATGATTTCAATGCAGAACTAGACTCTCGAATTCATGCAACTCTCAAAGATAGACAAAACTGGGTGCTGATTGGTGGTCCTCCATGCCAAGCCTACTCAATGGCCGGTCGTTCCAGAAATAAAAGTAAAAAAGACTACTGTCCGGAAAAAGATGATCGCCACTTTCTGTATCAGGAGTATCTGCGGATTATCGGTGTACACAGCCCGGCGGTTTTTGTGATGGAGAACGTAAAAGGGCTGCTTTCTTCCAAGGTCAATGGCAATGCCGTTTTTAAACAAATACTGCAAGACCTCCGAAGCCCTGCAAACGGACATGGTTGCAGGTATCGAATTTTTTCACTGACCAGTGCGCCTGACTCATACGAAGATCCTGAATTCGCTGACAAAGATTTTATCATTGAGTCTGAACTTTATGGCATCCCCCAAAACAGGCACCGGGTTGTTCTGCTTGGCATCAGGGAAGACATTTGTCAACAAGGGATTAAGCCATCTGTTTTGCGTAAGGAGAAAAAAGTCAGTCTTTATAAGATACTTACTCTTCCGGAATTACGTAGTGGAATTTCCAGAGGCAAATATGATGAGCATGACTGGATGAAGGCGGTTAAAAGATTTCCAGTAAACAAGCTGAGCCATGAAATAGAACGTCTTTCGGATCGATGGACGATGAATAATATCTGGGATGCTTTAAGGGATTTAAGAGTACCACCAAGTGATATGGGTGGGAATTTTGTGAAGAAGTCACCGTCCCCAATAAAAGATGACCACCTGAAAGCTTGGTATGAAGATCAACGTATTCAAGGGGTTTTCAACCATTCAGCAAGAACACACATGGAGTCGGATCTTCACCGTTACCTATACGCATCCAGCTTTGCCAAGGCAAAGGGAAGATCTCCCAAAATGGAAGAGTTCCCTGAACTTCTGAAACCAGCACACAAAAACAGAGACTCCGGTGATTTTAATGACCGGTTCAGAGTTCAGGTGACGGGAAAACCTGCGACTACAGTGACCTGCCATATCTCAAAGGATGGTCATTATTTTATTCACCCGGATCCGTCGCAATGTCGAAGCCTGACAGTCAGAGAAGCAGCAAGAATTCAGACTTTCCCAGATAATTACTTTTTCTGCGGCAACAGGACAGAGCAGTATATACAGGTTGGGAATGCGGTGCCGCCTTTACTGGCTAATAAGATTGCATCGATTGTAAAAACAATACTGACAGAGGCTTTTGGAGACTGTGGTTGACCGAATCACCAAAGAACATCGGAGCTGGAATATGTCGAGAATCCGTTCGAAGGATACCTCGCCCGAAAAGCGGGTTCGGTCTTTTCTTCACCGAGCGGGTTTTCGTTTCAGGCTTCACGTAAAAAATCTTCCGGGCAGTCCGGATATAGTGCTTCCAAAGCATCGGACTGCCATTTTTGTACATGGTTGCTACTGGCACAGACACTCCGGGTGCAAATTCGCTTATACACCCAAAACTCGAGTGGATTTCTGGCAGGATAAGTTCGAGCAGAATGTAGTGCGCGACAAAAAGAAAGAAGCACTCCTTCTTGAGGCGGGCTGGGCTGTTTTGACGGTCTGGGAATGTGAGACCAGGGAAGATGAGAAGCTGACGCAAGTTTTACACTCATTGATTGATAAACAGGGGGAATAGCATGAAAGAAGTACAGCTACCGCCACGAGCTGCAGCTCTTTCAGAATCAATGCGGGATCTCGGATATTCGTTGGAAGCGGCAGTTGCTGACATCATTGACAACAGTATTTCGGCAGGTGCCTCTAAGGTAGATATTTTTTCTGATGTGCTGAGATCCGGAGCCTGCTTGGCGATAGTTGATAATGGTGTCGGGATGAATGATGCAGAGTTGGTTGAAGCTATGCGTCACGGTTCTCGTAACCCCCGGGAAAAACGGTCTGCCGATGATCTGGGGCGTTTTGGTCTGGGGTTGAAAACGGCCTCTTTTTCTCAATGCACCAAGCTGACGGTCGTCAGTAGTAAAGGAAAGAAGAGGTCTGCCGCCGTTTGGGACCTGCAGCTGGTTTCAGATCGTGATGACTGGATAATTTGTGTTCTTGATGAAGATGAAATAGCCTCACTCCCTAATATTGATAAGCTTCATGGAGATGGAACGCTGGTCTTATGGGAGAACCTTGACAGGTTATGTGAAGGGGATGCGGATGTTGTCAACGAAAAGCTGGTAAATGAAAAGATCCGAGAAGTCGCCAAGCATCTCTCGTTGGTTTTTCATCGCTATTTGAACGGTGAAATCAGAGGGAAAAAACTCAGCATTCTGATTAATTACCATGAACTAAAAGCGTTTGATCCTTTCTGTACATCCAATAAAGCGACAGAACTCCTTCGGCAGGAGGTCATAAGAATCAATGGGGATGAAGTCGTAATCCAGCCGTACATTCTTCCGCATCATAGTAAGCTATCTGCAAAAGAAAAAGATTTTTACAACAGCAGGAGTGATTTTCTAAACAATCAAGGTGTTTATGTATACAGAAACGGAAGGCTCATGGCGTGGGGGGACTGGTTCCGGTTGGTTCCCAAGGGGGAGGCAACTAAACTTGCCAGAGTCAGAATTGATTTTAATAACAGCATGGATGAGTGTTGGACAATTGACATAAAGAAATCCAGGGCGTACCCGCCTCACCCAGTGCGCCAACAGATCAAAAAAATTATCGGCAAAATCACAGCCAGCAGTACCAGGGTTATCAAGGGCAAGGGGAAAAGGCTCTACGATAGTGTTCCAAAACCCGTCTGGATCAGGATAGCAGGACAGGGCTTGATAGAATATGCTCTGGACCGGAAGCACCCTGTCATCAACGCAGTATGTGCTGCACTTGAAGACAGTGAAGTAAAAAAAATGGAAGAGGTACTATCTATTATTGAATCGTCGATTCCGATAGAAACTATTTACGCTGATTATACCGTAAGTCCTCAAGAGTTTGAGAATAGTAAAGATGTTGATACTGATGAAATTTTAGGACGGCTGGAGGATCTCTGGGAAATACTTTCTGTTACTCAGGATGGGGGAGAATCTACCTTCAGGGATGTTGTTCGATCAGTACGACCGTTCAGTGATTATCCAGAAATCGTTGACGCTTTCATTGGGGGGAAGTTAAATGCTTAAAGCTGATTTTGAGGTTATTGCTCTATTGACCTGCAAAAACCTACCAGGAGAACTCGATCGGGCTCTTATCGATGTGACGGTTCGCAGGCTGGCATCACCGCATAATTTTGAGGACCATATCATTGAAGAGGTGATCAAGCAGGTTGAGACCCGGCTTGTTACAACTATGGCTGAGGGAGTCTCTCTCGTTGATATACAGGACGATCATGATGAGGATTGGGTCAACGATAAGGAAGGCCTGTCATGGTCATACTGGAATGAGTACAAAGAACAGCTGCTTATTGAAGGGTGGGGAGATAAGGTTCTTCACTCTCTAGGAGAAGTGACGGACAGGATACTTGGGCTTCTTAATGATCCGCATACCCCTGGTGAATGGGATCGGAGAGGGTTGGTCGTCGGTCATGTTCAGTCCGGTAAAACGGCAAACTATATCGGCTTGATATCTAAAGCCGCTGATGCCGGTTATCGGTTCATTATTGTAATTGCAGGGATACATAATAACCTGAGGAAGCAGACTCAAAAACGTGTTGATGAAGGTTTTGTTGGCCTCACTGGGGATGGTGAAAAGATTAACCGTACAGGAGTAGGCAAACGTAATAAGGCTAGAAAAGGTCCGGTTCCACTGACAAATACAACCAGTGATTTCAATAAAAAAGTTGCTGCGTCACATTCTGCAGATCTTGAGCTTTATGAAAGTGCAGGACGACCTGCAATTCTGGTCATTAAAAAGAATGTGACAACTCTGAAGCGGGTTTATGAATGGCTTCGAGACTTGAATACAGAGCAGGATACACAGATTTCAAAAATTCCGATGCTGTTGATTGACGATGAGGCTGACAATGCTTCGATAAACACGAATAAACCAGATCTTGATCCGACTAAAACTAACGCTTGGATAAGGCAGCTTCTGAACCTTTTTAAAAAAAGTTGCTATGTAGGTTATACGGCAACGCCATTCGCAAATATTTTTATAAATCCAAAAGACGAAAATGAAATGCTGGGAGATGAATTGTTCCCACGTGATTTTATTTACTGTCTGGATGCCCCAAGCAATTACTTCGGTGCAGATAAGGTTTTTATTGAGGACGATATCAGTTCTGGTGTTCTGAGGACTATCTCAGATGCAGAGGATTATATTCCTCTGTCACACAAAAGGTTTGATGAAATTCCTGATTTGCCTCCATCTGCAGTGAGAGCTCTTCAGACGTTTGTCCTTGCAAAAGCAATCAGGGTTTTGCGGGGGCACGAGAGCAAACACTGCTCCATGATGCTGAATGTCTCAAGGTTTGTAGATACGCAAAGGCAGATTCGTGAACATGTATCGCACTATCTCAGCGAAGTCCATGATGCGATTTTGAGTAACTATAAAAAGCCAGTTTCTGAAGCTCTTCGCAGCAGTATGATAGCTCAGCTGAAGAATGTTTTCGATGCGGAATATGCTGATTGCCCGGAAACATGGGAACAGGTACAGAACAGTCTTTATTGTGCTTCCGAGGGGATGAAGACCTATCTGGTCAATAGTAAGTCTGATGAATCTCTGGATTATGGAAAGTATGAGGACGCAGGTGATGCTCTTACGGCAGTAGCGATTGGCGGTCTCAGTTTGTCGCGGGGGCTGACGCTGGAAGGTCTGACTGTAAGCTACATGTACAGAAATACAAAAATGTATGACACCCTTATGCAGATGGGAAGATGGTTCGGTTACAGGCCCGGCTATGATGATTTGTGCCGCATTTATCTGTCTGAGGATTCACAAGGATGGTACGCACATATTGCTGAGGCTTCAGAAGACCTCAGGCAGCAGATCAAACAAATGCGAAGGGACGGTTTCAGCCCTAGGGATTTTGGATTGTATGTAAGGTCTCATCCTGATGCACTGCTTGTTACCGCTTTGAACAAAATGCGCCATGCCCAGAAAATGATATTTAAAGTGAGTTTTGACGGAGTGCAGAGAGAAACGTATGTCCTGCCAGCTTCTGAAACTATCCGCAGGGATAATCTTGCTGAGATGTCTTCACTGTTCTTGCGGTTGAATAACGATTTTAATGGTCAGAGAATAGACGAGAGGGGTGGTGTCGTCTGGCGTAGAGTCCCTCTGGAACTAGTACTTGAGTTTATGGAGAAATTTCGCTTTCACAGAGAGCTTCAGGGATATAAAGATGCGTTATTAAGCTACACCAGAGAGGTTTCTGACCGGCACCCCTGTTGGGATATTGCTTTTATTTCACTTGTCGGTAGCTCTCCAGCACATGACATTCTGCCAATGGCGGCGCAACGTCGCCAGGTAGGTAGAATTGACAGCCAGATCAAGAAACCAAGCGAAGAAGAGGGGTGGTATGTCGGTAACAAGCAAAAGGTTGCTGGAACGGGGGTAGAGAGCATCGGTTTGAATGAGGGCGAATTGGCGCGTGCTCAGGAGATTGCAAGGGAGAATGGCCGCCCCAATAAGCCTACAGACAGGGACTACAGACATAAAACTGTCAGAGGTCGACCATTGCTTATGCTGCACTTGCTTGAGCTTTTCAATAAGATCGAAGGGGATATTGATGTAAAGGCTGCCTTGATGCCTGCAGTAGGATTCAGTTTTCCTGCGTTCGGGGATACCAGATCTGTCGAATGTGTTGTTAATAAAGTCTGGCTTGAAAGGGACATGGTCGATTCACCAGATGAGGAGGATGATTATGACATCGACTGATTATTCTCCTTGGAGTGGGATCGACTGCCCTGTTACTGGTTTCAAAATGGTGAGAATAGATTCTGCACAACCTCACGATTTTTTCTGGGGAAAAAATACAGCAGGTGATTTTCTGCTGATGCTTGAGATTGATAAAGATCTGACCTGCTTTCTGGAAGATAAGACTGTTGAATTGAGGGGGGTAAAGTCAGACCTTACTTACCATTCCGCGACTTCTGAGTACTTTTTTATTCTATGTCTTCAGAATAAAGAAGATGCAGATATCTTCTATCGCCTTTGTATGGATCTTGTAGATCGCACAAGAGATCTCAGCCAGCTTAAGGTTGCCCTGGAAATCATCCACAGGAGGCTTAAAAGATGGAAAACTTTCCTCAGCGGTAAAAAGAAGCCGCTGTTATCTGCTCAGGAGGTAAGAGGGCTTTTTGCGGAGCTGGAATTCTTAAATGAAGGGCTGAAGGTTGCCACTTCGCAGCTGACATTTCTGGAGGGGTGGCTGGGGCCATTGGATGGCCCACATGATTTTGTTCTGGGGGACTATGCAGTCGAAATCAAGTCTGTTTCAGGCTCGCAGAAAGACAATGTTCGCATATCATCCGAGAATCAACTGGCTACTCACCTTAAGCGGCTATTCCTGAAAGTATTTTTTCTCGCAGAGTTTCAGGATTGTAAAAAGGGAGAGTCGCTGAATCAGATTGTTGACAGGGTCAGGACGAAGCTACTTGATTCTGATCTAATAGACATCTTTGAAACCAGGCTTTATTCATCGGGCTATATTGACCTGAAGGATTATGATTCGCCCTGCTTTATGGTAAGCCAAAAAAAGGCGTTTGAGGTCAGAGATGACTTCCCACGGATTACACCGGATTGTTTGCAGGACGGTCTTGTGAATGTTTCTTACGACTTAAATCTGAATAGCCTGAAAAAATATGTATGTGAAGTTCCAATAATGGAGGGGTGATATGGATAATTTCACGCTGGAAGATTTCTACCATGATTTGCGGCAGAATGCCTTTGCTGGTTCCGAAGCTCGTCAGGATTTTCTCGAGGCTGAATTTCTCCTGAGCCTTACAGGTGAGTTGGAAGGGGCTGGGGTCATTGATGGATTTGAGCCCTGTCATTACAAGGCTCCTCGCGGGATGAGGGTTGATGGATACTGGTTCAAGGAGGAAGAGTCTGCTCTTGATCTATTTGTGCTGGATTTTGAGAACAGGGACTCTCTGAAAACCCTGACACAAACTGACCTGAAGAGTATATTTAAGAGACTGGAAAATTTTCTGACTATTAGTATTGATAAAAATCTTTACCTTGACCTTGAAGAAACTTCTCCCGGATATGGTCTCTCCAAGGATATCTCAGACCGGCAGAATAACTATTCCAAAGTAAATCTTTACCTCCTTACAGAACGAAACCTCAGTGAGCGCATAAAAGTTCTTGATGAGATTCAGTTTCATCACTGGACACTTTCCTATCATGTCTGGGATATGTCACGGTTTTTCAAGCTGCAGACATCCAAGGGGGCAAAAGAAGACCTCGTTGTTGATTTCTCAGAGCTTTGCGATGGGGGGCTGCAGTGCTTGCCTGCTCATCTCAATAGTGCTGATTATGAGTCGTACCTCCTTGTGATGCCTGGTGATATTCTTGCTGGTCTGTATGGTAAATACGGGGCTAGGCTGTTGGAACAGAATGTTCGATGTTTCTTGCAGGCAAGGGGGAATGTAAATAAAGGAATGCGTGCAACGATTATGAACGACCCTGAGATGTTTTTTGCTTATAACAATGGGATTACGGCTACGGCCAAGGAAGTTGTAACGGAATTAACTCCTCGAGGGATTTTTGTTAAACAGATAAGAGACCTGCAGATTGTTAATGGTGGGCAAACTACAGCATCGCTTTTTCACACCAATAAAAAGGACAGGGCTGGGTTGGGACAGGTCTTTGTGCAGATGAAACTATCTGTGGTAGATGAAGAAAAAAGTGAAGAGGTTGTCCCGAAAATTTCGGAATACGCGAATACTCAGAACAAAGTTAACGCTGCCGATTTTTTCTCAAATCATCCTTTCCATATCCGGATGGAAGAGTTTTCAAGGAGGCTCTGGGCCCGACCTGTCCCAGGAGCTTTGAGTGAATCGAAATGGTTTTATGAACGAGCAAGAGGGCAGTATGCGGATGCTCAGACTAAATTGACTCAAGCCGGTCGGAAGAAATTTCAGGTTGAATATCCCAAGCAAAGAATGTTTACCAAGACAGATCTTGCTAAATTCGAAAATGTTTGGGATGAACACCCGAAATGGGTAAATCATGGTGCACAGAAGAACTTCGCTAAGTATGCAGAGCGTATTGGCAAAGAGTGGGAAAAAGCCCCTGATTCCTTCAATGAGTTTTATTATAAGCGAGCTATTGCGAGAGCAATACTTTTCAGGCGGACTGAAAAGATCATCTCTGGTCAATCATGGTATCAGGGTGGTTATCGAGCAAATATCGTTGCATATTCCCTCGCGATGATTTCTGAACTTTGCAAGGCAAAAAAAGTTACTTTTGATTTTATGCAGATCTGGAAAGATCAAGAACTCACACCCGCCATTATCGGTGCTGTAGCACAAGTTGGCAAGCTGGTTTCTGATGAGATTTCAGAACCTCCTACGGGGATATCAAATGTTTCAGAATGGTGTAAGAAAGATGCCTGTTGGACGCGCTTGAAAGATAAAGTCTCAGCATTAGACGAACTGTTGCCGAAACAGTTTATGTCAGAATTGATTTCATCTAGTAGCATTAGTGAAGAGGTTAAAGAAGCTAAAAAAACTCAAAAAGTCGATAACGGTATAAAGGCGCAGGTACTTGTACTTGAAATATCAAATGAGAAATGGAAGTTTGTCCTTGAAAAAGGTAGTGATAAAGGTGTCTTCAGCCCAATGGAGATCGATATTTTGACTCAAGCAACAAAAATACCAAACAAAATTCCATCTGAAAAGCAATCAATAATATTGCTAGAAACTTTA
This sequence comes from Desulfoluna sp., assembly GCF_030145185.1. Classification (GTDB taxonomy): domain Bacteria; phylum Desulfobacterota; class Desulfobacteria; order Desulfobacterales; family Desulfolunaceae; genus Desulfoluna. Next base: position 594 of record NZ_JAQYWB010000113.1, on the reverse strand, counting down.
AAGAAAGCTGAAATAGAAGGTATCGTTGTCCCTCAATAATTGAAATTGGGAAGGCCCTATAGAGGGGGCTTGGGGGCCATTCTATAATTCCCCTGTCAAGCAAAGACGACTTCTTTTTTTAGGAGTGATCGAGGGGTCAGGTCTTGCCTCGCCATTTTTTCGAGGTAGACGTAACTGAAATTCAAGGGGGAGGGGGGCCATGGCTCGGCCGCTACGTATCGAATATCCCGGTGCTGTTTACCACGTCACATCCCGCGGAAACGCTCGCAGCACAATCTTCGACGATGATGGGGGAAATCTGAGGGGACGTAGTCAAATTGTTGACTAGAGAATTCTAATTTTGGGAAGTTCGGGGGACGTTCTTTTCTATGTTTCTACCTGACGAACAAAAAAATAAAAAACATCCAATTTTCGATCAGTTACAATCTTTAGAAAAATAGAAAAGAGCGTCCCCCCTGACCCTGGAAGCCGCCGCAGCCGAACAACACCATGATCATCAGCACCGCCAATAATCCGCATCGTCAACATCCTCCTTTGTGAGTTCCTCTTTGAACCATAGCTAGTTTTCGTCCGGAGTATCCGGTTGACAACTCG